>NZ_GG749280.1:404439-426120 GCF_000160555.1 Centipeda noxia ATCC 43541
ATAGAGGCGGATGTTGAACGGATGTCCGAGCGCATCGTAGAGCCCCGCTGCAGCGAGCTTTTCAGCCTCCTGCGCGTACCATTCGTAAATATCGGTGAGCGGGTGGTTGTCCCACTCCGCCTTGATCGCCGCCGTATCATACGCCCAGCCGCGCAGGAAGTGCACCGAACCGATAATGTAGTCGAACGGATAGGCGCGCAAAATCTTTGCGGCAGCCTCCTGATCCTGAAAATTGCAGACCTCGATGCCGGCGAGCACCTTGTGCTTCTTGCGCAGCTTCTCGATGAAGGAAAAATATTCATCGAGCGTATACTTGAACTTATTTGTCTTCAGCCATTTGCGCTGGAACGCGCCCACAAAGCTGTCGTCGAGAATGAGATCGTCATAGTAGAGCTGCTCGAACTCCGGGAATGTGTGCGCGTGCTCCGAGAATCCGATCTCATCAACGCCGCGCTCCGCCGCCGCGCGGAAGAATCCCTCCGCATAGTCCTCGTCATAGGAGCCGTACTCCAGATGCATATGATAATCAAAACGCATAGATTACCTCAGTCAAATTCGCCCGCGAGAATGCGCTCGCAGACCTCCATAACCCCGTGCGCGCGATTGCTCGGCGCGAGGTAGCGCGCACGTGCCTTCACCTCGGGCAGAGCATTCTCCATCGCAAAGCTGTACCCGACGGCGTCCATCAGCTCGAGGTCGTTCTCATAATCGCCGAACGCAGCACACTCCTCGGGCGCAATACCCAGCCGTGCCTGAATCTTGGCCGCGGCGACACCCTTATTCACACCCCGACTGTAGAGATCGACCCACTCGGTGCTCGAGAGCGTAACCTGCAGACGATCCGCATACTGCCGCATGATGGGAAGAATGGTCTGCTCCGCATTGCCCGTGAAATCACAGAACGACATTTTGATCGGTTCGTCGTCCACAGCGCCGAAGTCATCCACAATCACTGTCTGCGTGACGTATTTCGCAAGCTCCGCACGAAACGCCGGTGCATCGTCGTCCGCGTGCAGATAACCGCCCTTCTTTCCGCAGAACACACTGCCCACATGGGGGAGTTCTCCGGCCGTCCGCATGACGTCAAGGGCAAGCGCGCGATCCACCGTACGCGAGAAGAGTTCCCTGCCGCGCTCCATGACCATCGTGCCGTTCTCCGCGACAAAGATCAGCTCCTCCTGCCATGGCGCAAATGTCTGCAAAAGCGAGGAATACTGCCGCCCCGATGCAGGCGCGAAGCGGATCCCGCGCTCCCTCAGCCGCCGGTACAGATCGCCGAATCCCCCCGGCAGTTTCCCGTTCTCATCCAGCAGCGTCCCGTCCATATCCGAAAAAATCAGCCGTATCATCCCATCACCTCTTCTCTTGTATACAATCTTCCTCATTATAACAAAGACTCGTTCCCCGTGCAATCAAAAGAACCATGCGAAAAAGCCGCTGCAGAAACGTTCTCCCTGCAGCGGCTCTGCGTCTTTCCCTACTCTTCTTCGGGATATTTCATTCCCCACGAGCGGCGGATCTTTGTCATGAGATCCATCACATCCATCGTATAGTCGAGGTGCATATCGTTGCGCATGCCGGCAGCCGCCGCCTCCATGTCCAGCACCTCATAGCAGAGTGCCTCCGCCGTGCTGCCGGCAGCGATCTCCTCCGTACGTCCGTCTGCCGTCCACGTGATGAGGGCCTTCTCCCCGCGCGGATACTCGAACATCTCTATATAGCCGCGGTCAAACACGACCGTTCCGCGCTTCGGCTGCTTTGCATGCAGAGAGAGCGTGACGGCCGCCATCTCCTCCTCTCTGTTCTTGAGGAGAATGCTTGCCTGCTCATCGACACCCGTCGGCGCATACTTCACCTGCGAGAGCACCTCTGTCGGCGGAGACGAGAGGAACCAGCGGACAAAGGACAGCGCATAGACACCGATGTCCAGCATCGCACCGCCTGCAAGCGCACGATTGAAGAAGCGGTTCTTCATATCGTATTCCTTGTAGCTGCCGAAATTCATCTGAATCATGCGCAGCGATCCGAGGGAGCCGGATGCGATGATTTCGCGGAGCCTGCGATAGACGGGCATATGGTAGATCGTCATCGCCTCCGCGAGCACCGCGCCGTGTTCCCGCGCGCAGGCGACTGCCTGTGCCAGCTCGTCGGAGTTCAGCGTGATGGATTTCTCGCAGAGAACATGCTTGCCGGCGGAGAGCGCCGGCAGGAGATAGTTGATGTGCGTGTTGTGCGGGGTGGAGATGTAGATAATGTCCACATCGGGATCATCGAATACATCCTCCATCCGTGCATAGACCTTCGGGATCGCGTACTGCGCGGCAAATGCCTCGGCCTTTTCCTGCGTTCGGTTGGCGACGGAATACAGTCCTCCCCCCAGCCGGCGCATCGCCTGTGCGAGCTGATGTCCGATCACACCGCAGCCCAGCGTCGCCCAGCGATATTTCACCTTTGCCATAAAAATCCCCCTCCGGGCGCTCTCGATCGGAAAATCAGACGCGCTCAAAGATCGTCGTCGGCCTCCTCTTCCATGCGCGACGCATGGAAGAGCTGCGTGCCGCTGCGGCCCGCATCGGCTGCACGCTCCATCAGCGCCAGGATGTCATAGGGTCCGCCGGTGAGCTGGGCGCTGACCATCTCGATCAGCATAGGCAGGCTGAGCCCCGCGACGACACCATACGTCTCGTTGGATGCAGCCAGACGGCAGGCGGCATTGTACGGGCTGCCGCCGAAAAGATCGTTCAGAAAGAGCACCCCGTCCGCGCAGTCAAGCTCCGCAATGGCTGCCTCGTACTTCTTCGCCATATCGTCGGGGCCCTCGCCCGGGACAAGCGTCACGGCGCGCACATTTGCCTGCGGACCACAGATCATCTCGCAGGACTTTATAATTTCCTCAGAAAATTTCCCATGCGTTCCCACAATGATGCCAAACATCCTGCATACTCCTCTCAGGCCGACTATGACGCGGCAATCATCCAATGATCATTTTCTAAAGTATATCATAAAACACAACAAAATGCTCCGCAAAGTCCGTGTTCTTTGCGGAGCACTGTAACGCAAACCAATTATACAATCTTATAGTATTTCAGCTGACGATAGAGCGAATAGATCGCCGCAGGGAAACCGAGAATAATGCCGATGATGGTGCAGACGCGCCCCGTGCCGAGGAAGTCGTCTGCACATTTCCCAAAATAGATAAAGATGCCGAGAAAGACGAGAAAATAAATGCCGACGCCCGACAAGAGGCCAAAGGCGCGCAGTGCATCCGTCATGCCCGACGGTGTCTGCGATGGCTTTTGCTCCATGAGCTCCTCCTTCCGGCCGCTGCCGCCCTATTCGCTGCGGAACGGCTCCGGCGGTGCGGCGATTTTCCCCGCGTGGTAGAGAATCGCCTCGATGATGCGGCGTGCCGCCTCTCCGTCGCCGTAGGGATTCACCGCCTCCGCCATATGCGTGTACGCGGTCGGCTCGGTGAGGAGACGCATCGTCTCGTTGTAGACGCGCTGCTCGTCCGTCCCGATGAGGCGCACCGTCCCCGCAGCAACTGCCTCGGGACGCTCCGTCGTATCGCGCAGCACGAGGACCGGCTTTCCGAGCGAGGGAGCCTCCTCCTGAATACCGCCTGAATCCGTGAGCACGATATCAACACGGGCCATGAGGTTCGCAAACGGTTCATAGTCAAGCGGGTCGATGAGATATACGTGCGCGAGCCCCCCGAGCTCCTCCCGAACGATCTCGCGCACCTTCGGATTGCGGTGAACGGGAAAGATCACCTCCACATCGTCCAGCTCGTCGACAATATCGTGGATCGCGCGATAGACATGCCGCATGGGTTCGCCGAGATTCTCGCGCCGATGCGTCGTAACGAGAAGCACGCGGTGGTTCGCAAAGTCGACCTGTGCAAGTCCCTCGGGGAGCACATAGTCCGGGCGAACAGTATGATGCAGCGCATCGATCACCGTGTTTCCCGTAACAAAGATGCGGCGCTCCGGCACGCCCTCCGCGACAAGATTCGCATGCGCCGTCGAAGTCGGCGCGAAGTGCAGTGTCGCGATGCCGCCCGTGAGGCGCCGGTTCATCTCCTCCGGAAAGGGGGAATAGATATCGTGCGTCCGAAGTCCCGCCTCAACATGCCCGACGGGAATCTGATGATAGTACGCGGCGAGCGCGCCGGCAAAGGTCGTCGTTGTATCGCCGTGGACGAGGACAAGATCGGGGCGGTCCTTTTGGAACACCTCGTTGATGCCCATCATTGCGCGCGTTGTGATGTCAAAGAGCGTCTGCCCTGCCGCCATGATATTCAGATCGTAATCGGGAACAATGTGGAAGAGACGCAGCACTTGATCGAGCATCTCGCGGTGCTGTGCTGTGACGAGCGTCCGCGTTTCGATCTCATCTGCATGACGCATGAGCTCCATGACAACGGGCGCCATCTTAATCGCCTCGGGACGCGTGCCAAAGATCGACATGACTTTGATTTTGCCGGTCATTCTTCCTCTGCTCCTCTCTGGAATGAAATCGTAAAGGTTATTTTTGCTGCGGCACATCCAGCTGGAGAATGCCCAGCTTGCGCGCGCCGACAAGTACCGCAGCGGCAACGATCAGAATGATGAGAGCCGCCGCCTGTGTGCTGACTGCCGTAAGAGCGATCGCACAGAGGCCGAAAAGCGCGCTGACGACATACATGAGGAGCACCGCCTGCTTCTGCGTGAACCCGTGTGCGAGCAGACGATGATGCAGATGTCCCTTGTCCGGCTTGAAGATCGGTCGATGGTTTCGTGCACGCCGCACGATGGCAAATGTCGTATCGAGAATCGGCAGGCCAAGCGCAAGAATCGGAACGATAAGTGCAATGGTCGCTGCGCTCTTCACCGCGCCGACGACGGAGATTCCCGCGAGCATAAACCCGAGGAACATACTCCCCGTATCCCCCATAAAAATGCGTGCGGGATTGAAGTTGTAGTAAAGAAAGCCGACCGCAGCGCCCGCGAGCGCCGCGGTAACCATTGCGACGAAGGGGATCCCCTCCTCCATCGCCACGAGGAAAATGGTAACGGCGGCGATCGAAGAGACGCCCGCCGCAAGGCCATCGAGTCCGTCAATCAGATTGACCGTATTCGTCAGCCCCACGACCCAGAAAATCGTCGCGGGAATCGCAAGGAACTCGAGGTAGATGTAGTCACCGAACGGATCGGTGATGACGTCGATGCGCACATCAAAGCCGATGACAAGCACCGCTGCCGCGAAGATCTGACCGAGCAGCTTCACCTTTGCCGGCAGATCGCAGTAGTCGTCGATGATTCCGATGGCGACAATGATCGTGCCGCCGATCATGAGTCCAATGAGACTCGTCATGAATTCCGGCGTGACGTCAGCGAAAATAAGCTGCACGAGAATCGACGCCATAAATGCAGCATAGATGCCAATGCCGCCGATGCGCGGAATGGGGCGTACATGTACCTTGCGCGCATCCGGTTTATCCAGCGCTCCCGTCTGCCGTGCAAAGGCGATGACGGCGGGCGTCAGTATGAGCGCCATGCCAAGCGCAATCATAAATGCTAAAACATGATCGGGCATGAAATATTGTTCTCCTTAACAGAAGTCCATAGAATACACTTCTGATCATCTTACCGCAGGACAGAGACGCTGTCAATTGAAGAATGCGATTGCTGCTCCGCCAAAAACCGCCGCGCCAAAATGACGGCGACAAAGTCATCCACCGGCACCGGCGGCACAAGCATTCCGCGCGGCACGAAGCGGCGCCATCCGCGCGGCGGATGCACGTCCCAATAGAGACGCTTTGCCTCGTCCGTCGTGCGGTATTCATCGGCAAGAGTTACCGTCACACCGAGACACTCTACACGCGTCTTCGCCTCCGCACTCGTCGTACCGTTGCCCATAACGACAGCCGGCTCATGTGCCGCGATTAAACCGCCGACACAGCTTCCGAGATCCGCAGTTGCCACAACCTTCCGGACGAGGATCGCTCCCCCGGCAGAGAGAACAGCGACGCCGCATTTCTCCCTGCCGGGGTCAATCGCAAGGACAGGACCGCTCATGTGCCGCCCCCGCTCTCATTTTCGATCTTGAATTTCAGCCGCAGGGGGCCCATGGCATCCGTATCGCCGTCCGCATAGGCCGAGATAACGACTGCCCCCGTACGCCCCGCAAGATCCTGCACGAGTGCGTAGAACTCGGCACCCTCGATGACGCCGACCGTTCCGCGGATCGGATCGGGAAGGATCCCCTTCGCCGCAGCTGCCGCATTGACTTCGCGCAGGAACGCCATCACCGACTGCTCGGTGCCTCTGCCGAGCACCTCGGGCGCGTAGACGCGCGCGATGATGAGCTCCCCGTCACGGTAGATCACGCGGTTCGGATAGAGCTCGATAGAGGCGCGAATCTCATCGCCGCGCACGAGATTCCCTGCCGCGACAATGCGCACGATCATGTCGGCGGAACTCTCTTCGATCGCTCGGATGGCGGCCTCGTATTCCGGTCTATAGATCCAGATGTCCTGATCGGTATGGTTCTCGCCGAGACGCGCGGAGATGTTGCGCGTGCCGAGCTGCGCGATGCCTGCAAGGCCGCGCTCGATCTCATCGTGACTGAGGCCTGCCGGGATAATGCCGCTCGCGATGATCTCCCCTGCCTGATAGGTAATATTCCCCTCGCGCAGATTGAGGATCCCTGCGCGCAGCTCCTGGGCACGGATGCCGAGCGTGCGAATGTCTTCCTGCAGGTTCTGGTTTTCCCCCGCAAGGCGCCCGTTGATCGACACCAGTCCCTCTTTTTCCATCATCAGCGCCCGGTTCCCCGCCGAGAGGCGGTCGGACTCTGCACGCAAAGAAGACTGCTCCCCCTCAAGCCGCGCAATCTCCTCTTCGGATTTTGCCAGCTCGCTGCTTGCCTTCTCCTGAGCGCTCTGTGCACGCTCCAGCTCTCCCGAAGTAAAATCCAGCGCCGCACGCGTATCCGCGATCATGGCATTCAGCCGGTCCATTCCAAAGAGCGCCGTGCGCACATTCTCGGACACGGCCGCCATAATGCCAAATGTGACCGTCGTAATGCAGACGCCCGTGAATATGGTGACAACCACCGCGGTGTGACGCGGTCTGAGTCCGAAAATCGACAGCTTGCGCTTGCCGATGCGTGTTCCGAGACGATCGCCGATGAATGCGATGACGCCGCCGACGACAGCGAGGACGAGAATAAGCGTAATACCGTACATAGAAGCGTCACCCCTTTGTGAAAAAATTACAGTTGATATGCTGCAAACGATCGTTCATTACTGCGAAGCGCGGCGCAAAAGAATGGTTCCCGCAATGATGCCGACGATGTTCGGAATCCACACGGCAAGCATCGGCGGCAGAACCTCCCCGCGGGCAAATGCATTGCCCATCGTCATCAGCGCATAGTAGAAAAAGATAATGATGACACTCATCGCAAAGCCTGCCGACGATGAGTTGCGCGTCGGCTGCAGTCCGAGCGGAACGCCGATCAGCGTAAAGATGAGGCTCGCCATCGGAACGGAAACACGCTGATAGAGCTCCGCCTCCAACTTGCTCGTATTGACGTACTGCGTCTGCATGAGGGCGATCTGATGGCGCAGTTCACGCATCGTCATCTCCTCGGGCACCTTTTGCTCCCGGATGATCTGACGCGGATCCTTCTGCACCGGAAGCACCTGCGTCTCAAACCGCATACGGCGCTCAAGATGCTCATCCGCAATGTCGTAGACATCGCCGTTGTGCATGATCCACTCTGTGCCGGTCCACTCCGCATACTCCGCATTCTCGACATGAGTAACCTTGCCGTCATCGCCGAATACCTGCAGACTGATTCCCGTCAGCCGCTCCTGTTCCGCATCATAAGAGCGCGCATAGACAAGGCGGCGGATCTGTCCTTCCTCGATTTCCTTGATGATAACATGCTCCTGCGACTTCA
The DNA here is from genome assembly GCF_000160555.1 of Centipeda noxia ATCC 43541. Classification (GTDB taxonomy): domain Bacteria; phylum Bacillota; class Negativicutes; order Selenomonadales; family Selenomonadaceae; genus Centipeda; species Centipeda noxia. The sequence goes on from NZ_GG749280.1 coordinate 412,387, forward strand.
TGCCGGAGTTGCCTTCGATCTCATAGTAGATGACGTTGCGGTACGCCGTATTTGCACGGGGAACGACATGTTCGTTGAAGAAAATCGCTCCGACGCTCACGATAAAGCCGAGCAGGATGGCGGGGGCTGCAATGCGTCCGAAACCGATGCCGCAAGACTTCATCGCGGTGATCTCGCTCGCAGACGACAGACGGCCAAACGTCAGGAGACTCGCGAGCAGCATGGCCATCGGAAACGTCCACATGACAACGCCGGGCAGACTGAACACAAAGATCTTGATGACCGACGGCAGCGACGCGCCGTAGTCCGTAATATACTGCGCAATGCGAAAAAGCGTGCCCGAGCCGATGAAGACCGCCGAGAACGCACAGATAGCAAAAAGAAAGGAAGAAAAGACCTCCCGGAAAATGTATTTGTCAAGAATCCGGATCTTCAGATGCATGAAGAGCTCTCCTCTGATCGTTTCAGAAAATAGATGATATCCGCTCTATTTTATCATTTTCACGCCGTGTTGACAAGGATACAAAAAAGGAGCCCCGTCTGGGGCTCCCGATATATTTTATCGATGAAATCAGCCGAGGACGACGAGCTGATCGCGCACCTTGACTGACTGTCCGGCAGAGACGCTGATCGACTTGACCGTACCGTCGGACGGAGCGGCAATTTCGTTCTGCATCTTCATCGCCTCGAGAATGAGGAGCGTATCGCCGGCCTTGACCGCCTGACCGACCGAAACCTTGACCTCGATGATCTTGCCCGGCATCGGAGCGTCGATGGACTGCTCGCCCGCGGAAACAGGCTTTGCAGCAGCCGCCGGAGCCGGAGCTGCCGGTGCTGCAGCCGGAGCCGGAGCAGCAGCGGGAGCCGGCGCAGCAGCACGAGGTGCAGCCGGAGCCGCAGCGCCGCCTGCGCGTACCTCTTCGACCTCTACGTCATAAGCGGTCCCATTGACAGTAATGTTGAACTTTTTCATGTGTAATTCCTCCAACGTTTATATTCCTAAGAAAATCTGCACATGCAGAATCCCTTCAAAGGTTGCTGCGATTGGCAAGCGTCCAAACCTCTGCAGGCTTGATGCGCACAGCGACGACCTTGCCGCCCGCCGCCGTCTGAACGGCAGCAGTAATCGCTGCGACGATTTCCGGTGCCACAGCGTTTGTAGCCATTGTGATACCTCCCGCTCTTTTAGAGAGGAATGTTCCCATGCTTCTTTGCCGGATTGTCTTCGCGCTTGCTGGAAAGTGCGTTGAGCGCTGTGATGATGTAGGGGCGCGTCTCGCTCGGCGTGATGACCATATCGATGTAGCCGCGCTCCGCCGCCTTGTACGGGGTTGCAAACTCCTCGATGTATTCTGCCGTGCGTGCCTCCTTGTCCGGATCCTTGCGGAAGATGATATTTGCAGCACCTGCCGGACCCATAACGGCGATCTCGGAGGTCGGCCAAGCCATGACCTGATCCGCGCCGAGCTCGCGGTTGCACATTGCGATGTAGGAGCCGCCGTACGCCTTGCGCGTGATGACCGTGACCTTCGGCACCGTCGCCTCGCTGTATGCATAGAGCATCTTTGCGCCGTGACGAATGATGCCGCTGTACTCCTGATCGACACCCGGCAGGAAGCCCGGTACGTCAACGAGATTGACAAGCGGAATGTTGAACGCATCGCAGAAGCGAATGAAGCGCGCCGACTTGTTGGACGCGTCGACATCAAGGCAGCCTGCCATGACGTTCGGCTCGTTCGCGATGATGCCGACCGAACGGCCGTCAAAACGTGCGAAGCAGCAGATGATGTTCGTTGCGAAATGCTCATGTACTTCGTAGAACTCGCCGTTGTCAACGAGACTGCGAATAACGTCCTTCATATCATACGGTGCATTCGGATTGTCGGGAATGAGCGTGTTGAGACTCTCATCCTGACGATTCGGATCATCGCCCGTCTCAACATGCGGGGTCTCCTCCATGTTGTTGCTCGGGAGGAACGAGAGCAGATAGCGGATCTGATCAATGCAGTCCTCATCGTTCTCCGCAGCGAAATGCGCAACACCGGAACGGGTGTTGTGCGTCATCGCGCCGCCGAGTTCCTCTGCCGTAACCTCTTCCGCCGTAACGGACTTAATAACAGCAGGGCCGGTGATGAACATCTGGCTCGTGTTCTTCACCATGTAGATGAAGTCTGTGAGCGCCGGGCTGTAAACCGCGCCGCCCGCGCAGGGTCCCATGATAACGGAGATCTGGGGAATAACGCCGGAGGATTTCGTATTGCGATAGAAGATGCCGCCGTAGCCGGAAAGTGCGTCAACCGCCTCCTGGATACGCGCGCCGCCCGAATCGTTGATGCCGATGCAGGGTGCGCCCATCTTCATGGCAAGGTCCATAACCTTCCAGATCTTATGTGCATGCTTTTCGCCGAGCGAGCCGCCCTCAACGGTGAAGTCCTGTGCGAACGCGTAAACGAGACGGCCGTTGACTGTACCGTAGCCCGTCACAACGCCCTCACCCGGCAGCTCTTTCTTTTCCTGGCCGAAGTTTGTGCAGCGATGGCGCACAAACATATCGAGCTCAACGAAGGTATCCTCGTCGAAGAGCATATTCAGACGCTCACGCGCTGTGAGTTTCCCCTTGCTGTGCTGCTTCTCGATTGCCTTCTCGCCGCCACCGAGCATGAGATGCTCTTTCTTCTTGAGCATCTGCTCAATTTTTTCCTGGACTGTGGACATCATATCCCTCCTGTATATCTGTCAAACACTTGGAGTCATCGCAGAGTGCGAAGCTCCTTTGCAATGTGTTTCGGGTAAACGCCGCTCCTCAGCGATCCTCATGTTCACAGATTTCGAGGAGAACGCCCTTCGTCGATTTCGGATGAAGAAATGCGATCTTCGCGCCGCCCGCGCCGATACGCGGCTTCTCATCGATCATGCGGACGCCCTTCGCCATGAGATCGGCGATCGCGTTCTCGATGTTGTCGACGCGCAGCGCAACGTGCTGAATGCCCTCGCCGTTCTTCTCAATGTACTTCGTGATGGGGCTGTCCGGCGCCGTGCCGATGAGCAGCTCAATCTCGCTGCCGTTCGGCGTCGGATGGAAGGTCGTCGTGACTTTCTGCTCAGCAACCGTCTCCTGGTTCGTGCAGGCAATGCCGATAACATCAGACCAGAAATTCTTTCCCTCTTCGAGATCCTTAACGGCAACGCCGATGTGATCCACTCCCAGAACCTTGAACATGATACTTCCTCCTAGCTGAGTCGAGGAATGTCTGATGCGGTCATCCTCCTCTGGAGGGGCATCCGCCGTCAGTATTTCCTCATGCCAACATTTCGGCCATGATCTCGCCGACCACCGTATAGGGGTCGGTCTCATGCGCCTTGATCTTTGCCACATAGTCGTCGAGTCGCCCCGTATTGATAATGCGGCCTTCGATGCTGCGCCGGACACCTGCATGCAGGATATCCAGCATCTCATCGCGTGTGCGGCGCGTACGCCGCTCTGTGAGAACCCCATTGCCCTCAATATGGGCACGGTGTTCTTCAACGGTGTCAACCAGCTCCGCAATCCCTTCGCCGCGATTCGCGACGACCTTACGGATGGGCGGACGCCAGTCGGACATATGGTCATCCAGATCCAGCATCATATTGATCTCACGGACGAGTTTATCCGCACCGTCAAGATCGGACTTGTTGATGGCGAATACATCGCCGATCTCCAAGATTCCCGCCTTGATGGCCTGAATATCGTCGCCCATGCCCGGAATCAGCACAACCATCGTAGTGTCCGCCGCCCGTACGATATCCACCTCGGACTGCCCGACACCAACGGTCTCGACAAAGATAACGTCCTTGCCGAAAGCATCCATGACCTTTACCGCGTCAGCAGTCTTGTGCGAGAGGCCGCCGAGGCTGCCGCGCGTACCCATGCTGCGGATAAAAACGCCCTCGTCGAGCGTCAGGTCGTTCATACGGATGCGGTCGCCTAAAATAGCGCCGCCGGAAAAGGGGCTCGTAGGGTCGACGGCGATGATGCCGACCGTTTTCCCGCGTTTGCGGTATTCCTTGGCAATCTTATCCGTCATGGTGCTTTTGCCCGCACCCGGGGGGCCGGTAATGCCAAGTACGTAGGCATTTCCCGTATGCGGATAGAGCGCTTTCATGATGTCGACAGCATTCTCGCGCTCGTTCTCAATCGCCGTGATGGCGCGTGAGAGTGCGAGGCGATTGCCCTTCAGCACCTCTGCCGCAATATCCATATGCCCACCTCCTCAGCGCAGTGACTCCATAAGAAACAAGGGAATGGATGACAGACTGAAGCATTTTCTGTCTGTCATCCATCCTTTCAAAAGGCGTTGTTACGCCTTAACGTTTGCCTTGATGAAATCAACAATCGCGCTGGTCGGCGTGCCCGGCGTGAAGACCTCGGCAACACCTGCCTTCTTGAGGGCGGGGATATCGCCCTCGGGGATAACGCCGCCGCCGATGATCAGCACATCCTTCATTCCCTTCTCGCGAACGAGGTTCACGACCGTCGGGAAGAGGTGCGGATGCGCACCGGAGAGGATGCTCATTGCAACAACGTTGACGTCCTCCTGGAGAGCCGCCTCAGCGATCTCCTCAGGGGTCTGACGGAGTCCCGTGTAAACGACCTCAAAGCCGGCGTCGCGCAGTGCGCGCGCAACGACCTTAGCGCCGCGATCATGACCATCCAGACCCGGTTTTGCAACGAGCACTCTGATTTTATCTGCCATTTTTATATTCCTCCTGAAGGGAGCCGGCGCCGCACCGCGGCGCTGCCCCATGTGTATTCACCAAACAACCGCTTCTTACAGGTTGACGTGTGCCTCGTACTCGCCGAAGACTTCACGCATAACACCGCAGATTTCGCCGAGCGTAGCATAGGTCTTGACCGCTGCAAGGATATGCGGCATGAGGTTTTCGTGCTCATCCGCGCATGCCTTTTTGAGGTCAGCCAGAGCCGCCTGAACGGCTGCGTTGTCGCGCTTTGCCTTCATCGCCTCGACCTTAGCCTTCTGCTTCTCGCCGACGGAAGCATCCACGCGGAGGAGGTTCTTCGGAGCCTCTTCCTCCACCTGGAACTTGTTGACGCCGACGATAACGCGGGCGCCGGACTCAACATCCATCTGCCACTTGTAGGCGCTGTCCTGAATCTCCTTCTGGATGTAGCCCTTCTCGATCGCCGCAACAGCGCCGCCGAGCTCATCAATCTTCTTGATGTACTCCCAGGCCTCTGCCTCGATGCGGTTGGTCATCGCCTCGACGTAGTAGGAACCTGCGAGCGGGTCAATCACATCGGCAAGACCGCTCTCATACGCAACGATCTGCTGCGTACGAAGTGCGACCATAACCGAATCCTCCGTCGGAAGCGCAAGCGCTTCATCGCGGGAGTTCGTGTGCAGCGACTGCGTGCCGCCCATGACTGCTGCTGCGGTCTGGAGCGCAACGCGGACGATGTTGTTGTTCGGCTGCTGTGCGGTGAGCATCGAGCCTGCCGTCTGCGTGTGAACGCGGAGCATCTGGGATTTTGCTTTCTCGGCCTTGAAACGATCCTTCATGACCTTGGCCCAGATGCGGCGGGATGCGCGGAACTTCGCAACTTCCTCGAGAACATTGTTGTGTGCGTTCCAGAAGAAGGAGAGACGTCCTGCAAAGTCGTCAACGTTGAGGCCGGCCTTAATGGCAGCCTCGACGTAAGCGATGCCGTCTGCAATGGTGAATGCAATTTCCTGCGATGCTGTGGAACCAGCCTCGCGGATGTGGTAGCCCGAGATGGAAATCGTGTTCCAGTTCGGGACGTTCTTGGAGCAATATTCAAAAATGTTCGTGATCAGGCGCATGGACGGGCGCGGCGGGAAAATGTAAGTGCCGCGTGCCGCATACTCCTTCAGAATGTCGTTCTGGATCGTGCCCTTGAGCTTATCCGCCGAGACGCCCTGCTTCTCCGCAACCGCGATGTACATCGCGAGGAGGACGGACGCCGGAGCGTTGATCGTCATGGACGTGGAAACCTTGCCGAGGTCGATCTGATCAAAGAGGATCTCCATATCAGCAAGGGAGTCGATCGCAACACCGACCTTGCCGACCTCGCCCTCAGAGATGGGGTCGGTCGAGTCATAGCCGATCTGCGTCGGGAGGTCAAATGCGCAGGAAAGGCCCGTTGCGCCGCTCTCGATGAGGTAACGATAGCGCTTGTTGGACTCCTCCGCCGTGGAGAAACCTGCGTACATACGCATCGTCCAGAAACGCCCGCGGTACATCGTCGGCTGAACGCCTCGGGTGTAGGGATAAACACCGGGGAAACCGATGTCCTCTGCATAGTCCGTGTCCTTGATGTCGAGCGGGGTGTAAAGGCCCTGCTCAGGAATGCTTTGACGCATTGGGAACTTCGCTGCTGCCTTCTCTACGGTGGCGTTGTACTTGTCAAGCCCCGCCTGGATCTTTTCATTGCTCATGAAAGTATTCTCCTTTACCTTAACAGTTCTTGTTGGGTCCTTTTTGGGCCCTAAAGGGCTTTTATGCCCTTTTTGTCTATGTTATTTCTGCATCGTCCCCGTCTTTACGAAACGCTGGTGGAAGGAAAGCGCCTCGTCCAGGAGATGCGGTGTCTGTGCGCCCTTCGTGGCCTCGAGTGCACGATTGTAGTAGTCGAGCAGAAGAGGACGGTAGTCCGGATGTGCACAGTTGTTGATGATCTCGAGCGCACGCTCGCGCGGGCACTTTCCGCGCAGATCCGCGACGCCCTGCTCCGTGATGATGACGTCGACGTCATGGCATCCGTGATCAATGTGCGAGCAGAACGGAACGATCGAAGAGATCTTGCCGCCCTTTGCCTCGGAGGTCATGAAGAAAATGGTGATGTAGGCGTTGCGTGCAAAGTCGCCGCTGCCGCCGATGCCGTTCATCATCTTCGTTCCCATGATATGGGTGGAGTTGACATTTCCGTAGATATCGACCTCGATTGCCGTGTTCATCGCGATGACGCCGAGACGGCGGACAACCTCAGGATTATTCGAGATCTCCTGCGGACGGAGCATCATGATCTTCTTGTACTTCTCGATGTCCTTGTAGAAGCGCTGGAGGCCCTCCGGAGAAGGCGAGAACGCCGTGCCGGATGCCGCTTTCAGCTTGCCTGCATCCGCCAGATCGAACATGCCGTCCTGGATAACCTCGGTGTAGACTTCGAGATCCGTGAAATCGGAGTTGACAAATCCTGCAATAACAGCATTTGCCACGTTGCCGACGCCGGACTGCAGCGGCAGGAGGCCCTTCGGCATACGCCCTTCTTCGATCTCCTTCGAAAGGAACTGAACCGTAAGTTCGCCCATCCTCTTCGAAGCGGCATCGAGCGGCGCAAGCGGACGCGTCTTATCCGTGATGTCAGAGGGAACAACGTACTTGATCTTGTCCAGCGGGCACGGGATGAAGTGCGTACCGATACGGTCGCCCGCCTTTGTGATGGGAATGGGCAGGCGATCCGGCGGATCGAGGGGGATGTAAATGTCGTGCATGCCGACAAGTTCCATCGGCTGGCTCGTGTTCACCTCGACGATCACCACATCCGCACTCTGGACGAATGACGGCGTATTGCCGACCGACGTCGAGGGAATGATGCCTTCCTCGGTGATTGCGACGGCCTCTACGAGAGCGACATCGATCTTGCCGAGGAATCCCTCGCGCGCCTGCTGTGCAACCTGCGAAAGGTGCATGTCAATGTAGCTGACCTTCCCAGAGTTGATCGCATTGCGCAGCGACGTGTTCGTCTGGTAGGGGAGACGCTGCTTCATTCCGTCTGCTTCAACCAGCGCGCCGTCCAGCTCAGGTCCCGTGGAAGCCCCCGTCCAAAGACTTACTTTAAACGGATTCTTCTTCATGCGCTCGGCAATGGCAAGCGGCACCGCCTTCGGATAGCCGGACGGCGTAAAGCCGCTGGCGCCGATGACCATGCCGTCGGAGAAGTACTCCGCAGCCACTTCCGCGCTCACAATTTTTCCCTCAAGGGACTTGGGAACGCGATCGGAAATATCGATCATAGAAAAACCTCCCTCTGATACGGCGGACAGCACTCGCCGCCGTCGTCCACTGATACTCTTCTGGCACAGCAGCCCCGTTTTCCTTACAGGTATTCAGATCGTCTTGTTTCGTCGCATATATTATGCGCAAAAAGCATGCTGAAATAACTGTAAGTTATCGTATCTGTCTACGCCAATTATATCTTTCCATAGAATATCACGAAAAAAAAATGGCGTCAAGATTACGTTGACGCCATTTTCTGTGATTTGTGAAAAAAAGGGCAAACAATTTTTAATTCCTCATTCTTTTTCTGACAACACATCCGCATCCTTTTCCTGCGCAGTCAGTTTTTCCTTCATCTCTTCCGCGATCGCATGCGCCGCTGCCGTCATGGCAGCGAGCATCCAGAGCAGCATGGAGGACGGTATATTAAAGAGGAGATGATCTGTTAAGCCGTTGAGCGCAATGGAGATAAACGCAAGGCCGAGGCCGAGACCAAGGCCTTCGACAAAACGCTGCCTGCGCCAGCGCCCAAGTGCCGACCGCACGTCGGCAAGGGTTTTCCATTCATGTTCATGCGCAGCGAGAATGGTCTCCCACGGCGGCGTTCTGCGCTTTATGCGAAAAGCGAGCACAAGAGAACCGAAAAAGAACCAGAAAAACGAAAGCGCCCCGGGAATGCCGATCTCAGCGGTGTAGTTCAAATACATATTGTGCGCGTGAACAATCTCGACGGGCGCGCCCTGCAAGTAGAAATCATATTCCGGATAAGCCATGAAATACATGCCCCAGCCAACCCCGAGAAACGGGTGATCCATGATCATCGCAATCGTGCTCTCCCAAAACGCGAGCCGCATCTCCGAGGAGGTGTCTACGCGCGTAAAAACAGAGAGTAAGCGGTCTGCAAGCACGGGGTCGGCGAGAAGTGCGCCCGCGCCAAGCACAGCGATTCCGATCAGAACGCGTCGGTCGCGCAGTGCGCCGTAGCATCCAAGCACTACGGCGATCACGAGACATGCACCGCGCGCATAGGTCATCCCGAGGCAAGCAAGTGCCGCAACAAGCAGAACGAGTGTGAACACACGCCAGCCGCGCTGCAGTGCTGTGATAAGTCCCACCGCGATGCAGATGACGATATCCAGATAGCCGGCGAGAATATTCGGATTCTCCCACGTTGAAAACACTCTCTTTGAGAGTTCTGGGAAGGACGCCCCATCGACCCACTTCATCGTTGAAATATCGATGCCGAAGATAAATTGATAGAAACCGTAGAGGACGACAATCATAGCCGACGCCGCCATCGCCAGCGTGACGCGCTGCAGATCCCGCGGTGCGCGCAGAGTCTGTCCGGCGAGCAGATAGGTCATGGCATAGATCGGCACGAGATGATAAAAATTATAGAAGCTGAACGCCTTATCCGGTGCGACCGCAACGGAGAGAAATCCAATGATGACAAAGAGCAGCGCCGGGGCATCATAGGGCAGACGCCGCAGATGAAAACTTGGATCGATGCGCAGGCGCAGGAAAAGCGCCGTACACCCGACGAGCAGCACAGCCATTGCCGCAAGCGGCACAAGGGGAATCAAAAACGCCTCAGCAATCACCGCGTACATCATGCAGCGGGCCATTCGCCCGCCCCAGCGGCGCTGGCGAAGTACGCGGCGCCTCTGCTTGAAATAATCCTCTGCCACGCGCTCTCACCTCCCTGCCGTGAGCAGCGCGCGGATGCCGCCCACAAGGTAGAGTGAGCCTGCGGCAACGAGCAGCGCGCCGTCTGCACGCGCACGCCGCTCGGCCTCAGCAAGCCCCGTCTGCACATCACCGCATGCAAGCGTATCGAGCCCCATCCCCGCAGCGACCGCCGCAACGACATCCGCGCCAGCCGCACGCACAGAATTCGGACGCACCGTGACGACTCGATCGCCGGGACGCAGGAGGGCCGCCAGCATGGCGTCAATATCTTTATCCTTCAGGATGCCCAGCAAAAAGACGCGCGGTACATGGGGGAAGTAGGCATCCAACCCCGCGCGCAGCGCCTGCATCCCGGCCGGGTTATGCGCGCCGTCAATAACGACCTGCAGATTCTCGGCCGCAAGGATTTCAAAGCGCGCCGGATGATGTACGCTGCGCAGCGCGCTGCGCAGCGCCGTCTCCGTAATGCGCGCATCCTCGCGGCCGAGTACCTGCGCCGCCATAATGACCAGCGCCGCATTCTCCGTCTGATAGGGCCCCGCAAGCGCAAGCTCAAAGGGCGCCGGCTCACGGCAGACAACGGAGTGGAAGACAATGCTCTGACCGCCCTCTTTCAAGAAGAGCTGCGCTGAAAAATCCTCGCCATAGACGAATACGTCAGCACCGCACTCCTCGGCGCGCTGCTCGATGATCTCGAGCGGTGCGCCGGCAGCAGCCGTGATGACAGGCACGCCTTCCTTAATGATGCCCGCTTTGTGCTCCGCAATCCCCGCGAGCGTTCCGCCGCAGCGGTCGGCATGATCCATCGCCACGTTCGTGATGATTGTGAGAACAGGATCAACGACATTCGTCGAGTCGAGAAGTCCGCCAAGACCCGTTTCGATGACGGCAGTCTCAACGTGCTCCTCCGCAAAATAGAGGAAGGCAAGTGCTGTCAGTGCCTCGAACTGCGTCGGATGCTCATGCCCCTCGGCAGTCATTTCATCCGCCGCTGCGCGCACGCGCGTGAGGAGCGCGGCGAACGTTTCCTCGGAAATATCATGGCCGTCTGTACTCATGCGTTCCGTATAGGAGATGAGGTGCGGCGAAAGGTAACGTCCGGAGCGGATGCCGGAAGCACGGAAGACAGCATCCATCATCTGCGCTGCCGACCCCTTGCCGTTCGTTCCTGCAATGTGGATCGTCGTATAGGCACGCTCCGGGTTCCCAAGGCGCGCACAGAGTTCCTCCATGCGCGCAAGGCCCAGACGGATGCCGAATGTATTCAGTTCATCGAGATAACGAAGCGACTCCGCGTAGTTCATCGGAGCACCTCAGAGCTTTGCCAGATCCGCAAGGCGCGTCCGGATGAGGCCGATTTTCTCCTCATACCCTGCCAGCTTCTCACGCTCTGCTTCCACGACGGCAGCAGGGGCCTTGGAAGTGAAGCCCTCATTCGAGAGTTTTCCTGTAAGCCTCTTGATCTCCTTCTCGAGGTTCTCGCGCTCCTTTGTCAAGCGTGCGGTTTCCTTCTCCACGTCGATGAGTCCCGCGAGCGGCAGATAGACTGCTGCGCCTGCGAGCGCTCCCGTCACGACGTTCTCCGGATCAGGCGCGTCCGCCGCGAGGAAAGAGACCTCAGACGCAGAGGCAAGCGCATAGAAATAGTCCTCGTGCGCCGCAAATTCCGCAGCAAGAGCCTCATCCCGCACACGCAGGATGAGCGCACTCTTCTTCCCCGGCGGCGTGCCAAGCTCGGCGCGCAGATTGCGCGTCGTCTTGATGACCTCCATGATCGCCGTCATCGTCTGCTCTGCCGCGGGGTCAATATCCGATTCCGCAGCCTCCGGCCATGGCGCACGCATGATGCTCTCGCCCGCATGCGGCAGTTTCTGCCAGATTTCCTCCGTCAGGAACGGCATAAAGGGATGCAGAAGGCGCATCGTACGCTCGAGTACCGTGCGCAGGACATAGAGTGCTGTATTGCGCGCGCGCGGGTTCTCCTTGTCATAGAGGCGCGCCTTCGTCAGTTCGATGTACCAGTCGCAGAACTCGCTCCACAGGAACTCGTAAATCATGCGGCCTGCTTCGCCGAGCTCGTAGTTCTCGAGGTTCGCCGTCACATCGTGCGCCGTCTGGGCCGCACGCGAGAGAATCCAACGGTCGGCGAGCGTGCAGTCGCTCTCCTCCGGCACGAAGGAATCGTCCGTACCCTCGAGATTCATCAGCATATAGCGCGATGCGTTCCAGATCTTATTCGCGAAATTGCGCGCGGCCTCCACGCGCTCCCAGTAGAAGCGCATATCATTGCCCGGGGTATTGCCCGTGATGAGCATGAAGCGCAGCGTGTCCGCGCCGTATTTCTCGATGACCTCTACGGGGTCGATGCCGTTGCCGAGAGACTTGGACATCTTGCGTCCCTCGCTGTCGCGCACAAGCCCGTGAATGAACACATCGCGGAACGGTACGTCGCCCCCGAAGCGCAATCCCATCATGACCATACGCGCGACCCAGAAGAAGATAATGTCATACCCGGTAACGAGCGTCGATGTCGGATAGAAATGGCGGAGGTCCTTCGTCTCCTCGGGCCAGCCCAGCGTCTCGAACGGCCAGAGAGCAGAGCTGAACCACGTATCGAGCACATCCTCATCCTGATGGATGCGGCTGCTGCCGCAGTGCATACAGGCGGCAAGATCCTCACGCGAAACAGAGGTCTCACCGCAGTCCGCGCAGTGCCATGCGGGAATACGGTGCCCCCACCAGAGCTGGCGCGAGATGCACCAGTCGCGGATATTCTCGAGCCAGTTTTCATATATTTTGGTAAAGCGTTCGGGAACGAAGCGGATGCGCCCGTCTCTCACCGCAGCAATCGCCGGTTTCGCCAGATCCTCCATGCGGACGAACCACTGCTTTGACACAAGCGGCTCAATCGTCGCATGGCAGCGCGAGCAGTGCCCAACGGCATGCTCGTGTTTCTCTGTACGCACGAGCGCACCGATCTCTGCGAGTTCCTTGACAAGTGCCTTGCGGCATTCGTAGCGGTCAAGTCCCGCGTACTTTCCCGCGCCCTCGCCCATCGTTCCGTCAGAATTGATGACGACGACTTGCTCGAGATGATGGCGCTGTCCCATCTCGAAGTCGTTCGGGTCGTGGGCCGGCGTCACCTTGACCGCACCCGTTCCGAATGCGGGGTCGACATACGCATCGGCAAAGAGCGGAATGCGCCGCTCCACCACGGGCAGGATCAGCGTCTTGCCGACGAGGCCTTTGTAGCGCTCATCATCCGGATGCACAGCGACCCCCGTATCGCCGAACATCGTCTCCGGCCGCGTCGTCGCGATCTCCACATAGTCATCCGTACCCTCGATTTGGTAGCGGAGATGCCAGAGATTCCCCTCCTCTGTCTCATGCTCCACCTCGATGTCCGAGATCGCCGTCGTGCAGTGCGGGCACCAGTTCGTGATGCGTGTGCCCTGATAGATCAGCCCCTGCTCGTAGAGACTGACAAAGACCTCCCGTACGGCACGGCTGCAGCCCTCGTCCATCGTGAACCGCTCACGGTCCCAGTCGCAGGATGCGCCGAGCATGCGCAGCTGATACATGATGCGGTCGCCATACTGCTGCTTCCAGTCCCAGACACGCTCCAAAAATTTCTCACGCCCGAGTTCGAATCGGTTCGTCCCCTCCGCACGCAGACTCTCCTCTACCTTTGCCTGCGTGGCAATGCCCGCATGATCGCACCCCGGTATCCACACGACATTCTTGCCGCGCATGCGCTGGTAGCGCACAAGGATATCCTGGAGCGTATTGTCGAGCGCATGCCCCATGTGCAGCTGCCCCGTCACATTCGGCGGGGGGATCACTACGCTGTAGGGCGTACGAGACTCATCCGCGTCATCGTGAAATAAATGATGTGTCTCCCAGTATTCGTACCATTTCCGCTCAAAAGATGCAGGGTCATATGTCTTTGGAATATTTGCGCCGGATTCCTGGCTCATCAATCTGTTCCTCCCGAAAAAACGCCCCCGCCCCGAGGGGACGAAGGCGTCC
>NZ_GG749280.1:426170-462512 GCF_000160555.1 Centipeda noxia ATCC 43541
GCACATCGTCTGTATTATTGTATGAATTGCACTGGTAAGATTAGCACAAAACAATCCTTTTTGCAAGGAATTGCATCCGCTCGCTTCAGCGTCGGAAGCTCTCCGTATAGTTCCGCACAATATCCAGAAAATACCGCGCCAGCGCATCGTCAAATACCTCGCGGTAGTTCTCGTCCCGCTCATGGATATGATAGCTGTATCGATCCAGAGAGATCGTCCCGTCCTCCCGCGTAAACTCCTCCGTCTCCAGATGGAACGCATGACGTTCCGTACGCACGCAGATCTTATACGTCTGCCCCGGATAGATCGAATTGCTGACCGTATACTCCCGCCTTGTTCCGCCGAATGCCTCCGGCAGGTTGCCGTCCAGATACGGCGCATCAATCGGATAGCCCGCAAGTTTGCCGAGAATCTTATAGATATCAACCGCGCTTACGAGTTCATCCACGCGCCCCAGCTGCGGTACACCGGCACCGCGCGCCATCAGCGCCGCTCCCGTCTGCTCCTCACTCATGAGATACGGGCTGCGTGAGTGTACCGACGCGCCGTGATCGGAATAGAGCAGAACAACGTACTCGTCATCCGCATAGTGCTGCTCGATGTAGTCGAAAAGATATCCTAACTGCCGATCTGCTGCACGAATTTCACCGTGATTGACATATTGGCTGAGCGGGTTCGGCTTCAGGAATACCGATGCGCCCATATCCTGCGGCTGCAATACGTCTGAGAGGGGCAAATGCGCCGACGCATACGCCGGTGTACTGACATCCGCATTATACGGATGCGTATCCGCAAAATGCGTAAAGAGAAAGCTGTCGCATTCATCAAATGTCTCGAGATGACGAATCGTGCGCTCAATGCCTTCAGCAGCCGGCATCATCCAGTGATTTACAATCAGCCGGTCATACCCGCGCGTTGCACCGTTATATATTCCCGCCCCGCAGCTTTGTATGTTGGCACAGTAATAACCGAGCTTCTTCATCTGCTCCGAGATTGTCACATAGGACGGATCAAGCGCGAAGGGAACCCCGGGCTCTGCGATCTGCGTATGATGCTGATACAGCCCTGTCTCGATCGTCGCGAGGGCCGGATAGGTATACTCAGCCATGGAGAAATGATTGTCAAAGATCACCCCTTTGCTGAAAAACCGCAGGACATTCGGCATCGGCACAGAACGCCCCTGCTGTATTTCTTTCCAGCTGAGGCCGTCGGCAAGGATATTCAGAACAAACTTTTTTCGTTGGGGGCTGTGGCGAAGGACGATCGGCGCACCGACGAGAAACGGCTCGGCTGACCGGATTGTTACCGGCTTATCTGCGCGGTAGAAATTAAATTCTCCCTGCGCAAGCATCATTGCCCGCTCAAAGCCCGTGCTCTGAAAGGTCAGCACCTGTTCCTCCCGCGCTGCGGCGACGGGAACAAGAACGGGGCTCTCATCTGCAGGAGCAATCTTCGCCTCGCGCATTTCATCGGCCTTCATAACATCAAAGACGAAATCATTGAAAATGGGAAGGTTATACCGCTCTGTCACGGCATTCATAAGTGCGAGCACCTTCGACCGAATATGCATGAGGCCATATGGATTGTAGATGCCCGTCCGGTAAGCCGGAAGCTGATCGGAGAAGCGGGGCAGTTCTGCACAGACGGCGGCCTCTAAATGCGTCTTCATCGCCCCCGCATCCAAATAGGCTCTTGAAACAAAGGGAGCAAACTGCGTATTTGTATAGGCCGCCGTGAGCGCCTGCATGCATTTTTCCCTGTCGCTTTGGGGGAACTCAATGCTGTCGCAGCTCTTGCCGACGACTAAAAAAAGCAGTGCGCGGTCCAGCCGTCCCGCAGCTTTATAAATACGGTAGAGCAGACGGCAGGCAGCAGCACTCATCTTCCGCTTTTCATACGCCGCTTCCCCATAGCGAAGTGCTGCACCTATATCCTGTCGGTCAAGTGCCGCTTCCGCATGAAATATTTCGTACAGTTCCCCATACGGATACAGGCGATGATACTTTTCCGCACACTCCTGCATTGATGCGCCGAAATCGTGCATGCGAACGGCTTCTGTAAGCCGCACGCCGAGATCACTTATCTCATCGTTCCGTATGTCCTGAGAAAATCGTTCCATACAAGGGGCGGCTCCGCCGTGCGTGAGATCCGAAAAGATCAGCGTATGATACAGCGTCTGCAGCGCATTTTCGCGTGCATGAAAGAGAAATGCCTGCCGCTCCTTGTCAAAGAGCACACTGTAATCATTGGTCAAAGGAAAAACAGCAACGGGAAGCCGGTCATAGTCCGGGAGCGCAGGAGCCCCCTCCATGGACGCAAGAATACGGCGATTCGCCTCATAATTGGCACACATCGCCGCCGCATTGGGTTCATGGGAAAGCCCACACAGGAGGTCATAAATCCCTGCGTTCCCGCGCTCGTTGTAAGCCTGCATCAGGGCGTGGACGCCCTCAATATAGCAGTCCTCATCGAACGACTTTGCCGTCATGCCGAGCAGCGTTTCGCCGAGCAGCACGCGCGCCGCATATGCCGTATCCGCATCCTGTTCCTCCGCGCTGCGCGCAAGATATTCCCGTGCCAGCGCACAGAGTTCTTCATGCGCGCCGCGCGCGGACAAAAGGCGAAGTTGTTCGTTTATTGTCATATCAGGCATCCCCATACACCCTGCTCCGTCTTGCAATCATCCCATATTCTGCATCAGAACAATCCCGTAATGACACCGTCTCCTGTGATATCCATGCCCATTGCCGCCGGGACTTTCGGCAGTCCCGGCATCGTGAGGACGCTGCCCGTGAGCGCGACAATAAAGCCCGCACCCCAGGAGGCGCGCAGCTCGCGCACGGTGATGCGGAAGCCCGCGGGGCGTCCGAGCAGTGCGGGGTTGTCCGAGAAGGAGTACTGCGTCTTTGCCATGCAGACGGGTGTTTCCGTCATGCCGAGCATCTCCATCTCCGTCATTTGTTTCTTTGCCTCCGGTGTAAAGTCCACACCGTCTGCGCCGTAAATTTCTCGGGCAATCATCTCAATCTTCTCCGCGATGGGCTTCTTCACATCATAGAGCGGATGGAAATCGGACGGCTTCTTGATCGCGGCCTCTACCGCATCTGCGAGCGCAAGTCCGCCTGCGCCGCCCTTTGCCCAGACCTCGGAGCGCACAGCAGGTGCACCGAGACGCGCGCAGAGTTCCTCGAGGAGAGAAAGCTCCGCCTCGGTATCGGTGGGGAACACGTTGACGGCAACCACAGCAGGCAGTCCGAACTTGCCGATGTTCTCGATGTGCTTTTCGAGATTCGCCGCCCCCCTCTTGAGCGCGTCGAGGTTCTCCGTACCGAGTTCATCCTTCGGTACGCCGCCGTTCATCTTGAGCGCGCGCACGGTGGCGACAATAACGGCCGCATCCGGTTTCAGACCCGCAAGGCGGCATTTGATGTCAAAGAACTTCTCCGCACCGAGATCCGCGCCGAAGCCCGCCTCCGTAACAACATAGTCCGCACATTTGAGCGCATATTTTGTTGCCATGACGCTGCTGCACCCATGCGCGATATTTGCGAAGGGACCGCCGTGGATAAGCGCAGGCGTCCCCTCGATGGTCTGTACGAGGTTCGGCTTGATCGCGTCTTTAAACAGCAGGGCCAGCGCTCCCGTTGCACCGAGTTCCTCGGCATGAACGGGACGCCCGCTGCGCGTGTAGCCGATGAGGATGCGGCCGAGACGGTGCTTCATATCCGCGAGCCCGTCGGCGAGACAGAGGATCGCCATCATCTCCGAGGCGACCGTGATGTCAAAGCCCGACTCGCGCGGCACCCCGTGGACGCGGCCGCCAAGGCCCGTGACTACATGGCGCAGAGCGCGGTCATTGATGTCGAGGACACGCTTCCATACGATGCGGTTCACATCGAGATCGAGTGCATTGCCCTGAAAGATATGGTTGTCAATGAGCGCGGCAAGGAGGTTGTGTGCGGTCGTAATGGCATGGAAATCCCCCGTAAAATGGAGGTTGATGTCCTCCATCGGGACAACCTGCGCATAGCCGCCGCCCGCGGCGCCGCCCTTCATGCCGAAGCAGGGGCCGAGCGAGGGCTCGCGCAGAGCAACAACCGTCTTCTTGCCCTGCCGGTGGAGTGCGTCGGCGAGGCCGATGCTCGTCGTTGTCTTCCCCTCGCCCGCCGGCGTCGGATTGATGGCCGTAACAAGGATCAACTTTCCGTTTTTTTTCGTGCGCCCGGCAAGCGCTTCGGCAGTCAGCTTCGCCTTATATCTGCCGTAGGGCTCGATCTGCTCTGCCGCAATCCCGAGCGTGCCGGCAATCTCCGCAATCGGGCGCATCTTGGCCGCGCGCGCGATTTCAACGTCGGATTTCATATCAAGATCCCCCCTTATGCGTTCTGGGCCTTCGCCGCCTGCACGACATTCTCCATCAGCATGGCCACGGTCAGGAGGCCGACACCGCCCGGCACAGGTGTAATCGCTCCCGCGACCTCGGCAGCCGCATCAAAGTCCACGTCGCCGACGAGTTGCTTCGGCGCAATCCGGTTGATGCCGACATCAATCACCGTCGCGCCCGGCTTTACCATATCCGCCGTGACAAAGCGCGGCCGTCCGACGGCCGCAACGAGAATGTCCGCCGCACGCGTGATCTCGGCGAGGTGCGCCGTCCGCGAGTGACAGAGGGTAACGGTCGCATGGCGTTCGAGCAGGAGATGGGCCATCGGCTTGCCCACGATATTGCTGCGTCCGATGATGACGGCGTGTGCTCCCTCCATCGGGATGCCCGCATATTCCAGCATGCGGATACACCCCGCAGGCGTACAGGGGCGCAGCCCCGGCGTGCCGATAAAGAGATGCCCGACATTCACGGGGTGAAAGCCGTCCACATCCTTGCGCGGATCGATCCGGCTCAAGACTTCCTCCTCGCTCCCTGCGAGCGCAGCGGGCAGCGGCAGCTGTACCAGGATGCCGTGCACATGATCGTCCGCATTCAGCGCGTCGATGCGCGCAAGCAGCTCCTCCTTCGTCGTCTCCTCCGGCATCGGAATATGATCCGAGAGAATGCCGAGTTCCTCACACGTCTTCTGCTTGTTGCGGACATAAACTTCCGACGCGGGGTCACTGCCGACGATGATGACGGCAAGGCGCGGATATATTCCGCGTGCACGCAGCGCCAGCGCCTCGTGTTCTGCGCTTGCCTTAATGCGCGCGGCAAATTCTTTCCCATACAAAATGCGTGCCATACGCTCTCCTTTCGGCTATGTGTGCCGATAAAAATTTTACACCAAATAACTCATCCACGCAAAGATAAAAATTGCAATCGACACAATCCCGTTGCGCATGAAGTACATCTGCGTCACCCGCGAGAAATCCGTCGGCCCGGCAATGCGGTGCTGATAGACGAGCGTTGCCGCCGCAACGGCGACGCCGATAAAATACGGCCACGTGAGATGCATCATCCCCCCCAGCAGGGCAAAGAGCAGAATGGACAGCACGTGCATCGCGCGCGCGATCCGGAACGCGCCGTGTGCCCCAAAGGAAACGGCGAGGGAGTGGAGTCCCTGGCTGCGGTCAAACGCCTCATCCTGCGCACCGTACATCGCATCAAACGCTGCGATCCAGAGCGCAACTGCGAGGAAAAGCACGATCATCGGCAGTTCGATCCGACCGCTGATCGCCACCCATCCCCCCGCCGGAGCCATGCCGATCGCGATGCCGAGGAAAAGGTGCACCCATCCCGTCACACGCTTCAGAAAGGGGTAGACGAGGAAGGGCAGCGCCGCAAACGGCAGGAGGCGGATGCAGACGGGGTTCAGCTGCAGCACCGCAAATACAAGCACAAGGAGGCACACGCCTATAAAGACGAGCGCCTCCTTCTTTGTCACGCGGCCCTGCACCATTGCACGGTAGGTGAGGCGGGGCTGCTGCACATCATATTTCAGATCGGCGAGGTTGTCGAGTGCGAGCGCTGCCGAACGCGCCGCCGTAATGGCGAGCACGATCCAGGCGAGATCACTGAGGGGCGGATGCCCGTCTGCAGCAAGGAGCGCTCCCATCAGAGCAAACGGAAGGGAAAACACCGTATGGTGAAAAGCGGTGTTGTTCATATGCGCCCGCAGGCGCTCCATCCACCAGCTCAATCCAGACCGAACTCCTTCCACCGCGCATCAACGCGCTTTACAATCTCCTCCGACATTGCGATCTCATCAGGCCACTCGCGTGCGTGCCCCTCCTCCGGCCACGTCTTGGTCGCGTCGATCCCGAGCTTCGAGCCCCACTTTGCCATCGGCGAGGAGTGATCAAGAACATCCAGCGGCCCCTGCACGATCTCGAGATCGTATTTTGCATCGATGTTGTTGAAGACGCGCCACCAGACTTCCTTCATGTCCTGCACGTTCACGTGCGCATCCACAACAATGATCATCTTTACGTTCATCATCTGTCCCATGCCCCAGAGTGCATGCATGACCTTACGCGCGTGCATCGGGAACTGCTTCTTGATCGAGACGACAATACAGTCGTGGAACACGCCCTCGAGCGGCATGTTGACATCGATGATCTCGGGGAGCATCTGCTTCAGCAGCGGGAGGAAAATGCGCTCCGTGGCCTTTGCGAGGAAGCAGTCCTCCATCGGCGGTTTGCCGACAACCGTCGCCGAATAGATCGGATCCTTGCGGTGCGTAATCGCCGTGATGTGAAAGACCGGATAATCGTCCGCGAGCGAGTAGTAGCCCGTATGATCACCGAACGGTCCCTCTCTGCGCATCTCATCCGTATCAACGTAGCCTTCGAGGATGATCTCTGCTGTCGCCGGCACCTCGAGATCGACCGTCACACATTTCACCAACTCGACGGATTTGTGCCGGAGGAAGCCTGCAAAGACCATCTCGTCGATGTCACGCGGCAGCGGTGCCGTCGCCGCATAGGTGACAACGGGGTCCGTGCCGATGGCGACCGCCGCTTCGATGCGCTGGCCGCCGCGCTCCTTCATATCGCGGAAATTCTCCGCGCCGTTCTTGTGGATGTGCCAGTGCATGCCCGTCGTGCGGCTGTCATACTTCTGCAGGCGGTACATGCCGACATTGCGCTTGCCCGTTGCAGGATTCTTGGTAAAGACGAGCGGCAGGGTCACAAACGGACCGCCGTCGTCCGGCCAGCATTTCAGGATGGGAATCTCGTCGAGATTCGGGTTCTCCGTCTCGATGACCTCCTGGCAGGGCGCATTCTTCACGTATTTCGGGAAATTGATCGCCTTGCGCGCCATCGGGATCAGTGTCATGAGGTTCATCTTATTCTGCAGGGAGATGTGCGGGATCTTGAGGATCTCTGTGAGCTCATCGGCAATATCGTCGAGCTTCTCCACGCCGAATGCGAGCGCCATGCGCTCGTAGCTGCCGAATGCATTCATAAGCACAGGCATCTTCGAGCCTCTGACATTCTCGAAGAGGAGGGCGACATTCTTCTCCCCCTCCAGCTTTGAGATGCGGTCCGTGATCTCGGTAATCTCAAGTTCCGGATCAACCTCCGCCGCAATGCGCTTCAGAAGCCCGCGCTCCTCGAGCGCCGCAATGTATTCGCGCAGATCCTTATAGGCCAAGATTTTCCCTCCTACTTTCTCAGTATAAACCGAACGATCAGATAGCCGACGCCGTACAGCGCAATCATCGGCAGGGCGATCATCGACTGCGTGAACACATCCGGCGTCGGCGAGATCACGGCAGCGATGACAAACGAGAGAAAGATGACAATCCGGGCATATTTTTGCAGGAATGCCGACGAGATAAAGCCCAGCTTGCCGAGAATGGTAATGATGAGTGGCAGTTCAAAGACGAAGCCGAACGGCAGCACAAACATAATGACGAATTCGAAATAGCGGTTTACGGAAAACATCGCCTCGAGCTCCGCGCTGCCGAAGCTTTTGAAGAATAGGATCGCTGCGGGAAACACGAGGAAGAACGAGAAGGCGAGTCCGAGGAAGAAAAGGCCAACCGACACGGGGACAACGATCCCGAGCACGAGTCGTTCCTCCCGCGTAAGGGCAGGCAGAAAGAAGCGCCATACATGGTAAAAGATCACCGGCAGCGCGAGAAGAAAGCCCACGACAACAGCGATCTTGATATAGGTAAAGAACGCCTCCGCGGGCTGCATATAGTAGAGCTTTCCAACCGGAACGGTCAGATAGTGCATGATATCGTCAATGAAATAATAGCCGACCGCAGAGCCGGCAGCAACGGCGAGGAGGCATTTGATGAGCCGCGCGCGCAGCTCCGTCAGATGCGCCACAAGCGACATGCTGCCGTCGTCCTCCTCTGCGGGCGGTTCCTCTCCGCCCGTTGGATCCGGCTCCGATACAGGCACAGACGACACCTGCGTGTCGGCGGCAGCAGGGAGAGGCAGCGTCTTATCCGCCTGTTCCTCTGCGCCGGCCGCTCTCGATTCCTCTGTCATGGGTCAGCTCTTCGCCTCGGGCTTCTCGCTCTCCGGCAGACGCTTTGCCTCTTCCGTAACATTGATCTCCGCCCGCGTCTCCTCCTCATTGTTGGCCGATTTGAACTCCTTGATGCTCTTTCCGAGCGCTTTGCCGATGTCCGGCAAACGTCCGGGTCCAAAGATCACAAGCCCGATGATGAGAATGAGTACGAGCTCGGGTACCCCCAATCCAAACATAAGAACCTCCTAAAACAATATGCTACGCTTTATTTTCTGCATCCGGCGCATTCTGCGCCGCTGCATGCGCCTCAACCGCTGCCGCAGCCGTTTGCATCGTCGGCGATGCCGTCTGCTGCTCTGCAGCGGGTTCCGATGATACGGGATGCTGCGGGGCCGGCTGTGTCGGCTGCACAGGCGGAGGCTCCGGCGCATTGATCGCCGCCGTCAGCGCATTCGATGCCTTGCGGAACTCCCGAATCCCTTTGCCGAGTGTACGTCCCATCTCGGGGAGTTTGCCGGGGCCGAATACGATGAGCCCCACCACCAAAATCAAAATCAGCTCCGGTACGCCTATGCCAAACATGGATGACTCCTTCTCACGGTACTGCCGCGTTATCTCTAAAATTCTCTCCGCCCGATGAAATCCGCTGCCATGAGACATGTCTCACGAACGCGCTCGTCCAGCTTCTCCGGCAGCACGTTCTTCGCGCGCTCCAAATAGGCATCTGCCTGCGTTTGGGCATAATCCAAACCGTCCGTCATGCGCACGATATCGAGCGCACGCGCGACCTCCTCCTCCGTCATTTTCGGATTCGTAACGAGAGCCGTCAGCTCAGCACGCCCATGTGCATCGAGCACGGAGAGGGCACGAATGACGGGCAGCGTCACATAGCCCTGTGCGAGATCGTGCCCCGCCGGTTTCCCGATATGCTCCGAGGTCTGCCGAAAGTCCAGCAGATCATCCGTGATCTGGAACGCCATGCCGAGCGCCTGCCCGTATTGCGCCATACGCGCCGTATCATCGGCGCTCATTCCGCCGATCATCGCGCCGAGCTCGCAGCAGATCTCAAGGAAGTCCGCCGTCTTCTTGCGGATGCGCTCATAGTATGCGCTCTCGTCCTTAGGCACCTGATAGACCGTATGATCCTGGAGGATCTCCCCCTCGCTCAGCGTGCAGACGAGCTGCGCCAATTTGACGTAAATCGACGAATCGTATCCTTTTTCCGCAATGAGCTTAAACGCGCGCGCAAAGATGTAGTCCCCCGTCAGGATTGCGATCTGATTTCCCCATTTTGCATTCGCCGTCGCAGCGCCGCGCCGCGTATCCGCCTCATCAATGACATCGTCATGCACGAGCGAGGCCGTATGAACAAGCTCCAATGCGGCCGCGATCGGCATTGCACGTGCGGGATCGAACGACGTTCCTCCGCGTGCCGCAACCAGAAAGAGCGCAGGGCGCAGACGCTTCCCGCCCGATGAGACAAGGTGCGTCCCGATGTCCGTTACGAGCGCCGTTTCAGAGGCGATCGCTTCCGTGAGCGTCAGCTCAAGCATTTCGAGATCCGCCTGTATGACGTCAAACATGTCGTTATTCAACGTTGTATCACCTACATCAGGCGCATCTGCGGAGCGCCGTTCTTTCTTCATCAAAAAATGCTCGGAGGTCATAAATCTCCACACATTTTAACATATTGCGCTGAGACCGTCAAAATTATTTCTCTGCAGCAAAAAGAGGATTCTTCGGCATGATATAAAAAGTCCTTCGGTTCCGTGCAGGACAAGATCGCAGTTCAATCTTTGCCTGTATGATAACGTGAACCGAAGGACTGTCCCCGCGGATGGTCCGGGATTCTGTGCAGTATAGGGGCTGCTTCGGGCGCATGGTCTTATCGCGCGCGGCCGCCCTGCCCTCCGAGCAGCGACACGAGCCGTCTGGCTGCTTCCTCTGTATCTGCCGGTGCGCCAAAGGTCGAGAAGCGGAAATAGCCCTCGCCGGCGCTGCCGAATCCCTCGCCGGGGGTGCCAACCACCTGTATCTCATGGAGAAGGTAATCGAAGAACTCCCAGCTGCCCATGGAATCCGGGCACTGCAGCCATATATAGGGGGCGTTTTTGCCGCCGCAGTACCAAATGCCGAGCGTATCCAGCGCCGCCATCAGATAGGCTGCATTCCGCTTATACACGCTGATATTTTCCCGAATCTCGTGCTGCCCCTCCGGGGTAAAAACGGCTGCCGCTCCCTTTTGGATAATATAGGAAACGCCGTTGGTCTTAGTGGTTCTGTTGCGGACCCACATGGCGTTCAGGGAGAGACCGCCCCGCTCCAGCTCCCGCGGTATCACGGTATAGCCGAAGCGCGTCCCTGTGAATCCCGCCGTCTTGGAGAGCGAGGAAATCTCGATGGCGCAGGTTTTCGCTCCCTCGATTTCATAGATGCTGTGCGCGATATCCTCATCCTCGATGAAGGCCTCATAGGCTGCATCAAAGAGGATGACGGCCCCGATCTGATTGGCATAATCCACCCACGCCCTCAGATGCGCACGGGAAAATACCGCGCCCGTGGGATTGTTCGGCGAACAGATATAGATGATGTCGGCGTGCAGCGACGGATCGGGCAGCGTCAAAAATCCGTCTTCGCGGCACGAGGAAACGCGGACGATGTCATTGCCGGCAATGATATTTGCATCGACGTAGGCAGGGTACGCCGGCTCCATGATGAGGACACGTTTTTCCCTCCCGAGGATGTCCAGAATATCGCCCAGTTCATCGCTCGCGCCGCTCGAGACGAACACATCCTCCGGTGCGAGCCGCACGCCGCGTCCGGCGTAGTAGCCGGCGATCGCTTCCCTCAGCTCCGGCGCGCCGCATTCGGGCATGTAGCCGTGGAACGTCTCCTGTGCCGCCTGATCGTCCACCGCGCGATGCAGCGCTTGGATCACTGCCGGACAGAGTGGCAGCGACACATCGCCGATGCCCATGCGGTACAGTCGCTTGTCCGGATGCTCTGCCATATACGCCTTCGTCTTCTGCGCAATGTTGTAGAACAGATAGGAGTCCTTCAGGCTGCCATAGTTCATGTTGGGAATCATCGTCATACCTCTTTCAGCAATAGGAGTACGTTCGAAACGAACGTACTCCTATGATCGTTTTTACTGATTTTACTAAATCCCGCAGTTTTCTTCAAGCCCCCGCAAGAGTCTCCGAGCACCTGCCGGCGTCCCCTGTGCGATGTGCTCGTCCTCAGAGCTTTCGCTGCAGAATCAACGCACTCCCGACAGAGCGCTCCGTTCCGTCGGAGGGCGCGTTGAGGACCGTGCCGCCCGCATAGAGCGCCGACGATCCGCCGCCGTCCAGATTGAGTGCGTCACGCACGCCGAATTTCACAAGCAGCTGCGCAAACTCCGTCAGCGTCAGCCCGTGACTGTGCGACTGACGCCCGTCGACCACAGCCAGAAGAATATTTCCATTCTTTGTCACGCCCACTGCACTGCGCGGCGCGCGTCCGTAGCGAATGTCGCCCGGGAACTGCTCCTCGCCTGCCGTCACGTGCACACTGCCGTCCGCAACGAGGCGCGGTCCCGCCCCGACAATCTGCACGGCACGGTCCCACGGTGTCCCCGTGCGCTCCGTAAGTACGGCCGGATCGCCTACGCGCACGCCCGCAAAGGCATCCATTGATGTACCGTGCACAGAGACGACATATCCATCCGCCGGGATCGCCGAATCGTTCGTATTGATCTCCGCCACGCGTCCCCCGCGAATCACATACTCAAGGCCGTAGGGATTTGTCTTCGTCGATCTGCCGTAGGCGCGGTTGTAGATGATGAGATTGTTCTCGCCGCGCTCGGAGTTGACGCCCGAGACGGGGAGCGTCACCTGATCGATTTTCACCGTACCGTTGTACGAAATCGTGCCGAATACGAAGGAGCCGTCGGGCATCACGCCGAATGCGCTGCGGTCGTAGTAAGTGGTGCCGACAATCGTTCCGTCGATCTTCGTCACGCCGAGAATCTCGCCGTTTGCGGCAAAATAGGATGCATTGACTGCGGCAGCAGCATTCGTATCGCGCGCGATGCCGCTCACAGTCTGGCGTCCGGGAATAACGCCGCGCGCAAGTGCGGGCCGCACATTGTAGCGCGCAGGGTCCGCCTCAACAAAATATGCCGTCACGCGCCCGTCCGCATCCTCGTAAACATACGTACGCTGCGTAAGCCCCTCTGCAAGCTTTGTCTCGCGCAGAATCGGGAGCTGCGGATTCTCCGGCTTCGTCGCCGCCGTACCGCCTCCCGTGGGCTTTTCAGGCTTTGCAGGCACAGGCGGTACCGGCCCTGCCGGAGTCTTGACCGCTCCCTTCGGCGCGATATCGAGAAAAATGCGGAACGGGTTCGTCAGGTTGCCGATCTCATAGGCCATCCCCTTCGCCATCGTGACGGTCACATAGAAATGACTGCCGCGCTTCGTATAGGAGACAGACTCGACGCGCCGCGTGCGCACGGCCGCGCGTTTGAGCGCGGCCGCATTGGTATCCGCAAAGTCAAAGGTCACTTCGCGGCCGTCTTCCGAAAGCGTCACATGATAGACTGGCATCTGTGTGAGGTCGAACACAATACGGTCACGCTCCACCCCGCTCGACGTACGGATGCCGGTGAGCCCCGCTGCCGCTGCAGCATAGGAAGACACCGCGAACATGAGCACTGCGGCAAGAACAAAAATTTTCTTAAAAAATTGCATAAAATACTCCAAACCAAGCGGAAAAACTCCGCAATAGAAAAGGGGATGCTGCGCAAACAGCTTCCCCTTATAAATGACCGTAAATTTCTTCTCTCACTTCTTGACGACGGTTGGCGACAGCTGCTTATACATCATATCTGCCAAACCGATGCCGCCGCTCTTAGCCGCTGCATTCATCAGCTCCGTGTCCCGCATATCCTCAAAGATCTTGATCGCGTTGGATTTCTTTCCGAACAGCCCGCTCTCGGGCACCGTCGCGCGCATCTGCTTGTACATCATACTGAGGAACATCGCCTCGAAGCCCTCGCATGCCTCGCGCAGCTTCTTCGCCTGCACATCGGCATCCGACATCGGATTCTTCGGCACATAGCCCGCGGCCGGATCTGCTGCCGCACTGCTGTGCGCGGCTTCTGCCTTTCGCCGGAGCTCGTCGAGCGTCGCCTGAAAGGACTTCTCCTCGGCACTCGTACGCGCAGCATCATAGGAAGAATTCGCCGCGGCACCGAGAAGCGAGGCATCGCTGATTGGCTGTATCATCATGCTTCCCCCATCTCACACAATGTCGAGTTCGGCGTGCAGGGCCCCTGCCGCCTTCATCGCCTGCAAAATCGAAATTGTATCGCGCGGCGATGCGCCCACCGTGTTGAGTGCGCCGACAATGTCGCTGACATTCGTCGTCGCCGGCAGGACGATCGTGCTGCCCTTCGCATCTGTCGCCGCAACGTCGGGATCCTCTGTCACCACGGTATTTCCGTAGCTGAACGGCCCGGGCTGCGAGACGTCCGTATTCGCCTGAATGCGGATCGTGAGTCCGCCCTGCGTGATGGCAACGGCGTCCACCGAGATGTCGCCGCCCATGATGATCGTCCCCGTGCGCTCATTCACAACAACGCGCGCAATATTGTCGGGACGCACCGGCAAATCCTCAATCGAGGCGACAAACCCGACCACGTTGCCGCGGTAATAGGCGGGGATCGCTACATCCACACGCCCGGGATTCGTCGCCTGTGCGATGTTCCCGTACTGCGAATTGATTGCCCCCGCTACACGCGTCGCCGTCGTAAAGTCCGAGCGTGAGAGGGAGAGTGCGATGTGCCCGTCCGCTCCGATGTCGTCTTCCACCGAGCGCTCGACAATACCCGCGTTCACAGCGATGCCGACGGTTGGAAACGCCTTCGTCGTGCTCGTGCCGCCGCGTCCCGCCGTAAATCCGCCCGTAGAGACCGCGCCCTGTGCGACGACGTAGACTTCGCCGTTGCCGGCACGCAGCGGGGTCTGAAGCAGCGTGCCGCCGCGCAGACTCTTCGCGTCGCCGATGGAGGAGACCGTCACATCGAGGCTGTCGCCCTCGCGCACGAACGGCTGGAGCGTTGCTGTCACCATGACCGCCGCAACATTCTTGAGTTTGAGCGATCCCGTATTGACGTTCACGCCGTAATTGATCAGCATATTCGCAATGGACTGGATCGTCTCGCCCGAGCTCGACCCATCGCCCGTCCCGTCAAGGCCGACAACAAGGCCGTAGCCCATGACCTGGTTGGAGCGCACGCCCTGCACCTTGGAGATGTCCTTGATCCGCGTCACCGCAGAATCCGCCGACGCAGTCCCCGGCAGTGCGGAGAGCGCGAGCGCAAGGAGGAGCAGAAGGACGGCATATTTCTTCATAAAAAGCGCCTCCCGTCAGAACAGAATATTGAAGATCTGGGTGAGGATGCCCTGACGCTGCTTGGCGTTCAGTGGTCCCTTCCCGTCGAATCGGACAGTTGCATCCGCCACGCGCGTCGAGAGAATCGTATTTGAGCTTGAGATATCCTCAGGGCGGCACATGCCGCGGAACGTGATCTTGTGCTCGTTGCGGTTCTGCCAGATGGACTGCGTCCCCTCGAGGATGAAGTTCCCACCCGGCGTGATCTCTGTCACGGTAACCGTAACATTGCCGATCGCACGATTCGTCGAGGAGGCGGATCCCTTCGCCGTAAATTTATCCGAACCACTTGCCGAGGCCGCTTTAAGGAAATCAAAGATACCGATGCCGGCGCCGATGTTAACCGAGCCGCTCTTCTCATTTGAATTGTTTCGCGATGCCGTGGTCGTCGTATTCTCACTGATGATGATCGTGACGATATCCCCGACGCTCGTCGCGCGGTGATCGGCAAATACATTCTTCGTCGGATAACCATTCGGATTTTTCCACAGGGATTCCGCCGAGACAGCGGGCGCCAGATGCGCTGTGCAAAGGACAGCGGCGAGCAGGCCTGCAAGCCATTTTCTTTTACTCATATCGAACTCCTTATGGAAACTTACGGAAATGAAAGCTCTCATCCAATGATCTGCACCGTCTGCGCGTCGATGATCCTGCCGCGCATGATCTTGCCGGAGCGTGCATTGCGCACGCGGATCGTATAGCCGATGCGGCCGCTCTCGATCGCCACGCCCTCCGCCCGAACGAGGATGCCGTTCGCATTGTGGACCAGCTCCACGGCATTCCCCGCACGCACAACGAGCGGCATGGCGAGCATGGGCGGCGTGATGACTGTATCCCGGCGAATATAGCGCCCGGCGACACGCCCTTCAAGCCGCGTAAAATCCGTCAGCGTCAGCTCAGGCACGGTGTCCACCGCGCGCTCCTCCACGCGCGCATTCGCGGGAGAGATCTCCGTCTCTGCGCGGATATCCGTCATCGCGACGAGCACGCGGTCATACACCGTCAGCCGATAGTAGCTCGTCGCGCGCTGATGGAGGACGCCGTCCACATAGACGGCGAACACGGCAGGGAAATCTCTGCCGTAGGGCATCCCGCGCGGGAACTCCACAACGGCAGTCACCTCGCCCGCCGGAAGATGCATGGTCGACGCGGCACGCTGCAGACGCAGCTCGTGCCGGCGCGTCTCGCCGAGATCGGAGAGCGTTTCCTCGATCTTCTGCTCGGCAAGCGCAGAAAGCTGTACGGAAGAGATCACCGTTGGAAAACGTGTTCCCTGCGCCGTATGATAGGCCGCAGCGGAGATCTCTCCCGCAGGCAGAAAAGCGAATAAGCCACTCCATAAGCATAGAATGGCTGTGAAAATGCTTCTTTGAAGGATCAACGCTTGAGCGTATTCGCGATCTCGAGCATCGAGTCGGATGTCGTGATAGCCTTCGAGTTGGACTCGTAGGCGCGCTGAGAGACGATCATATTGACCATTTCCTCAACGATCTGCACGTTGCTCATCTCGAGCGTCCCCTGCGTGAGCGTACCGGCGCCGTCAACACCCGGGTTCGACTCGATCGCCTCGCCCGATGCGTCAGAGACGACGAAGAGGTTCTTGCCGATCGCGGTCAATCCCGCCGGGTTCACGAAGCGCGCGAGCGTGATCTGTCCCGCCTCCTGCTGCTGGGTCTGCCCTGCCTCACGGTAAGAGACGCGCCCGTCGCCGGAGATCGTAATGGAATCCGACGGCGCATTCTCACCGATCGTGATGCCGTCGGCAAGGAGATACCCGTCCGTCGTGACCATGCGGCGGTCGCTGTCGAGCTTCCACGTGCCGTCGCGCGTGTAGCGCGGTCCCTGCGGGGTGTTGACGACAAAATATCCCTCGCCCGAAATGCCGAAGTCATAGGTGTTGCCCGTCGTCTGCAGCGCACCCTGAATATGGTCCGTTGCGATCTCATCCACGGCGGAGCCGAGGCCGAGGCGCCCGACGCGCGGTGCGCCGAGCCCGTCGACGCGGAAGCCCTTGAAGCTGGTCACATCCGCATCCGCAGAGTAGTCGTTGATGCGCCGAAGCAGCATCGGCTCGAACTCGCGGATCGCCATATCGTCGCGCTTATAGCCTGTCGTCGCCGCGTTGGCAAGATTGTTTGCGATCATGTCCGTGTGCTTGGTCTCAGTGATCATGCCCGACGCTGCGATATAGAGTCCTCTCCACATAGCTTATCCCTCTTTTTCCCGAAACATATCTTCACTCGTATTAATTTCGCTGTAAGATGCGTTTTTCCTTCTTATTATTTTTTTCTTCCGAAGGTGGTATTCGTCGCCTTTCCGTCGAATTTGTCAAAGACGTCGAGCGCCTTGCCGCAGCCGAGCGCAACGCAGGACATGGGCTCGTCCGCAACGACCGTCGGCGTTCCCGTCTCCCTCTGAATGAGCTCCGCCATCCCGTAGAGAAGCGCACCGCCCCCCGTCAAGACGATGCCGCGGTCCATGATGTCCGCCGCGAGCTCGGGCGGCGTCTCCTCGAGCACCTTCTTCACACAGTCAATAATGCGCATGACCGAGGGTTCGATCGCAGCCGATGCCTGCGCCGTAGAGATCGTGACCGGCTTCGGGAGCCCCGAGAGCAGATCGCGCCCGCGAATCTCCATCTGCTCGCGCCGCGCCGACGTATACGCCGCACCGACACGCAGTTTGATGTCCTCCGATGTGCGCTCTCCGATGAGCAGGTTAAACTCCCGCTTGACATAGGAGATGATGTCCTCGTCAAAGGCATCGCCCGCGACACGGATGCTCTCGCTCGTCACGACGCCGCCGAGGCTGATGATGGCGACGTCCGTCGTACCGCCGCCGATATCGACGACCATCGAGCCCTGCGCCTCTACGATGTCAAGCCCTGCGCCCATCGCCGCCGCAAGCGGCTCCTCAATGAGCTGGATATGCCGTGCGCCCGCCTGTTCCGCGGCCTCCTGAACGGCGCGCTGCTCTACCATCGTCACGCCTGAGGGGATGCAGATCATGATGCGCGGTCGAAAGACGATGCTGCGTCCGACCACCTTCTCGATGAAAAAGCGCAGCATGCTCTCCGTAATGTCATAGTCTGCGATGACGCCGCCGCGCAGCGGACGGATCGCAACGATGTTGCCGGGCGTACGCCCGATCATCTGCCGCGCCTCCTCGCCGATTGCGAGCACCTGGTTCGTGTCGCGGTTCATCGCAACCACCGAGGGTTCTCTTAGGACAACCCCCTTCCCCTTGACGTAGACAAGCACATTTGCGGTTCCTAAATCAATTCCTATATCCATTGACATGCCGAACATGTACGGAAATCCTCCTGTATCTTAATCATCTGCCCTGTCATCTGCCTGCTGCTCCTCTTTGGGAATGAGTGCCTGCCGTATTTCCTCGAGAGATTTCTCCAGCGACGTGTGATACTCCTCCTGCAGCTCCTTGCTGTCCCATCGGCACTGTCTTCCATAAAGAAGGATGGCATCGAGATAGGCAATGACAATCTCGGAAACATATGCCCCGGCGACCTCATTCGCCGTCAAATAGACCTCTTTCGTCTGCAGCTCAAAGGCAATGCGGTCGATATAATGCTCTCCTTCGATAAGATAGGCAAGAGAACGCAGGCGCAGACTCATTTCGCGTGCGGTAACAGCATCCCTTGAATGCGCGGAGCGATCCGCGGCGATCTTTTCAAAAATCGCCCACGCCTCGTCGCACAGCTTCCCCACAGCGTCGAGCACCCGATCGCGCGCGCGTTTTTTGCGCCACAGCACATCGCGCACCGACGGCTTCTTCTGCTCTCCCATTCCCTTCCCCCGATTCCGTTCGATTTCTTTCTCAGTTTCTTCATTATATGATGTTCGTCTGTTATCGTCAATCCATAATTAATTATAGATAGAAATCTCCGCGCGATGCAGAAAGATTTGCATTTGCATGTCCGTTCAATGTAAAATAAAGGAAATATTTTCGTTTGCGAAGGGGATTTTTATGGCAGAGATTTTGAAGGAAGGTCCGCGGCTGCGCCTGCGGCGTGCAGAAGCCGCGGACATCGACTACATCTGCGCCCTGCAGGAGGCAAAGGACAACAGCGACTATATCGTCCCGTTTTCGCGTGCAGACCATGAGACGATCGTCGCACAGTCCAAGGCTGCGATGGACATCATCGTCGAGAAACGCAGCGGCGGGAGCATCGGGTATCTCCACATCGCCGGTCTCCTCCTCGCCTCCAAAGAGCAGGAGTGGACACACGTCGTCATCGCAAAGAAGGGCCTCGGCTATGGACACGAAGCGATGAAGCTCCTCAAGGCATGGGCGTTTGACGATATGGGCGCGCACCGTGCGTGGCTCGACTGCAAGGACTACAACGCGCGCGCCCTGCATCTCTATGAGAGCGAGGGCATGGTGCGCGAGGCACTGATCCGCGAGACGATTCTGCACCGCGGCGTTTACGAGAACCTCGTCGTCCTCGGCATCCTCGATCGCGAATATGCTGCACGAAAACGTGCAGGCCTCGAATTGGAAGGAATGTGACGGTCATGCAAAACACAGGCATCAAGAGGGTCTTCCTCATCGTACTCGACAGCTTCGGCTGCGGCGCGGCACCTGACGCGGCGGAGTTCGGCGATGCGGCGACGTGCAGCACGCTGCGCTCGGTGACGGAGAGCGGTATTTTCCCCGCGGCAAATCTGACGCGGCTCGGCATCTACAACATCGACGGCGTAGGGACAGGAACGCCGAGCAGCGCTCCCATCGGCGCGCATGCACGTATGCGCGAGCTCTCACGCGGCAAGGACACGACCATCGGGCACTGGGAGATGGCGGGCATCGTGCGCAGCGATCCGATGCCGACCTATCCCGACGGCTTCCCGCCCGCGATCATCGCACAGCTCGAAACGGCGTTCGGGCGCAAAATTCTCTGCAACAAACCGTACTCCGGGACGGAGGTCATCCGGGACTACGGCAGAGAGCACGAGGAAACCGGCGCGCTCATCGTCTACACCTCTGCCGACAGCGTGCTGCAGATCGCCGCACACGAGGAGCACGTCCCCGTGGAACGACTCTACGATTACTGCCGCAAAGCGCGCGCGATCATGCAGGGTGCGCACGGCGTCGGGCGCATCATCGCGCGCCCCTTCGTCGGCACGTTCCCAAACTATACGCGCACGCCGCGCCGCCATGATTTCTCCCTCGACCCGACAGGCGACACCGTGCTCGACGCGCTCAGCCGCATCGGCCGCGACGTGATCGGCGTCGGCAAGATCTCCGATATCTTCGGCGGACGCGGACTCACGCGCTCACTCGGCGTCAATGAGACAAATACCGACGGCATGCGGAAGACGACCGCGCTCCTCGCAGAGGACTTCACGGGGCTGGCCTTCGTCAATCTCGTCGACGGCGATATGATCTACGGCCACCGCCGCGACGTTCCGGGCTATGCACGCGCAATGCAGGAGTTCGATGACTGGCTTGCAAGTTTCCTCCCGGCAATGAAGGCAGACGACGTACTCATGATTACGGCGGATCACGGCTGCGATCCGGGAGCAGAGGGCACCGACCACACGCGCGAGTACGTCCCGCTCCTCGTCTATGGAGAGCGCATTGCGCCCGTCAACCTCGGCACCTACCCCACCTTTGCCATGATCGGCGCAACGATCGCGGACATCTTCGATGCGCCGCTTACGGCAAAGGGCGAGAGTTTCCTGCCGCGCATTCTGAAGCAGTAATTTTTGAGATACCATCTCAACCGTGCGGAACGCCTTAGCAAACCCTAGTGGAGCAAGTGAGTAAATACTGACCTGCCCAAGAAGCAAGTCCGAAGGACGAAGCTGATTGGGAAACAGGTCGCATGCGAAAACGTCCCAAGAACACGAGCGTTAGCGAAGTGCGATTGGATGACGTTGACCGCTTGCGCGGTACGCCCCGACGGATTTCTTTCGTTTAAGCGCAGCGCGTTTAAGAAATCCGTCGGTATTTAATCGTACAAGCGCACGATCACTTGCGTAACGAGGCGTTTGCGTGGAGTTCGCAAGGGAAACCACAGGAGCATTCCTATGAACATGTACGATCTGATCACGAAAAAAAAGCGCGGCGAGGCACTGTCGCGCGATGAGATCGCCTACTGGATCGGCGGCTATGTCGCCGGCACGATCCCTGACTATCAGGTATCGGCGCTCCTCATGGCGATTTACTTTCGCGGCATGACCGCCGCAGAGACGACATCCCTCACCGAGATCATGGCGGCGTCCGGCGATCACATCGATCTCTCGGCGATTCCGGGGCACAAGATCGACAAACATTCGACGGGCGGCGTCGGTGACAAGACCACTCTCATCGTCAGCCCCATCGTCGCCGCATGCGGCTGCAGTGCGCCGAAGATGTCGGGGCGCGGCCTCGGACATACGGGCGGCACCGTAGACAAGCTCGAATCCATCCCCGGTTTCCGCACGAACCTCCCGCAGGAGGAATTTATCAGCGTCGTAAAGGACTGTGGTCTTTCCCTCATCGCGCAGGCGGGCACACTTGCGCGCGCGGACAAGCTGCTCTACGCCTTGCGTGACGTGACAGCGACCGTCGACAGCATCCCGCTGATCGCTTCCTCCATCATGAGCAAAAAGCTCGCCTCAGGCGCGGACGCCGTACTCCTCGATGTAAAGGTCGGCCGCGGCGCGTTCATGAAGACGATCGAAGAGGCGCGCACACTCGCCGAGACCATGGTCGCCATCGGAAAGAGCGCGGACTTTCCTACGGCGGCGCTCCTCACGAATATGGAGCAGCCGCTTGGCTGCGCCGTCGGCAACAGCCTCGAAGTCGCGGAGGCGGTCAGTGTGCTGCGCGGTGCAGGCCCCGATGATCTGTGCACGATCTCGCTCGCACTCGCAGCAGGCATGCTGCAGCTCGCGGGACTGGGCACGTTCGACGCCTGCCGTATGCGCGCCAAAGAGGCGATCCGAAGCGGCGCGGCATTCGAGGCACTCGTCCGCATGACCGAGGCGCAGGGCGGCGACATCTCCGTCCTCCATGATCCGGCAAACTTCCCGCAGGCACGCGTCCGCCGCACGGTATGCGCAAAAGAAGGTGGCTATCTGACCATGCTCGACGCCGAGACGGTCGGCCGCGCTGCCGTCCTCCTCGGTGCGGGCCGCACGGAAAAAGATGCGCCCATCGATCACGCGGCAGGCATTTATCTCCATAAAAAATACGGCGCACGCGTTACAGCCGGTGAACCGCTCGCTGAGCTTTACGCTGCAGACGAAGCGCGGCTGGATGCGGGTGAAGCGCGCTTCCTCGGCGCGATCGCCTGCGGCACAGAAGAGCCCGCGCCTGTGAAGCTCATCTATGGATATGCAGATGCGGAGGGCTGGCATGACCGATAGAGAACTCGTTGCACGCGCGGCAGAGTTCCGCAGCCGCGCCTATGCGCCCTACTCGGGCTTTGCCGTCGGTGCTGCTCTTCTCGGGCGCAGCGGCAGGATCTACGGCGGCGTCAACGTCGAGAACGCCGCCTATCCCGTCGGCATCTGTGCCGAGCGCGCGGCGATTGCAGCCGCTGTCACAAGCGGCGAGCGCGCGTTTGAGGCGCTTGCCGTCATCGCGGACAGTCCGGAGGCATGCGCCCCCTGCGGCATGTGCCGCCAAATGCTCATGGAATTCCCAATGGAGCGCATCATCCTTGCCAACACGGCAGGCGATCTGCGCGTATTGACGCCGGAGGAACTGCTTCCGCTGGCATTCGGCGCAGCGGCGCTGCCCCATGAAGGAGATTTACAATGAAGATACTGATTGTCGACGACTCGCGCCTCGTGCGCATCAAGCTCAAGGCAGAGCTGTTTGACCGCGGGCACACGGTGATCGAGGCCCGCGACGGAGAAGAAGCGCTCGCACGCATTCAAAAGCAATCGCCCGACGCCGTATTTCTCGACATTATCCTGCCGAAACTCGACGGCTGCGAGGTGCTGCGCCGTCTGCGCGAGACACACCCGAATCTCCCCGTTGTCATGCTCTCAACGGCCGCGTCCGATGAAAATATTGCCTTTGCCAACGCAAGTGGAGCGCTGATGTTCATCCAAAAGCCGTATGCCGATCACGAGATCTCTGCGGCACTCGCCAAAATGCAGCAGCAGGTGGAGAGACAATGAACGCCTTGCATACGGCCTACATCGACACATTCCTCTCAGGACTCGCCGACTATGCGCGTGCATCGGCCGAGGTCGATGATACCCGCGCGCAGGAGCCGACCTACATCACCATATCGCAGCGGCTAGATGCGGACGGTGCCCCCCTGATCGTAGCGCTTGCCGCGTCTCTGGATGCGTTCTATGCGCTCGCGAGCGGTTACAGCGGCGTCTCGCTGGAGGGCATGGACGAGCTCGCCGTCGACGCTGTCGGTGAACTCTTCAACGTCATCAACGGGCATTTCTCCTCGCGGATGCGCGCAGAGGGGCACGCCGTCTCCATCATCGACCCGCCGCGCCATTACCACGGTCCGGCAGAGCCGGACGCACCGGCATTCAGATGCATCATCAAAAGTCCCGCCGGCGCCATGACCCTCATTGCGGCCGGTGAGGAATTTATCGCTGCACAGCCTCATTAAAGGCGCGTTTTGAAAGGAGCTTCCCTTGACCATCTTCTCATATACCATAGACTTCCATACCGTTGTGGACCTGCTGCTCGTCCCCGCCTGCATCCTTCTCGCCGCGCTCACCGTCGGCATCGTTGCCGACCGGCTCATCCGCCGCTACATCAACCGCCGCGTCGACGTAGACGAGAGTACGTGGAAATATGTCTTTATCCGCTCCATGCACGGCGTCCCCATCTTCTTCAGCTTCATCATCGGCCTCTACTGGGCAATCGACGCCGTGGAGATCTCCCCGACACTCACGAAACTGCTGTCCTATCTCCTCTTCACGTGCAGCATCTTCTCCATCACGCGCGTGATTGCGCGCACGATTGACGGCGTCGTCACGATGTACTTCGAGCGCTCCGACAAGAACCTCCCCAAGACGACTCTGCTCAACAGCATCCTCATCGGCATCATCTACGCGATCGGCATCCTCGTCATCCTCCAGTACTACGGCATCTCCATCACACCGATTCTGACCGCAGCGGGCGTCGGCGGCATGGCGGTTGCCCTCGCTCTGCAGGAGACACTCGCGAACATCTTTGCGGGTCTCCATCTCATTCTTTCAAAACAGCTGCGCCTCGGCGACTACATCCAACTCGGCACAGGAGAAGAAGGGCGCGTCACGGACATCACGTGGCGTTTCACCACCATCATCCCCGTCGGCGCAAGCAACACCATCGTCATCCCGAACAAGACCATCGCAGGTGCAAACATCACGAATTTCAGCCTGCCCACGCGCAGCATCAACATCAGCGTCCCCGTCGGCGTCTCCTACGACAGCGATCTCGCTCAGGTCGAGCGCGTCACCGTCGAGACGGCAAAAGAAGTGCTCGCACGCGTAGACAACAATCCGTATGCGGACCCCGCCGTGCGCTTTACAAATTTTGGGGACTCCTCCATCGACTTCAACGTCGTTCTGCCGTCCAGCAGGTTCGATCATCAGGGCGTCATCAAGCATGAATTCATCAAAGCGCTCACTGAACGCTACCGCACGGAAGGCATCGATATTCCCTACCCGATCCGCTCGATCATCCAGGAGCAGGAGAACCCCGCTCCCGAAGAACATGCGCAAGAGCATCGTTCATAACGCAGAAGAATAGACTTCATCTGTATCATTTATCCACAGAATGCACATGTTCTCCCTAGGGAAACTGTGGATAACTTCACCTCTGAAGCGGGGTCTGCAAATCCTTTTTTTATCGGTATTTTCATCAAAAATCGCCACAATGTACGAAAATTTCCTGTGGATAACTTTGTGTACAAACAACTATATATAGATTTCCTATTGACGAGTACACACTACATGTTGTATAATCCATCACGTAGCGGCGATCCGCCGCCAAGAATAAACAGCCGCCGGCACGCCGCGCGGAAAAGGAGAATGCAGCATGATCGTCAACGATATCAACGTCACGGTAAACGGCCTCTCGGACATCACCCAGCATGAGGTTGAAAACTACATCGCCTACATCGAGGGTCAGACCCATGAGAAGCTCGACCGTCTCTCCATCACGGGAACGGACGACGGACGCGTCACCCTCGGCTATGAGATGCGCCAGCCGAAATTCGAGCGCGTCCGCCGCATCACAGGCTATCTCGTCGGCACCACGGACCGCTGGAATAATGCGAAGCAGGCCGAAGAGCATGAGCGTGTCAAGCACGGACTCCACTGAGATTCACATCTCCGGAATCGCGCGCGACTCCATCGTGGACGGCGAGGGCATCCGGCTGACCGTATTCACCCAGGGGTGTCCGCGGCGCTGTCCGGGTTGCCATAACCCGGACACACAGCCGCTCGTCGGCGGACGGATGACCACGGTCGGCGAGATTATCGCCGAACTCGACGCCAATCCACTTCTCACAGGGCTCACCCTCAGCGGCGGTGAGCCCTTTCTGCAGCCGGCCGCTCTGCTCCCGCTGGCACGCGCGGCTCATGAACGCGGTCTCGATGTCTGGAGTTATTCCGGCTTTACGCTCGAGGAGCTGCGCGCGCAGGGAGACCCCGATGTGGATGCACTGCTCGATGAGCTCGACGTGCTCGTTGACGGCGACTACCGCGAGGAGCTGCGCGATCTCACGCTGCACTTTCGCGGCTCGCGCAATCAGCGTGTCATTGACCTCGCCGCGACCCGCGCCACCGGAACCCTGGCACTTTTATACGCAGACGAATAGCACAAAGCCCCCGTACTTCACAAGTACGGGGGCTGTTTTATTGTGCGTCATGCGCCGAGTATACTGCCGACAATGATGCCGATATAAGTGCCGATCGCATAGCCGAAGGTACCGACGAGCATTGCGGGTCCGACGAGCTTGGTCCATCCCTGCGAGATTGCAAGTCCCGCCGCCGTCGTAGGTCCGCCGATGTTCGCGTTCGATGCAACGAGGATATCCTCGAGAGAGAAATTCAGCAGTTTTCCGCCGATCAGACAGAAGAGCATATTGACAACAACCATGATGAAGCAGAAGACGAAGAGCATGGGGGCATTCGTCAGGATCTCCATGATGGACGCGGGGACGCCGATGACGAAGAAGAACATGTAGATAAAGAACGTGCCGATCTCCTGTGCCCCATTCATCGAATTCGCCTGTTTCTCAAAAACGCTGGCAAAAATCATGGAGATAAGCGTAATCCAGACGTACTGGCTGCCGAGAAAGGTTCCGCCCATCTTTGACAGCCAGCTGCCGTCCGGCGGAACGAGCGCGCTGAGCGTCGCCCCGAGGAACTTTGAGATCGTCACAACAACGACGGCATACGTTACGCACATGGCAATGTCCCGCAGCGACACGTCCTTGCGCCCCCAGTAGGAGGCCGCGAGGGTTTTCCCCTCCTCTGAGACGCCGCTTTGCTCAACCTCATCGATGAGCGGATGCGGGTAGAACCTGCGAAAAAACGAATTGCCCGCAATGCCGAGAAGAATCAGGAAGTAGAGCGCCATATTGAGGTTGTCTGCGACAATCGTCGAGGAGACCAGTGTGCCGCTGACTTTGAACGCATCGGCAAGTGCGGTAAAATTGACGCCGCCGCCGATGTAGGAGCCCGTCATCATCGCTGCCACCTGCGGCAGCCCGTCGATGGAGGTGCGCAGCAGAACGCAGCCGATGACCGCGCCCGCGACCGTCCCGACGGAGCCGATGAGGAAGATGGCAAGCAGGCGGCCCGTCTCGCGCCAAATCCTGCGGATATTCGTCTGGAGCAGGAGCAGAGGAATAGCGAGCGGCACAACGTATCCCCAGACAATGTCGTCATAGAGGACGGCATGTGCGGGGATAATGCCCGTGTTGACGAGTGCGAGGGCAATGAGGAGAGCGATGACGGCCCCTGAGAGGCGCGAAGCCCATGCATACCGCTGCTCCAAATAGATCGACGCAGCGACCGCCGCCATCATGACGGACATGAGCACCCATGTGTTTTCCGGATGAATCAACGTATCCATGTATTCTCCTTTACGGAAATATTGCCAGAATCACCCCGCCTGCCGCGATCATTGCAATCGCGGCGGCGTGCATAAAACTAATCTGCTCACCGAAGACGAGGACGGCGATGACAACGGCAAAGACGACGCTCAGCTTGTCGATCGGAGCGACCTGCGAGACCGCTCCTTCCTTGAGTGCCATGAAGTAAAACAGCCACGAGAGAGCCCCCGCAATCCCGCTCAGCGCGACAAAGAGCAGCGCTTTCTTATCCGAAAGCACCTGCGGCAGATCGGAGACGTGTCCCTCTGCGATTACGACGCCCACGAGGAACACCGCCATGATCGCGGCGCGCACCGCCGTCGCTGCGCTGCTGTCAAGGCCTGTGAGCCCGATCTTGCCGAAGATGGAGACGAATGCCGCACAAAGTGCCGAGAGCAGTGCATAGATCAGCCATGTACTCATCGCCGTCCCTCCTCCCTGAAGGAAACACGGATCAATCCGGCTGCACAGGCCTTACGCATCCGTTGATCAGAGTTTTCTAAAAAACGTGATTTAGTATAGCATTATTTGGTCGATGCCGCAAACGCTTCTTTCAAAATTGCACGCAATCGTGTAAAATAGGCAGAAAGGGGGAGGCAGTTCACGTATGATACGACAGGCAGAGGAGCGCGACGTTGCAGAGATCCTGCGCATCTACGCAGCGGCGCGCGCCTTTATGCGCGCCTCGGGCAATCTGATGCAGTGGTCGGGCGGCTATCCGTCGGAGGAGATCGTGCGCAGGGACATCGCAGATCATGTGAGCTGGGTGCTGGAAAATGAGCGCGGGCATCTCTATGCCGTCTTTGCCCTCATCCCAGGCGACGACCCGACCTACGCATACATTGAGGGCGGCGCATGGCGCGACACCTCCCCCTACGCCACGATCCACCGCGCGGCCGGCGACGGCACCGTGCGCAGCGTGTTCCGCACCCTGTTGGACTTCGCACGCATGCGGTACGATCACCTGCGCGCGGATACCCACGCAGACAATATCCCGATGCAAAACGCTTTTTTGGAGAACGGCTTCGCCTACTGCGGCATTATTTACCTCGCGAGCGGCGACCCGCGCCGTGCCTATGAATGGACAAAGGAGAATACGGATGATTGAGTGCATGACCGTCGGCGACATGATCCCGACGAACTCCTTCTTTTATATTGACGATGAGACGAAGCACGGTTTTCTCATTGATGCCGGCGCCGAGGGCGACCGCCTCGCCGCGCATGCAGAGGAAAAGGGCTGGACGATCGAGCGTCTCCTGCTCACGCACTGCCACTTCGACCACATCGGCGGCGTCAGCGACTTCCTGCGCCGCATCCCCTGCCCCGTCTATGCAGCCGAGGATAGCCCGCGCTACTACGCCGATCCGAACTGGAATCTCTCCGCGTGGGGCAGCGGCCCCGTCACCCTCTCGGATGTAAAGACGTTCGCAGATCGGGAAATCATCACGCTCGCGGCAAATCCCGAAATGTCGCTCGAAGTGCGTTACTCCCCGGGGCATACGACGGATTCCTGCATCTTTTATGCGGCGCGGGATCACGCTGCATTCGTCGGCGATACAATCTTCTGTGCGAGCGTCGGGCGCACGGATTTCCCGGGCGGCGATACACATGCGCTTTGGGAGAGCATTGCACGCGAGGTCTTTACCCTGCCGCCGGATACCGTCCTCTGCTCCGGGCACACGGAAGAGACCACGGTGGCCGCCGAGATGGCGCGTTACCGCCGATGAATTACGCGGACTTTATGGCGTCGCTCGCGCACGGCGATCTGCCGCACGTCTTTCTCCTCGCGGGCGAGGAGCCGTACTATACCGAACGCGCGGAGGAAGCGATTCTGCGCCGTCTCCTTCCCGTGCCCGAGGAGCGGGCGGATGCGCTCATCCGCTATGAGGAGATGCCGCCCCTCGACACGCTGATGGAGACACTCGAGACAGCCCCCTTCTTCACGGACAAGATGGTCGTCCTCGTCCGCGATGCCGCCGTCTTCCGCGCAGGAAAGAAAAAAGAGGAGGACGATGATGCCCCGGTGTCCAAGGATACCGTCACGGACCGGCTCGCCGCACTGCTCGCCGACCTCCCTCCGACGACCTATGCCGTCTTCACGCTCGGCGCAAAACCGGACAAACGGCGAAAACTTTACCAAACCGTCGAGAAGCACGGGCGCGTCCTTGAGAGCGCGCCGCTGCGTCCGTGGAACGTAGAGGGCTGGCTGAACGGACGGCTGCGCGAGATGGGCCGCTCGATGCATCCGCGGGCACGCGCATTCTTCCTGAACATCGTCAGCATGATGCAGACCATCTCGCTCGCATTCCTTGACCGCCAGCTGGAAAAGCTTGCGCTCTATACGGACAATTCCCAGTTCTCGGAGGATGATCTGCGCGCGGCGTTCTCCGAGATGCCCGAGGTCTCGGTCTTTGCCCTGACGGATGCGGTGAGTGCGCGCGATATACGGCGTGCGCTTGATCTGCTCGCGCGCTGCCGCGCGGACGGCGTGCACTTTACCGTCCTCCTCGTTCTCCTCACACGCCATGTCCGCCAGCTCTGGCAGGCAAAGCGTCTCCTGATGAACGGCACCCCGCCCAAAGGCCTCGGCAAGGTCATGGGGATGCACCCTTTCATCGCAGAGAAACTCAGCGGTCACGCCAAGGCGTTCTCCGAAAAAACGCTCGCGGATGCCGTCCTTGCCCTCGCCGATGCGGACTATCTGCTCAAGACGGGACAGGCGGGCGATGAGCTGATTGAGGATGTCGTGATAAAGCTGTGTAAAAAATAGCGTGCCGCCGGGAACGGGACGCTTGCCGCGATACATTCGGCATCAAAGAAAGCGGCTGCTGTACGA
This sequence comes from Centipeda noxia ATCC 43541, assembly GCF_000160555.1. Classification (GTDB taxonomy): domain Bacteria; phylum Bacillota; class Negativicutes; order Selenomonadales; family Selenomonadaceae; genus Centipeda; species Centipeda noxia. The sequence goes on from NZ_GG749280.1 coordinate 455,931, forward strand.
AGTTGGAAAGCTTCGTGCAGCAGCCGCTTTTTCAGTGATGTAAATAGCCCATATAATCCTTCACGCGCAGGATCTCCTCCGCGCGTGCAATCTCCGCTGCCGTCGGCGCGGGCGTCTCACCCAGCCGGTACGGCAGGTGCAGCTCCTCGTATTTATGGAGCGCCATCGCGTGATACGGCAGGACCTCTACGCGGTCCACCGTCTTGAGAAGGGCGATGAACTCCGACAGCCGCCGAAGGTCCGCCTCGTCTGTCGTTACGCCCGGCACCAGCACATGGCGAATCCACATCCGCACACCGCGCTCTGAGAGAAACGCAGCGAGCGTGAGCGTGTTCACATTCGATGCGCCGACGAGAGCGATGTGCTTCACGGGATCGATGTGCTTGATATCGAGCAGAAACAGATCCGTGAGCGGCAGCAGCTGCTCAAATGCACTGAGGAACGGTTCCTCATGCGTAAACGGCTCGCCCGCCGTGTCGATGGCTGTGGTCACGCCCTTTTCCTTCGCAAGGCGAAAGAGCTCTGTTACGAACTCCAGCTGCAGCAGCGGCTCTCCGCCGCTGACGGTGATGCCGCCCGTCTTTTTCCAGTAGGGACGGTAACGCATCGCCTGCTGAAAGATCTCCTCCGGCGACGCCTCATAGCCGCCCTCTGCTGTCCATGTCTCGGGATTGTGGCAGTACTGGCAGCGATAGCGGCATCCCTGCATAAAGACGATGAAGCGGATGCCCGGCCCGTCGACCGAGCCGAAGCTCTCCGTCGCACTGATGCGCCCTTTGATGAGGTTCTCACATGCGCTCATGGAAGGTACGTGAGATCACATCCTCCTGCTGCTCGCGCGTCAGGCTGATGAACTTAACGGCGTAGCCCGAGACGCGGATGGTAAAGTTCGCATACGCGGGATCCTCGGGATGCTCCATGATGTGCTCGAGCACCTCGCGGCCGAACACGTTCACGTTCAGATGGTGCGCCCCCTGATCGAAATAGCCGTCCATCGCGCTCACGAGATTCTTCACGCGCTCATCTTCATTGTGCCCGAGCGCCGAGGGATTCATGCTCTGCGTATTCGAGATGCCGTCGAGCGCCCAGTGGTACGGCAGCTTTGCCACCGAGTTCAGCGAGGCGAGCAGGCCGCAGCACTCCGCGCCGTAGCTGGGATTTGCACCCGGTGCGAGCGGCACCCACGCAGGGCGGCCGTCCGGCATTGCGCCCGTGTATTTGCCGTAGACAACATTCGATGTGATCGTGAGAATCGAGGTCGTCGGCTCTGCGTTGCGATAGGTGTGGCGCGCCTTGATCTTCGAGAGGAAGGTCTTGAGCACCCACTTCGCGATTTCATCCGCGCGGTCATCGTCGTTGCCGTAGCGCGGGAAGTCGCCCTCGATCTCGTAGTCCACAACAATGCGGTCGTTGTAGATCGGCTTTACCTTCGCATATTTGATCGCGGACAGCGAGTCGACCACATGTGAGAAGCCCGCGATGCCTGTTGCAAAGGTCCGCCGCACGTCCGTATCGATGAGCGCCATCTCCGCCGCCTCGTAGTAGTAGCGGTCGTGCATGTACTGGATGATGTTCAGGGCGCTGACATAGACATGCGCGAGCCAGTCCATCATGCGCTCGTATTTGATGATGACATTGTCGTACTCGAGATACTCTGTACGGATCGGACGGTAGGCAGGACCGACCTGCAGCCCGCTCTTTTCGTCCATGCCGCCGTTGATCGCATAGAGCAGGCACTTTGCCAGATTCGCACGCGCACCGAAGAACTGCATCTCCTTGCCCGTCTGCGTTGCCGACACGCAGCAGCAGATCGAGTAGTCGTCGCCCCACTCGGGCTTCATCACATCGTCGTTCTCGTACTGGATCGAGCTCGTGCGGATCGAGATGCGCGCCGCATAGTCCTTGAACGTCTCCGGCAGGCGCGAAGAATAGAGCACCGTGAGGTTCGGCTCGGGAGACGGTCCCATGTTCTCCAGCGTGTGGAGGAAGCGGAAGTCGTTCTTCGTCACCATGTGGCGGCCGTCCATGCCGATGCCCGCCATCTCGAGCGTCGCCCAGATCGGATCGCCCGAGAACAGCTCATTGTAGGACGTAATGCGCGCGAATTTCACCATGCGGAATTTCAGCACGATGTGGTCGATCAGCTCCTGCGCCTCCGACTCAGAGAGTATGCCGCGTTCGAGATCGCGCTGGATGTAGATATCGAGGAAGGTCGAGATGCGTCCGACGCTCATCGCCGCGCCGTTCTGCGTCTTGATCGCCGCAAGATAGCCGAAATACAGCCACTGCACCGCCTCGCGCGCATCTCGTGCGGGCGCGGAGATATCGTAGCCGTAGATTTCTGCCATCGCCTTCATGCCCTCAAGCGCGCGGATCTGCTCTGAGAGCTCCTCGCGCAGCTGGATGACATCGTCCGTCATCACGCCGTCGCCGTAATTCAGGAGGTCTTCCTTCTTGAACGCGATCAAATGATCGATGCCGTAGAGCGCCACGCGGCGGTAGTCGCCCACGATCCGCCCGCGCCCGTAGGTATCCGGCAAGCCCGTGATGATGTGGCTGCGCCGCGCCGCGCGGATCTCGTCCGTATACGCATCGAACACCGCCGCATTGTGAGTCTTATGATACTTCGTAAAGATCTCATGCAGCTTCGGACTCACCTTGTAGCCGTAGTTCTCGAGCGCCTCCTCTGCCATGCGAATGCCGCCGTAGGGCATGAATGCCTGCTTGAGCGGCTTGTCCGTCTGCAGGCCGACCACCTTCTCGAGATCCTTCATCGCAGGATCGATGTAGCCCGGGCCGTACGCCGTCAGATCGGAGACAATCTCCGTCTCCATATCCAGCACGCCGCCCTTGGCACGCTCCTCCTTCTGCAGTTCCTGCACCCGCGCCCACAGGCGATTGGTCGCGTCCGTCGGCGGCGCGAGGAACGTCTCGTCTCCGTCATACGGCGTATAGTTGCGCTGAATAAAATCACGGACGTTGACCTCTTCCTGCCAAACGCCCCCCTCAAAACCGTCCCAACTCTTGCTCTGCAGCATCGTATCCTCCTGTTCTGCCATAAAATCTCCATATTGACACCAACATAATACTTGAATCGGATTCACTTTTCAATACTTCTTGCAAAATAAATGGCATCAATATTATTCATTGCACATATAACTATTCTGTAAATAATACCAGGTCTCTTCGGAAAAACAAGTTTTCAGGCACTGTGCTCCTGTCCCCATATTCATTCTCATGGCGGCTGCTTGCATACGGCACGAAAATATGTTGTAATGGGTGCAGCAAACGATATCAACCAAAGGAGATTCGGCCTATGAGAAAATGGATCGTCATCTATTCATCTGTCACCGGCAACACCAGAGCCATCGCCGAAGAGATCGCGGAGACGGCGGGCGCCGACCTCTTCCGCGTGCAGGAAGGCCCGGCTGATCTCTCCGGCTACGACGTCGTCGCGCTCGGCTGCTGGCTGCGCCGCGGCGGTCCCGACGATCTCATGAAAGCATACTTGCCGCGCGTTACAAATGCGCGCGTCGTACTCTTCCAGACACACGGCGCAGACGTCGGCTCCGAGCATGCCGTCACCTCATTCGCACGCAGCGCCTACCTCCTCGGTGCGGGCTGCGAGATCCTCGGCACATTCTCTGCGCAGGGGCGACTCGCTCCCGCACTCATCGAACGCCGCAGGAAGGCCGCGTCCGACGATACGCACAACAGCCCCGAGGCACGCGAACGCTGGGAGCGCGCTGCCAACCATCCGAACGAGGAGGACCGCGCCGCCGCACGCGCATTTGTGCACAGGATGGAGCACAAGATGGATCTCCTCGAGAAGTTCCGCCGCGCACAGGAGGAGCGCAAACAGCACCCATAAATGCATCGACGAAAGGAATCCCATGGACACCGAAAAAAAACGCGCCCTCGAAGCTGATGTAATGGAGAAGATGATCGCCATCTACTGCCGCGGCAAAAAGCATGCAGCCCGCACACGCGCCCCGCAGGAGGCAGCGGCCCTCTGCCCGGACTGCCGCCGCCTCCTCGCCTACGCCCGCGAGCGCGTTGTCCGGTGCCCGCGCATGCATGTAAAATCCTTTTGCTCCGTATGCCCCGTCCACTGCTACTCCGCCGATATGCGCGAGCAGATCCGCGCCGTCATGCGGTACAGCGGGCCGCGGATGCTCCTCCATCATCCGCTCATGACCTTTCATCACATATGGATCGACTACAAGGCGCGCAAAAACGAGAAGAAAGGACGTCCCTCGTGAAGAAAATCCTCCTCCTCGCCACCGGCGGCACCATTGCCTCACGCGAGACCCCGCACGGTCTGCGTCCTGCGCTCGCGGCTGCGGATATGCGCGCAGCCATCGGCGCTGAGGACGCCGCGGTCGAGGTCATCGACCTCCTCGCCCTCGACTCGACCAACATTGCCCCGTCTCATTGGCAGATGATCGCGCGCAAAATTGCAGAGTGCCGCACATCATACGATGGCTTCATCGTCACACACGGCACAGACACGATGGCATATACCTCTGCCGCGCTCTACTACATGCTCGAGCACATCGACCGCCCCGTTGTCATCACCGGCGCGCAGCGTCCGCTCGGCATGCCCGATTCCGATGCCAAGAGAAACCTGCGCCTCGCCTGCCGCACTGCATGCAGCTCCTTCGCGGGTGTCTGCATCGCGTTCGGCGGCCGCCTCATCCACGGCAATGCCGCGAAGAAGATGTATTCCCTCGCCGACGATGCCTTTCGCAGCATCGGGCGTCCCGACATTGACCTCGAAGCGCCGTCCGCACCCGCAGGCCCATTTCGTCTGCGCGATGCTCTCGACACACGCGTTGCCGTCATACGCCTCTATCCCGGCATGAAGCCCGTCACGATCGACGCACACATCGCGTCGGGTTATCGCGGCATCATCCTCGAAGGCTACGGGCTCGGTAGCGTCCCCGGTGACAATGCTGAGGAGAGCTTCCTCCCAACACTCGACCGTGCAAAGACGCATGCCTGCACCATCGTTCTCACAACGCAGTGCATCTATGACGGCGCAGACATCACGCACTACGAGGTCGGCGTCCGCGCAGCAGAGCTCGGCGCCCTCTCCGGCGGCCTCCTCCCCATCGAGGCCCTCTACGCCCGCCTCATGATCCTTCTCGCCGAGACGCCGGAGGGCAAGATAATAAAAGCCCTCACAGAGTGATCCAATGCAGAGCCAAAGGAAAATATAATTAAGCTTTCATAAATCTCATATATGAGAAACACCCCGTTCTGAATTGAACGGGGTGTTTGCTTTTGATATGAACGTCCATTCATGCTTTTTTATTAGAAAAGAAAATTCAAAAAATAATATGTAAAATACTTGTAATGAATCCCATTCGCCTTTATAATACTCCTGCGCGAATCTAACTCGATTATCGTTTTCATTTAAGTTATCTCACAGATGATTGAATTTGCTTGCGCAGCCTGCGGGAGATGCAGGCCGGTATGTGAAACAGCGCTCCGAACCTGAGGATCGGAGCATCGTCTGTTTATTGTAGAAGGAGGACACATGATCAGGAAAAAGAGTCGGCGCTCTCTGCGCCTGCTCTCCTATGCGATCACGGCATGGCTTTCCATGCCTGCCGCCGCATGGGCAGCGGAATCTCAGCCGGGCGAAACAAGCGTCTCAACGGCAGACATTCACGTGGAAGCGGATGCCGCAAAGGAAGAGGCGAAGTACGAATCCCAGCAGAAGGCCATCATCACAAAGGAGGACATTGAGAAGAAACAGGCGAAGTCCGTTGAGGAGATCATCTTCAGCGAGACGGGGGTCTCACGTACAGTGGACGCGATGGGCCGCGTCGGCGTCTCCATCCGCGGTGCGGAACCGCGCCATACGCTCATCCTCGTCGATGGTCAGCCCGTCATGGGAGATTTTGCAAAGTATTACGGTGCAGCGGACGAGGTCATGCGCCTCGGCACGGAGAACGTCGAGCGCATCGAGATCATACAGGGCGCGGCGAGCGCAAAGTACGGCTCGGATGCGATCGGCGGCGTCGTCAACATCATCACGAAGAAGGCGGGCAAGCAGCCCGCAGTTCAGTTCAATGCGGAGGGACGCACGGCGAAAAAGGACGAGCTGTTCCCCTACCGCAATGTGTTCCTGCGCGCGGACTCGGGCGCCGTGGGCAAAATCCAGCTCGGCGTCTACGGGAGCAAACGCGACATCATGCCCGTCTATGCCGACGAGGCCCGCGTGAAGACAGGCATGTCCACCTACGTCACGGATTTCGAGGACAACAGCCTGCGCTACTACGGCGACGCGACGAATGTAGGCCTGATCGGCAGCTATGAGGCGAATAAAAACAATACGTTCAATTTCCGTCTGGAGCGCTACACAGAGGATCTGAACCGCTACGTCAAGCGCACCGATTCCATCATGGAGCCGCAGCAGCACTACAGCCGCAAGTCAGGGCGCAACACCTACAATGTCGGCTGGAAGGGGCGCAACAAGGACACGGACTGGAACATCGAGATCAACCATACCCGCCTCCTCGAGGACGATCTCACCCTGACCAGCAATTACGGCCGTTCTTCCTATACGGGGAA
>NZ_GG749280.1:462562-472136 GCF_000160555.1 Centipeda noxia ATCC 43541
GAACATGCTGAACTATATTGACAATGTCGATCATGCACAGACAAACATCGATGCGACATTCAATACCCAGCTGAATGACAAGCACCTCCTCACCTACAACATCGGGTATGCCCGTGAGCATGGTTCGGGCAGCCGCCTCAAGAGCGCCCCGAAGACCTATCTGCGCAAGATTGACCCGTGGGACTACGACAAGAGCCTGCTCGTCGTACAGCGCGACGCCAAGGATTACGGGCTGAAAAAGGGCGATGTCGCCTCGTTCATCCACGCACATAAGCTGATCCCGGACGCAGAGCGCGGGCTGCGCTGGGATGTGGACAACGAACTCTACGGCTATAACAGCAGCGATCCCAATTCCTACCGTCCGGAGTTTACCTATGAGGACTATCTGAAGTATTCCGAGAACGGAAGCAAGAACTTCTACGCAACGCTGGATGCGGTTGATGCCGACGGTGCGCGCGCACGATACAATGCATTCAACGCAAAGGTCGGCGCCGAAAACTCAGACCACCTGGTCGGGTGGAACCGCGATTTCGACGGGCTGTCCTACTACAGCGATCCCAACAAGATCATGAACTACACGCTGAACGGCAAACTCTTCCAGGAGATTCAGAAGTCCCTGAAGAATCAAGTCATTGTCGGTGAGGCGACAATCAACAAGTATCATTTCGTGATCGGCGATACGTGGATGATGGACAATGATACGATTTTCTCCCCCATCCTGCGTCTCGACCACAGCAGCCTCTTCGGCACACATGTGACGGCAAATCTCGGCCTCACGCGCAACATCATCAAGGGCAATCCCCATCTGCGCTTCAAGACGAACCTCGGCACGAGCTATGCAGAGCCGGGCATGGGCGAACTCTACTACAACTGGGAAATGTACGGCGGCAGCCCCGTCGATCAGGACCGTGCGCGTCTCGGCTGGTACTGGACGGGCAACCCGAACCTGAAGCCCGAGCAGTCCCTCAACTTCGACATCGGCATCGAGGGCGAGACGAAGAGGACCACCATGCGGATGAACCTCTTCCGCAACACGATCCGCAACTACATGACGACCTACTACACGGGCTACAACATCGACTTCCATCCGAATCTCAAAACGGCAGAGAAGCTCGGCTACCCGCCCGATATGCTCTACAGCTTTAAGAACATCGGCAAAGCACAGATCACGGGACTGGAGCTGGAGGTAAAGCAGAAGTTCGACAAGCATTGGTCGGGCAAGTTCGGCTATACCTATCTCCATGCCGTCAACAAGAGCGATCCGAATATGCCCCGCCAGCTGCTCGACAAGCCGAAGCACAAGCTGGACATCGGCCTCGACTACGAGAACGTGGCAAGCGGCTTCCGTGCATCCCTCTGGGGCGACTACTACATCCACATGCTCGACAGCAACTCTGTCACAGGCAATGCGAACTACATGACAATGGACAGCGACCTGTCGGGCGGCTATATCTTCGCCAATCAGTACGCCAGGCCGGGCGCGCAGCGCTATCAGACGAAGACCTTCGGCATCTGGAACCTCATGCTGCAGCAAAAGTTCGGTGAGGATGCGATGGCGTACTTCGGCATTGACAACATCTTCAACCACCGCGACGATGACCGTGCATCGCAGGCACGCGTCTACCGCCTCGGCGTCAACTTCAAGTTCGGTCCGGACAGCAGCACACGGCCGAAACCGCCCCTCACCGAGGAGGAGAAGGCTGCACGCGCTGCGCAAAACGCGGCGGCAGAGAAAGATTTCTTCGCACAGACCAACAACGTATTTGCCAAGGGCTCGCCGGACGAGATCTTCGCCCGCCCGTTCAACACGCAGAAACTGAAGGGCGTCGACCTCATCGGCGACTATCAGTTCGAATGGGATTCACACGGCGGTTCCAATCGCCCGCCCATCAAGATGACGGAGGACTCCTCCGTCGGGTCGGCAGAGAAGAACATGCTCGACCGCAAGGAGCACGGCTTTGCGCAGCGTCTGCGCTTCGGCTTTGATGCGCGCGTCCGCGACAACCTGAACATTGCGGCCCTCGCCGAGGCATCCGGGAAGAGCGGTGTCGATACACGGACCGACATCCCGCAGTCCAAGGCGCTCAATCATCTGCGCCTCAGCAACTTTGACATCACCTACCACAACAAGAACGTGGACATCTCCCTGGGCCGTCTGCAGGAGCGCATGGGCGTCACGGGGTACTGGTTCGGAAAGACATACGACGGAATCCGTGCCGCATGGACGAACGCGCACACGCAGATCCGGCTGGGATACGGCACATTCAAGCAGAGCACGGGCATCACGGACTCCGCATACACCCATGCAACGCGTCAGGTCTTCTACCGCCCGCCGACCATTGCCGAGTTCATCGGACTGAACCGCTCGCTCTTCGGAAGCACGTTTGATACCCCCGCCCCTGTCGCCGACGCAAACGAAAACATGAACTTCTACCAGCAGCTGACGGCGGCAAAGGAACGCGGCGCGAGCGTCGAGGAACAAATGGCCATCATCAAGAGGATGTATGACATCGCGACTGCCGCATACGGCAACAACCTCCTGCGAAAGAACGACCAGGACGATGCCGAACGCATGCAAATGAATGCGCCGGGCGCGGTCACCTATCAGTACCGCGATGCGAGCAATACGCTCCAAACAGGAACCATCGGCTCCTTCGATACACTCATTTGGGGGTCCGACCATCCGGAAGACAAAGAAAACTTCTACATGACGATGGCGGACTATCCGGGAGTCCTCGAAGGCAACGGCTCCGCGGGACTCCAGGCATGGTGGGCAGCGAACAAGGCGAAAGTCATGACGATGTACGAAAACATCGCAAAGTCGAAGGCCGGTGCCGGCGCTACAAACATCACGCTCACCACGTCCGAATCCGACGTCTACAACGCGCTGTTCCATGACAACTTCATCAGCGAAACGACAGACGACGCACTCCCGGGAACATACTACTATCCGAAGTCCATCACCTCGTATTTCAATGCGCTCGGGAAACGCCTGTACTGGACGGAGTATGCAAGCCTCCTGCCGCGCGATGCTCTTGGAAAATACACCGGTGCCCCCATCCGTGTGGAGGGAACCGTCCTGGAGAGCGACCGCATTCCGCCGATCGAGAAGGCCTTCTTCCTTCAGGCAAAACATGCCGTCATGCCGAACCTCGGTGTCTCACTGTGGTATCTCGGTTCGGCAGGAAACGCCGCGTATCGTGCGGCACACGCAAACGGCAGGACCAACGATGTATACGACTACTCGCATCTCGCCAGCGTCATCGGCATCGGCGCAAAGTGGAAAATGGGGCCAAACGTCGCGGTGTCGTTCGACTATGGGCAGAACCGCACGCCGTTTGCGCGCCATATGAACGGACACACGCTCTACGACCATGTGTCCGGAACAGACCGGTTTGATCTCAAGGGGCATGCAATGGGCGGCACACCGCATTTCTGGACCCTGCGCTTTGACATCGGCAGGAGCGATATCGCAGTCAAGGGCAGCTGGAACGTCTTTGCCGACTACAAACATTTTGAGCACGGCTCGTTCTTCGGCGGCAACGGCACGGGCTATCTGCCCGACCGCTACCTCGACGGCATCCGCAGCTTCAGTGTCGGCGCAGGATATGTGCCGGTCGAGAACCTCCTCGTCGAGATGTTCTATACATTCGACGCGAAGGGCATCGGTACGCGCGACACCATATACGGCAGCGAGAAGTTCTCCCTCGGAAATTATGCGGGCGTGCGCCTCACTTATAGTTTCTGACAAAATTTTTTCAAAAAAACCTATTGATTTTCGTTCTCATGTGTGTTATATTGATTAAGGCTTTCGTTCGAGATGCCGCAAGGCGTTTCGAAAGCTCTCCTAAAATATAATACACAGCAAAGATAGTCCACAGTGGAGTGTGGGCTATTTTTGTGTTCTTTTTTTGTTCATAATTTCTCTCCATAAATATAAAAAATCACTTGACATCTGTGTTATAATAAATCAAAAGGTCAAAACAGCGGTAAACACTTCAAACATGTCTATATTTTCGCCGGTTTCTGCGGGAACGGGCAGTCAAAGGAGTTGATTTTATGGCAAAGGAACACATCCAAAAGGATATTATTATCATTGGCGCCGGCATGGCGGGGCTGACCGCAGCCCTCTATGCGGGACGCATGAACCTCCGCACGCTCGTCCTCGAGAACTCGCTTGTCGGCGGACAGATTGCAACAGCGGCGGACATCGAGAACTATCCGGGCTTTGAGCGTGTGAGCGGAATGGAGCTGATCGGCACCCTCGAGAAGCAGGCAACCAATTTCGGTGCGGAAATCGACGAGTTCGACCGCATTGAGCGCGTCGATCTCAAAAGCACGCCGAAAATCGTGGAAACGGAGACATACATCTACGAGACGCCCGTGATCATCATCGCCTCCGGCATGAACCGCCGCAAACTCCCGCTCCCGCAGGAGCCGCATTACTTTAACCGCGGCGTGCACTACTGCGAGCTCTGCGACGGCCACACGTACCAGGATAAGGTAATCTCCGTCATGGGCGGCGGTAACGCGGCGGTCGATGCGGCGAACTTCCTCACGAAATACGCCTCGCATCTCTACCTCATCCACCGCTCGCAGCTGCGCGCAGACAAGTCTTCGCAGGATGCGCTCTATGCCAATCCGAAGGTGACGGTGATGCTCGAGACGGAGATTGAGCATCTGAACGGCGAGGACCGCCTCACGTCCGTCGATCTCCTGCACAAGGATACGGGAAAACGGGAGACGCTGCCCGTGGACAGCATCTTCGTCAACATCGGCGTGCTGCCGAATACGGATCTCTTCGTTGGACAGATTGCGCTGACGGAGGCGGGCTACATCGCGGCGGATGAGAACTGCCGCACGGAGATCCCGGGCGTCTTTGTCGCGGGCGACATCCGCGTCAAGGAGATCCATCAGCTCACGACCGCGGCCGCGGACGGTACGACCGCCGCACTCCATGCGGAGAAGTATCTGGCATCTTTAAAAAAATAACAATACAGAGGAGGATATTCCCATGATTCAGGTTTTTTCATTCGACGCCTGCCCCTGGTGCACAAAGGCAAAGAAGTATCTCGACAAGAAGGGGGTTGCCTACACAGTGCGCGACATTGAGAAGGAGCCCGCCGCCTACGAAGATCTTGTGAAGCTCACGGGCGAGAGTGCGTGCCCCGTCATCCTCGGGGACAGCGGCGAATATGTCCGCGGCTTCGACCAGCCCGCAATCGATAAGCTCATCGGCGCATAAGGGGGCGATCCTATGGTAAAGGTCTACTCCATCACGGTCTGCCCGTGGTGCGTCAAGGTGAAGAAGTATCTGAAGTACCGCGGCATTCCCTACGAAGAATACAACATCGAGAAGGACGAAGCGGCACGCGAGGAGTGCCGCCGCCTCTCGGGCGATACGATCGTCCCCGTGACGACGGCCGACGGCAAGGACTTCGCCGTCAGCTACGACCGCGAGAAGCTGGATAAAATCCTCGGGATTACGGCGTAATTTCATCCGAAACGGGCACAGCATGCTGTGCCCGTTTTTCATATTTCCGCTTGCCAAACGTTTTGAATAGTACTAAAATAATATTGTAAAGCGTTTCGTTCTGAGGGGCGTATCCGCCCTTACGCAAGGAGGTATTGACATGACCGGATTACCGCTCATCATCGCCTTTGTGGCGGCGATCGTCATCATGATCATCATGATCTCAAAGCTGCGCATTCATCCATTCATCTCCATCATGCTCGTCTCGCTCGGGCTAGGGCTCATCGCGGGGATTCCGCTCGTCGACCATAAGCTCGAGGGCGGTGCGGTGCAGCACGGTCTCGCGACCGTCATCGGGCAGGGCTTCTCTGGAACGTTTACCAGCATCGGCATCGTCATCATCCTCGGCGCGATGATCGGCACTGTGCTCGAAAAGACGGGCGGCGCGCTGAAACTCGCGGACATGATGATCCGCCTCGTGGGCAAGGACAACCCCGTCCTCGCCGTACAGCTCATGGGCTGGGTCGTCTCGATCCCTGTGTTCTGTGACTCCGGCTTCGTCATCCTCGATCCGATCCGCAAGGCGCTTGTGCGCCGCACGGCCGCATCCGCCGTCGCGATGACGTTCGCCCTCAGCTCCGGCCTCTTCATCTCGCACGTCTTTATCCCCCCGACGCCGGGACCGATCGCAGCGGCGAGCACGCTCGGCATCGGCGACTATCTGCTGCAGGTGATCGGTCTGGGCATGCTCTGCTCGATTTTTCCGCTGATTGCCGGCTATTTCTACGCGCGCTGGATCGGCGCGCGGATACGATCCAAAGATGAGGTCAACCCGGAGGAGGTTGCAAAGGTCTACAACGACCTCATCGCCTCCTACGGAAAGCTTCCCTCAGCGTTCAGCACACTCGCTCCGATCATCGTTCCGATCCTCCTGATGGCGCTGTCCTCCATCGCCGCGATGGCCGGCATGACCGGCTCCGGCGCAGAGGTCATACGCTTCCTCGGCACGCCGATCATCGCACTCGCGGTCGGCATGGCGTTCGCTACGCAGCAGCTCTTCTCCGTAAACCGCTCCGAAGAGTTCTATGCCGTCTGCAACAACAGTCTGATGACGGTCGGCCCCATCCTCTTCATCACGGCGGCGGGCGGTGTGCTCGGCAAAGTGATCGCAAGCTCGGATATGGTCAGCTATATCGCGCATCATGCCGATATTTTCTCGACTATGGGCATCTTCTTCCCGTTCCTGCTCGCAGCGGTCCTAAAGACGGCACAGGGTTCCTCGACCGTCGCCCTCATCACAACGGCGGGCATCGTTGCGCCGATCCTCCCCGTCCTCGGATACAATACGCCGATCGAGATCACGCTCGTCTGCATGGCGATCGGTGCGGGCGCAATGACCGTCTCGCATGCAAACGACTCGTATTTCTGGGTGGTCTCGGAGTTCAGCGGGCTGACGCCGGATCAGGGCTACCGCGTACAGACGATGGGCACGCTTGTTCTCGGCATCGCCGCGATCATCGAGATCGCGCTGCTGAGCCTCGTGCTGCACTGATCTCGCTGCAAAAGCAAAAGGAGCATTGCGCGCTGCAGTGCTCCTTTGTTTATGCGGGCTCTCCGCTGGCTTTGTGCGTTTCTCTAATGTTCTCCCCATCGTATCCAATATATCTTTTCTTGTCACATACTGCAAAACGCCTTAAAATAAAAGAGGAATGTTGGAAAACAATCACACGGCCTGCTTTTGCAGTGCTATTCCCACGAGGAATAAGGAGGTACCGATGAAATTCCCCGCACGGCTTATGGCCCTCACACTCACCCTGCTCCTCGCGCTCTCGGTCACGGCGTTTGCCAAAAGCGCCGACCAGCAGCGCGCAGAGATCCAGGAGCTCCAGACAAAGGCGCTGGAGAACCTCTACGATCTCACGCCGAATGCACACGAAGTACTCGACAACTGTTACGGCTACGCGACGATCAGCGCCACAGGATCACAGTTTGGTCTGCTCGGCGGCGCGCACGGCCGCGGTCTCGCGGTGAACAAGATGACCGGCGCGCGCGTCTATATGAAGATGGAGGCCTACCAGCTCGGCATCGGGCTCGGCGTGAAGGAGTACGATCTCATTTTCGTCTTCGGCTCGCAGCACGCATGGGAGTCCTTTATCTCCGGCAAGTTCAAGGTCGGCGGCTCGGCCGAGGCCTCCGCGACGGACGGCTACTCCGGCGGCGCGATCGAGGGCGCGGACATCGTCGCCAAAGATACCTGGGTCTATCAGGTCACGACGAAGGGACTTGCGGTCGGCGCAGCGATCAAGGGCCTCAGCATCTATCCGAACCGAAGGCTCAATTCGTAGTCCTTTTACAGAAAATGGGCGCATTGCACCGGATGCAATGCGCCCATTTATTTTTTATGAAAGCAGCCCGCCCTCATAGCGCAGCGTGGCGAAGTAATCATCTAGGGTCTGCGCGCGGCGGATGAGCTCGATCGTGCCGTCAGTGCGGAGGAGAAGCTCGGCGCACCAGAGCTTGCCGTTGTAGTTGAACCCCATTGCGCTGCCGTGTGCGCCGGTATCGTGGATGACGACGATGTCGCCGATGTCGATCTTCGGCAGGGCACGGTCAATGGCAAATTTGTCATTGTTCTCGCAGAGCGATCCCGTAACGTCATAGATATGATCGGCAGGCGCATTCTCTTTGCCGAGCACCGTGATGTGGTGGTACGCGCCGTAGAGCGCGGGACGCATGAGGTTCGCCATGCAGGAGTCAAGGCCGATGTACTTCTTATACGTGTCTTTTTCATGAAGAACGGTCGAGACGAGCCAGCCTGCATCGCCGGTTATGGCGCGCCCGCTCTCGGTCCGGATCGCGGTGCTGCCGAGTCCTGCAGGCCGCATGATGTCGTTGTAGAGCCGTTCGATGCCCGCGCCGACGGCAGCGTAATCGATCGGGTTCTCCTCGGGTCGGTACGGTATGCCGAAGCCGCCGCCGAGATTGACGAACTCGACGCAAATTCCAAGGTTTTTTTTCAGCTCCGCTGCGAGTTCGAACATGATGCGCGCGGTGAGGAGGAACGCCTCCGTGCGCAGCTCGGATGAGATAACCATCGTGTGCAGGCCGAAGCGTTTGACGCCCATCTCCTGCGCGCGCCGATATCCCTCGAACATCTGGGGGCGTGTGAGGCCGTACTTCGCCTCGACGGGCTTTCCGATGATATCGTTGCCCTCGATAAGATCGCCGGGATTGTAGCGGAACGAGAGCACCTCCGGCAGGCCCGCATGCTCTGCCATGTAATCGAGATGGCTGAGGTCGTCGAGGTTGATGACGGCGCCGAGGGCGATTGCCTTTTGAAACTCCTCCCAGGGTGTATCGTTCGAGGTGAGCATGATCTCCTCGCCCTTGACGCCTGCCGCTGCAGAGATGAGGAGCTCTGCGATGCTGCTGCAGTCCGTGCCCGCGCCTTCCTCATGCAGGATCTGCACGATGCGCGGATTCGGCAGCGCCTTAACCGCGAAATGCTCGCGGAACCCCGGCGCCCAAGAGAAGGCCTCCCGCAGGCGGCGGAAGTTCGCGCGGATCTTCGCCTCGTCGTAGATGTGAAACGGGGTCGGCCAGCGCTTTATCAGCTCCAGGGTCTGCTCCTTGCCGAGCGGAAATTTTTTTTCGTTCATATGGTCCTCCCTCAAAGCCCTCCAATAAGTTGTCCCATTATAACAACGGAAAAACATCTCTGTCAATCAGGGGGTGCGTGTGATTGGATGACGCTGCCTGCTCGTGCGGCATGCCCCGGTATTTCTTTCGTTCAGGCAAAGCGCGTCTAAGAAGTCCGCCGGTATTCGAGGCATACAGGCACGCGATCGGCTGTGCCGCAAGGTGTTCGTGGGGGACACGTAAGTTTCGAATTGTATACCTTGACGAAAGCCGTTCTCTCCCCTATAATGGATGCTGTCTTTTTTATATGATCATGAGAACTGGGGGTATATTTATGATATTCGGAGGAAAAGCACTGCGTCTCGCCGCCGCACTGGTCGGCACGGCGCTCCTCGGCTCCGCGCTCGCGGGCTGCGGCGGCAACGAGGCCAAGTCGGATGAGATTCGCATCGGTGCGAATTT
>NZ_GG749280.1:472186-536672 GCF_000160555.1 Centipeda noxia ATCC 43541
CGAGATGACGGGCAACACGGCGAACTACGGCACCTCGACGCTCGAGGGGCTGAAGCTCGCGATCAAAGAGGCGAACGATGCCGGCGGCGTAAACGGCAAGAAGATTGTCCTCGTCGAGGCGGACAACAAATCCGAGGCGGCAGAGTCCGTGAACGCGGCGACGAAGCTGATCTCCGACGATCATGTCCGCGCGATCATCGGGCCCGCGACGACGGCAAACGTCATCGCCGAGTCGCAGGTCGCCTCGGACAACAAGGTTCCTGTCATCGCACCGGATGCAACGGCGGTTGACGTTACGGTCGAGAACGGCGCCGTCAAGCCGTGGATCTTCCGCAGCTGCTTCATCGACCCGCAGCAGGGCGACGTTATGGCAAAGTTCGCGCTCGACACGCTGAAGGCCAAGACGGCCGTCATCTATCTCGACAACTCCACGGACTACTCCAAGAGCCTCGCCGCGGTCTTTGAGAAGGTCTTTACCGCGGGCGGCGGCAAGGTTCTCATGACTGAGGCCTTCCTCTCGAAGGATCAGGACTTTAAGGCGACGCTGACGCGTCTGCGCGCGGCGAATGCGGACGTCATCTTCGTCCCCGCCTACTATGAGGAGGTCGGCAAGATCGTCAAGCAGGCGCGCGAGATCGGCATCACAGCGCCCATCATCGGCACGGACGGCTGGGATGATCCGAAGGTCGCCGAACTCGCTGGCGCAGCAGCGCTCAACAACACGTATTTCAGTACACACTACTCGGACAAGGACGCGTCGGTTCGTCCCTTCATCGACGCTTTCCAGAAGGAATACAACCATGCACCGAACGTCTTTGCCGCCCTCGGCTATGATGCGGGCAAGCTCCTCGTCGACGCTTTGAAGCGCGCGGGCTCGGATGATCCCGAGGCGCTGCGCAAGGCGATCGAGGAGACGAAGGATCTCGTTGTCGGCACGGGCACGATCACGATGGACGCCCAGCACAACCCGATCAAGCAGGCGGTCATTCTTGAGAATAAGGACGGCGATCGCGTCGTCGTCGCAAAGATTATGCCGAGCATGTAATTATTCGGCTGACAATGCATAAGAGCCGCAGATCTGCGGCTCTTTTTCATAGGAATTACCGCTACATTGATTCCATCATTCCCAAAGGGAGGTTCATCTATGGAGTTTATGCAAGAGATTCTGCAGCAGCTCATCAACGGGATCTCGCTCGGCAGCATCTACGCATTGATCGCTCTGGGCTACACGATGATCTACGGCATCATCAAGCTCATCAACTTCGCACACGGCGACATCTACATGGTCGGTGCCTATCTCGGGTTCTACGCGATCACGCTCGGCATCCCCGTCCTGCCGGCGATCCTCATATCCATGGCGGTTACATCGCTGCTCGGCGTTCTCGTCGAGCGGTTCGCCTATCGGCCGCTGCGCCACGCGCCGCGCATCTCGGTGCTCATCACGGCGATCGGCATGTCGTTCCTGCTCGAATATGTCACGATGGCCATCGTCTCGCCGACACCGCGCACCTTCCCCGCAACGATCAGCGACATCTCCTTTGATGTGGCGGGACTTATCATCAGCGGGCAGCAGCTGCTCATCATGGGCGTGACGCTCGTACTCATGCTGATTCTGACCTATATTGTGCGCTCGACGAAGATCGGCAAGGCGATGCGCGCGGCATCCTACGACACGGAGGCTGCGCAGCTCATGGGCATCAACGCGGACCGCATCATCTCGATCACGTTCGCCATCGGCTCGGCCCTCGCCGCAGTCGCCGGCGTCCTCATCGGCATCTACTACAACGCGATCGACCCGCTGATGGGACTCATGCCGGGGATCAAGGCGTTTGTTGCGGCGGTCTTCGGCGGCATCGGCATCCTGCCGGGGGCCGTCGTCGGCGGTCTTGTCCTCGGCATTGTTGAGGCGTTTATCTCCGGCTTCGGCTTCTCGATGTTCCGCGACGCGGCGGCATTCGCCATCCTGATTCTCGTGCTGCTCGTGCGGCCTGCGGGCATCTTCGGCAAGAATGTCAAGGAAAAGGTCTGAGGAGGGGTGCTCATGAACATATTGCAGAAAAATGACCTCAAGATGCTCATTGTCGCCCTCGTCATCTATGCCGTCATCATGGGATTGACCGAGGCGGGGATGCTCAGCGCCTTTTGGCAGCTGAACCTCATCTTTGCGGGTCTCAACATCATCCTCGCGGCGAGCCTCAACCTCATCAACGGGTATACGGGGCAGTTCTCGCTCGGGCATGCGGGCTTTATGGCAGTCGGCGCCTACGTCGGCGTCGTGCTCACGACGAATTTCCAAATGCCGTTCCCCGTCGCACTTCTCGCGGGCGGCGTATCGGCAGGGCTTCTCGGCGCGCTCATCGGTCTGCCGACCCTGCGGCTGCGCGGCGACTATCTCGCGATCGCAACGCTGGGTCTCGGCGAGATCGTCCGCATCGTCATCATCAACGTTCCCTACGTCGGCGGTGCAGCGGGATTCAAGGGCATCCAGCATCTGACGAATTTCACCTGGGTGTTCTTCATCATGCTCGCGGCGCTCTTCATCATCAAAAATTTCGTGAATTCGCGCCACGGCCGCGCCTGTCTCGCCATCCGCGAGAACGAGATCGCGGCGGAGTCGATGGGCATCTACACGACGAAGTACAAGGTGCTCGCCTTCACCATCGGCGCGTTCTTTGCCGGCGTCGCAGGTACGCTCTTCGGGCACAACATGTACATCCTCAGCCCCGCCTCGTTCACATTCATGCAGTCATTCAACATCCTCATCATGGTCGTCATGGGCGGCCTCGGCTCGATGACCGGTTCGATTGCAGGCGCACTCGTCGTCACCTTCCTCTCGGCTGCGCTCGCGAGCTTCCCGAACGCGCGCATGATCATCTATGCACTTGCGCTCATCCTGCTCATGTTCTACCGCCCGCAGGGTCTCTTCGGCTATGTTGAGGTCACGTCGATGCGTCCGCTGAACCGTTTCTTCCGGAAAGGAGGCGCAGCGTAATGGCAAAGGATCTTTTGACGGCGACGGATGTCTCGATGGTCTTCGGCGGCCTTAAGGCGGTTGTGGATTTCAACGTGCACATCAAATACGGCGAGCTGCTCGGGCTCATCGGTCCGAACGGCGCGGGCAAGACGACCGCGTTCAACCTCTTTACGGGCGTCTACCAGCCGACGACGGGCGAGATTCTCTTTAAGGACAAGAGCATCGTCGGCCTCGCCCCCTATCAGATCACGGAGCGCGGCATCGCGCGCACATTCCAGAACATCCGCCTCTTCGGCGAGCTCACGGTGCTCGACAACGTCAAGATTGCGTACCACTGCCACATGAACTACGGTTTCATCGAGGCGGTGCTGCGCGTCGGCCGCTACTGGGAGGAGGAACGAAAACTCGAGGAGGAGGCATATCGTCTGCTCGAGATCTTCCACCTCGCGGATGCGGCACAGGAGAAGGCAAAGAACCTCCCCTACGGCGCACAGCGGCGCCTCGAGATTGCACGTGCGCTCGCGGCGCAGCCGAGCCTCCTGCTCCTCGACGAGCCGGCAGCGGGCATGAACCCGCAGGAGACACTCGAGCTCATGGAGATGATCCGCTGGGTGAAAAAGGAATTCGGCATCACGATTCTCCTCATTGAGCACGATATGTCCCTCGTCATGGGCATCTGCGAGCGCATCTATGTGCTTGAATACGGTGCGATCATTGCGAACGGCAGCCCGGAAGACATTCGGACGAATCCCGAGGTCATCCGCGCGTATCTGGGTGCGGAGGAATAACTATGGCAGATGAAATGAATACGAACGCAGCCGCCGCGAACGCGCCCATGCTCCGCATCGCGGATCTGCACGTCTATTACGGCGCGATTCACGCGCTCAAGGGGCTCTCTCTCGAAGTCAAGGAGGGCGAAATCGTCACCCTCATTGGGGCGAACGGTGCAGGGAAATCCACGACGCTCCGCACGATCTCGGGGCTGATTGCCCCGAAGAGCGGCACGGTCGCGTTCGAGGGCAGGAACATCGCCGGTACGAGAGCGCATGAGATTGTGCGCCTGGGGCTCTCACAGGTGCCCGAGGGGCGGCGCATCTTTGCCGAGATGACCGTGCTCGAGAATCTCGAACTCGGCGCGTTCATCCGCAGTGACAAGGACGGCATCGCAGACGATATGGAGATGGTCTTCGAGCGCTTCCCGCGCCTCAAGGAGCGCCGCACACAGCAGGCGGGCACGCTCTCGGGCGGCGAGCAGCAGATGCTCGCCATGGGGCGCGCCCTCATGAGCCGCCCGCGGCTGCTGCTCCTCGACGAGCCGTCGATGGGCCTTGCGCCGCTCCTGATCAAAGAGATTTTCTCCATTATCGTGGACATCAACCGGGCAGGCACAACCATCCTGCTCGTCGAGCAGAACGCAAACATGGCGCTCTCGATCGCAAACCGCGCCTACGTCCTTGAGACCGGCCGCATTACCCTGTCCGGAGATGCAAAAGAGCTGGCGGCGAGCGAGGATGTGCGGAAAGCGTATTTAGGGGGATAAGAAAGCGCATCATGGTCCCGCTCCCCCGTTGCTGACCGCCGCGGGGGAGCGGGGCCATGATGCGCCGCCGTTCTCCTAGAAAAAGAAGGAAAGCGCACCCGAAAGCGCGAATATAGAAAAAGGTATCTTTACGTTGCCATTGGCAAGGAGGGGCACTTATGTTTGTTGCCGATTGTATGACCAAGAATCCTGTCACCACTTCGCCGGACACAGGCATTGACGAGGCGGCAAAGCTCATGGACAAGGGGCATTTCCGCCGTCTGCCCGTCATGGATCACGGAAAGCTCGTCGGGTTCTTCACGAACCGCGATCTCCTGCGCGCATCGCCCTCGGCGGCAACTACGCTCGACCGCTATGAGATGCGCACCCTGCTCTCGAGGATCAAGGTTGCCGATGTCATGCAGAAGGACGTCATCACCGTCACGGATACAATGACGATTGAGGAAGCCGCGCTCATCATGACGCGCGAGAAGATCGGCGCCCTGCCTGTCCTCTCCGAGCTCGGCAAGCTCGTCGGCATTATCTCCTCCACGGACATCTTCCGCGCCTTCATCGCCGTCATGGGCCTCGACAGCGGAAAGACGCGCCTCACAATCGACGTTGCCGACCGCAAGGGGGTTCTGCGCGACATCTCGACCATCCTCGCCGATCTCGACATCAACATCGACAGCATGGTGACCATCCCGCAGCCGAGCGGCGCCTATCAGATCATCATCCGCGCCGACATCGCGGATGTGGACACCGTCAAGGACCGCCTCATGGCAAAGGGCTTCACCGTCAGCCACGTCACACATCTCGGCTGAGCGCCTTCATCTACAAAAAAACTCTGCCGCAGCCAAAGCGGCAGAGTTTTTTGTATGAAACACCTTATTCTCCGATCGGCTTCCCATCCGTCCCGATCAGAACGACGAGCGCGGCGGGGAAATCTGCAAGAAGGGCTCTGCCCTTCTCCGGTCCGAGCACAAAGATCGCCGTCGAGAGCATGTCAGAGAGCATCCCCATATGCCCTTTCCACGTCGGCAGTGTTTCATTGTCCTCAAGCGGAAGCGTAACCGTTACGGAGGAAAGCCCCGTATCGGCAGGATAGCCCGTATGTGGGTCAATGAGATGATGATAGCGCCGTCCCTCGGAGATAAAGAAGTGCTCATCGTCTCCTGACGAAGAGAGCACCTCATCCGACAGCGGCAGCACCATCAAGAGATCGGTGCGGTCCTCGCCGCGCGGATTGCGGATGCCGATCTGCCACGGGTCCCCTGCCTCATTCACGCCCACGGCAAGAATCGAACTGGTGCCGAGATCCGCCAATGCATTTTTGATCCCGGTATCCTGCCAGCTGTGCGCGATGCCGTCCAGCGCAAGCCCCTTGATGAGCGCGCCGCGGTCAATCTTCATACCCGCCTTCCGCAGACGCGCTTCATATATTGTGCGACCATTCTCCTCCGCCGTGCGCAGCTCGAGCTGCGCATAGCCGACACGGTCGCGTGCCGCTGCGATCTCTTCGGGAGGCGGCGGCTGTTTCTCTGTCCGCGCACGCTCCCACAACTCTGTCAGCGCGCCCGCCGTCACGTCGAACGCGCCGTCCGAGCGGCGCGCGATCTCCTGCGCGAGCGTCAGCGTCTCATAGAGCGCGGGTGAAATCTCCCGCCACTCTCCCGTCCCTGCCGCAGCTTCAACGGCGGCGAGCGCAGCTCCGTCCGCATCGCGCTCCGTCTGTGCGAGCACCGCCATTCCGTCGCGCAGGCCCGCCTGTGCCGTGATCTCATCCGCGCGCACGGTCAGCCGCGCCAGGGTTCCCATGGCGATCTTCGTGTCCTCTGCAGTCACGGCAGAGTTTCGTCCGCAGCCGCCGAGGATCAGAACCGCAGCCAAAAGGAAGATGGCAGGAATTTCGCGTGCTGCGAAGAATTTTAACAACATATATGCTCCTTTCGATGATCTATGATACTGCGAGGTACATCCATGCCGCGTTCCAGACTCTATGAAATCGCGCGCTTCGTCCTGGTCGGCGGCGCTTGCTTCGTCCTCGACTACGGGCTGCTCTACGTCCTCACCGAGTACGTCGGGCTCTACTATCTTCTCTCGGCGGGCATCTCGTTCTCCGTCTCCGTCTTCGTCAACTACTGGCTCTGCCTCGCCTGCGTCTTTCGCGGGGCGGATGCTCAGACGCGCCGTGCGAAAATGCTCTTCTTCGGCTCGAGCATCGCGGGGCTCGGGCTCAATCAGCTGCTCATGTGGCTGCTCGTCGACTTCGCCCACATCTACTACATGATTGCAAAACTCATCGCCGCCGGCATCGTCATGATCTGGAACTATGTTCTCAAACGACGCGCCGTGCTCGGTCATTGAGACTATTCTATCATCCCCGGCACCTCTGTGCAAACAGAGACAAAGGTCTTTCCCCGCAGCACATGAGCCGATCCGCATCCGATTTCCCATGCTGCGGCGAGATTTCCCGTTTCGCAGAGCGATCGCCTTCCCCTGCAAATGCCCCAATTTCACACGTGTAAAGACGCAGTCATACAATCTTTTCAATTCGATCACCATATAATCGTATGCCAAAAAGGATGAATGGCCGCGATTGTCTATTATAATAGAATATAGAGAATGAACTCTCTCCTATAAATTTAATTCAATAGATAAAATTGTCTTGCTATTTTATCTATTTTGCGTTACACTGAAAAAAAGGATGAACGGCTCATTGACAGCAGATATGTGAGCGTTATTTTATTCTTATCTGCGCAAAGGGAGTGAATATCATGTTTCTGGAGGAGCGCCAAGAGCTCATTGTCCGCATGGTAGAGCGTGACGGCAAGGTAAAGGTCAAAGAGCTCAGCGCAAAGTTCAAGGTAACCGAGGATTGTATCCGCAAGGACCTGGGGTCGCTGGAGCGCCAGGGGCGTCTCAAACGCACCTATGGCGGCGCTGTGAAACTGACACAGAGCATTCACATGATCGAGGTCAGCCGCCATCGTCACATGGATGTCGAGGCAAAGCGCCGCATCGCCCAGGCCGCCGTCTCACTCATCCGTGACAAGGACATGGTCTTCCTCGACGTCTCGACGAGCAACCTCGCCATTGCGGAGCTGCTGATGAAGAGCGACCGCGATCTGACAGTTGTGACGAATATGGTCGACGTACTCGGCGTGCTTGCGCGCAATCCCCGCATCGAACTGATCTTTGCGGGCGGGCAGATCAACCGCGGACGCGACGGATTCTGGGGCGGCATGACGCAGGAGTTTATCCGCAGGCTGAAGCCCGACATCGCCTTCGTCGGCGCAGTCGGCGTCGATGTTAAGGCGAACAGTGTCTCCACGTATGACATCGACGACGGCATCAACAAGGCGACGATCATTGCGCGCAGCAAGCGCTCCTATGTGTTGGCCGAGGCGCGCAAGCTCTCGACAGACGGCAACTACGACTACGCGCCGCTGAATGCGCTCGCAGGATTCGTGACGGATACGGAGCCGCCTTCCGATATCCGTGCGGCAGCAGCGGAGCTCGGTGTGGACATCGTTCTTCCGTAAACGCCATCGCATATCCGATTGTTCGGAACGTGAAGCCGAGACGGTCTTGCCGTCTCGGCTTTCTTGTGCGAAAATGGAGGCGGATGCGGGGGAAGCAGGCTGTCGTCTCCCAAAGCGCCCCTGCCGAAGAGGAACCGCGTAAGCGGCAGCGGGGGCTTCCATGCGAAAATCCAATAAAAAGGAGGGATATGTTTGGAGGATCTGCTCGATCGCTGCACGCTCTGCCCGCGGCGCTGCGGCGCAAACCGCAGCGCAGGACAACGCGGCTTCTGCGGTGCCGGACAAACGGTCCGCATCGCGCGCACAATGCTGCACCGCTGGGAGGAACCGTGCCTTGTCGGCGCGCACGGCGCGGGCGCCGTGTTCTTTTCGCACTGCACGCTGCGCTGCATCTACTGTCAGAATGCGGCGATCAGCCACGAGGGCGACGGCAGCGACGTGACCGAAGAGGAGCTTGCCCGGCTCTTCCTCAGCCTTGCACGGCAGGGCGCGGCAACACTCGATCTGGTGACGCCGACGCATTATACACCGCAGATTCTCCGCGCGCTCTCCCTGGCACGAAAAAACGGCCTCACGCTGCCCGTCGTCTGGAACACGAGCGGCTATGAAACCGTGGAAAACGTCAGGCGGATCGCAGGGGCTGCAGACATCTTCCTGCCCGATCTGAAATATGCCGCAGAGGAAAGCGGCCGTCTTTATTCCGCTGCGCCGGATTATGCTGCAGCGGCGCAGGCAGCCGTCACGGCGATGGTAAAGCAGCTCGGGCCCGTACAGTTCTCCGCGGACGGACAGCTGCTGCGCGGGGTGCTCGTGCGCCACCTCGTTCTGCCGGGACACCGCCGCGAGAGTATTGCACTCGTACGCTGGCTGTGGGAGAATTTCGGCGATCGGGTTCAGCTCAGCCTGATGCGGCAGTATACGCCGCTCTTCCGCGCGGCAGAGTTCCCGCCCCTGCATCGGCAGCTGACGACCTTTGAATACGAATCCGTTGTCGACGCGGCACGCGCGCTCGGAATGACGCGGGTCTACGTGCAGGGAGCAGAGGCCGTCGGCGCGCAGTACGTTCCGGATTTCAGGTAAGCCGCCGTTCATCGCCCTCACGCCCGCAGGCGCATAAGCCCCATCCAGAGCGCCTTCCGCAGAAGATCGACGGGGATCATGGTCGCCGCGAGGAGGAATACCAGACCCCATCCCGCGGCATGGATTGGGGTGCAGCTGAACATCCCGCCGATCCATAGGCCGACAGAGTGCGGGATATAGGCGGCGTTGATGATCGCCGCCATGATGAGGACAATGCCCGCCCATACCTTGAGGAAGCCGATATTCTGCCCAAGCCCGCGGAATATCCCGAACCCGACGGAGCGCACGTTGAAGCCGTTCATCAGCGCGGCGAGGACAAAGAACAGGAAGTACGCCGTGCCGTGTTCTGCCCGTCCCTCAAAGAATGCGGCGATGCGCGGGTCTGTCAGGAAGACGAAGCTGAGGATGACGAGCCACGTCCCCATCCAAACGATCTGCGCGTTCATCTCCGGCGTGATGAGCCCCGCATCGCGCCGGCGCGGCTTCTCGCGCATATAGCTCTCATGCGCTGGCTCGTTGCCGAGCATGATGGCGCCGAGGCTGTCCATGACGAGATTGATGAAGAGGAGATGCGTCACGCGCAGCGGCTCGATGATGCCAAAGAACGGAGCGACGGCGCTGACGACGACCGCTGCGATGTTGATGACGAGCTGAAAGCGGCAGAATTTCAAAATATTGTTGTAGATCGTGCGTCCGTAGAGGATCGCGTCCTTGATCGAGCGGAAATTATCGTCGAGGATGACGATGTCCCCCGCGTCGCGCGCAGCCTCCGTGCCGCTGCCCATCGCAAAGCCGACATCTGCGCGCCGGAGCGCCGGAGAGTCGTTGACCCCGTCCCCCGTCATGCCGACGACGAGGTTCATCGTCTGCGAGAGGCGCACGATGCGCGACTTGTCCGTCGGAAGCGCACGCGCGATAACACGCAGCTGGGGCAGAACGCGCTGCACCTCGGCATCGTTCATCTGAGCGAGGTCGCTGCTCGTCAGCACGAGATCGCTGTCCGCGCGCAGGAGCCCCGCCTCGCGCGCAATGGCAACGGCGGTCTCGCGGCGATCACCCGTCACCATGACAACCTGAACGCCCGCTTCCTGCACCTCCGTGATCGCTTCGCGCGCCTCGGGGCGCACGTCATCGCGGATGGCCGCAAAGCCGATGAGGACGACATCCTCGTTGATCTCGCTCTTTTGAAAGGGCTGCGCCGAATACCCGAACGCCAGCACGCGCATCGCACGCGTTGCATAGGCGTTTATTTTTTCGTTGAGCGCATCCGCATCGAAAGCCGCAAGCTCTCCCTCCGGGCGGAACGCATATTTTGCGCGCGCAAGGAGCGCTTCGGGCGCGCCCTTGTAGACCACAACACCACGCGCGGGCAGCTCCGCCTGGCTGAATTTATTCGTCGAGTTAAAGGTCTGACGCTTCCCTGCGCGGCAGTTTTCATCCGCCTGCATTGCGCGATAGGTCTCCGCTCCCAGAAAGCGCATGACCGCCTGATCGGTCGGGTTGCCTCCGACAACGCTGCCCGTCTCGTCATACATGGCGGCACAGTTCGTGCCGATCGCCGTCTTCAGCTTCCCATACAGGAGCGGGTGCCGTTCCAGCTCCTCCGCAGAAAGCACGATCCCGTCCGCCGTGAAGAAGTCGACGACCTCGAGCTGCCCGCCCGTGATCGTCCCCGTCTTGTCGCTGAAGAGGATGTTCAGCGAGCCCGCCGTCTCGATGCCGACGGCACGGCGCACGAGCACGCCGCGCGCGAGCATGCGGCTCGTATTCTGCATGAGCACGAGGGAAATCATGAGCGGCAGCCCCTCGGGCACAGCGCAGACAATGATGAGGATGGCAAGGGATACCGCCTGAATGAGATCGACGAAGATCTGACTCCAGCCGAGCATGACATACGCCTCGAGCCCACCCGCACGCAGCGCAAAAAACATCATGTAGAGCGAGATGATGCCGACGCTCGAGATGTAGCCGAACGCCGCGATCTGATCAGCGAGCTTCGCGAGTTTCACCTGCAGAGGGGAGTCGGGCTCGCGCGCCTGCATCTCCGAGGCCATGCGGCCCATCATGGTCTCGGTCCCGACGCGCCGCACCTCCATCACGCCCTCGCCGTCAAAGACGACAGCGCCGCGAAAGAGTGTCGCATCGTCGACAAAGGCATCGCCCGTAATCTCCTCCGGGAATGCGTAGGAGCTGTCCGCCGGTGCCTTCGGGCATTCCTCCGTCTCGCCGTTCAGTGCCGTGTTGTTGACGCGGAGCTCCCCTGCGATGAGCATGCCGTCCGCGGGGATCTTGTTGCCGCCCTGCAGGATCACGTGATCGCCCACAACGATGTCGTCCACGGGAAGGACGATCAGCCCGCCGTCGCGGCAGACCTTCGCCGTGTCCTTTGCCGATCGCACACGCAGGGCACGGTACTCCGTATCGCTCGCGACATTCGTCCGTGCCGTCACCGTTGCCACGATGATAACGGTCACGATTGTGCCGACCGGTTCGTAGATCTCCGCGTGTCCCGCGAAATACATGGCAATCATGAGCGCGGCCATCACGAGCAGGATGCGGATCATCGGGTCGCGGAACGTCGCGCGGAACGCCTGCCCGAATGTCGTCCATGCAGGCTCCGGGATGGCATTCGTGCCGTATTTCGCGCGCGACGCCTCCGCCTCAGCCGTCGTAAGTCCCGTGAATTTCATAAAACGCCTTTTCTAAGCGCCGTCCGAACGCACGATCAGGCGCGCACGGCGCGGATGAAATAGAAGACCAGATAGGCACTGACAGCAAGGGCAAGCCCCTCTCCGGCGCTGCCGTACAGGGGCGCAATGAATACAACCATGCTCAGGACCGCAACGCGCACGGGTTCCTCCCACGTCTCAGTCGTCCTCTCCCGCGCAGCGGCTTCGGCGGCCGCAGAGACGATATTCCGCCAGCGCGTCAGCCAGAGCACGATCCCCGTAACGATCATCGCCGCCGTCATGAGGATGAGGAGTCCCCAGAAAATCTTTTCGGCAGGCACGTCATGATTGTGAATATGAATATTCAGGAAGAACGGCGCCATTGTCAGCCACGGAGACACGGGCACAAAGAGCGGCTCTCCGCCGCCCGCCGGAAGGTATGCATGCTCGCCGAGCGCAAAATCCGTCGCGCGCACACCGGGATCGGCAATCTGGAAGATGTAGTACCCATCCGCACCCGCAGGCAGCCGCATGGAGATGACATCCTTGTGCGGATAGCTCGCCTGTACCTGCGCCAGCGCATCCGCGGACGGGATCATCTCCGCGCGCTGCTCCTGCGCTGCGAAATGCTCCACGGCGATGCTGTGCGCCGTGCGGTGATAGTCGCGCATCCCGACGGAATAGAGCACGATAAAAATACCGCTCACGCACATGACAACCGCCCACGTGCCGGCAAAGACAGAGGTCAGCTTATGCCAGTCCGACCAGAACAGGCGGCTGCTCTTTCGCCTGCGCGCGCCGAATGCGAGGTTCTTCATCATCGGCAGGTAGAGATAGATGCCGGTCACAATGGAGACAACCGAGAGTGCGCACATCAGCGCAAGGAAATCGCGCCCGCCCTCGCCCATCCCCATGCGGACATGCAGGACATGCATCGTATGCATGAACTCCTGCACAGCCGCGAAGCGGTAAACGCGGTCCCTGCGGTTAAAGACGCTGCCTGTGCGCACATCATACATGATCTGTTCGCCGCCCATGCGCATATGGGAGCGCGCCGCCTTTCCGCCGCGGTCCTTGACGAGGAAGTAGAGCGTCCCGTCTGACGCGTCCGGCGTTACGCCGAGGATTTCCTTGTCCGGGAATGCGCGCGCAACCGCCGCAGTTCCCTCCGGCAGCCCCTGCCAGATCTCCTCCATCGGCATAGGGCCCCCGCTCTCGGGCATATTCAGCGTGTTCCACGCATTGATCTCGCCGCGAAAGAGCAGCGGCAGTCCCGTCAGCGCCAGAAGCAGCAGGAACAGCGCACAGACGAGGCTCACCCACTTGTGAACGGCATAGATTTTTTGCATCCGTCTCCCCCGATTCCACACAGATTTTTTCATTACGTTCTATTATACCACAAAATGAGAGAAAAAGGAGCGCAAAAAAAGACGGCTGCACGCATCGGCACAGCCGCCCCCATCTGCAGATCAGCCTTCCTCGACCTCGATCGAGGCGTATTTCCCGTCATGACGCCCGTAGACTACGTTGACCTCCCCCGTCTCCGCATTGCGGAAGACGAAGAAGTGGTGGTTCAGCAAATTCATCTGCATGATGGCCTCCTGTGCATCCATCGGCTGCAGGGCAAATCGTTTCGTCTTGACGATTGGATAGATATCGTCCTCCTCCGGCACGGCCTGGGCAAAGGTCTCGACCGCCTCGGCCTTGAATCCGCCGTGACGGAAGCGGCGCTCGAGCTTCGTCTTCTGCTTGCGGATCTGGCGCTCGAGCTTCTCGATCACGAGATCAATGGAACTGTACATATCCTCGGAGTGCTCTTCGCCACGCAGCAGGACGCCGCGGACAATGGGCGCAGTCACCTCTACCTTGTGGTGCTTGCCCTCCACTGAGAGCAGGACCGATATCTCTCCGATGTTTTCGAAATACTTCGTGATCTTGCCGACGCGCTTCTCCACGTAGTCGCGCAGCGCCGGCGTCACCTCGACATTCTTACCCCGAATCGTGAATGCAGCCATGAAACACAGCCCCTTTCTATCCACGGGAGCGCCGTTCTCTATATCGCTCCCCTTTTATCTATGTATTTCGACGCAAACGGGAAAACCCCTTCCAGATTCCCTAAATTCTGATTTTTCTTCATACGCGCATACGTTTTTCTGCAAATGAAAAAGCCCGCTGTGTAAGCCGGGCTTTTCAAACCTGAGTTGCTACTCTTTTTTGATGACGTTGTCCGCCTGCGGACCGCGCGCGCCTTCGACGATATCGAACTCCACTTCCTGTCCTTCGCTGAGGGTCTTGTAGCCCTCGCCCTGGATCGAGGAAAAGTGTACGAACACGTCGTCGCCGTCCTCGCGGGAGATGAACCCATATCCCTTATCCGCGCTGAACCATTTTACCTTGCCCGTCATTGTCGGCTCTCCTTTCACTCAGAGAGAAATCCTGCTGCTGTCAGTGTTTCTCCGGACTCGCACGTATGCTTCCCTTTATTATAAGAGCCCTATGTATTACTGTCAATGGTCTATCACGAAACGCGGCAAAGAACGAGTATTCATACTCTTTGACCGTTGTCTCAGTCCGCTGTATTCACTCATGATAGAGATGAAAGGCGCCGTCGCAAAGCATAGGCCGAGGAAAATACGGATAAACAATCGTTTGGGCGCAGATATTCCGTCCGTATTTTCCTATAAATTCGGGAAGAATTTCTCCACGCGCTGAAGCCGCTCCCGTTCGAGCTCCTCCCTGCGCTCGAACAGCTCGCGATAGACCGCGGCATATTCGTCGATGTGCTGCGCGAGCAGGCGGTGCTCCGCCACATAGCGGTAGGCGTTCTCCGCGAGCATGCGCCGCAGATCGGCGCGCTTGACGAGGAGTTCAAGCTTCTGTGCGAACTCCTGCGGACTCCGATAGATCAGCCCCGTTTCGCCATCCTTCACCGTGCGTTCGTAGACCGTCGGCGCGGCGAGCACCGCCGCGCCGTGTCCCGCCGCCTCGATGAATTTCAGATCGGACTTGGCCCGGTTGAACGCTGTGTCATTCAGCGGCAGGAGAGCAATGTCCGAGGCATGCAGCGCCGCCGTATAGCGCTCGTAGGGAGCGACGATGCCGCCGTCCCGCACGCCGCCGATATACTCCTTCGCCGCCGTCTCGAGCTCCTCATAGAAGCCGCGGTCCGAGACGACGCAAAAGTACAGACGATCGCCGCAGCGGCGGACTGCCTCATTGATCGCCGGCATCAGCGGCTCCCAGTCCGGGCGGCGGTTCAGCGCACCGAAGAAGATCGTCACGCGGCTTTGCTCTGCGTCATAGGAGCGCGGTTCCGGCAGCTGCACGAGCTGATTTTCAAAGAGATAGACGTATGGGTTGAACGCGCGCAGGACATCCGCAAGATACGGCGTCGAGGTCTGCACAGCAGAGACGGCGCGGAACGAGAAGTAATTGTCGCCGACGCTTTTCTTGGAAATCTGCGGGTGATCGTCGATCTCTTGGAGGAGGATATTGCCGGCCTTTCCATACGCTGTCAAGAGACGGCTGACCTCCGAAGAACAGGTGATGGAGGCTCGTTCAAACAGGATAAAGCTGTCGTGAAGGCCGCCGAGGCGATATAAATTGAGCGCCTCATCCCCGCGCTGCACAGCTCCGGTCAACGAGACGATCCCTTTTGAAACCAACTGTCCCAGAGGCTTATCCAGGCGAATCGGCGCGCATTCCTCTACGCGGTTCATCATGATAATATGGAGAGACGGAATCCCCGTCTCATACTCGCGCCGCAGCGCCGGCGCCACCAGGGGCAGCAGGGGCTCAACGGATTCTTTGCACTCTTCCTGCAGGAATTCCAGCGCTGCACGATAGTCCGCCTCCTCGGTCAGGAATATGCGGCGGCGCCAATATTCCCCGATCAGACGGCGCCACTCGATGCGGCTGAGGACCACGGCATCGGGCTGCTGCCCCTCCTGTCCGCCGTGCCGCCGATACAGGCTGAGCGGTCTGCTGAACACGGCCGCATCCCCGTGCTCAAGGAGTTCCAGCCACATCGCACAGTCCGATATGGTCTCATATCCGCGCGACTCTGCACGCCAATAATGATGCGTCAGATCGCGCCGCCGAAACAGGACCGCCGAGGGCTCCCCCAAGAAATTGATGCATTTCATCAACATGATGCGTCCGGCGGCAGCGCCGTCAAACTGATTGTAGAGGCCGTGCAGCGGCAGCCCGTATTCCCACAGCCCCATGAACGTCCCCGCGCCGTCGATGGCGCCACGTACGGACGTGACAAGTGCCGTCGACGGATGCCGCAGAAAGAGATCGACCATCAGCGTTATTTTATCCGGCAGGAGGATATCGTCGTCCATGCACCACTGCAGGAACTCCCCCTGCGCCAGATGCTCGAACGGCATAAAGTTCTCCGCCTTGGTCCGCGCGTCTTTGTTCCGCACATAGCGTACGCGCAGATCGTCCCGGTATTCCATCATCAGGGCCTGCGTCCGGTCGTCCGTACTGTTGTCGCAGACGATGATCTCGATGTTCGGATAGACCTGTGCACGCGCGCTCTCCAGCGTCTCGCGAAAATATTCCGGGCGGTTATAGGTCGGAATCATAATGCTGACGAGCGGCGTACGAAGGAGAGCGCTGCGGCAGGTAGCCTGCACGAGAGCGGCGCCCTGCGTCCAGTCGATCGCCTCCAGAGCCTCCTGCCAAAGGGTCTCCGGCACACCGATATCGAGTCCCCAGCGCTCCGCGAGCGGCGTGCGCATCTGTGTGCGCGTGAGATCATAGAGATCGCAGATCTCCGCGCCCCGATGCGCAAGATAGACCGACGCACGCAGGAGGTGAAGCCCGGCGCATTTCAGGCGGAACGAGAGATCGAGATCCGCGCCGCCGCGGCCCTCAAACGACGCATCAAATCCACCTGCCTGCCGAAAAGCAGAGCGGCGCATAAGCAGGGCAAAATGCTCGAGGAAGAGGCTCTCCGTCGGATTGCTCAGATGCTTCTGCACCCAGAGAGCCGCATCCTCTCCCTCCGCCGCCATGCGCTCCGCATTCAGATACTGCCACGAGAACGCGGTTCGATTCGAAAAAGGACCCACGGCAGCAATCTGCGGGTCCAGCAGGAGGGTCTCCGTCATTTTTTGCAGGCCGTCCTGCGTGAGCACAACGCCCTCCTGCAGGAACAGCAGCAGTTCAGCGGACGCGGCATCTGCGCTGCGGTTGTTCCACGCGGCAAGGCTCTCCCCGGCGCAGGAAAGAAAACGGCACGGCACATCATGCAGCTGCTGCCGTGCCGCGCTCTCCTCTGTCTCCGCCGAAACAACGATCAGCTCTGCATCCACGCCGCATCCGACGGCGGAGGCGAGCGCCGCCTCCGCCGTCTCGCGCAGGTGCGTTCCCTCCGCTGCCGCGAGGATGATGCTGAGCGCGCTCATGATTTCAATGCGCGCAGCAGGAGGAAATCGGTCTTGCGCATCTTTGCCGCCAGCGCAATCGCCTTCTCATGATCTCCCATCTCATGCAGGAGCAGTGCCATGTTCCGAAGCGCGTCGATGTTGCCCGGATCGAGGCGGATCGTCTCCATGAGCAGGAGCTTTGCGCCCGCATAGTCGCCGTCCATATAGGCGACGCCTGCAAATGCGTTGAGTGCGCGGCACTTCTCCTGCGGGCGGATCTGCTTGCCGAGGATCTCCGCCGCCGTCGCCGCCGCATCAAACGCAGCGCTCTTTCCCCGCTCCGTGCCGCTCGAAGCAGCCGTCTGCAGCCCTGCAGATGGGGCAGTCCCGCATGCAGAACCGCCAAGTCCCAACAGGGCTGCCAGATGCGGATACTCCGCACGCGTGCGATCCGGATGAAGGCGCGCATCGAGTCCCGCGCGGCGCTCTATTTCCGCACGCTGAGCGCTTGTGAGTGCCTTGCTGTGCACCGCCGCAATATTCTCATAGAGTTTCAGCGCATCGTCCGTGCGCTTCTCGCGCTGGCAGATACGCGCAAGCAGAATGCGCATGTCGATATCCCCCGGCACACGCGTGAGCCGGTTCGTGACCCAATTGGCTGCACGCGTATAGTCGCCGAGCTCGAAATAGGCATGTGCAACATCGCCGAAGCACTCCGCGGGCGGATCTCCCTGTTCCAGCAGGTCGGCAAAGGCATTGATCGCCTCCGCATACGCCCCCTTTTCCATATGTGCACGAATCTGCTCTGCCGTCACAATCTTCTGCTCTGCCATGGTCGTTGTTCCTTTCCCATTTCGTTTCTCTTCCCGCTCCGCACGTTTCTTTTGCATGCGGTCTGCGCGGTTTTTCTTACGTTTCTTCATCAAGGTATCGCTCCCATATTGTTTCATACGCCGCTTCCACGCTTCGGACATACCCCGCGCCGTCCATCAGCGGCGATGCCCGCATCATGCGCGGAACAGAGGCATGCAGCGCCGTCAGCAGCTCCCTGTCCTGCGCAAGGAGCGCGGCCCGCTCCGCATACGCCTGCACGCTGTCTGCAGCGAGTTCGCCCAGTCCCGCATTCTGCAGGAGGCTCACGCCGAAGCGCGCGCCGTGGCGCGTTCCGGCGAGAGTTACGACGGGCAGGCCCATGCAGAGGGCCTCGCACGTCGTACCTCCTCCCTGATAGGGGTATGTGTCGAGGATAATGTCCGCGTCCAGATAGTCGCGGAGATAGTCTTTCGAACCGGGGCGCAGCTCAAGCCGCACCGGGTCAATCCCTGCCCGCTCCGCGCGCCGCTGCATACGGCGAAGTGTCTCCCTCTGCGGATGCACATTCTTCAGCAGGAGGTGCGCTCCGGGTACGGCGCGCAGGATCCCGCCCCAGATCTGCAGCATCTCGTCCGTGATCTTCGCAAAGTTGTTGAAACTCGCGAAGACAGGAGAATCATGCGGCACGCGCCGCAGATTTTCATACGTCCGAAACCGCTCCGACGGCGTAAAGCAAAGATGCGTCCGGGGCAGGCGCAGAATCCGCTCGGTAAAGAGCGCGTCCGTCTCCGGCGGGTCGCAGATCGGATCGCCGAGGAAGTAATCCATCGCGGCGAGTCCCGTCGTATTGAAGTACCCGATCCCGCAGATTTGAACAGGAGCAGGCTTATATGCCGCGATCTGCAGCGTCTTCCCGCCCGCCGAGTGCCCCGCGAGGTCAAAGAGGATATCCGTGCCGTCCGCATGGATCCGCTCTGCCGCCTCCTGCGGCGAAAGCGCCGACAGATCGGCATAGCCGTCCGCCATATCCGCCGCCCAGCGCGTCACCTCGGAGCGCTGGCCGCCCGCATCGTAGAGTCTGACCTCAAAGCGCGCACGATCATACGCCGAGAACAGCTGCACGGCAAAGTTCAGCACGATGTGATCCGTGATGTTCGGCGAGAGATAGCCGATGCGCAGCTTCTCCCGCCCGTGCTTTTCGTGCGGGAACCGCGGCACGGAGCCGATCATCGCCGCATATGAGGCGTGCGCGTCCCGCAGTTCCTCATCAGAAATGCCGTCGGCATAGTGAAGATACATCAGATAGTTGCTCAGCGCCGCAAGGCGCTGCTCATGATTCCTGCGCGGGAGTTCCCATGCGAGGCGCAGATGCGGCAGCGCCTCCTTCAGATCTGCCAGCCAAAAGAGGATCTGCCCCATGAGTTCATGGAGTTCTGAGCCTCGCTCCGCGGGGAACAGCCCCTGCTGCTCCATCCGCCGCAGTCGGACAAGCGCCTGCTCCATCCGGCCTTCTGCAAGAGACTTCTTCACTGCAGAGAATTCACGTTCAAACGTCTGCCTGCTCTGCGTTCCACTGCGCCCAGATCGCACGGTAGCATTCCTCCATCTCACGAATATAACGCTCCTGATCCATGACCGGAGAGGCCTTCATACGGGGGCGCAGCTCCCGGTGCAGCGCATCCAGCAGATCGAGATTTCCCGCAAGCGCCGCAGCCGTCTCGATATAGTCCTCCAGCCGGTCGGAGGCAAGCTCCGCAAGCCCCATATTCGCAAGGAGACTGTATGTAAAGCGCGTGCTGTGCCGGTCCGTATAGTACGACACAACGGGCACGCCCATATAGAGCGCATCGCAGGTCGTTCCGCCGCCCGGCCATGGAAATGTATCGAGCGCAATATCCACATCGAGATAGCGCAGCATATAGTCCCGCGACGCCCCCTCGAACTGCACGCGGCTCATATCAAAGCCGAGCCGTTTCAGGCGGTCATGCGCCAATACCGCAATGCCGGGCCGTCCGTAGTCGCTGTTCTTCAACAGCAGGCGCGCCGTCGGCACGCGCTCCATAATCCCGCGCCATGCATGCAGCATAGCATCGTGCAGTTTCAGATACTGGTTGAACGAGGCGAACTGAACATATCCTTTCGTGCGCGCAGGGGTTCCCGCCGATGCAGGCAGATGCGTATACCCATTATAGCAGAATTGACTCGTCAGGCGCAGTAATTTTTCGACATAGACGCGTTCACTGCCGCTGCCCTCGGGATCGCAGAAATGATCCGTCACGAAGTAATCCACCGCGGGCAGCCCCGTCGTCGCCATATAGCCGAGTCCCGAGATCTGCACCGGCGCCGGCTTCCACGCGAGCGCGGCGAGTCCGGAGTCCGACGTGTGCCCCCCGAGGTCAAAGAGGATATCGACCTCATCCGCATGGATCTCGCGGGCGATCCGCTCCATGTCCCGTGTATGGTCCGAAAAATCGCGCCACTTTGTCACCAGCGTTTGAAAGAACTTCGAGTATTGGTCCGACTTCCCCAGACTGTAAACATAGACCTCAAACTGCGTGCGGTCAAATCCCGCAAGAAACGGCCAGACAAAGTACTGCATGACATGCTGACGGAAATCGCCCGAAATATAGCCGATGCGTATCTTCTCCTTGACGCGGTGGTTTCGATGGGAGAACTGCTGTATCCCCGGGAAAAGATCCGCATAGCCGAGGCTCTTTTGATACACCTCCTGCGCGGATACATCTGCCGCATTCAGTTTAAAAAGGCCGGCTCCGTAGTAGCAGCGCCGCATAAACACATCCGCTGTTTCCTGCGCATACGCCATCGCATACGCGGACGCCGCCGCAGAGCCGCAGACAAATACGCCGTGGTCTGCGCCCATCTTGAGCAGTATCGTGCGCACATCCGATACGGCGGGGAGTCCGTCTTCGATCAGCGCAAGTCCCTCCTGCGCCCGTGCAAAGATCTCCATGCTCGTCCCGGGCGGCGCGGCGCTGACGACGGAAAGGTAGAGCCGCGCGCCCTCGCGGCCGCGCGGGACACCCTCCGCCGCAAGTGCCCAGCGTCCCGCAAGCGTCGGCATATCGCGAAAGAAATACGCCCATGCGAGATCCAGCCGCTGTTCGGGCCGCAGCTGTTCCATCCCGTCCAATGCATGCGCCGCATGCAGAACCGTATCCCAATCCTCCCGCGCAGAGGCATCTGCGATCACCGCCGCCAGCTCCTCTGCGGGCTCTGCCGCGTCTTTCATGAGTGCCCGCTCATAGGCGCGCTCCACCGAGAACTGGATCGCTCCCGGATCAAAGGCGTCGTGCAGGCGCCAGTGCAGAAGCTCGTGCAGTTCCGAGAGGCGCTGTAGATCAGTGCACAGCGCGCATGCCTGTACGGCAGCTTCCCCGATCGTCTGTGCCGGCGGCACTTTCAGCCGATTCAAAAGATCTGCCGCACGGCGGCCGCGCACAAGAGGCATCGCTGTGAGAAGAGGAACGCCGTGATCTGCGGCACGGCAGACATCAATCAGATCGACGCCCGCACCGAGTGCCAGATCGATCGCATCATAGGACAGTTCGTCCACAAGGTCGAGGGAAGATTCCTCTGTTCCAGCCTCTGCCAAACGGTCAAAATCCTCCGAGGAAAACGCACCCGCGACGGCGGCAGGCAGGATCAGACGAACGCCGCGCATCTGCCGCAGCATCTCCGCGAGCAGCTGCAAAAGCCCCTCTGCCTCGCCCGCGTGCAGGGTTCCGCCGATCCCGATCGTCGGCATGCCCGCATCCAAGAGCGGCGTGCGGTACGCATAGCGCGAAACGAGCTCAAACGGCGCATAGCAATAGGGAAAGACCTCTTTCCCCTCAACGGCGGGAAGCTGTTCGGCAAGCTCTGCGGGGCACATCTCGGCAAGAGAGATTATATGCGGCGCGGGCCGCAGCTCCATAACGCGCCGAATAAGCTCCGTCGGCGTCCCAAGGGAGAGATCGACGAGGAGATCGACCGCATCCCGGCGAATGAGCGCTGCCGCCTCCTCGGCCGAATTCCGGCCGATCTCGCGGAATTCTACCTCCTTGGAAAAGGATTCAACATCTCCGCCGATTCCCGTATGGTAGGCATATACCTCATAGCGCAGCTGATCATATCCGGAAAAGAACGCGGGGAGCAGATCACGTGCCCGCCCCATGCCGAAATCAGCGGAGAGATATCCCAAACGGATCTTTCGGCACATATGATTTTGCGCGGCGTGTTTTTTCCGATGCCCGGCGTGCGCTCTCTTTTTCTTCATTGCCTCTTCCCTTCCGTACGGTCCGACACGCTGTGATATGCCTGTTCCAATGCGCGCATATACCCCTCTTGATCCATGACAGGCGACGTTTCCATCCGCCCGCGCAGGCCGCGGTGCAGTGCGTCCAGTGCCGCGAGATCCCCCGCAAGAGACACCGCGCGTTCGATATAGTCCGCAGGCGTCTGCACGGCAAGATCGGTCTGACCAATATGGGCGAGCAGGGCATAGGAGAACCGTGTGCTCCGCCGCGCTCCGTACATGGTCACCACGGGCACGCCCATGTAGAGCGCATCGCAGGTCGTGCCGCCGCCCGGCCACGGATAGGTGTCGAGCGCGATGTCCACATCGAGATAGCGCTGCATATAGTCCGTCGTCGCAGGCTCCAAAGCCACGCGCCGCAGGTCGAACCCGAGCCGCTTCATCCGCGCCCGCGCAGTCTCTGTCATTGCAGGGGAAAAGAACACCTGCGACTTTATAAGCAGGCGCGCCGTCGGCACACGCTCCATGATCTCCCGCCAAACGGTCAGCATCGCATCCGTATATTTACGGTACTGATTGAAGACGCCGAACGTAATATATCCCCGGCTGCGCGCGGGCGTCTCCGCCGCAGCCGGCAGACCTGCGCGCGGCACGTAGACAAACTGGCTCGGCAGCCGGATCAGTTTCTCGGTGAAATATCGCTCGCTCGTGCCGCCGACCGGATCGCAGACCGCATCCGTCAGGAAGTAATCCACGGCGCGCAGGCCTGACGTCGCCGTATAGCCGAGCCCCATCATCTGCACGGGCGCAGGCCTGCGGGCGAGAACGGGGAGCGCACCGCCCGCCGCATGACCGGCAAGATCGACGAGAATATCGATCTCGTCTTCCTGAATGCACGCGGCGATCTCCTCCGGCGCAGCGCCGCCCAGATCGCGCCATGCCGCCGCATGAGGCCGCAGCGCTGCCGTTGCCTCGTCCGGCTGCGCTGTCAGGCTGTAAGCGTATACATCAAAATGCGCGCGATCGTACATCGTCAGCATCGGCTGGATAAAATGCAGCATCACATTGCGGCGAAAATCCGGAGAAATATACCCAACGCGGATCTTCTTGTGCCGATAGGGCTCCCGTTTCGCGCAGCGCGGAACATCCTCAAAAATTTTCTCATACGCGCAGTGGGCGCGGAACAATTCATCCATATCCGCCTCCTGCGCATTCTGTGCGAGGAGGAACGAACTGTACAGCGACGGATCCGACGGCTCTTCCTCATACGCGCTGCGGTAAAACTCCGCCGCCCGCACATCACCCATACGATAGGCGACGGCGGCCCGCAGCCGCATAAACGCATGCCGCAGAGGCGTGCGCCGCGCTGCAAGATACGCTTCTGCGAGCGCCATTGCCCGCGGCAGATCTCCCTGCCGCTCTACGGCATAGGCATGGAGATAGCACAGCATATCGTCCTGCACGCCGGCAGCAAACGCCGCTTCTGCGCACTCCTGCGCCTCTGCGCATTGCCCCGCCTCGAGCGCCGCAAAGATGCGCGCTCTTATCTCCTGGATGTCTCCACTGATTCTATCGTCACGGACGGGCACCGACTTTAACCGCGCGGCATCTGCATATTCTGCCCAAACGCGCGCATACGCGGCGCCGAGATCCCGCCCGTAGCCCGCAGCGTCCATCACGGGCGACGTCTCCATCATCGCGCGCAGCCCTGCGTGAAGCGCATCCAGCGCGGCGGCATCCTGCGCGAGAGATACGGCGAGCGCGATATAGTCTTCCTCCGTGTGCGCGGCGAGTTCCTTCGCCCCGATATTTTCCAAAAGCGATGCGCCGAAACGGCTGCCGAGGCTCGCCCCCGCGAGCGTCACAACCGGCACACCCATGTAGAGTGCATCGCAGGTCGTGCCGCCGCCCGGATAGGGGAAGGGGTCGAGCGCAATATCCACCCGTGCATAGGCGGCAAGATAATCGGCCGACGCTCCCTCCGCATCGACGCGCACAAGGGGAATCCCTGCCGCCTCGATGCGTCTGAGCGCCTCCCTGCGGCTGTCCGCATAGGAGAACACATCCGTCTTGAGCAGGAGGCGGCTCTCCGGCACGCGCCGCAAAATCTCCGCCCATACGGAAAGCACGCGGTCATTCAGCTTCGTAAAGTTGTTGAAGCTCCCAAAGACAATGCTGCGCCCCGCTGCGGGCGCATGCGCGGGAACGGGAGCCGGATGCAGCGGCTGCCAGCAAAAATGTGAATGCGGCAGCACAAGCAGTTTCTCCGTGAAGCCCTCCGCCGCATTGCCCGCCGCCAGCACGGGATCGGCAAGGAAATAGTCCGCCGTGGGAAGCCCCGTCGAGGCGAAGTAGCCGATGCCCGAGATCTGTACGGGCGCGGGCCGATATGCGAGGATCGGAAGCGTCCTGCCCGCCGTGTGTCCGGCAAGATCGACGAGGATATCGATGCCGTCGCGATAGATCGAACGCGCCGCTTCCTCAGCGGAAAGCTGCGAGAGGTTTCGAAAAACATCCACTGCGTTCCGCACTTTTTCCGTAAACGAGTCCGCGCGGTTCATCGCGTAGACAAACACCTCAAAACGGGCGGGGTCAAGCGCCGTCATCAGCGCATGCGAAAAGGAGAGCACGACATGCTCCCGCACATCGGGCGAAAGATACCCGATGCGGAGCCGCCGCTCCCTTGACCTATTGTGTTTTTCGTGCGTAAACGGCCGCACATCTGCAAAGAGCGCGCCGTATTCCTCTGCCGCGCGGCGATCCTCCGCAAGGGATGCGGGGAGATAGTGCCGATTAAAGAGCACATTGCTCGCGTTGAGCGCACGCAGCGAAAGCTCCTCCGCGGCATCGCGCGCCTGCGCATAATAGTGCACAGCCTCTGCCGCACGTCCGAGAAAGCGCGCGCACTGCCCCGCCAGATTGTATGCCTTCTCCGCAACAGCCGCGGGCAGTCGCTGCTCCAGCAGCGGCGCGAGCAGCGTCAGCGCGCATATCCGCTCGTTTTCCATAACGTGAATCCGCGCCCGCAGGAAAATCGTATAGGGATCATCGGGCGCGAGCGCCGCACGCTGCTGCCACGCAGCAAACGCCTCGTCCGCACGCCCCGCCTCAATGTGAAGCGCCGTCCGAAGACCCGCCGCCTCTGCAGGCTCATATGCCTGCAGCTCCGCGATCCCGTTCTGCGCCTGTGCCTCATCTCCGTGTGCAAGCGCCGCAAAGATGCGCGCGCGCAACACTTCCAACACATCTCTTT
The DNA here is from genome assembly GCF_000160555.1 of Centipeda noxia ATCC 43541. Lineage (GTDB taxonomy): Bacteria > Bacillota > Negativicutes > Selenomonadales > Selenomonadaceae > Centipeda > Centipeda noxia. The sequence continues at coordinate 497,673 of NZ_GG749280.1, forward strand.
TCATCCGCGCATCTCCGCAATCCGTCCGATGCGCCGCCGCATGCGCTGTGCCTCAGGCGCATGTGAGGTTCCTTTGCAGGAGTCCGGCAGGAGGAGCGCCATCGCTGCACGCTGTTCGGGCGAGAATACATCCCCATACGCCGCGGTCACAGCCGCCGCGCGCTCCATATCCTCAATGAGCGAAGCTGCAGCAGCGCAGGCGTCCCCCGCCAGCAGGAAACGGCGGCGCTGATCAAATTTCACGCTGCTGCGGCGATCATAGTAAAGCGACGCCAAGTGAAAAGGGGAACCCGCGAGCACGGATGCGAGAAGTGCCGCATCCGAATCCCGGCGGTAGATCCCGCCGAGCGTCTCGATCACTGCCGCATCGTCTGCTCCGATGCGGTGCAGCATCCGAACGAATCCGGCAAGGAACGGAGCGAAGTGCGGATTGAGGCGCAGCCCCTGCTCATAGAGCAGCACCGCCTCCTCCATATTCCCGCGCAGAGCCGCGGCCTCGCCCATCCGCACATATGCGGACGGCACAAGAATCCCCGAGAAATCCCCCGCGCGGTAATACGCCTCATGCAGGCGAATGCCCTCTCCATACGCATCACATGCCGTTGCAAACCAGCCCTGATCCCACGCATACGTACCGTAGATCAGCGGGAAATCCGCCTTTTCCGGAAATGCTTTCCGCGCCTTATCATATGCCTCCGCAATCTCCGCATCCTCTGCGCCCATCAGGATGAGCGATTGGAGCAGAACCGCATGCGGACGATCCTCCGATCCCACCGGACGGTCCGCGCTGTCCCGCGCCGCGCGCGCGTACTGCGCCGCATGCAGATAGTCCTCCAGCGAATAGTAGCAGTCCATCAGGTGGTATTCGTCCAGTTTATTCCGCTCGCCCTTCGCGCGGCGGGCGAGCAGCAGCTCCAAATCACGCCGCGACTTCTGCTTGATGATGCGCGGCGAATAGCCCGTATGATAGAGCGTCAGCCCGGGCGCCATCATCATCTCCCGCCCGAGATCGCCGCTGAGGTTCTCCACGTGCTCGTGGATGCTGCCCACAAACCGTATGTGCGGCGCGCGGCGGAAGATGCGCTGCACCTTTGCCGTCGTCCCGAGCAGCGCCCCCGTATCCATATCGATGTTGACGAGATGCACGATGAACCCGTCGATCTTCGCGCGCCGATCGTACTCCTCGATCAGAGGACGCACGCGCGGTGCACTCTCCTCCGTAAAGTACTCGTCCGCGTCGGTAAAGACCACCCAGTCGCCCGACGCCGCATCGAGCGCAAAATTCTTTGCCGCAGAAAAATCATTGACCCAGTCGAAGCGCAGCACCTGCGCACCGCCCGCGCGCGCGATCTGCACGGTCGCGTCCGTCGATCCCGTATCGACCACGATCATCTCATCGGCAAAGACGCGCATCGATGCGAGCCAGCGCGGCAGATTTTCCGCCTCATTCTTTGCAATAACGCAGGCAGAGATCTTCATCGTATCAGCTCCAGTAATTCCTTCGACTTTCGGTGCGCCGCGTCCGCAGCGAGCGCCTGCGCCAGATATTCCCGCGCCTTCTCGCGCCCTCCGAGGTGCAGGGAGGCGAGCCCCATCCCATAGAGATCGTCCGCCCCGGATTTCTCCAAACCGGTGCAGCACTCAAATGCCGCAAATGCCGCGCGCCAGCGCTGCGCCGCCGCAAACGACTCCGCCGCCGACCGGAGCGCATCTGCGCCGTATTCTGCAGCGATCTCCAAAAATCGTGCCGCCTGCGCATCATCCGCATGATGAACAAATGCTTCCCGCACGAGTTCATAGCCCTCCATGTTCCCAGGGAGCTCCGCTGCATCCGGCTCATCGTAATGCCGCCAAAACGCCTGCATCGATCCGGGCAGGAGCCCGCGCAGGCGATGGCGAAGATGCATGCTCTCCGCGTGCGCATCGCGCTCCAGATCCAGAAGAATCTCCGGAATCTCGCGCGCATATCCCGCCAGAACAGACACCAGCCGCTGACCGAGAGCCTCCAGCGCAGAGGCGTGCAGTTCCTCATAGAGCGAGGGCTCCGGCACGCGATGCCCCGTCTCCTGTGCGAGCGCCGCACGCGCCTGTTCGGCAAGGCGCAGCCATCCGTAGCTGTCTGCAAAGCGCGCGAGATAGGACAGCGTCTCGGCATCCGTCCCGAGCATCCTGCGCAGTTGCGCCAGAAGCTGCGGCGCGCCGTCTGCCGCATGAAGCTCCGCATAGACATCCAGAGCCTCCTCGCGCGCCGTACCGAGAGAGAGCGCACGCGCCGCTTCCTCCTCTGCCGCAGGAGTATCCCCCGCCTCCATCAACACGCGTGCGCGCGCCGCAGAAACAGCGCCTGCCCATGCGGAGAACTCCGACGCCTCGCCGCTCTCGTCCATCGGATTCTCCCAAAGTGTCAGCGCCCGCGTCAGTTCGCCGCGTGCCGCCGCGTCGCCCGCCGCCGCAAGCAGCAGCCCGAGCCTCCCGTGGAAATCCGGCAGGAGGGGATATGCCTCGCATCCTGCGCGCGCGGCGGCGGTCTGTTCTGCCAGAGATATATTTTCCTTTTCCATCGCATCCAGCAGAAGATGATGGAGATGACTCTGCGCCCCGACGGATCTCACATCCTCGTCCAGCGCCGCACGCGCATAGATGAGTGCTGCCGCATATTGCCCGAGGCCGTAATACGTATCCGCAAGATAACGGCAGTCTCCGGGCTGCAGTCCCGTCTCTTCGATGCGGCGCTCCATCAGCGCGAGATTGCGCTCGTGTTTGGCGCGCATGCGCCCCGCAGAGTAGCCCACGTGACGGATGGAGAGCGCAGCAGGTTCATGATAGAGCACAGGCTCTCCGCCGGCCTTCGTCAGCGCCTCATGCACCCGCCCCTCATAGGAGAGGCCTCGTCCGAGACGCAGGAGGCGGACATGCGGCGCGCGCCCCGTCTCACGATCCCCCGCGTCCTCATCCACGTGCACGATCGGCACCAGCACGGCATCCACATGCGGCATGATCACATCCATCATCGCAAGATACGCACGCACCTCGGTCGGATCGAAGAAGCTCTCGTCCGCGTCCAAAACAGCCGCCCAGTCCCCATTCGCCTCTGCAAGAGAGGCATTGCGCGCGGCCGCAAAATCGTCCTGCCATGCAAAATCAAAAACGCGTGCGCCGGCGGCCTCTGCCATGGAGCGCGTGCCGTCGGTCGATCCCGTATCGACGACGACCCGCTCGTCCGCATAGGCAGCGGCATTCGAGAGCCACGTCTTCATATCCTTCGCATCATTGCGCACAAATACACAGGCAGAGACGCGGAGATTCTCCGCACGCGCAGCGATGCGCCGCCAGATCTCCATCCGCCGCCGCAGCTCCGCCGCCATATCCTCCGTGAAGAGAGAGACTTCCAATCCGCTCTCCTGCGCGGGAGACGAAACTGCCTTCTCCGCCGCCGCAGCCGCCTCAGAATAGCGATGGAGCGCGGCCAGCGCCTCGGCCAGCTCCGCGCACATCTCAGGCAGCTCCGGGAACTCCTGCGCGGCCTGCTCCGCGATCGTCAGACGTTTTTCCCGCAGCTGCGGATGCGTGCCGTAAAGACGCAGCAGAATCCGATACGAACGGGCCGCATAGACGACGGATCTCCGTCCGCGTGCAACATCGAGGAGAGCGTAATGCTCCGCCATTCGTTCATTGCCGAGATTGTCATAGGTCTCCGCGAGATAGCGCCAGCAGCGCTCCGGTGCATCGGTCTGCCGCAGTTCCTCGAGAAGGAGCCGCAGATTGCGCTCTCCCTTTTCCCGAGTCAGCGCGGCGGAGTAGCCCGTATGCACGAGCGTCAGCAGCTCCGGCGCGATAATGCGCGCCGGCGGCACACTGCCGTCCGCGTCGCGCAGCTCCTCATGGATACGCCCCTCATAGCGGCGCCCCTCCCGCCGGCGAAAGATCCGCGGCGCATAGGAGTCGAGCAGCGTTTCCCCCGTCGCCTCGTCGATGTTATGCCAGGGCACCAGAAGGACCTCGCTGCGCTCCGCCTCCGCCTGCTCAACAGCGCAGCGAAGGTTCTCCCGCGTCTCGGCAGAAAAATATTCGTCCGCATCAATAAAGACAATCCAATCGCCTGTCGCATGCGAGAGCGCCGCGTTGCGCGCGGAAGAAAAATCATCTTGCCACACGAAATCATGGACCGCCGCGTGAAAATCCACCGCCGTCTCTGCAACACCTCTGTCTCCTGCTGTCGAGACGACAATGATCTCGTCTGCCGCATCCCGGAGAGACGCGAGAGAGCGGCGAAGCTCATGCGCTTCGTCTTTTGCGATATAACATGCAGAGATCTTCATGCCGCATGACCTTCCTTTCATATAGAAATATTATAAGCGATCTGCTGAAATTTGGCAAAGAAAAAGAACCCCTCCCCGAAGGGAGAGGTTCTTTTTTCCGTAATATTGAGCCGAAGCTGAATTACTGGAGAAGCGAGAGAACTGCCGAGCTATTCTGGTTCGCCTGCGCGAGCATGGACTGCGCAGCCTGGAGCAGCACGTTGTTCTTCGTGTAGTTCGTCATCTCCTTCGCCATGTCCGCATCACGGATCACAGACTCGGAGTTCTGAACGTTCTCGGAAGCCGTCGTGAGGTTCGAGCTCGTGTAAGCGAGGCGGGTCTGGACAGCGCCGATGTTCGCCTGCTCGTCAAGAGCCTTCTGGAGCGCAGTCTCGATCGCGTTGATCGCTGCGTTTGCCTTATCCTGCGTCTGGACGCTGATCACCGAACCGTCGCGGCCCTTCATGCCGAGTGCGAGCGAACGCATATCGGACATGCTGACCTTGATCGCCTGGTTTGCACGCGTGCCAGTCTGGAGGGTAAGAGCATTGTCCTCAGACTTGTTCTCTGCACGAACGCGCTCCGTGAACGCATCGAGTGCATTGTTTGCCGTCTTGCGGAGCGCACCCGTGTTGTCCTTGATCGCGATCGTGAACGAGGAGATCTGGTAGGTTGTACCTGTGCCGGCAGCGCTGATCGAGAGCGCCGACTTGTTGTCTGCCGTGTAGACGCTGTTCTTCGCCTTGTCGAGGCCAATGAAGGCCGAGTTCTGCGTAGAACCGGAAGCAACAGCGGCCGTGCCTGCGAGAGACTCAGCACCGTTGAACGCCGTGCTCTTGATGATATCAGCGAGCGTGTTGGTGCTGCCGACCGAGAACGTCGTCGTGTAGGTGCGGCCCTCACGGACGTAGGAGACCGAGATGCTGTCCGTCGACTGAATGTTGAGGCTCTCATCCGTGCGGCTCTTGAGGTCCGTCAGTGCATCCGTCCAAGAAGCGGACGTGCTCAGCGAAGAGTTCGTGAGAATCGTGCAGGTTGCGGTACCGATGCTGTTGCGCGAACCGTCGACGAGGTACTTGCCGTTGTACGTAGCAAGCGCGTTGTCGTCGATCTGGTCAACCATCTGGTTGATCTCTTTCTGGATCGTACGACGATCCTCATCGGTGTTCGTGTCGTTCGCTGCGTTGATCGCCTTTTCCTTCAGGGTCTTGAGGATCTCAACCGTGCTCGCGACAGCGCCCTCAGCGGTCTTCATCATGCTGTTGCCGTTCTGGGTGTTCTGGTTGTCCTGATCGAGCGAACGGATCTGGACGCGCATACGCTCAGAGATGGCGTAGCCGGAAGCATCATCGCCTGCATCGTTGATCTTCATCCCCGAGGAGACCTTCTGGAGGCTCTTCGCGAGTGCTGACTGATTCTTGTTCAGGATGTTGAGCGTGTTGACCGCCGACATGTTGTTCTTAACTACCATTGCCATGTGTAAATTCCTCCCTGGTGTGGTTCCGGTTGCCCGGAATGAAATGTATGTGCGGACATCCGTGCCCGCTTTCATAATAAGCAAGTGACGCGTCTATCCTTGTTGGCTGCTAGCTAGCCGTCCATGGCAGCCGCACCGCTTGCATATTATCATCTTACACTAAGTATATCGTCAGGAAGAGGACATACTTAAGTACTTGATTGGAAATATTTTACTTTTTTTATGACGGCTTGTCAAGTATTCGCCTCCTATTTATGAGAGACAAATTTGCAAGCCTTAACGTCAATAACGCCGATTGAGATTGCCACCGAGCGGGTTCGCCTCCGTGAGGTCATAGCTGTGCACGGCAGCGTTCTGGCGGCGCGAGCGGTTCAGCCACGCGCGCGCCTTGTACTGGATCTGCATCTCGAGCGGACGGATCTCCGCATCGAGCGCGCCCCATTCCTCCGAGCCGCGGTAGGGATCCGCCGGCAGCTCTTTGAGCATGTCCACGATGCGCTCGCGCTGGTCGACCAGATCAATGAAGGTATCAATCTCTTCTTCGTCAATGAACTTCATCAGCTCATGCGTGAGCACGCGGTATTTTTCCCAAAGGGACTGCGCCGCCTCATATGCTTTATCCGGCATAGACGCCGCTCCCCTCCATCCCCTGCGCTCCCTTCTCTTCGCGCGCCGTCTTCATCGCCTGCACCCATGCATCGCGCAGCTCCGTGATGATGTCGGTCGCTTCCTGGATGATCGCGGGGTCGCTCTTCATATTGCCCTCGACCAGACGATCGTACGCATAATTGTAGAGGGGGAGCAGCTGATGGGAGATCTCGTAGTCCATATTGAGCGTGACACGAAACTCGGAGATGATGTTCTGCGCCTTCTGAAGACAGATGTTTGCGTTCTCGTACTTCTTTTCCGCAAGTGCGTCGACGCCTTCTTTGATAAACTTCAGGCACCCGTTGTAGAGCATGAGGGTCAGCGCCTCAGGCGTCGCCGTCAGCACCTGCTGCTTCTTATATGCTTCCGCAGCACTGTTTACCATATGGGAATCCCCCTTGCATCATTGTGCAGCAAAGAAATTGAACTGCGTCGACAGACGCGAGATCGCAGTCTCCATCGCGTTGTACTTTTTGTAGAGGCTGTCTTCAAACGAGGTCATGAGCTTCTTGAAGTCGCTCATCTGCTTCTCGTAATTCTGAATGAGTCTGCCCAGCTCGCTCATATCGGTCTTGTCCGCTGATATGCCCGCATGGGATTCCAGCGATTTGAGCCGCCCGTTCAGCCGGTTGTAGATACGGGATGCAACGCCGTTGTTGCCGTAGTCGTCGTTCTCGTCATCGAAGGAAATGAGACGGTAAACTGCATCCGGCTCCGCTGCGATCGCGTTCTTGAGCTTTGCCTCATCCAGCTGCAGATGCCCCGTCTGGTCCTTCGCCGTGATGCCGATGGACGAGAGTGTGCTGTAACGCCCCGGAGCGGACTGCACGCGGTTGATGACCGCATCGCGCAGATCGCCGATAATGGAGCGTACATAGCTGTCGCGGAAAAGCAGTCCGGACTTTGCCTTCTCGTTCCACTTGTCGACCTGGTCCTTCGTCATTCCCTCTTCCTGGGATTTCGTGAGGACGCCGTAGTCTCTGTACTTATTCTCGCCGTAGCGCTTCACGAGATCGTCGAGCAGCGCGTTGTACTCCTCGACGAACTTCTTGACGTTCTCGACGGCCTTGTCCTGGTCCTGCGCGATGTTGATCTGCGCCGCAGTCCCCCCTGTCGTCTTCTTGAATGTATACGTAACGCCGTTTACCGTGAGCGTGTTATCCTGCAGGTTGTTGTAGTCGCGTCCGTCGATCTTTACGCGCGCGTTCGTTCCCTGCGTCTCCATGGAGGAGGTTGTCCCGCTTGTCGACAGCGATACCGCCGGGCCGACCGTTCCGCCTGCGACCACACCCATGTTCAGATTATTGAGCAGCGTCGTCGTGTGTGCGGCCGAGGAGGCCGTTGTCTCCACGGACAGATTGATCTTATTCCCGTCGCCGGTCTTGCCGTTAAAGAGCGAGAAACCGTCCGATACGGAGTCATAGCTCGCACGGATGTCGAGCGAGGTCTTCTTGCCCTCCGAATCCGTGTAGCGCGCGTTGTTGATGCGCGCCGCGAGATCGTTGAGCGTCAGATTTTTGGTGAATACCTCTTCTGCCGTAAAGCTCACCGTCGCACTGCCCGTGCCGTTCGAGATCTTAAAGCTGAGCGCCGTATCCCCGGCCGCCATGCCCGCCGGCATTGTCCCGCCCGCAAAGGCGATGTCCCTGAGCTGGATGCCCGTCGATCCCGTATTGGCATGCGTTATCTTCTGCCCCGTAGTCGTCATCAGATAGGCGTTCGTCGCCGCCTGCGTGACCTCGACCGAATGCGCCATGAGGCCTGCGCTCGCATTTGCCGTCGCCGTCACGGCGTCCGCATTCGAGCTCGTCGCGGTCATGGGCTTGGTCGTCGAGCTCAGCCGGTAGTCCGACATCCTGCTGCGGAACGTGTTTACCTTATCGTAAACGTTCGCGTAGGCTTCCTTGCGCCACTCGGTCTCGACTTCCTTCTTATAGATGCGGTCGTATCTTTTCTGCTGGGAGATCATGCCGACCTTGACCAGCGACTCGACGTCAAGACCGGAGCCGGAAAGCCCGTAGATTCCTTTTGTCGATGCCATAATGTTCCTCCTTCCCCTTCCTTAGGCCGTCTTGTCCAAGAATGCGCCGATCCAGTCATGCACCTTGATCATATGCTCGACCATTGCCTCGGGCGGAACTTCGCGCAAAACCTCGCCGGTTTTTTTGTCAAGCATGCGCACAGACATAAAGTTCACTTCTTTATGATACTGGAACTGCAGATTCACGTCGATATTCCGCATGATCTCGTTGAGCTGTTCCGTGATAAACGAGGTCTGCTCCTCTGTGAGCGGCTCGTGCTGCGCTTGTGCGCGCGCATCCTGTTCCTGTTTCTGTGCGGCATCTGCGGCGGACATCTCATTCATCGCCGTCTGCTGCGGCGAATCCTGCACCGACGATTCAGCCGCATTCGGCTGCGGCGCATCGTATCCGTCCATGCTGCTGACGGCAACCGCCGCCAGCATAACATCCTGAACACTTCCTACGGTCATAAGGCACTCCTCCATGTGTACGGGGAACGCATCCGGCGTTCCCGCTCAGTTCTTCCTTGACTCCTCTATATCATTAACTCTTGGGCAATGTGCTGAGGTCAACGTTCGCGGACGCAGCCGCGGCCTTTTGATTTTCCTCTTGAATTGCCCGGTAGATTTCACCGCGGTAGATCTTGACGCTCCGCGGCGCATCAATGGCGATGCGCACATTGTCGCCCTGAACTTCCACGATATTGACGACGACATTGTCGCCGATCATGATCTGCTGTCTGGGTTTGCGTGTGAGTACGAGCATTACTTGTCCTCCTCATCCGCAGGGAACAGGCGGTGCTTCGTCGTATATGGGCTGTGGTCAAGTACGATCTGTTTCGCCTTGCGCGTCTTCGCATTGATCACAATCGGGGCCATCAGATTCGCCGTGAGATCCCGGATCTCCTTTCCGTCGAGCGTGAGAATGGCATAGATCAGCACGTCCTCGGGCGAGGTCAGTTCGAGTTCCTTTTCCACATCGTCGTCGATGGTGAACTCATAGTCCGGAAAGAAGATGAGCGGCATCGTCATCAGAAACGCCAGCTCCGGCGTCTTGACCGACTGGAGGAAGACATACGGACTGCCCTCCTCGTAGGGAATGATGAGGAACTCCCGCTCCTCTTCAAATGCGGGAATCCCTGTCCCGAAATGGATGATTGCATCTTCTGCCGCTTCGATTTCGCCAAAACGGCTCGTGGTAATTTTCTTCATCAAAGACTCCTATTATGCACGTATATCGTATTTGCCTTCGCTGACCCAGCGGTGAATATCGCCCTTCTGCTGCAGATAGGTCTCGATGCTGCCGCGGTTGTAATGGATGCGTGCCTGCGCATCCGTATGCCACTGCGGCGTCGTACGCCCTATGGTCGGCGTGCCGACCGCCTCGCCCACATCAAAACGGATCTCAGGATCCGGAATCGCCTGCGCGACGATGTAGCGGTTCTGATCGGCGATGCTTTTCACATCGTTCCGGATGAATTCGAGCGCCACCTGCCGTCCGGGCTTCGGCCCGTCCTCGGCGAGCGCCCACGCCATCTGCGTATGCTTCGAGGTCCCTCGGCTCACATCGACAAAGCCCTGCTGTCCGTGCTCGCGGGCAAAGTCTGTGTGATTCGTAAAGCCGTAGCTGTGCCGGCTCGGGTAGCTGTCAATGAAGAGCTTCGGCTGCGTTGCGCCCCGGTTGGAGCGGGCCTGCTGCGTCTGCTGCGCATAGCGCGGCTGATTGATACTGCTGTCCAGCGTATTCTTCTGCGCCCGTATCCCGATCATCGGGAGCGTGTGGCGCACATTGAGATAAAGCATGGGCATAATGGGCGTCCTTTCCCGTTATGATAATGCTGAATGCATCAGTGCTTCCGTAATTTACCGCAGATAATCCACGAGCGAGAGCGGCAGGATGCGTGCCCCCATCGAGAGCGACATGCTCATGATCGTCTGCTGCTGCATCATCTTCGTTGCAAGCTCCGCAACGTCCGTCGCGGAGACGTTCGTAATGTCGCGCGTGATGTTCTCGGCATGGTCCGTGAGAATGCTCGTCATATCCGTGTAGAGGCGGCTGCGCGACCCCGTCTCGGTATGGGCCTGCAGCGTGACCTGGTTCGCCACGTCGGCAAGCGTGACGCCGTCGGAACTGAGCCAGCGGGCATCGGCGGACTTTGTCCTCTCGTAGACCGTCAGCATGTTGTTGACCATCGCCGTTCCCGAGGGCTCGTTGCCGGAGTTCTTGTCGTCAAAGAGATCGCGGCCGAAGACATCCACGCCTGTCTTGTTGACTGTATCGGCCGTGGGTTCCGTCGAGCCGTTCTGCTTGACCATCGAGATATAGCGCATGTCGCCGCTGTACGTGACGATCTGCTGGCGAACCGTGGAGAACTTCAGCGTTACGCCGGGGACCGCCGTCGTGTCGCTCCAGTTCGCTCCCATGCCCGGAGCGCCCACCGGATCGTTGACGATCTCTCCCGTGTTTTTGAAGTTGTTCTTGATAAAGTTCGCACCGGTCGTAATGTTGCCGACCCGATCAGCGGTGGAAACTGTGGAACGCCCGCTCGCGACGACATCCTTATAGCCTTCCTGCACGAATTCCTTCGTATAGATATCGCCCGTCAGCGTGTTGAGGTAGTATGTATTGCCGTCGCTGCCGTCGAGGGAAAGCATCTGGTGCAGGAAGTCCGCGCTGTCGTTGTTGCTCGCGTTGTTAAAGAATGCCGCCTGTCGGTCATCCAGGGTCTTTGCAAGGCCGCGCCGGCGCATATCCGCCTCGCTCGTCATCGTGAACGGCTGCTTGAGATCGGCCTGCCCGGAGAAGATATAGCGGTCGCCGAGCTGCGTGTTGCCGAGTGAGATGATCTGCTGCACCCCGGCCTTCATCTCGCGCGCAATGGCGGGCCAGTCGCCGCTTTTTTCATCCTTATCGTCGTTCGCGCCCTGGATCGTCTTTGCCTTGAACGTCTTCTGGATGTCCTCCATGCCGGAGAGTGCCGTCTGTGTCGAATTCATCCACGAGATCCCGGCCTTTACGCTGCTCTGATAGCGATCATTCTCGCTCTCGGAGATATCATACCGCAGATAGCGGGAATAGTCCACCGAATTATCTGAGGGACGATGCAGCTTGCTGCCGTCGCCCTGCTCCATGAGTTTGCTCTTCGTATAGTCCAGTTCGTTCAGATCTTTCTGATACCGCTGCACCATATAGTTGCTGCTGATGCGGATTGCCATGCTGTCACCTCTTACCTTCCGACAACGCCGGTGCTGTTGATCAGCCGGTCAAGCATCTCGTCCATCGACGTGAGCACGCGTGAGCATGCGCCGTAGCCCGTCTGGAACTTGAGCATATTCGTCAGTTCCTCGTTCCAGTCGACCCCGGATGTGGACTGCCGCCACTGTTCGATCTGCGTGATGAGATCGTCCTGCTGCTTGAGTTTCTTGTCCACATTCTCCGCATTTGCGCCGAGATGGCTCATGATGCCGTTGTAGTACTGATTGATCGAAACATTGTTGATCGGGCGCTCCGTTCCCAGCGGGTTCTTTGCGCCCGACGGGTTCGTCACGGCGTCGTACTGTTCAACGTTGAAGAGTTTGCTCAGCTCGACCGCATTCGTACCGTCGCCCGTTCCGTTGACGTTGGCTGTGGCATAGGTGTACCCCATGCCCGCACCGGTAATCGTTCCATTCTCGATCTGACGGGCGGCAACGAGATTCTGCCCGCCCTGTGCCGTCAGCTCATCGCTGACCTTGAGTGCGTTGATGATCTGCATCGAACGCATCTCGTGGATATCGGCAGCGTTGGACGTATCGACCGTCGTGACGGTCGTCGTGCCGGCGGCCGTCGTGCGCGTCACCTGCTGCCCCGTCGCCGTCATCCACCGGTCACCCGTGGTCGGGTCTACGTGCCATGTATAGCGCTCACCCGTATAGTTGCTGCCGGTCGCATTGCTGTGGAACGAGTTCCGGCCGAAGAAATTCATCCATGATGTCGCGTTGTTGTCAATTCCCGCGCCGAGTTTGTGCACATCGTTGAATGTCGTGAGGAGCGTCGCTGCGATGTCGGCAACGTTGTCAATATAGCCCTTGTCCTGCACGATCGTATCCTGCAGGGCTTTGAGGATCCCGCCCTGCGGCACATAGCCGAGGCCGCCCGCCTCCTTGATGCGGATGGTATAGTCCGTAATCCCGTAGCGGTCGTTGTTGATCGGCTCGCTCATCTCGAGGGTGAGACGGTTGTCGCGCTGAACGAGCGTCATGCCGTTCGAGACGACTGTATACTGTCCGTTGGCCTCTTCGTAAACGTTGACATTCGTGATTTCCGAGAGCTTATCCACGAGAAGGTCGCGCTGGTCGCGCAGATCGTTTGCCTTCGCACCGTTCGTCTCGGCAAGCATGATATTCTTGTTGAGCCGCGCTATTTCCTCTGTAATGCCGTTGACCTTGCCGACCTGGATGCGCATCTCATCATACTGTGCCGTGATCTGATCCTGCAGCTGCTTCGCCCCCGTCTTGATGCGGTCGACGAGGTTGTTCCCCTTCGTCAGGACTGCCGTCCGCGACGCCGCATCGCTCGCATAGTCGGAGAGGTTGACCCACGCGCTGTAAAACTGCTGCATCGCATTGAGAATGCCGGTCTTCTTGGCATCATTGAAGATGCTCTCCACTTTATCGTAGTTCGTCTTATAGGTCTTATAGAGATTCTGCGACGAGGTCTCGGACCAATACTGCTTATCGGCGTAGACATTGCGCGCGCGGTTCAGCGCGACCACATCAACGCCGCCGCCGACGTAGACATTCCCATAGAGGGACGGGCGCTCCTGATAGTTCGTCGCCGCGGAGTCAACGCGCTGGCGCGAGTACCCCTCCGTCGAGGCATTCGTGATATTGTGGCCGACGGTATCGAGCGAGAGCTGATTGTTCTGGATGCCCCGCACCATTGTATTGAGTCCGGCAAAAGTTGACCGCATAGATCCCTCACTCTTTCCCTTTATGATTTCGCTTATACGCCTGCATCAAATATTGCAGTCTCGCGCCGCACGCCTGCCGCGGGCCCCGCGATGGGCTGCGAGCGTCCGTAGACATCATCGGCGGCCGTGCCGGAGATGACGTTCAGCTGATAATTGACAAAGTCTGCGCTCTGCTGGAGGAGCTCTCCGCAGACCTGCACCGCGGCGCGCAGTTCGTCATGCCGCAGGGCAGCAGCGTGAAGAACGCGCCCCACAGCGAGCCGCTCGCGCAGATTCGGCTCGCGGTCGATGATATCGGCAAGATTTGCGGCCTGTGCCTGCACAAGCAGGTCCTCCTGCTGCCGAGCCAGCGACCGCACTGCCGCGAGACTGCGCTCCGCCTCTGCCGTAGACTCTGTCATAGCGCCGCCGGACGCGCTCTGCTGGAGCGTGTCCTTGAGCGCGGCAAAGCGGCGCGCGGCCTCCTCGCAGGCGGCAAGCTGCGCCTTTAGAAGCACAAGCGTCTTGCGGGTCTCATTCGTCATCGCCGTTCACGCCTTATAATCCAGATTCTTCTTGAGATGCCGCACCTGCTCGCCGCCGCCGCTCCCGTACACGGGATCGACTACGGCGCCGCCGATTCTGCCGAGCTGCCGGTTCACGGCGAGCAGCGCCCCCTCGATCAGGAGGGCGTTCGCCTCGCTGAGCTCCTTCGTCTCCTTGACGATGCGGCTCAGCCGACGGCTAGCGTCAAGCACCGTGCGATGTTCGGCGTCCGTCGGCGCGAGCAGCGCCAGCTCCTCCATATTCGTCTCGGCCGTTACGCCCGGCGTCACCTGCGCAATGTGCGCCAGCTGGGAGATCCTCTGCTTCTCGAGCTGCTCGACCGCGCGCGCAAGGAAGTCCTCCTCGGCGACGAGCTTTTCGAGCCCCTCCATGTCAAGCGCAACAAGAAACCCGCGCTTTCTCTCCTGCACCGCGCGAATCTTCTCATACTGCGCATACAGCTGAGCAAGCGTTTCCGTGAACGTACTCCACATAAAAGAGTCCCTGTATCAGTAGCGCATCGCGAGCATCTTGGCCGCGATGTCCGCCGACGCGGGTTCATGCGTACGTGCGGAAAGCGCTTCCACGCGCTCAGCACGCACATCGTCCATGCCGCGCAGCTTTTGCAGGATGTCGCCGAAGCTCTGGGCCTCGCCGGAGAGTTCGAGCGCATCCGGAGGCTGCACGGTCCCCGCCGCATTCACGCGGCGCGTGCCCGATGTCTGGCTGCCTGCATACAGACGGCTCACTGCCGAAATTGCATGATTGCTGATCAACATATTTTTCACCACCTATGTATTTCAGAAGCGCCGCTGCTGCCGACGGCCGCATCCGCGTTTCTGTCCCTCCGGGGAGGTCCCCGGAGTCCTTTTACATTTTTTATCGAAAAAAAAAGACGCGTACTTAAGAAATTTTTCCTAAGCGCGCGTCTTTCCTCTTTATTACTTTTTGCCGAGCGTCACATAACCGCGGTGACCCTGTCCGCCGTCACCGCTCTTGCTTTTCCCTGCGGGACGCTGCTTCGCCATGTGCGCAGCCAGATCGTCGCGGAGCTCTTTCTGGCACTTTTCGCAGTACTGCCCTCTCTGAATGGGCGAACCGCATTTTTCACACGGATAGAAAAGCTCTGCACCCGTCGATACGAAGCGTCCCTCGCGAATCATGCGGCGGATAATCGGCTCCTGCACGCCGGTTGCCTCGACGATCTCGGAAATCTGGCTCTTTGGATGATCGCGCACATACGTGACGACCTCCTTCTCCCACTGCTCTTCCTTTTCGCGGCAATCCATACAGATGCGGGAATTATTGATCGAGATGAACACCTTCCCGCAGCTTGAGCAGTTCTTCATCTTTCCTGCCATTGATAAAACGCCCCCTCAAAGATCGGATCGGCGGTGCGCAGCGATCCGAAACGATCTCTCCATTTGATTTCTATCGTATTCTACAACAGGATAAAAGAAAAAGCAATACTGCCCCGATTCGGATGCGGGACTCCCTCAGCGGGTCTTCCCCCGCGCAAACACGCCTCCCTCCGGCGCCAGTACGCGGCAGCTGTTCAGCACCACGCCGAGCGTTGCCGTGTTGTGGATTGCCGCTGCCGCGAGCGGGCTGATCGCCCCGAGTGCGCCGAGCAGCATCGCCGAGGAATTGATGAGCAGGGTCGCCTTAAAGTTCTGATGCACGAGGTGCATGGTCCGCTGTCCGAGACGCAGTGCCTCCACAAGACGAGCGGGATCCTCCGAGTGAATCGTCACCGCCGAGGACTCCGCCGCAATATCCGTCTGCCGCCCGCCGAGCGAGACGCCCACATCCGCAAATGCGAGCGCCGGCGCATCGTTGATGCCGTCGCCGACCATCATGACCGTCCCGCGCTGCTTGAGCTGATTGACATAGCGCGACTTATCCTCGGGCAGGATCTCCGCGTGATAGGAGTCCACATCCATTGCGCGCGCCACCTCTGCAGCAACTGCTTTCGCATCGCCTGTGAGCATGACGATCTCGTCCACGCCGCAGCGGCGCATCTGGTTCAGCGTCTTCTTCATCTTTGGCCGAATGGGGTCCTCGATGCCGATGATGCCGATGAGCTTTTTATCGCGCGCGACGTAAAGGAGATTCTTGCCCCGCACGGCAGCGCTGAGGTCCTCCTCGTCCGCAACGCCGTTCTCCTGCAGGAAGCGGCGGCTGCCGACCCGAACCGTACCGCCCGCAAATCCCTCGAAATCCGGCACCTCGGCCAACATGCCGCGCGCCACGACCGTCTCGGACGAGCGGTGCTGCGGAGCCTTCCACGCATGCTCTTCCACATATTTTTGAATCGCGACCGCGAGCGGATGCACAGAGTGCTCCTCTGCCGACGCCGCGAGCAGGACGACTTCCTTCTCCTCCACGCCTGCCGCCGTGCGGATGAACGTAATCTCCGGCACGCCGACCGTCAGCGTCCCTGTCTTGTCCAGCACAACCGTATCCGTGCGGGCCAGCGCCTCGATGTAGTTGCCCCCCTTGACGAGGATGCCGCGCTTGGCCGCAGCTGCAATCGACGCCGACATCGCCGTCGCCGTCGAGAGCTTCAGCCCGCAGGAAAAATCGATAAAGAGCAGGTTCAGCACCCGCCCCCAGTCGCGCGTTGCCCCGTAGACAATCGCTGCGCCGAGGAAGGACACGGGCACGAGGTAGTTGGCCATCTGATCGGCGAAGTTCTGCACGGGCGCGCGGCGCGTCTGCGCCTCCTCGACGAGATGGACAATGTGCGCGAGCGAGGTATCGCCGCCCACCTTCTCCACCGCAACGACGAGCTCGCCCGCCTCAACTACGCTGCCCGCATAGACAGGTGCGCCCTCGCTCTTCATCGCAGGCGCGGATTCGCCCGTGATGGATGCCTGCGTCACCGCCGCATCACCGCGCAGGACGCGCCCGTCGATGACAATCTTTTCCCCTGCGTGCACGGCAATCGTGTCGCCGGGGCGGACCTCCTCCACGGGCACCTTCCGCTCAACCTCGCCGTCGGGCGTCTCTTCGACAAGCCAGACATCGCGCTGTCCGAGCGAAAGCAGCCCCGAAATATGCGTGCGGGCTTTCTCCGCTGCATAGCTTGTCAGCATCTCCGCACCGTTGCTGAGTGCGAGGAGCATGAGGCTCGACTCAGGTTTTCCCGCGAGCACCGAGGCAACGACCGCCGTCGTTGTCAGTGTGTCGGCATTCGGCTGGCGGTCGCGGATCAGCCCGCCGATCCCTGTCTTGATGAAATTGCGCGCGATGCCGAGCACGAGCAGGGAGCGCAGGATCTTAACCGCGGCAAAGACCTCCGGCGCGCCGCGCCGCAGGAGCTCCATCGCCGCAAAGCCCGCAAGCGAGATCACGGCATCGCGGCGGAACTCCGCCATCTGCTCCGTCGGTGTCACCGCCTTCTCCGCCGCCTCGCGCACCGCACGCGCCGCCGCCGCACAAATGCGTGCCGACGGAATCGCGCCCTCATGCCAGAGATCGATACGCCCCTCCCGCACGGATGCCGCCGCCACCGCAGGAAAACGGCGCATGCGTGCCGCAAGGCGCAGCGCATCTGCGCGCGGCAGATCTGCATACAGACGGAGCCGCGTATGCGTCAGCTTCATACCCTCCATCCTCTCATCAGCGTCAGTGCCCACCAGAGCATCTGCGAGCCAGGCGGCGTATTATTCGACAGGACGAGCTGACGAATCCCGCGCAGGACAAAGATCGCGGCAACCGTGGAACTCAGATCGAGCGCTCCGCCCGTATGCCGCTGGATCCAACCGCTGAAATCATGCACGGACCGGCGTATGCTCTGCGCGAGCGTCGCCGGCGGCGGCGCTGTCCGCCCCTCTGCAAAGATCGCCTCCAGCCCCTCCGCGAGCACGAGAATGTGCGCCTCGTCCTCCGGCGGATAGATCAGCAGAATGCTCCCGGAGGCAGCGTTTGCACGCACCGTGCGCACAAACGGCAGGCGCATCAGGCACACTTCGAGCACATTTGCAAATTCTTCCGTCAGATACGGTGTTCGATAGCGGCGCCGCCCGGAGGACGCGTGGACACACGTGAACGCCGCCTCTGCCGTATTGTTTGCCCGATACCGCGGCGGCGAGACAGTCTCTGCCGTCCCTGCAGGAACTCCTGCCGCACCGCCCGTTCGCCCGGGCAGGCCGAAAAGACTCGTCGGCAGGCCGCCCGTCAGAGCGCCCGAAAGAGACGGGAACATCCCGCTCTGTGCCGTGCGTACACGGCCGCCGCGCGTTCCCTGGGCCGCAAAGGCTCCCGCATCGCGCGCACCGAGCGTCTGGCGCAGCATATTCGCAAGCGATGCGCCGAGCATCAGCCCCGAAAGATACGTCATGATGACCGCCTCCTCGCATGTGCGCGCATATACTCCTCCACACGCCGCAGCTCTGCATTCGCACGCAGACGCTCCGGCTCATAGGTGATGAGAATCGAGCCCGTCGCGATATTCGTATCCACACGCTCGATCTCTGCGAACGTGCCAAGATGTGCCTGCACCTGCTTCTCCAGCGCCGCATTGTTCACCAGCTGCTTGCTGTAAAGGCGCACGCGCCCCGGCATATAGGAGGCGATGTCGGTGGAGCGGACGAAGAGATCCGCCGCCGACTGCGGAACCGCGTTCTTAATCACATCGAAAATATTCATAGGAAGTATCCTTTCAAAAAAGGGCTGCACGCGATACCGCGCGGCAGCCCCGGATCCCTGAGAACTCTTACTGCTCCGCCGCGGACTGTGCCGCGATCAGATCCTCAAGCTCTTCCTTCTGACGCTGGAGCTCCGCCAGCGACAGCTCCGCCTGGCCGGCCTCCAGTGCAGCCATCTGCTGCGTGCGCTCCTGCATGAAGCGATAGCCGAAAATACCCGCTACCGCGCCGACCGCAAGGCCGATCCAAAAATCTGTCTTTGAGAACATGATGGTTCCTCCTTTGTCATACCGTCCCCTTTGGGGGCACCTTCGCTCCTTGGCGCTTTGCCTCACCAGTGAGTGAACGTCTCGTCAAAATCCCGTCCCAGAAAATACTTCTGAACAAAAAAGGCCGCCCATATGGCAGCCTTGACGGATCTCTCCGTGAGACGATGACAATTCCTGCGCCGTGAGAATCCCGGCAGTGTGCCGCCGCAATTCTCTCTGGAATCATCTCGTTGTTCTCAGTATAGTTGAGAATAATCGACATGTCAATGCTTTCGGCGTAATCAAGAATAAGTATTGGCATCATTCTCATATAAATATCATTATCAGCGTATATGATAATTTTGATCATTCCCGCACGCAACGAAAGGGGCCCCTCATGAAAATACATCCGCAGCGCTTTGCCCGCTTCCTCGCCGTCTGCTTCTCCATCTCGGCCCTCTGCTATATCCTCTTTCACCTGCCCGGCGGAGAGGACGGCGATCCGCCGACCTATAAGGCGGAGGTTCTGAGCGTCCAGGAGCTCGAGGGCGGCGCGACCGCATTCGCGCCGGGCAGCGCGCAGTATGAGGTGCGCATTCGTCTCGACTCCGGCCCCGCGGAGGGAACCGAGGCGACGATCACGCATCAGACGATGAACAATCCCGCCTTCGACATTCATCCGAAGGCAGATGAAAACATCATCGTGCGCGCCGAGGGGGAGGGCTACGCCATCGTCGACTACGACCGTCTGCCCGCAATGCTCTTTCTCTTGATCGGCTTCGCTGCGCTCCTCATTCTCTTCGGCGGGATGACAGGACTCAAAGCGCTCCTGGTCCTTCTCTTTGCCGTTCTCCTCATCGCAAAGGGGCTCATCGGCTTTATCCTCTTCTCTCCGACGCATATCCTGCTCTGGACCTTCCTCATCGGCTCCGCCATTACGCTTGCCACGCAGCTCCTCGTCAACGGATGCAACGTAAAATCCGCGGGCGCCATCATCGGCACCATCGGCGGCATCCTGATCGCCGGGATTCTCGCCATCCTCGCCATCCACTTTACCTACCTCACGGGCGTCGCCGAGGAACAGGCCGGCATGCTCAAGGTACTTTATCTGCAGGACGTGGACTTTCGTGAGCTCCTCTTCTCCGGCATCGTACTCGGCGCGCTCGGCGCCGTCATGGATGTCGCCGTCTCCATCGCCTCTGCCCAGTACGAGATGAAGGCACTCGCGCCCAACACCAAATTCCGTGCGCTCGTCGCCTCCGGCATGAACGTCGGCCGCGACGTCATGGGCACGATGGCGAATACGCTCGTCCTCGCCTACATCGGCGGCGCGCTCCCGCTCATCCTGCTCATCTCCGCACAGCCCGACATCTCGCTCCTGCACGTCATGAACCTCAACATGATCGCAACGGAAATCGTGCGCTCCCTCATCGGCAGCATCGGCCTCCTCTGTGCCATCCCCATCACCGCCTACGCCACCGCATTTCTCATCTGTCTGCCCCCGCGCAGCAAAAAGAAAAAGGCGAAGGACGAACCTCCGCCGTATGATTTCGTGCGCTGCTGATTCCCCTACCTTTTTCGTACGGATTCTCTCACGGTACGCGCCATATAGTCAATCATCTCATCGGTAAGGCCCGGATACACGCCGAGCCAGAACGTGTCGTTCATAATGCGGTCGGTCGTGTCGAGGCAACCGACGATTCGGTATCCTTCCCCCGATGCGCGCATCTGATCAAAGCACGGATGCTTTGTCAGATTCCCCGCAAAGAGCATCCGCGTCTGAATCCCCTTCGCCTCGATGTTGCGGACAACTGCCGTCCGATCAATCCCCGCACGGCATGTCAGGAGGAATCCGAACCAGCTGGGATCCGCATGCGGCGTCGCCTCCGGCAGGATGAATGCGTCCTCCATTTCTGCGAGCGCCGCGCGAAGACGCGCGAAATTATGCCGGCGCCGCTGCACAAAGCCCGGCAGCTTCTTCAGCTGCGCGGTGCCGATGGCTGCCTGCATATCCGTTGCCTTGAGATTGTAACCGAAATGTGAATAGACATATTTGTGGTCATAGCCGCGCGGTAGTTCTCCATCCTGCCGATCAAAGCGGTGCCCGCACAGATTATCCTGCCCTGATGCACAGACACAGTCGCGCCCCCAGTCCCTGAGGGAGCGCACGATGCGGTGCAGCAGGGCATTATTCGTATAGACTGCACCGCCCTCACCCATCGTCATGTGGTGCGGCGGATAGAAACTCGACGTGCCGATGTCGCCGATTGTCCCCGTATAGTGTACCGCGCCGTCCAGCGTATACGCGGACCCGAGCGCATCGCAGTTATCCTCGACGAGCCAGAGATCATGCGCATCGCAGAACGATTTGACCGCTGCCAGGTCAAACGGATTGCCGAGCGTGTGCGCGATCATCACCGCCTTTGTCCGCGGCGAAAGCGCACTCTCAAGCATGGACACATCCGCATTGTACGTCGGCAGGGTCACATCGATAAAGACGGGCACGGCGCCGTGCTGGATGATCGGGGCAACCGTCGTCGGGAATCCCGCCGCCACCGTGATCACCTCGTCGCCGCGCCCGACGGCACGCGCTCCGAGGAGCGGTGAGGTGAGCGCCATAAAGGCGAGCAGATTCGCCGATGAGCCCGAGTTGACGAGAGAACAGTGCCGGACGCCGAGGAAATCGGCAAAGCCGCGCTCAAATGCATCCGTATAATGCCCCGCCGTCAGCCAGAACTCCAGTGCACTCTGGACGAGGTTCTCCATCTCCTCGTGGTCGTAGACACGCGCCGCATAGGGCAGGCGATCGCCGGGAGCAAAGTCCGCCTTCGGCGCATGATATTTCGCGCAGTATTCCCGCACCAGCGCAAGGATCTCCCCGCGCATCTCGCGCTCACTCATCACATTCTCTCCCTAAAACACATAAGATTTATCCTGCGAAAGAAACATATCGATCTGCTTCTCCGTAAAAGCGCGCATATCTGCGCCGGCTTCCCACGCCTTGGCCCATTCTGTCGTTTTCTCCACGGCGTCTGCAATATGCCAGCGCGGGTTCCACCCGAGCGTGCTCCTCAGCTTCGAGCAGTCAAGCTTCAAAAAATGTGCCTCATGCGGACCGTCGCTCTCGACCGCCTGCCACCGTGCGCCGCCGCCCCATGCCGTGCAGAAAATATCGGCGAGCTCTCCTGTCGTCACGCAGTCCGCATCGTCGGGGCCGACGTTCCACGCGCCGACAAGGGAAGCATCCTCTGTCTGCCGCGCCGCAAGCATCAGATAGGCCGAGAGCGGTTCGAGCACATGCTGATAGGGGCGCGTCGAATGGGGGCTGCGGATGTGGATCACCTGCCCGCGCACGACGGCACGGATGCAGTCGGGGATGACGCGGTCAGGCGCAAAATCCCCGCCGCCGATCACATTGCCCGCACGCGCACTCGAGAGGCGTACGCCGCCGTCGGCAAAAAAACTCTGCCGATAGCTGTAAACGGCAAGTTCCGCACAGCTTTTGCTCGCCGCATACGGATCATAGCCCATCAGCGGCTCGTTCTCACGGTATCCCCATACCCACTCTCTGTTCTCATAGACCTTGTCCGTCGTCACGACGAGGACAGCATGTGCAGTACTCGATGTGCGGACGCATTCGAGCAGGTTGACCGTGCCCATTACATTCGCCGCGAACGTATCCACAGGCTGACGGTAACTCTCGCGCACGATGGGCTGCGCCGCGAGATGGAACACGACCTCCGGCCGCGCTTCGTCAAACGCGCGGGAGAGTGCGGAGAGATCCCGCACATCACCGCGCACATCGCGCATCTCCTTCAAGACGCCGAGGCGTTCGAGCGCTTTTCTGCCGCCCTGCGTCGGCGCGTCCAGCGCGAAGCCCGTTACCTCCGCCCCCGCACGCAGGAGCAGGAGCGCGAGCCACATGCCCTTAAAGCCCGTATGCCCCGTGAGGAAAACGCGTTTCCCGCGATAGAAATCGATCTCCATCCTCTCACCGCCTCCCGCTGTCTCATAAATCCGAAGGGTCCTTGATACGGGTCCTCCCCGCTCAGCGCGCTCATTCATCCCACGTCCGCCACGGCGCTTTATTCTCCTGCCACATCTTTTCCAAAAGCATCTTTTCCCGCAGCGTATCCATGCACTGCCAGAACCCTTCGTGCTTATAGCTCATCAGCTGTCCCTCGGAGGCAATGCGCTCAAGCGGGGCGCCCTCGAACACCTCTTGATCCCCCTCTCCGATGTAGGAGAACACCTCCGGCTCAAGGACCATATAGCCCGCATTGATCGGCGCGGCGTCCTCCATCGCCTTCTCACGGAAGGAACGCACGGAATTATCCACCTCAATCGAGAGGATCCCTTTTTGCTGCTTCTGCATCACAGTCGTCAGCGTAGCGATCTTCCCATGCGCGCGATGAAACTCAACCAGCTTTGCGATATCGACATCGCAGACGCCGTCGCCGTAGGTCATCATGAAGGGTTCATCGCCGATGTATTTCCGGATCCGCCGAATACGCGAGCCGGTCATCGTATGGAGGCCGGTGTCCACGACCGTAACCCTCCACGGCTCCGTATGCTGATTGTGAACGATGGTGCGGCTGCCCTGCGTAAAGTCAAATGTGATATCCGACGTGTAGAGGAAGTAGTCGGCAAACCACTCCTTGATCATGTGCTGCTTATAACCTGCACAGATGATGAACTCATAGAAACCATAATGGCTGTATTCCTTCATGATGTGCCAAAGAATCGGCATGCCCCCGATCTCGACCATCGGCTTCGGGCGCAGCTCGGACTCCTCCGCAATGCGCGTGCCCCATCCCCCGGCGAGCAGTACCACTTTCATAGGATGTCCTCCCGTCAAACAGTTTCTCTCATAATGATGCGCCGCGTAGATTCCCTTCTCCGCGCAGCCTCAGCCGGCAATCTCAGGCCAGCGATGTCCTTCGTGGTCGATCGCGCCCCTTGTAAACTCCGCTGCAATGCGGTAAAAGTACTGAAAGACCTCCTCATCATCGACATTCTCATGTGCGGGCGTTCTCTTCCACACAGCCATCTTCGCATCCGCAAGGTCAACGGTGCCGTCCATGCCGACGATATCCTCCGAGGCAAGCCGGAACTCATAATCCGATGTACGAATCCCAAGTTCGTAGCGTTTGCCGGGATAGATGGAATTGGAGATGACATAGGCGCGCTCTTTCCCGCCGAGCACCGCGGGGAGGCTGCCGTCGGTATTCTCTCCGACCGGGAAGCCGACATTATGCGCCACGATATGATAGATATCGACGCCGCTCGTCAGTTCCTGCACAATTCCGCGCGTAGGAATATCCCCGCCGCGCATCATCAGCGCTGCCCCCGCCTGCTTCTCGCTCGTGAGATAGGGCTCTGCCTCATAGACAGGCACGCCGTGATCCGAGTACAGATGCACAATGTATTCATCGTCGCTGAAATGGTTTTCCAAATACTCAAAGAGCACGCCGAGCACACGATCCGCGTGGCGGATGTTGTCCCGGTTCGCGGCGATATAGATAGGGCGGCTCGGCAGGTTCACACTGGTCTCCTGATCGGCACTCCCCTCCATGCGCTGCCCGAGCGGCAAATGCGTCTGAACGGAGGTCGGCGGCGCCTGCGCGCCTGCAGAATAGACATGCGGATCGGCAAAATGCATCCATAGGAACTGATCGCATTCGTCAAATGCCTCGATGTGGCGAATCGTACGCTCCACCGCCTCATACCCCGGCAGGTAGGTTGCATCCACAATGATGCGGTCAAACCCGCGCGTCACGCCGTTGTATATCCCGTCCCCCTCGCCCATGACATTGACGCAGAGATAGCCGCGTTCCTTCATGCGCTCAGAGATGGTCACATAGGACGGGTCGATCTCCTGTCCGAACATCTCGTTGAACACTTGGTTGTGATGCAGATACATCCCCGTCTCAATCGACGCAAGTGACGGATAGGTATACTCCGCCGCCGAAAAATGATTGTTGAAAATAATGCCTTTGGAAAAGAAGCGCATGAGATTGGGCACGTCCGCATACTGGAATTCTTTGACCGCGCCCCAGCTCAGCGCGTCCACGAGGATATTGAGCACAAGCTTCCTTCGTTTCGGACTGTGCCCGAGACGAATGGGGCACGCTGCCGCAAAGGGCTGCGCGGAGCAAATCTTGACGGGGTTCTCCACACGATAAAACAGATAGCGGTACTGCCCGCCGCGGTCAAAGAAACGCTGCTCCCCAACGGAAAAATCAATCTTTTGCGACGGCTCTGTCCCGGCGACGGGCAGCAGATAGGTCTCTCCGGGCGCGCACGGGACCTCCAGCGCGGTCTGCACCGTCGAGCGCCAAATGTCAAAGGTGAAATCCGCGCCGTAGTGATCTGCGAATTCGGAATCCTCCCGGCTGCGCGCGAGCAGCCATCCGTGCGAGTTCAGCTCCCCGCGCTCGAGGTAGGCGCCCACCCAATACGGAT
Organism: Centipeda noxia ATCC 43541; assembly: GCF_000160555.1. GTDB lineage: Bacteria > Bacillota > Negativicutes > Selenomonadales > Selenomonadaceae > Centipeda > Centipeda noxia. The sequence goes on from NZ_GG749280.1 coordinate 522,958, forward strand.
ACGCCTCCGGCAATACATGAGGGATGCATTCTCCCGCATAGACGCCCTGCTTCCATTCGATCCTTCCGCACACAAATCTTGCCCGAGAAATATACGGCGCATAGGGGCCCATGCGGGCAGCGCACGTGAAGAGATCGAGGTACCTCTGCTCCTCTCCCGCCGATACGGATACGCGCAGCGGCCGTCGGCAGTGCACGCGCAGATAGGCACGGTAAAGAGCGCTCTCACAGCGTATTCCGAGGCGTTCATAGCATTCTGCCAAGAGTTCCCAGAGAACAGGACTCACCCTGCGCTTGCGCTCTCCGTCCTGCGCGATCGCAAGCGCAAGCGCTGCATTGCCCTGTGCCAGTGCATATTTTGCGTAGAACACTTCGAACTTCTCGGACGCCGGATAGAGTTTTTGATATTCGATCAAAAGGAGCAGATATTCGTCGTCCCACTCCTCATTGCCGGCCTTTTCCAACAGCCGGTCAAACAGCCGGCGTCCCGCCGGATTCCCCTGATTCCATCGGTAGATTTTCATTCGTCCGCTCTTTTCCGACATACAAGCCCATTTGTATGTCCGACATTCCCCTATATGCCCATCACAGTTGTGCTGCTTCTCTGTCATTATAGCAAAGATCCGCGTAAAATCATACCTCCTGCAAAAATCTGCCGCAGGAGGTATTTTTCATACAAAAAGAGCTGCGCCGACACCGGCGCAGCCGCGCAGATTTTTCAGTGAATCGCTTTCTTCTTGAACCGTCCGCCCACGATGTCGTGCACGGCGTTGATGGTGACGAAGGCGTTCTCATCCTTATCGAGAACAATCTCCTTGAGCTTATCGATCTCGAGGCGTGTGACGACGCAGTAGAGGACCTCCTTCGCCTCACCCGTATAGCCGCCCGCGCCGTGCAGCAGGGTTACGCCGCGCCCGAGCCGCTCGTTCAGTGCAGCCGTCATCTCCTCGTGCTCGTTCGTGACGATCATCACCGCATAGGACTCGTCCAGACCTTTGAGCACGACATCGATCATCTTTGCGATGACGAAGTAGGCAAACAGCGAGTACATCGCCTTGTCCCAACCATAGAGGAGGCCCGCCGAGGAGAGGATGAAGAGGTTGATGAACATAACAACTTCACCGACGGAGAACTGCGTCCGTGCATCGAGAATGATGGCGACAATCTCCGTCCCGTCGAAGCATCCGCCCGTGCGCATGACGATGCCGACGCCGAGCCCCGTCACCACGCCGCCGAAGATCGCAGCGAGGAAAGGGTCATTCGTCACCTGGGAGACGTTGTGCAGCAGACTCGACCAGATCGAGAGCATGATGATCGCGAACACCGTAGAGAGCGCAAAGTTCTTGCCGATCTGCTTGTACCCCATGTAGACGAACGGGATGTTGTAGAGCACGAGAAAAACGCCGAGCCCCATGCCTGTGATCGTCTGCGACATGATCGAGAGGCCGACCACGCCGCCGTCAATGACGTTGTTCGGGATGAGGAAGAGCTCGAGGCCCGCAGCGGTGATGAGTGCACCGAGAATGAGCCACAGGCATTTCTTGAGATAAAAAAGCGGCCCCTTGGGGTGGGGCGTTTTCTTCGGCTTCACCGCCGCAGGCGTTCCCCCCTCAGCCGGCATCTCAACGTGCGGCTCCGCTGCCGTAACTGTTTCCGTCATATATACTCCCCTGTTCCTGTGCAGATTCCTGTTTGTTTATTATAAAGGAAAGAAAAAGCACTGACAAGTCCGCCCGTACAGAAAGGGATTCCTTGACTTTAGCCGCCCCGCCATATATGATATTTTCAATGGGAATAGGGTCATTCCATCGGGTAATTTTTAAGGGAGGGATACTTGCATGATCTATACCGTCACCTTCAATCCGTCGATCGACTACATCGTCCGATTGGAGCAGTTCACCACGGGCGAGATCAACCGCGTGAACTACGAGCAGATCCTGCCGGGGGGCAAGGGGATCAACGTCTCCATCGTGCTGAGGAATCTCGGACACGACTCAACGGCGCTGGGCTTTCTCGCAGGCTTTACGGGGATCGCAATGCAGCAGCAGCTCTGCTCGTTCGGCGTCACGGATGACTTTGTCCGCCTGGACGAGGGATTCTCACGCATCAATGTGAAGATCAAGGCCGAAAGCGAAACTGAGATCAACGGACAGGGGCCCGTCATTACAGAGGAGGCGCAGCGCGCACTCTTTGAAAAACTGGATCGGCTCACGCACGGCGACACACTCGTCCTCGCAGGTTCGATCCCGAACACGCTGCCGGATGACATCTACGAGCGCATCATGGAGCGTCTCGACGGGCGCGGCATCCGCATCGTCGTCGACGCGACGAAGAATCTCCTGCGGCGTGTCCTAAAGTACCGTCCCTTCCTCATCAAGCCGAACAATCATGAGCTCGGCGAGATGTTCGGCGCAGAGCTGAAAACAGACGATGAGATCGTCTTCCATGCGAAAAAACTGCAGGAGGAAGGCGCGACAAACGTGCTCATCTCGATGGCAAGCGACGGTGCAATTCTCCTCACGGCCGAGGGCGTATTCTACCGCTCCGCCGCACCGAAGGGGACCCTCGTCAACTCCGTGGGCGCAGGCGATTCGATGGTCGCGGGCTTCCTCGCGGGCTTCATGGAGTCGGGCGGCAGCTATGAGCGCGCCTTTTACATGGGCGTTGCGGCCGGCTCCGCCTCCGCGTTCTCGCCGAACCTCGCCACGCGCGCGGAGACGCTCGCACTGCTCAAGACGATTGTTTGATTTTCTTCTTGTTCTGTGCGCCGCACGAAGTCTCTTGATACGTTTTGCGAATGAACTTGTGCGCGCTCGTATGGCGCAGCAAGTCAAAACACAAATAAAAGGAGGGATTTCCCCTTGCATATCAACGATCTTTTAAAACCCGAAAGCATTGCCCTCGGTATTTCTGCCCCCGCCTCGAAGGAAGAAGCCATCCGCCTGCTCGCTGATTTCATGGAAAAGGGCGGCAATCTCAGCGATAAAGAGCAGTACGTCAAGGATGTCCTCATCCGCGAGGAGAGCGGCACAACAGGCCTCGGCGACGGCATTGCGACGCCGCACGCCAAGAGCGACGGCGTAAAAGCGCCGGGGCTTGCCGCCATGACCGTCCCGGACGGGATGGATTTTGCCGCAATGGACGGCAATCCGAGCCGCCTCTTCTTCATGATCGCAGCGCCGAACGGCGCGAACGACGAACACCTCGCCATTCTCTCGAAGCTCGCGACCATGATCATGGACCCCGACTTCAAGGAGGCGCTCATCGCCGCCAAGACCGTCGCGGAGTTCCGCCGGCTGATCGACGATAAGGAAAACGACCGATTCGCACCGCCGCGCGCAGAGGAAGCAGCCGAGGAGGAAGCCCCCGCCGCCGATCACATCCAGATTCTCGCCGTTACCGCCTGCCCCACGGGCATCGCGCACACCTTCATGGCTGCCGAGAGCATCGAACAGCACGCGAAGAAGCGCGGTCTCACGGTCAAGGTCGAGACAAACGGCTCGGCGGGCGTGAAGAATGTCCTCACACCGGAGGAAATCGCCGCTGCCGACGGCATCATCGTCGCTGCGGACAAGAACGTCCCGATGGCGCGCTTTGACGGCCGCCGCGTCGTCATCACAAAGGTCGCGGACGGCATCAACAAGGCAGACGAGCTCATCGACCGCGCGCTCGGGGGGGACGCTCCCGTCTACCATTCCGCTGGTGCGGACACGGCGGAGGGTGCAGACAATGCCGAGGAGGAAAGTCTCGCGCGCCAGATCTACAAGCATCTCATGAACGGTGTCTCGCACATGCTGCCGTTCGTTGTCGGCGGCGGCATTCTCATCGCGCTCGCCTTCCTCTTCGACGACTACACGATTGACCCGTCGAAGTTCGGCTCGAATACCCCACTCGCACAGTTCTTCATGCAGGTCGGCGGCGCATCGTTCGGCTTTATGCTCCCCGTTCTCGCAGGATTCATCGGCATGTCCATTGCCGACCGGCCGGGTCTTGCCGTCGGCTTCGTCGGCGGGGCACTCGCAGGCACGACAGGCACCGGCTTCCTCGGGGCGCTCCTCGCAGGGTTCGTCTCAGGCTATGCCGTCAACGCACTCAAGAAGGTCTTTGCGGGGCTCCCGGCATCGCTTGACGGCATCAAGCCCATCCTGCTCTATCCGTTCTTCGGCATTCTCATCATGGGCTTTATCTCGCTCTTCATCATCGCCCCGCCGGTCTCCGCCATCAACACATGGATGGTCTCAACCCTCGGCGGCATGGATCCCTCGGCACGCATCCTCATGGGCATCATCGTCGGCGGCATGATGGCGATCGATATGGGCGGCCCGATCAACAAGGCGGCCTACGTCACGGGCACGGGACTGCTCGCCTCGGGCGAGTATCATGTCATGGCCGCGGTTATGGCAGGAGGCATGGTTCCGCCTCTTGCGATCGCGCTCGCGACCACGTTCTTTAAGAACCGCTTCACCGAGAGCCAGCGCAAGGCAGGCGTCACGAACTACGTCATGGGTCTCTCCTTCATCACCGAGGGCGCGATCCCGTTCGCGGCCGCGGATCCCGTCCGTGTCATCCCCTCGATGGTCGTCGGCTCCGCGCTTGCGGGCGCGCTCACGATGCTCTTTGACTGCACCCTGCGCGCACCGCACGGCGGCATCTTCGTCGTCCCGACCATCGGCAATCCGCTCATGTACCTCGTGAGCATCTTCGCCGGCGCTGTCGTCGGCGCTGTGATCCTGTCGCTGCTCAAAAAGCCGATCAAGGAATAAAATTACTGCAAAAAATCCCGCTGCGCCGGATGAACCGGTGCAGCGGGATTTTTGCGTCCGTATTTTAGAACAATTCGCCCGCGGCAATGCGCCCGAGGAGATCCTTCGACGGGATGAAGAAGAGCTGCCCCTTCTCCGCCGTCGAGTACTCGAGCAGGCGATCGTCCTGCGTGAACATATTGTTGATCATTGTGCGCGTCACATCCCAATGGCGCGCGTAGCCGATGAAATAGGTGCCGCGCACCCCCTCGCCGGGATTTGCAAAGACAACGTTCATGCGCACGATCTTGTGCTCCTCGCCGCCGCGGTTGTCCTGCGAGATGATGTTGTGCGCGCGCGGGTCCTTCTCCTCATCGGAGAGTTCGAGATCGCTGTACTTCCTGCGGCCGATGTATTTCTCCTGCACCTCGGTCGGCAGCGCCCGCCATGCGTCGAGATCGTGTACGTATTTCTGCGCGAACGCATAGGAGCCGTTGATGAAGTCGGGATCCTCCGCGCCGATGATCGCCCACTCCTTTGCCTCCTCGCCGACGGGGTTCTCCGTGCCGTCGATGAAGTCGATGATCGCGCGCCCTTCATGGTAGTGAAAGCCGTGCGTCTCGTCCACCACGTCCACGACGGAGCGCAGGAAGCCCATGATCTGATCGACGACGAGATAGGTGGTCGCCGCCTGCGCTGCGCGCACATGGAGAAAGAGATCGGCGGGCGTTGCGGGCGCTGTGTGATGCGCTCCGCTCACGCCCTGAAAGTCCTCGAGTTCCTTTGGCCTCTTCGCTTTTGGAAAAAGATATTCCCACGCGCGGTTGCTGAACCCCAGCGTGAGCTTCACCGTCTCCGGCGCGACGCGGATGTTCATCGACCGCTGGATCGCCGCGATGCGGTCCGCCATATCGGCGATGATCTCCCGCTCCTTCGCCGCGTCCGCGCGTTTCAGCGAGAGCATGAGGAAGATGACGCTCTCCCCCGCATCCTTGAACACATCCTGCGCCAGATTTGCATTGACCTCCATAGGGCTCCCCTCTCCTTTACATACACAGCATTTGCTCCTTTATTGTACGCTGTTTCAGCGTGCGGCGCAAGAAAAAACCGCCGATTTTCTCGGCGGTCCGATGTCATCGCTTGCTATACCTTGAACCGTCCGACGAGACGATCCAGCTTTGCGGCAAGGCCCTTGAGCTGTTCTGCCGTCGCGGCGAACGCCTCGAGCGATGCGGTCTGCTGCTCGATCGCCGCCGCCGAATCCTGCGTCAGTTCTGCAATCTCCTGCGCTGTCTTTGCCGTCTCCCCGGATGCGTCCGCAGCCGTCTGCGCATCTCTGCGTGCCGCCTCAATAGAGGCAGCGAGCGCGGCCCGATCCGGTTCATCTGCCTGCGCATATGCCTGCATCTCATTCATGCGCTTCGAAAGTCCCGCGATGCTTGCGGCAAGCTGCTGTATATCATTGTTCTGCTCATTCGTATGGCCGGCGAGACTGGTGACCGCAACGGCATTGTACTCGACGGCCTTGCTGTTCTCGATACTCGCCTGCCAGACGGTATCCGAGAGTCCCGAGACCTCCGTCGAATACTCCCGCGCACGCTGCACCAGATGACGCAGATCACTGACAAAGCTGTTAAAGGAGTGCACGATCCGGCCGATCTCATCATAGCGCTCCGCCTGGAGCTGCTGCGTAAGATCCGCCTCCTTGCCCGCGACTTCACGGAAGGATGCCGTGATCGCCGCGAGCGGATGCAGAATCTGCGTAATCATGAGATAGGAGGACCCGGCAAAAATGAGAAATGCCACTACGATCACTGCGATTTCGATCTTTTTCGATACAGCAATTTTCGCCTGGCTCGCGTTGTCAAATGCCATGACGAGCTTGTCGACATTATTCACGTAGGCATCAACTGCGGCCGCCACCTCAGCGTTCGCTGCGCTCCTCGCGCCCTCATCGCCAGCTTCCGTAACCGCGCGCACATCATCGCGATAGGTCTGCCAGAGCGGCTGCAGGGTATGGAGCTGCGTCAGAACTTCCTCATCGGATGCGGCACCGAGGCCGAGCTCCGCGTCGCCCTTCTCGAGACCTTTTAGAATACGGTCATATTCCTCGATCCGCGTGAGCATCGCAGTGCGAATATGCGGCGCCTCGGCTTCGTCTGCCGAAACCAGGCATGCCGACAGCCACGCGAGCTGATACGCGCGCATACGCAGCGAGCCCGAGGCATTCACCGCCGGTGAGTCTCCCTCAAGCTGCGCAAAGGTAAGAAAGTTGAGCCCGACGAGTCCGACGATGAACACGAATAGGACAACAAGCGTCGCCCGCAGTTTATTGCGAATCGTCATATTTCTCCTCTCATCTCACAGGACATTTCACTCATCTTGGCCATTATGGCATAAAACATTCTGACAGATACACCCGAACATGCATAAATTTATTCGCAAATATGCAGAAGCCCCCATAGAGGCAAGAGCGCTGCGGGATTATACTTTGAACTTCCCGACGAGCCCGTCCAGTTTCTCGGCAAGTCCCGAAAGCTGTTCTGCCGTCGCAGCAAATTCCTCCAGAGAGGCTGTCTGCTCTTCAATGGAAGCTGCAGAATCCTCAGAGAGTCCGGCGATCTGCTTGGCTGCCTTCGCAACGTTCTCGGAGGTATCTGCCACGCTGCGCGCCCCTCCGGATGCGGTCTTGTTGAGCTGCACAATGTCACCCACCGCCGCACGGCTGGCCGCAGAACTCTCGGCAATCGCATGGAGGGAACTGCGAACCTCATCGATGGCGTCTGTGATCTTTCCGAGTTCGCTCACAAGCTCCTGATTTGCTGTATGTGTCTCATGAACCTGCTCACGAATGCTGGTCATTTTCACCGTAACATCATCTGCGGCAAGGCTTGAGCTCTCAGCCAGCTTGCGAACCTCTTCCGCAACAACAGCGAACCCCCGACCGCTCTCCCCGGCACGTGCAGCCTCAATCGCTGCATTGAGCGCGAGCAGATTTGTCTGTCCGGAGATCCCCTTGATCATATCGATGATCTGGTTGATATCCTCAGCGTACTGCGTCAGCGTCTGCACATTTTTATCCATCGCCGCAACAATGCCGCGCAGGACACCCGCCTGCGCCGCAACAGCCTCAGCATTGCCGCGCCCGTTCTCCGCCTTTTCCTGGGAGTCGGCAGAGAGTGCCGCAGAGTTCTCAGCGTACTTCAGCATCTGAGACATATGCGCGGCAATCTGCGCCACGTTGTCCGCCAAATTCTGCATATCATCATTCTGCGTATTTGCCTCTCCGGCGACATTTGTAACCGCACCGGCAACATGCTCGACGGCACGGCTGCTCTCTCCGCTTGCCTGCGACAGTGCAGTGGACAGGCTGGATACCTCAGCAGCGCTCTCCTGTGCACCGCGCATGATCGTACGCAGCTTGCCGATAAAGGTATTGAAGTAACGGACGATCCGTCCAATCTCGTCGTCCCTCTCTGCATGCAGCTGCTGTGTTAAATCCCCTTCTCCCTCGGCGATCTCGCTGAATGATTTGGTCAGCGCTGCAAGGGGGCGCAGAATCTGCACGAGAATCAGCCAGAGCGCGCCGCCGACGATGAACAGCGCAAGAACGATGACCCCCAGCTGAATATCCTTTGACATTGCAATCTTCGCCTGGCTGGCTGCATCATATGCCGCGACGAGTTTATTGACCTCAGCAACATAGGATGCAACTTCCCCCGCAACCTTTGCATCTGCCGTGCGTCTCGTCTCCTCATCCGCTGCATCTGAGACGGCGCGCACATCGCTGCGGTAGCTTTCCCACAGCGGTTTTACGGCAGCAAGCTGCTGCTGAACCGCCGCATCCTCAACGGGAAGGAGATTCAGCTCGGCATCGCCTTTCTCAAGACCTGCAAGAATACGATCGTAGGCCGTGACATACTCCTGCATGGTCTTGCGCAGCGCCGCCGCCTGCTCCTCGTCCGCCGATACGAGACGCGCGGACAGCCAAGACAGCTGATAGGCGCGCATGCGCAGCGAGCCCGATGCGTTAACCGCCGGTGAGTCGCCCTTGAGTTCGTTGAATGTAGAAAAGTTTAACCCAACTAGGCCAATGATAAATACAAAAAGCACGATCAGAATCGCCTGCAGTTTTGTACGTATTGTCATTTCCCTATGCCCCATTTCTTTGCAAAAAATAAAATGTTCTCCGATACAGTCAATTATAGCATAAAATGATATTTAAAAAAGATAAAAATTCTATACAGTTCTCTGACCGGCATAAAAATACCGCCTGCAAACATCGTATGCAGGCGGTGTATGTCGCTATATTTTACAGTTGGACGAGTTCGCGCAGGCGCGCGAGATCGATATAGGTCTCGGTCTCCGGATGACGCTTCAGATAGCCCTGATGAGAATCGTCTGCTGCCTGGAAGGAGGTCAGCCGCTCCATGGTCGCATGCATGACGCGCCGCGCATCCGCGCTGCTGTTCGGATCGTTGAGCGTCAGATGCTCGCCAGTCGCAGGGCAGCGCCCCTTCCCCGCGAGGAAGGTAAGGTAGAGCTGAATCTGCGGCTCATCCTCGGCGCTCTCATAGAAAACGCCCGCACGGTACATGCTGCCGCGCACATAGCCCTGTCCGTCGATGCTGTACGGCGTAACGACGGCAAAGTGCAGGTCGAGCAGCTGTGAGATGTCGATCTTCTTCGGATCGTAAACAATCTCGACGCCCATACGTCCGCCTGCCGTCCCGTTTGCCACATCTTCATGCGCCGCCTTCGGCGCAGCGTTGATATAGCCCGTGCGGACGGAGGCGATGCCGCGCCGTCCGGCGAATACCTCCTCGAGTTCATACATATCCGCGCCCGAGAGGCAAATGCGTTTGGTCATAGGATCACCTCCTCAGTTCGTAAAGAGGTCCACCTGCCGCCCCGCTGCACGATGAACGTCGAACACGCCAAGGAGCTCAGCGACCGCCTGCGTCGGGGAAATCTCCCCCGAAAGCACAGCATCGCGCACCTCAGGCATGCGTCCGCGCACAACGGCATCCTCAAAGAAGAGGTTGTGCAGGTGCTCGTCAATCATGCTGTTCATCCAGTCGAGGAGCTGGCCCTCGCGGCGTTTTTTCCAAACGCCGCTCTCCGTGGTCTTCTCGCGGAAGATGCGGATGACCTCCCAGAGTTCGGCAAGCCCCGTCTTCTCGATCGCCGAGGCGAGATAGGCATGCGTCTCCCAGCCCGGCGTCGCGGGGCGGATGAACTCGATCATGCGCTCGTATTGCCCGCGTGCGACCTTCGCCTTGATGAGGTTGTCCCCGTCCGCCTTGTTGATGACGATCGCGTCCGCAAGCTCCATAATGCCTTTCTTGATGCCTTGGAGTTCATCGCCCGCGCCCGTCAGCACAACGAGCAGGAAAAAGTCGACCATGGAGCGTACCGTCGTCTCGGACTGCCCGACGCCGACGGTCTCGATGATGATAACGTCGTAGCCGGCCGCCTCGCAGAGCAGCATGGTCTCACGGCTCTTGCGCGCAACGCCGCCGAGCGTCCCGCCCGCGGGCGAGGGACGGATGAATGCCTCGGGGCGGCGCGAAAGCGTACCCATGCGCGTCTTATCGCCGAGGATGGAGCCCTTTGTCACGGAGCTCGTCGGGTCGACGGTCAGCACAGCAACGCGGTGTCCCGCATCGCAGAGCATGTTGCCGAACGCCTCGATCATCGTGGACTTGCCCGCCCCCGGAACACCGGTGAATCCGATGCGCAGAGCGTTGCCCGTCTTCGGCAGGAGACGCTGCAGCACACGTTGCGCCAATTTGAAATGCCGGCTGCTGTTGCTCTCGATGAGCGTGATCGCGCGCGAGAGCGTCATGCGGTCGCCGCGTTCCACGCCCGCGACATAGTCATCCTCGGAGAGAACGAGTTTGCGGTGCGGCATGCCCTTTCCATTCAACAGGTTCGGATTGATATTCCCGACGGTCAGATCCTTGATTCCCTCAATACCGCCCATAACACTCGTCGTGAATTTGCAGTCGGCATCCTCAGGCACCCAGTCCGGCCGCTCAGTGGAGTACTTTTTGCTCATAGTTCCTCCTTTCATGGTATGGCAAAACGCCGCCCTCGTGTGTGAGGGCGGCGCCATAGGGGAGCACGGATGAATTGAATCCGCTCAGATTGGTGTAGATTTTTTGTCCTGTCAAGGAGACAAACCGGACGCATAGTGGTTCTATGCGGAGGATTTGGCGACGATGGCAGGGCGAAAAAGATGCACTTAGATGAGTGGATGATTTCGTCCGTGTTCCCCTGTATCAGCCTGCGGCTTCTTCCTTCGCCCGCTCGATGAGAAGGGTCAGGAGCTTGATGCCTGCCTCGGGGATATTCGTGCCCGGTGCGAAGATCGCCACGGCACCGTGCTCGTAGAGATTATCGTAGTCCTGCACGGGGATAACGCCGCCGATGCAGACCATGATGTCGTCGCGGCCGAGCTTCTTCAGCTCATCTACCAGCTGCGGCAGGAGCGTGTTGTGTCCTGCAGCGAGCGAGCTGAACCCGACCATGTGCACGTCGTTGTCGACCGCATCCTGCGCCGTCTCTGCCGGCGTCTGGAAGAGCGGGCCCACATCGACGTCCCAGCCCATGTCGGCGAAGGAGGACGCGATGACCTTCTGTCCGCGGTCGTGTCCGTCCTGTCCCATCTTCGCGACGAAGATACGCGGACGGCGGCCTGTGAGTTCCTCGAACTCGTCGGCCATCTCGCGGGCGCGGTCGAGCTCGGTTTTGTCCGTGAACTCGGAGGAATAGACCCCGGAAATGGTGTGGATAACCGCCTGGAAACGGCCGGAGACCTTCTCCACAGCGTCGGAGATCTCGCCGAGCGAAGCGCGGGCGCGGGCAGCGTCGACGGCCGCCTCGAGGAGGTTGCCGTTGTCGCGGCTCTCCGCCGCCTTCGTGATGCCCTCGAGGCAGCGGCGCACATCGTCCGGATTGCGCTCTGCGCGCAGCTTCTCGAGGCGCTCGACCTGTGCCTGACGCACGGCCGTGTTGTCGATCGCGAGGATCTGGAGGGGGTCCTCCTTCTCGAGACGGTATTTGTTCACGCCAACGATGCTCTCGATGCCGGAGTCGATCTGTGCCTGGCGGCGTGCAGCCGCCTCCTCGATGCGCATCTTCGGCAGGCCCGTCGAGATGGCCTTCGCCATGCCGCCGAGAGCCTCGACCTCCTGGATATGCGCCCAAGCACGGCGGATGATCTCGTTCGTGAGGGCCTCGACGTAGTACGAGCCGCCCCACGGATCGATGATCTTGCGACACTCGTCTCATCCTGGATATAGAGCTGCGTGTTGCGCGCAATGCGTGCCGAGAAGTCCGTCGGCAGAGCAATCGCCTCATCGAGTGCGTTCGTATGGAGCGACTGCGTGTGCCCGAGGGCTGCACCCATTGCCTCCATCGCCGTGCGCGCGATGTTGTTGAACGGATCCTGCGCCGTCAGCGACCAGCCGGATGTCTGGCTGTGCGTACGCAGCGCCATCGACTTGTCGTTCTTCGCGTCGAACGACTTGACGATCTTCGCCCAGAGGACGCGCGCCGCACGCATCTTTGCAATCTCCATGAAGTAGTTCTTGCCGATCGCCCAGAAGAACGAGAGACGCTTTGCGAAGTCGTCGACGGCAAGCCCTGCCTTGATGCCCGTGCGGATGTATTCGAGACCGTCGGCCAGTGTGTAGCCGAGCTCGATGTCCGCCGGAGCGCCGGCCTCCTGCATATGGTAGCCGGAGATGGAGATGCTGTTGAACTTCGGCATATACTTCGTCGTGTACTCGAAGATGTCGCCGATGATGCGCATGGACATATCCGGCGGGTAGATGTAGGTGTTGCGGACCATGAACTCTTTCAGAATATCATTCTGAATCGTGCCCGCCATAATCTTCTTGTCAACGCCCTGCTCCTCGCCCGAGACGATGAAGAAAGCGAGAACCGGCAGAACCGCACCATTCATCGTCATAGAGACGGACATCTGATCAAGCGGAATGCCCGAGAACAGGATGTTCATATCCAGCATGGAGCAGACCGAAACGCCCGCCTTGCCGACGTCGCCGACGACGCGCGGATTGTCCGCATCATAGCCGCGATGGGTCGGGAGGTCAAACGCGATCGAGAGACCTTTCTGACCAGCCGCGAGGTTGCGGCGATAGAACGCATTGGACTCCTCTGCCGTCGAGAAACCTGCGTACTGGCGCACCGTCCACGGACGGAAGACGTACATTGTGGAGTACGGCCCGCGCAGGCAGGGCGGAATTCCGCTCGCGAAATCGAGGTGGTTCATGTGCGCATATTCATCAATGTCGTAATACGGCTTGACGGGAACGCGCTCCATGGTCTTATGCGTGAGCGCCTCGAAGGTCCGCCCGGTCGATCCCTCAAAGAGGGCACGCCACTCTTTGGAGTCTGCGGACGGGCTTTCGCCGAGGCTCATCCCGGTGAAATCCGGGTTGGTAAAAGCTGCCATTACGCAATCATCCCTTTCTTTTTCTGCAGTCTTTCGAGTACCTCGTAGCAGTTCGCACGAACGGAGATGTACTCGTCAATCCCAGCATTGTTGTAGGTCTCCAAAAGATCCTTCGGCGCGGCGCCCGCGAGGAAGACCCTGGCGTTCGGGAGCACCTCGTGGAGCTTCGGCGCAAGGGCCGGAACGATCTCGGGATAGGTCGCATCCGTCGAGCAGATAACAACCGCGTCCGCACCGCTCGCGCGTGCCGCATCCGCAGCCTCCTCAACGGTCTTGAACCCGTCGTTGCCGAGCACCTCGAACGCACCGACCTGCAGGAAGCCTGTGGTAAAGTCCGCACGCGCCTTGTGCTGCGGGATGGGGCCCATGTTCGCAAGGAAAATCTTGACGTTGTCGTTTTTCGCCGCCTTGTAGTCCTCCGTGCGTTTTCTGAGGGCCTCAAAGCGCTCGCTCCAGCGATGCGGTGCAATCGCTGCAACCGTCTCACCCGCG
>NZ_GG749280.1:536722-599694 GCF_000160555.1 Centipeda noxia ATCC 43541
CCCTCGGTGACCGCCGCCATCAGCTCGGCGATGGTCGCGCCCGCAAATGCCGCCTCGATACCGTTCACGACGGAGTGGTCTGCGCGGAATGCCTCGAGGGAATTCTTGCAGTGCTTCACATCAATGTCGGAGAGATAGCTGTCAATCGCCTCCCTGCGCGCCTGCTTCATCGCAGCCGTATCCTCTTCACGGCGGTCGAGCAGCGTCTCCGTCATATTCGGATACATATTGTTGCCGACGATGCGGTCCTTGCGCAGATCCGCATTCTTAAAGCGGTCCGCAAGAATCTTTGCGATGCCCTCCTGTACAGAGCCACTGCGGAGCGCCTCAAGGATGCCGCCGCTCTTCTCGATGCTCTGGAACTCTGCCCAGATCTTCTCCTTCATCTGGCGCGTGAGGGTCTCAACCGCCCACGAACCGCCCGCAGGATCGATCGGCTGCAGCATGCCGAACTCCTCCTGGAGCATGATCTGAATGTTGCGCGCAATGCGGCGCGAGAACTCGTCTCCCTTGCGGATGGGCTCGTCGAACGGCGCGCTCTCAAAGGAGTCGATGCCGCCCACAACGCCCGAGAAGATCTCCGTCGTGTTGCGAAGCATGTTGACATACGGATCGTAAACGGTCTTGAAGAAGAGTGCAGGACGCGCGTGAATGCGCATCTTCTGCGACTCGGCATTGCCTCCGAACGCCTTCACGATCTGTGCCCAGATCGGACGCACAGCGCGCAGCTTTGCAATCTGCAGGAAGAAGTTCGCGCCCATCGAGAAGCCGAACGCGATCTGCGACGCCGCCTCGTCGATCGTGAGCCCGCGCTCGCAGAGGGCACGCAGATATGCAGCCGCCGTCGAAAGGACCGAGGCAACCTCCTGCACATCGCTCGCGCCGCCGTTGCTGTAAACATCGCTGCGAACGAAGATCGTCCGGAGATGCGGTGCGTTCGTGCTCGCCCATCGGGCTGCAGCGGCAAGGCTGTCATAATATGCCGCGATCGGCGCGTCGAGTTTACCGTCGGCAGCAAGCGCGCCGATCGGGTCGGCACCGATGATGCCGCGGACATTCGACATATCCTCTCCTGCTGCACGGCGCGCCGCCGCAACAAGAGAGAGAATCGGAAGCGCATTCGCCCCTGCGTAGATGTAGAGGGGGAATTTCCCGAGATCCAGTCCCTCGAGCAGCGTATGCATATCATCGACCGTCGTCACGCTCGTGCCGATATCGCCGACATGCGGTGCCTGACGCGCATCAACGCCCGCACGCGTCGCGCTGTCGAGCACAATGTGATAGATGGTCGAGCCCTTATCATTCTCATGACGCAGGAGCTCGTTGTTCTCTGCGGGCAGCGTCTCGTCGCATGCCTGTGCGATGCCCCAGGGCTTGCCGATATACCCCGCCGGATCGACGCCGCGCAGGTAGTCGCCCATGCCGGGCATCACACTTTTTGGCAGGATCGCCTCTGTGTGCTTTCTCGTATACATGGGATCGAAGGTAATGCCCTCGTAGGTCTTCGTGAACATGACCTTCTCAAACGGCGCCCCCTTGAGAAGCGCCTCACAGGCTTCCTTCCACTCCTCATCCGTCGGCGGAGTGAATTCATCGAGCGTGACATCGGGGAAATTCTCAACATCCGCCGATTTCTTCAACAGTTCCTGAAGCTCTTCGTCGCTCGACCGTTCTTTTTCTTCCGGCATAGTACGTCCTCCTTTATATGATAAGGGAAGTCAGACAAATCCAACCTCTCTAAAAACCACCCGAAGATGGTTTTTTGATAAAAAAATCGCTCTGAGCTTCCACCCTCAGAGCGTACCCCCACGCAGGGGGAAAACGAGAACTGAAAAGATGAGCAATGTTTCCCCAAGGAGCGCATACTCCTTCATCCCGGGGAAATCTCTATGCATGGAGGCCTTTTCACATGCACACAGATCTCCTCAGGATCGTTCACGCAGCACCGGGAAGCGGGACAAAAGAAAAAGCCCATTCCGCGGTGTGCAGAACGGGCTTTTTCGGTATCGTTACTCAGTTCTCGTGCCGTTTGGTCCCAGATGCCAAACTCTCTATACGAGCGGTACGAATCCGCAAAATCTCCATCCCCATCACTCGCAGGTCAATCGGTGATTGTTAATCAAGCAGGTCTCCTGGCTCCAGTTCATCGTTCTTCCGCATCTTCCCAGAGATCGCTCTCCAGTGACTGCCAACTCAATTGGCGTGCGGAATCACTCCCTGTTACAGTGGCGTGACCGCTCCGGCTTATGAAATCAATGATTCCTATACCGGATTCCCTATGAAGCATTGAGGCTTTGATGATGTCAAAACCCCTGCACTTGATCCAATTCAATATGAAGTTTTAAGGTACGATAAAATAGTAACACTGAAATGAGTTCTTGTCAACAAAAAAAAGAATCGCTGCGTGAATTATCTTGCAGTGATTCTTTGCTTGCAGATGGATCCTACTCGAGGACATATACCTCAACATTCCGGCGTCCGAACTGGATCGCCTCATCATAGCTCTCCATGCAGAGATCGATCTTGTTGCCGACGATCGCGCCGCCGGTATCCGCGGCGATCGCCTCGCCGTAGCCGGGAATGAAGAGCCGCGAGCCGAGCGGGATGACGTTCGGGTCGACGGCAACGACACCATGTCGTGCAGGGATGCCGGTCGCCGTAATGCCGCTGCCGCCCCCGTCGCTGGGGAGATACGCGGATGCATGCATCGTATAGGCCGCACGGTAGCGGGGAATCCCGCGGCTGACGCGCTCTGCCTCGCGCTCACGTGCACGGCGCTGCTCTGCGGCCTGTTCGTTCTCCTTAAGCTGGATCGAGAGGTTCTCCGTTATGGGGGTATCCACACCCGGCACAACGTCGATCTCGTTCATATTATAGCCATACTCCGCCATGACGTCGCCGACGGTACGGCCGCTCGTTAAGACCTGCTGCGTATCGCCCCAGAACGAGATGCTCACGGGCACCGCGCGGCGCACGGAGATCTCGGTGCGGCGCTGGTCCTCGCTCTGTGTGACCTCGTAGGTATCCTTATCGCCGAGCGTTACGCCAAGCTTTGCAAAAATATCAGCCGGTTTCGTCTGCACCGTCATATCGGTAAGAGTCTCGCCGTCGACATGCACGCTCACGCGGTGCATGTTCTTCGGAAAGCCGTTCATCGTAAAGCCGCTGGAGAGCAGCATCATGCCCGCCAGGGTGGCACAGAAGATCGTATTTTTCTTTGTCTGAATAAAATGCCCTACATCTTTCAGGTGCATAGAATTCCTCCTTTTCTGACAGCATTTTCCCACTTTAAGCTGAATTTTTCATGAAAAATGGGATTCGACCTAAAATTGAGAGCGATTTTCTCATTTTATTCACCACTTTAGGGAAATTCGTCCCAAAAAAGGAGCCCTGCGCATGGAGATTCTCTCCACGCGCAGGGCGATTGTTCACGAAAGAATAATATTAAACAATTTTCGGATAAAGGCGGCGTGCATTCTCTGTTGTATAGCGCGCAACCTCCTCGACCGTCTCGCCGCGGATCTCGGCAATCTTCGCCGCGACATGAACGACGTAGGCGGGTTCGTTGCGCTTGCCGCGCAGGGGTACGGGCGCGAGGTAGGGACTGTCCGTCTCGATGAGGAGCTTATCGCGCGGCGCCTCGCGCACGATATCGGGCAGCTTCGCCGCATTCTTGAACGTGAGCGGACCGTCGATGCCGATGCAGAACCCCATCTTCCAGAGTTCGCGCGCCGTCTCGATGCTGCCCGAGTAGCAGTGCAGCACGCCCGTGAGCCCCTCTCCCGCCGCTTTTAGAATGGCGAGTGTATCGCCGTGCGCCTCGCGGTCATGAATGCAGACAGGCAGCCCGGCCGCACGCGCAAGCCGAAGCTGCACCGTGAAAAGTTCCCGTTGGAGGGCACGCCGCTCCGGGTCTTTTTCCCAGTAGTAGTCGAGGCCGATCTCACCGATCGCGACGACCTTCGGATGCTTTGCCCATGCGAGGAGCTGCTCCTGCATCTCGTCCGTCGGCGCGCAGGCGCTCTCAGGGTGAATGCCGACGGCAGCGTAGAGCGCGGGATAGCGCTCCGCGTCTGCAACTGCCTGCGCGGACGCCGCCATCGTATCGCCCATGCTGATGATCTGCCCGACGCCCGCCTCTGCCGCGCGTGCGATCGTCTCGGGCAAATCGTCTGCGAATCGCTCGTCATAAAGATGAGCGTGTGTGTCGATCAGCTCCATCATCATTCAGTCTCAATGCGCGGGAACAACTGCTCTGCCGTGCCGACCGCGTGGCCGTCAGGCAGGCCGCCCCACGCAGCATCGGAGAGCTGCACCGCATCAAAGTCCGTGGCAAAGCCCAGCTGAGCGTGAATGCGGCGCGCGGTCACAGGCAGGAACGGCGAGATGAGGATGCTCGTAATGCGCAGCGACTCGACGAGATGATAGAGCACGGCGTCGAGCTCCGCCGCCTTCGCCTCATCCTTCGCGAGTGTCCACGGCGCGGTCTCGTCGATGTACTTATTCGTGCGCGAAATCAGTGCCCACGCCGTCTTGATCGCCGCCGACAGTTCCATCTGTTCCATCTGCTCCGTGTAGGTCTTGACGGTCTCCTGCGCCATCTCCTCAAGTGCCGCGTCGAAGTCCGTGCGCCCCGTGCCCTTTGCGATGACGCCCTTGCGGTACTTCTTCGCCATCGAGAGCGTGCGGTGGAGGAGGTTGCCGAGGTCGTTTGCGAGATCGGAGTTGATGCGCCCGATCAGCGCATCGCGCGAGATGTTGCCGTCCTGTCCGAGCGTGATCTCGCGCAGGAGGAAGTAGCGCACGGCATCCGCGCCGAACTCCTCGATGAGCGCAATCGGGTCGACGACGTTGCCGACCGACTTCGACATCTTCGCGCCATCCACGATGAGCCAGCCGTGCCCGTAGACCTTTTTCGGCAGGTCAAGGCCGAGCGCCATGAGCATGCAGCCCCAGATGATCGTATGGAAGCGCACGATCTCCTTGCCGACGAGATGGACGTCTGCGGGCCAGTATTTGCTGAACTTTTCCTTGTCATGCAGATAGCCGATCGGCGTAAGGTAGTTCGTAAGCGCGTCGAACCAGACGTAGACGACGTGCTTCGGGTCGAACGGCACGGGGATGCCCCAGTCGAACGAGGTGCGCGAAACGCAGAGGTCCTCAAGTCCCTGCTCAATGAAGGCAATCATTTCGTTGCGGCGCGAGACGGGCTGGATGAAGTCGGGGTGCTCGTTGATATAGGCGATGAGGCGGTCCGCATATTTGCTCATGCGGAAGAAGTATGCCTCCTCCGCAACCTCCTGCACGGGGCGGTGGCAGTCGGGGCAGCAGCCGTTCTCGTCCAGCTGCAGCTTCGTCCAGTAGCTCTCGCACGGCGTGCAGTAGAGCCCCTTGTACGCCCCCTTGTAAATGTCACCCTGATCGTAGATCTGCTGAAAAATATTCTGTACGAGCTCATAATGGCGCGGCTCGGAGGTGCGAATGAAGTCGTCATAGGAGATGCCGAGCAGCCGCCAGAGTTCCTGAAAGCCCGCGACAATGCGGTCGACGTACTGAAGGGGCGTCACCCCCTCCTTCTCCGCCGCCTGCTGAATCTTTTGCCCGTGCTCATCCGAGCCGGTCAGAAAGAACACATCGCAGCCCGCGAGCCGCTTGAACCGCGCAATCGTGTCCGCAACAGTGGTGCAGTAGGCATGGCCGATGTGGAGTTTGGCGCTCGGGTAGTAAATTGGTGTGGTAATGTAAAATGGAGTCTTTCCGCTCATAAATCATGCCTCGTTTCGATTTGATATACTATATAGTAGCATACGCGCGGCGCAGTGACAACCTGCGCCGCCTATAGATATTCGTCAATCACGGCAAGCACACCGGCAAGATCCTTCTCTATGTCGCTCGTCCAAAACCGCAGAACAAGCCACCCCATCTCGGTCAGTGAGTCGTTCACCTCGCGGTCGCGCTCGACATTGCGGGCGAGTTTTGCCCGCCAAAAGGACTGATTGCTCGCCACTTCCTCGCCCGGATTCTCCCGATGTCCGCGTGCGTGCCAAAAATCCCCATCGACAAAGATTGCAATCTTTCGCCCCGCGAGCACAATGTCCGGTGTCCCGGGGAGCGCACGGACATTCTTACGGTAACGAACGCCTCGCTTCCAGAGGCCTTTCCGCAGGGCAATCTCCGGCTTCGTATCCTTCGCACGGACACGGCGCATACACTTCCTGCGCTGTTTCTGTGTCAGTTTATCCATGATCCTTGAATCGAATCTGCAAATTCAGATTGATGTAGTGAATGCCGTCCACCTCGTAGATGCAGCAGTAGTCGTTCCGCGAAGACGACGCTCTCTCCAATCGTGTGCTGCAAAGAAGATATTCCTCGAAGAAATTTCGGTTGTAGATATGATAGGCAACAACAGCGCCATCCGCACGCGCAATGATGTAGCCGCCCGACGCATCCTCCGTCCCCGACCACGCTTTGGCAGGCTGCATTCCGAGTGCAACGGCGCAGAGAAACTTTTTGAATTTGTATTCATAGAGTTTCTGCGGATCGGCAACATGGAACGGGTTGGCTTCCGCAACGGTTTGCAGGAGTTTGCGGCAGTTGAGTTCGCCGCTGTGATAGCTTTCAAGCAGCAATGCGGCAAGAAGACGGTCAAACGACATATCAATGAAGCTGAGATTGTTCCGAAACATGTCGCTTGCAGGACGGATATAGCGGAGGCTGCCACCCGCCGCAGAGATCTCCTGCATCCGCTCCAGCAGTTTTTTTCTTCCCTCAATAGCGTTGATGCGGGAAATATCCGCCCCATCCAGCCCCTCCACCGCAAATACGAAATTTGTCGATTTTGAGGCATTGAGGAGGGTTGGGGCTGCCCCGATATACGATTTGATCGAGAACGCAAAGACGTTTTCAATGCCCGTATGAATATCGTGCAGCAGCATGGTGATGTCCGCTTTCTCTGCGGAGGAAGCCTTGACCTTGCAGATGGAAAGGTGTTCCATAACCTCCGCCGCAAGTGGAATGGCGAAGGCCCCCCTGCCCACGCGTATTGCGTCGAGCAGAGCCTTCGCATAGGAGGTCAGCAACGACCTCTTGACCGTGTGAACCGCCATCCCGTTGCAGGTAATCTCCACACCATGATCGCGCACAGTCATATCAATCTGCCGATCTTCGTCCTCACTGCGCATGACTTTGAGGATAGGAAAGAAGCAATCTGCGAGCGCATTGAGTTCCGCGTCCGCCGCGTAGAGCCGTCCCGTTCCGAGCAGATGGACGAGCACGTAGAGTTCACTCCACTCCCCCTGATTCGCCTTGACTGCGCTCTCCTGAGAATGTACGGTCATGAGTAAGCACCTCCCTGATGTTCCAGGCAATCGCCTCGATCACATTAACGGTCACACTGTTGCCAAGCTGCTTGTAAAGATGCGTATCGGCAAGCGGCAGCAGAAAGTCATCGGGAAAGCCCTGCAAACGCGCCCATTCGCGCGGGGTCATCTTGCGGATGCCCTCGCGGTTGACCGCGCCCTTGATGCGGGTAACAGGGGTAAAGTTCGTGAGACGCTTGTCGACAATGAGATTGCGCTCCCGTCCCATCCCTCCGCAGACAATCGCGCCCGCCTGTCCGTCAAGCTCTCGAACCTCGTAGCCGAATCCGTGTCCGAGTGCCTCATGATGTGCCTTGTGGCGGCGCAGCGAGGCAAGGTAGACAGTCGAGAGGTAGTATTTTACACTGACTTCTTCCGCTTCCATGATATCACGAATGGTCGTGTTTGAATCATGCCCCTCGGGAAATGCGAACCCCGTACTGTCAATATCATTCCGAAAGGCAACAATATAGATGCGTTCACGGTTTTGCGGCACACCAAAGTCCTTGCTGTTCAAAACCTTGCTGTATACGGTATAGCCGATCTGACAGAATGCTTCCTGTATCACCCGAAAGGTACGTCCCTTGTCATGGATGGTCAGGCCCTTGACATTTTCACAAAAAATCACCTTGGGACGATGATAATCACAGATGCGGACAACATCAAGAAAGAGCGTTCCCCGACACATCCCGGCATAGTTATCCTCGAACCCCATGTGTCTGCCCGCCATCGAAAATGCCTGACACGGAAATCCCGCCAGACAGATATCAAAGGGGGCAATCTCCTCTGCGGCGATCTTCGTAATGTCGCCCGCAATCTCGAAGGAATCGTTGTAATTTGCACGGTAGGTCTTTTGCGCGTGTTCATCCCACTCACTGACAAATACGGTACGGATCGCATCACCAAACGCATTGTCAAAGCCCTTACGAATCCCCCCGATGCCCGCAAAGAGATCGATCGAGCGATATGTATCGTCTGCAAAGGACAGTTTTTCGTCGTAGGCAGGAGGAAAACATTCAAACAAAGGCATTGTTTCGATCATAGGGCTCCTTTTCATTATGATTTTTAAAGCAAATTCTGATAAAGGAATTCCACCAGACGGCAGTACTTATCTTTCTAATCACGATTATAATAATCGTGATTAGAAAGATTATATACCGTTTGACGAAAATCATCAATCTTCAGTGGGAGTCATCGTCCCCCACCAATACCGCCTGATATACCTCCCTGCGCGAGATGCCGAGTTCCTGCGCGGTGCGGCGCATGGCCTCCTTCTTGTCGAGTCCCGCGGCGATATGTGCCTCGTAGCGCTCCATGAGGGTCGCCTCCGCCGCATCCGCAGCGGCGGCAGTACTCTTGTCCGCTCCTGCAACAATGAGGACGAACTCGCCGCGCGGTTCGTTCTCCCGATAATGCGTGAGGAGTTCGCCGAGCATCATGCGGCGGAACTCCTCGAACTTTTTCGTGAGCTCGCGCGCGGCGCATGCGCGCCGCTCCGCTCCGAGTGTCTCCGCGAGGACCGCGAGTGTCTCACGCAGGCGGTGCGGCGCCTCGTAGAAGATGAGCGTCTCGGGATATCCTGCAATACGTGCGAGGAGCTCCCTGCGCTTCTTGTCTTTGCGTGGGAGAAACCCGACGAAGACAAAGCCCTCCAGCGGAAGCCCCGCGCAGATGAGACCGGAGAGCGCCGCGTTCGCCCCCGGCAGAGGCGTGACGAGAATCCCCTCGGCAATGGCGCGCTGCGCAAGATCGCCGCCGGGGTCGGCAATGCCCGGCAGCCCTGCATCGCTGACACAGACGATGGTCTCACCTGCAAGAAGCCGCGCGATGAGTTCCGGTCCCTTGGCATCCTTATTGTGCTCGTAGTAGCTCGTCATCGGCGTATGGATGTCATAGTGCGCGAGCAGCGCGCGCGTGTGCCGCGTGTCCTCGGCCGCGATGCAGTCCGCTGCACGCAGTGTCTCAACGGCGCGGTAGGTGATGTCGCCGAGGTTGCCGATGGGCGTTCCGCAGAGATAAAGCCGTCCCGTCTGTTCCACTCTGGTTCCTCCGTTTTCTATACGTTCTCATTTTGTTTTATACTGGAAGGAGCATGTTGTCAAGAAAAACGCATGAAAATCACCCGCGTTAAAAGTCGATTATATTTCTCATTTTTGCCTTTTCATTTTCTCTGTATTCATATATAGTAGGGACATATTAAAGGAAGTGCTGATAAGCATATGGTTTATTTTATCCGCGTTTCCTTAAGGAATGACGAGGTGGATTATTATGGACGAAAAGACACGGGTCCTCATTGTAGAGGATGAGACACGCATTGCGCGCTTCCTGCAGATGGAGCTGGAACACGAGGGCTTTGAGGCAGAGACCGAGGGGAACGGTACGCGTGCGTACGAGCGCATCATCCAAGAGAATTTCGACATTATTCTGCTCGATGTGATGCTGCCCGGCATGGACGGCATTGAGATCTGCCGGCGTGTCCGCGCGGTGACCAACGTGCCCATCATCATGCTGACGGCAAAGGATGCGGTAGAGGACCGCGTCGAGGGACTCGACATCGGCGCAGACGATTATATCACGAAACCGTTCGCCGTGCCGGAGCTGATTGCGCGCCTCAAGAATGCGCTGCGCCGCCGCGACATCTCGACCGAGGATGCCTCGGACCGTCTCACGGTGAAGAACCTCATCATGTTCCTCTCCCGCTACGAGGTACAGGTGGACGGCGAGACCGTGGCGCTCACGAAGCGCGAATACGATCTGCTCGAGTATCTCCTGCGCAACAAGCGCACCGTTCTGACGCGCGATCAAATCCTGCAGGAGGTATGGGGATTCGACTACACAGGCGAAACCAATGTCGTCGACGTCTACATCCGTTACCTGCGCGCTAAGCTGGATGACCGCTTCAACAAGAAGTACATCTACACGGTGCGGGGTGTCGGATATGTGGTACGCGACTAGGGCACGCCTGGCTCACTGGATCGATCGCTACTTTTACATCCGCATCTCAACGAAGATTACCCTGCTGTACGCGGCAATCCTCTTTTTCGTACTCATTCTCTCGACGGCGATTCTGGGGATTGGCGCGTACATCTATTTTTACCGGCAGGCGGAGGTCGATCTCGACCGCAGCATTCGCCATGTGATGAGCAACATCGAGAGCGGACATGCGACTGAGGCCAAGTTCTGGTTTGAGGGGCCGGTCATTCCCGGCGTCATCGTTCGCATCACGGACAGCACGGGGCGTGTCGTCCTCGATACGGATGCGCATTTCCCATCGATCGAAACCATCGAAAGCGGGCAGATCACGACGCCCTTCTGGGCGAATCCCGACATGGAGGTCTCCGAATTCCGCAACGGCGCGGTCTATCACGCGCGCCGCGACGTCGAATACGGCGGCATTGTCTATCACGTTCATTTCTTCCGTACGATCACCACAGAAAAGGACTTTTTCTATTCACTTCAACGGCTGATCTTCTATACGGTTGCCATCTGCTTTGTCCTCGCGCTCATTGCGGGACATTTCATCAGCACGCGCATCTTAAAGCCGATCCGCGAGATCACATGGACAGCGCGCAGCATTGAGGTGGAACGCCTCGGCCGGCGCCTCGACGTGCCGCGCGCGCGCGATGAGCTCTCCGAGCTCGCCCGCACATTCAACCGCATGCTAGACCGTCTGCAGGAAGGATTCCAGCAGGAGCAGCGCTTTGTCTCCGATGCTTCGCACGAGCTGCGCACGCCGCTCACGGTGATCCTCGGCTACTCCGACATGCTCGCGCGCTGGGGCCGCGAGGATAAGAACATCCTCGATGAGGGCATCACCTCCATCCGCTCGGAGGCGGAGAATATGCAGCAGCTCATCGAAAAGCTGCTCTTCCTCGCGCGCGCTGATCAGAAGCGTCAGGCCGTCAACAAGGAAGATGTGGATCTGGCCGAACTCCTCGCCGATACGATCGAGAAGATGCAGATGGTCACGCCCTCGCATGAGGTCACGCTCGGCGCAAACGCTCCCGCGATCGTCAACGCGGATCCCGTTCTGCTGCGCCAGCTGCTGCGCATTTTCCTCGAAAACAGTCTGAAATATACGCCCCCCGGCGGTCACATCCACGCCTGCTCCGTACTTTCCGCGGACGGTTCCGAGGTCATGGTGACGCTCTCGGACGACGGCATCGGAATCGCGCCCGAACATCAGGCGCATATTTTCGACCGATTCTACCGCGTGGATTCCTCGCGTACAAAGGAGACGGGCGGCTCGGGACTCGGGCTCTCGATCGCACGTTGGATCGCGGAGCGTCACGACATCAAGATCGCCCTCCAGAGTGCGGTGGACGAAGGTACGACGATCACGCTCACCATCCCGACCGTACCGGAGGCCGATGTTCCATAATGTATACCAGCGAGGCGCTGTCCGCAGCATACACGGACAGCGCCTTTTTATGATACAATAAAGGAAATATAAAAAGAAAGGCGGATCGCTATGAAAATCCTCATCACAGGCGCAACCGGACAGCTGGGCCGAGACTGCGTACAGGCATGCAAGGCGCGCGGGCACGAGGTATACGGCGTCTCCTCGCGGATGTTCCCCCTCTCGGATGAGACGGCGATGCGCGGTGTGCTCGACACGTTCGCGCCCGATGCCATCCTCCATGCGGCGGCATATACAGCGGTCGATCAGGCGGAGGACGAGCCGGCACTCTGCCGCCTCGTCAACGCAGCGGGAACCGAAATCCTCGCACGCCTCGCCCAGGAGAGGAACACGAAGTTCCTCTATATCAGCACGGACTATGTGTTCCCGGGCACGGGAACAGAGCCCTATGAGACGGATGCCGCGACCGGCCCGCGCAATGTCTACGGCGCCTCAAAGCGCATGGGCGAGGAGGCGGTGCAGGCACATCTCGACAGATATTTCATCGTGCGCATCTCGTGGGTCTTCGGCGCATACGGCAGGAACTTCGTCAAGACGATGCTTGCGCTCTCTGAGACACACAAGAGTCTCTCCATCGTCGGCGATCAGATCGGCTCACCAACCTACACGCACGATCTCGCTCCCCTGCTCGCAGATATGCTAGAGAGCGAGAAGTACGGCATCTATCACGCAACGAACGAGGGCTTCTGCTCCTGGGCGGAGTTCGCCGCCGAGATCTTCCGTGCTGCCGGCAGGAGCGTCAACGTCACCTCCGTCCCCTCGCATGCCTACCCGACGAAAGCTGTGCGCCCGAAAAACTCGCGCCTCAGCAAGGCGAGCCTCGATGCGGCGGGGTTCCGCCGTCTCCCCGCGTGGCAGGATGCCGTCGCCCGCTGCCTGGAGGAGCTGGCACGCACCGAAGCATAGCCGTGCGCCGAACAAAACGGTGACAAGGCGCCCCCGTTCTGTTATAATAGAGGATATTTTTTCATCCGAAAGGGAGGAATCTTTTTTGCTCAGCAACATCAGCCGCAAGTACCGTGAGACAGCGCTCATCAAGCTCATCGCTGTCGGACTCATCATCGGCATCTTCATCGCGCTTTATGCGCCCGCCGCCATCCCCATCGTCGCCGTGCTCGGCGATGTCTTCGTCCGCGCCCTGAAGGGCGTCGCACCGATCCTCGTCTTCGTCCTGGTCATGAACGCCATGGCGCAGCGCACCGTCGGTGCAGGCGCAGCGCTGAAGCCCATCGTGCGCCTCTACGTCATCGCAACCTTCCTCGCGTCCGTCGTCGCGGTTGCATTCTCCTTTGCCTTCCCGTCTACGCTGCATCTGGTTGTCGCCGATGCGACGGTCACTCCGCCGAGCGGCATCATCGAGGTCGTTCACAACCTCATCCTCAACGTCGTCGACAACCCGCTCCACGCCATCGCAAACGCCAACTACATCGGCATCCTCGCATGGAGTGTCCTCGCCGGTGTGGCGCTGCAGAAAGCAAGTCCGACCACAAAGAACACCGTCCATGATTTTGCCGTCGTCATGACACAGATCGTGCTCTGGGTCATCCGCTTTGCCCCGTTCGGCATCATGGGTCTCGTCGCGGATGCTGTCGGTACGAGCGGCGTGGATGCCCTCATCAGCTACCTTCAGCTGCTTGCCGTTCTGCTCGGCGCATTCTTCTCCGTCGCACTCATCATGAATCCGATCATTGTCTGGGCGCACATCCGCCGCAACCCGTTCCCGCTTGTCTTTACGACCCTGCGCGAGAGCGGCATCTACGCATTCTTCACGCGCAGCTCCGCAGCAAACATTCCGGTCAACCTGCAGCTGTGCAAGCGCCTCGGACTCAATCCCGAGGTCTACTCCATCTCCATTCCGCTCGGTGCGACCATCAACATGAGCGGCGCAGCGATCACGATTGCGATTCTCTCGCTCGCCGCAGCGAATACGCTCGGCATCCATGTGGATCTGCCGACCGCGCTTCTGCTGTGCCTCATCGCCACCATCGGCGCATGCGGCGCATCGGGTGTCGCGGGCGGTTCGCTGCTCCTCATCCCCGTTGCCTGCTCCTCGTTCGGCATCAGCAACGACATCGCGATGCAGGTTGTCGGGGTCGGCTTCATCATCGGTGTTCTGCAGGACTCCTGCGAGACCGCGCTCAACAGCTCCACCGACGTCCTCTTTACCGCGACGGCAGAATTCGCGGGCCGCGCAAAGGAAGGCACGCTGCGCGATGCGGACATGACGCCGAAGGCATAACTCCCTGTAAAGGATATCTCATGAAAAAACGCTCTCTTTTCAAAATCGCCGTTCTCGGCGCGTGTCTCACGCTTCCGGTCTCCAGTGCATATGCGACGGAGGCAGGAACGCCGGCGCTGCCGCTTCCCCCGCTCTCGGGCGAGGCTGCAGAGGTCCTCACCGCGCTTGCCGGAGCAAATATGGCAAACCTCGCTTTTGATCCCTCCTCGTACACCGACGAAACACTCGTCGTGAACGGAAAGCCGGTCGCATTCCGCGCCTATCGCAACATTCCCTATGCCGCGCTGCCGAAGGATGCCGCGCGCCAGCGCATGAGCATCTTCATCCCCGCTGCCTATCTCACGGGCGGCACGATAAACGGCTATACGGCAAAGACCGCGCCGATCTTCCTGCCGAACGGCGTCGGCGGCTATATGCCGGGCGAGATTCAGGAGCCGTCCGAGCGTTCCCGCATGACGGGCGCGCCGAACGCATCTCTGATCGCACTCTCGCGCGGCCTCGTCGTCGCTGCGCCCGCGATCCGCGGACGCACGGATAAAGATGCGTCCGGTTCCTATATCGGCAAGGCCCCCTCTCTCGTCGTCGACTACAAGGCAGCCGTACAGTATCTGCGCTACAACGCCGCGCGTCTGCCGGCGGGCAATACCGACCGCATTATCGCCAACGGCACAAGCGCGGGCGGCGCGCTCTCCGCGCTCCTCGGCGCGACGGGCGGCAGCGCGGACTATGCCGACGCACTCGCTGAGATCGGCGCCGCAGGCGGACGCGACGATATCTACGCAGCGAGCTGCTACTGCCCCATCACCGATCTCGATCATGCCGATATGGCATACGAGTGGATCTTTGCAGGCGTAAATGACTATCATCAGAGTGCCAAGGGCAGCATGCCGCCCGCAGCCGGCGTCGCATCGTCCGGCAATACGGCCGTGAACCGTCCGTTGAATGCGCCGGCAGAGGGGGCGGCCGCGCCGATGACCGAGGAGCAGAGCACCGCCTCCGCGCGGCTCAAGGAACTCTATCCCGCCTATCTGAACAGCCTCGGGCTCAAGGACGCATCCGGCAGCCCCATGCTGCTCAATCCGGACGGCACGGGCAGCTTTGCCGAATACGTCAAGGCGCTCTATCAAGCCTCCGTGCAGAGCGCGCTTGACCGCAAGGCGGATCTTGGCGGTGCGGACTGGTTCACCGTCAGGGACGGCAAAGCCGCGAATGTCGACCTCGCAAAATACGCCGCATGGGCAACACGCCTGAAGGCCGCGCCCGCATTCGACAAACTCGACCGCAGCTCCGGCGAGAACGATGTGTTCGGCACGACGGCAAACGTCCCGCGCCACTTTACAGACTTCGCGCGCCGATACGATCCCGCACACGGCGATCTCGCTCCCGATGAGGATATTCGCCGCATGAACCCACTCGGCTACATCGGCACAGCGGGCGTCAAGACGGCGCCGCACTTCCGCATCCGCCACGGCGCAAAGGACCGCGACACAGCACTCGCAGTGCCCGCCGTCCTCGCCCTGCGCCTGCAGAACGCGGGCATCGATGTGGACTTTGCCGTTCCATGGGGACAGGGACATGGCGGCGACTACGACCTCGACGAACTCTTCAACTGGATCGACCGCATCTGCAAATAATACATTGGATGCAAAAGGGCGGTACGAATGTGAATTTCACATTCGTACCGCCCTTTTTGCATTGATTCTCAGAAATAGCGCAGGCGGCGATTCAACGTGACGCCGAGCGCGGCAGCCGCGACTGCCTTGATAAGATCGCCGGGGATATACTGCACGAGCGCCATAAAGGCGGCGACGATGCCGGCAAATTTATCCCCAAAGAGAATCGTCAGCCAGAGCGTCGCGATCGCATAGGTGACGGGCACACTCACAAGCGCTCCCACAACCGCATAGCGCGCAAAGGACGGCTCTTTCCCCTTCAGCATGCTCATCAGCGTGTAGGCGGCGAGGAAGCCGATGAAGAAGCCGCCGCGCGGTCCGAAGATGATCCCGAGTCCGCCGACGCCGCCCGCGAACACGGGCAGACCGATTGCTCCGAGCACCGTGTAGCCGGCGATGACCACTGCCGTCTGCCGCGGCGTCAGGACAAGCGCCGCAAGACACATGACGAAGGTCTGCATCGTCAGCGGTGCCATGAACGGCACGGGGATCGCAATGTAGGCACTCACGCAGATGAGCGCGATGCAGAGTGCCATGCGTGTTGTGTTACGAACGGAAAAGAACTTATCATCAAGAGATGTCATGGTAATCGCTCCTTCTTTTTACACGTTGCTATTCTACACAGAAAAAAGAGCTTCGTCAACCTATTTTCAAAAACAGGTCGACAAAGCTTCTTTCATCAAATTACAGACATTCAGTTCGTCAGATGCTCCAGACGCGAAAGATCGACTTCCTCATACACTTCTTCGACGATCTCCTCCTCCGGTTCCTGTACCGGAGCGGGGGCATGATCGATGATGTCGAGGTTGCGGTAACGGGTCATGCCCGTGCCTGCGGGGATGAGCTTGCCGATAATGACATTCTCCTTGAGCCCCACGAGCGGGTCGATCTTCCCCTTGATCGCGGCGTCTGTCAGGACGCGCGTGGTCTCCTGGAAGGAGGCCGCCGAGAGGAAGGAATCCGTCGCGAGCGATGCCTTCGTGATGCCGAGCAGGATTGGTTTTGCCACGGCGGGCTCGCCGTCCTCCTCGATCGCCTTCGTATTCGCCGCCTCGAACGTGTTGATCTCGATGTACTCACCCGGCAGGAACTCCGTCGTGCCGGCCTCTTCGATCTTGACCTTGTGCAGCATCTGCCGCACCATGACCTCGATGTGCTTGTCGTTGATCTCAACACCCTGCGACTTATAAACCTTCTGCACCTCGTAGACAAGGTAGCGCTGGGTCGCCTGCAGTCCGCAGACGCGCAGAATATCATGGGGGTTGATCGATCCCTCGGTGATCTTATCGCCGGGCTTCAGCACTGCCCCGTCGCGCACGGCCATGCGTGCGCCGAACGGCACGGTATACTCACGCGGGACGCCGCCCTCCGGCGTAATCGTCACCGTACGCATTCCCTTGCCGGTATCTTCAATCGCAGCGACGCCCTCGTTCTCCGCGATGATCGCGTTGTGCTTGGGCTTGCGCGCCTCAAAGAGCTCCTCGACGCGCGGCAGACCCTGGGTGATGTCGTCGCCCGCGACGCCGCCCGAGTGGAACGTGCGCATCGTGAGCTGCGTGCCCGGTTCGCCGATCGACTGCGCGGCGATAATGCCGACTGCCTCGCCGATCTCGACCTCTGCCTGATTGGCGAGATCCCGTCCATAGCACTTCATGCAGACGCCGAACTGCGATTTGCAGGTCAGCACGCTGCGGATGGAGACGCGTTTGCGGACGCCTTCGATCCGCTTCGCGAGTTCCTCGTCCACGGGGTCGTTGATATGGGCGATCACCTCGCCCGTCGCTTCGTCCACAACGTCCTCTGCGAGCACGCGTCCGACGATGCGGTCGGCGAGGGACTCGATGACTCCGGTCCCCTCAGTGATCGCCTCGACCTCAATGCCGCGCACATTGTTGTTGCGGATATGGAGTTCATGCAGTTCCGAATTAAGGATGGCATCCACCATTTTGTCCGTGAGCACCGTGCCCTCGCCGGCGAGGACGGTTCCTTCTTCGGTGACGGCCTCGCGCACGACTTCCTTGCCGCTCAGCTCGCGAATGACCGCCGTGCGTGCCTTCTTGCGCTTGCGCGCATCCGGCTCGCCGAGCGTGATGCTCTCTGTGATCATCGCATTGCTGACGGCGCCCTCCACATTGACGGAGGAACCGCGCACCATGATCTCGCGGACATCGCGCTCGCCGATGGTCTCGAGGACCTCGTCATCGAGCACGGTATCCTGCGGATAGAGGACATCCTTGGTCTTGGGATCATAGACCACCGCGGCAAGCAGGCGGCCCATCAGGCTGTCCACAAGGAGTTCCAGTGCGTCAAAAGTCGACTCTGCGAGCCGCGCGCGCACCTGCATGAGGTTGATCGCCGTAACATCGCAGTCCTCTTCGCGGACGATGACATCCTGCGCCACGTCGACGAGACGGCGGGTGAGATAGCCCGAGTCCGCCGTACGCAGCGCCGTATCGGCAAGGCCTTTGCGTGCGCCGTGCGAGGAGATGAAGTAATCGGAGACGGTGAGTCCCTCGCGGAAGTTCGCCGTAATCGGAAGATCGATGATCTTGCCCGAGGGATCCGCCATGAGTCCGCGCATGCCTGCGAGCTGGCGCATCTGCTGCTTGTTTCCGCGCGCGCCGGAGTCCGCCATCATGAAGATGGGGTTGAACGGGTCCATGTTCTCCATCATGGCGTCTGCTACGTCATCTGTCGCCTTCGTCCAGAGCTGGACGACCTTCTTGTAGCGCTCGTCCTCGGTAATCAGACCGCGGCCGAACTGACGCTCGACCTTGTTGACCTGCGCCTGCGTATCCGCGATGATTTCCTTTTTCTTCGGCGGGACGATGACGTCGGAGACGGCGACCGTCATGCCTGCGATGCAGGCGTAGTGGTAGCCGAGATTTTTCACATGGTCGATGACCTCGGCTGTCTTGGTCGCGCCGAAGTGATCGTAGCAGTTGGCGACGAGCTTGCCGAGTTCCTTCTTGTTCATGAGAACACCGAGGCTCCACTCGCCGGTCTCCGCATCCTGTCTGTAATGACGGAGTTCGTTGGGCAGGATCTCGCTGAAAATAAGGCGTCCGAGAGAACTCCGGACAAGGCCGTAGCCCTCAACCTGCACGCGGATCTCCGCCTGCAGATCGAGCACCTTCTCCTGATACGCAAGCAGCGCCTCGGAGATGCCCGTAAAGACCTTGCCCTCGCCCTTCGCACCGGGCCGTACCTTCGTGAGGTAGTAGGAGCCGAGCACCATGTCCTGCGAGGGGACGATGATCGGCTTGCCGTCCTTCGGCGCGAGGATGTGATTCGCCGCGAGCATGAGGACGCGTGCCTCGGTCTGCGCTTCCGCCGACAGCGGCAGATGGATCGCCATCTGGTCGCCGTCAAAGTCCGCGTTGTACGCCGTACACGCCAGAGGATGCAGCTTCAGCGCACGGCCCTCGGTGAGCACCGGCTCGAATGCCTGAATGCCGAGGCGGTGCAGCGTCGGCGCGCGGTTGAGGAGCACGGGGTGCTCCTTGATGACATCTTCGAGCACGTCCCAGACCTCGGGGCGCGCGCGCTCGACCATGCGCTTTGCCGATTTGATGTTGTGCGCGGCGCCGTCCGCCTGCAGTTTC
This sequence comes from Centipeda noxia ATCC 43541, assembly GCF_000160555.1. Lineage (GTDB taxonomy): Bacteria > Bacillota > Negativicutes > Selenomonadales > Selenomonadaceae > Centipeda > Centipeda noxia. Next base: position 556,018 of record NZ_GG749280.1, read on the forward strand.
TTCATGACGAACGGCTTGAAGAGCTCGAGCGCCATCTCCTTCGGCAGGCCGCACTGATGGAGCTTCAGCTCCGGGCCGACAACGATAACGGAGCGTCCCGAGTAGTCCACGCGCTTGCCGAGCAGATTCTGGCGGAACCGCCCCTGCTTGCCCTTGAGCATATCCGAGAGGGATTTCAGTGCGCGGTTGCCGGGGCCCGTGACCGGGCGGCCGCGGCGGCCGTTGTCAATCAGCGCATCCACCGCCTCCTGCAGCATGCGCTTCTCGTTGCGTACGATGATATCAGGCGCACCGAGATCGAGCAGGCGGCGCAGGCGGTTGTTGCGGTTGATGACGCGGCGGTAGAGATCGTTGAGGTCGGAGGTCGCAAAGCGGCCGCCGTCGAGCTGTACCATCGGGCGCAGATCGGGCGGAATGACCGGCACGACATCCATAATCATCCACGCAGGGCGGTTGCCGGATTTCCGGAACGCCTCGACCACCTCAAGCCGACGGATCGCGCGCACTCTCTTTTGCCCGGATGTCGTCCGAACATCGCTGCGCAGCTGCTCGCTCATCTGCTCGAGATCGAGCTCCTCCAGGAGCTCCTTGATCGCCTCGGCGCCCATGCCGACGCGGAAGGTATTGCCGTACTTTTCGAGCGCATCGTGATACTCGCGCTCGGAGAGCAGGTCCTTCTTCTTGAGATCGGTCTCGCCCGGATCAACAACGATATAGTAAGCGAAATAGAGGACTTTCTCGAGCGAGCGCGGGGATACATCGAGGATGAGGCCCATGCGGCTCGGAATGCCCTTGAAATACCAGATATGCGAGACGGGCGCTGCGAGTTCGATATGCCCCATGCGCTCGCGGCGCACCTTTGCGCGCGTCACCTCGACGCCGCAGCGGTCGCAGACAACGCCCTTGTAGCGGATACGCTTGTACTTGCCGCAGTGGCACTCCCAGTCGCGCGTCGGTCCGAAGATGCGCTCGCAAAAGAGGCCGTCGCGCTCCGGTTTGAGCGTGCGGTAGTTGATGGTCTCCGGCTTTTTCACTTCGCCGTGCGACCACTCACGAATTTTATCGGGGGAAGCGAGTCCGATCCGCATTGAGTCAAAATTGTTTACATCCAGCAACAGATGCCACTCCCTTCCTTACAGATCATCCTCATCCGACGTATCCTCACTGTCGAGTCCGCCGTGCAGAATTGTATCCATGTCGTCTGAAAGCTCTTCGTCCTCATCGATCTGCGCAATGAGGTCTTCGCCGGCAATATCGTCCGCAGCCTCGGCCTCTTCTTCGTATGGATCGGCGGACGGCGGCGGATTGCCGTTCTCGTCGACGCCCTCCACATCGAGGTCGAGCGAGCGTGCCTTCTCGTTGATATCCTCGTCCTCTTCGTCACGGATCGCGATTTCCTTCGCATCCTCGTTGAGCACCTTGATATCGAGGCCGATCGCCTGCAGTTCCTTGATGAGCACCTTGAACGACTCGGGAACGCCCGGCTCGGGGATGTTGTCTCCCTTTACGATGGACTCATACGCCTTCACGCGCCCGACCACGTCGTCGGACTTCACCGTCAGGATCTCCTGCAGGGTGTACGCCGCACCGTAGGCCTCGAGCGCCCAGACCTCCATCTCGCCGAAACGCTGCCCGCCGAACTGCGCCTTGCCGCCCAGCGGCTGCTGCGTGACAAGCGAATACGGGCCTGTAGAGCGCGCGTGAATCTTATCATCAACCAGATGATGCAGCTTCAGCATATAGACGCAGCCGACCGTAACGCGGTTCTCGAACGGCTCGCCCGTGCGCCCGTCGTAAAGCACCGTCTTGCCGTCGTCGGGCAGCCCCGCTGCGCGGATCGTCCCGAACACGTCGTCGTCGCTCGCCCCGTCAAAGACAGGGGTTGCAATATGTATGCCCGCCTCATCGGGAAGGGGCATTCCGTTTTTGTCAAAATCATAGCCCGCCGTACGAAGGTCTCCCTCCACCGTCGGATCGCCGTCCTTGATACGCTGGCCGAGCACGCGGCACGCCATGCCGAGATGCGTCTCGAGCACCTGCCCGATGTTCATGCGCGAGGGCACGCCCAGTGGGTTCAGCACGATGTCAACCGGCGTGCCGTCCGGCAGGAACGGCATGTCCTCCTGGCGCATGATGCGCGAGACGACGCCCTTGTTCCCGTGGCGGCCGGACATCTTGTCGCCGACCGAGATCTTGCGCTTCTGCGCGATGTAGACGCGCACGAGGCGGTTGACCCCCGGCGGCAGCTCGTCGTTGTTCTCGCGGGTAAAGATCTTCACATCGATGATCTTGCCCGCCTCGCCGTGCGGCACGCGCAGCGAAGTGTCGCGCACCTCGCGTGCCTTCTCGCCGAAGATCGCGCGCAGGAGGCGTTCCTCTGCCGTCAGCTCCGTCTCGCCCTTGGGCGTGACCTTGCCGACGAGGATATCGCCGGGGCGTACATCCGCGCCGATGGAGACGATGCCGTCCTCGTCGAGATCCTTGAGGGCATCCTCGGCGACGTTCGGAATGTCGCGCGTGATCTCCTCGGGGCCGAGCTTCGTATCGCGCGCATCACACTCGTACTCCTCAATGTGAATCGAGGTGTAGAGGTCGCGCTTTACGAGATTTTCGCTGAGCAGGATTGCATCCTCGTAGTTGTAGCCCTCCCACGGCATATAGGCAACAATAATATTATAGCCGAGCGCGAGCTCGCCGTTGTCCGTCGACGGGCCGTCGGCGATGGGCTGCCCCTCCGCAATATGCTCGCCCTCATAGACGAGCGGTTTCTGATTGATGCACGTCGCCTGGTTCGAACGGACAAATTTCTGCAGTTTATAGTTGTCAAATGCTCCCTCATCCGTGCGGATAGTGATCGCATCTGCCGAGACCTCCGTGACCTCGCCGCTGTGCTTTGCGAGCACCATAACGCCGGAGTCGCACGCCGCCTTGTACTCCATGCCCGTGCCGACGAGCGGCGCCTGTGTCTTGAGCAGAGGCACTGCCTGGCGCTGCATGTTCGCGCCCATGAGCGCGCGGTTCGCGTCGTCGTTCTCGAGGAACGGGATCATCGCCGTCGCGATCGAGAACACTTGACGCGGCGACACGTCCATATAGTCCACACTGTCGCGGTGATGCAGCCCCGTCTCCTCATGGAAACGCGCCGTAACGCGCTCATTGACGAAGAATTCATTCTCATCGAGCGGCTCGTTCGCCTGCGCGATGATAAGCTCGTCCTCCTCGTCTGCTGTGAGGTAGCGCACCTCCTCTGTGACGCGGTGATGCTCCTTGTCCACTCGGCGATAGGGCGTCTCCATAAAGCCGAACTGGTTCACGCGCGCATACGTCGCGAGCGACCCGATCAGACCGATGTTCGGCCCTTCCGGCGACTCGACCGGACACATGCGCCCATAGTGCGAGTTGTGCACGTCGCGTACCTCAAATCCCGCGCGCTCGCGCGAGAGGCCGCCGGGGCCGAGTGCCGAGAGACGGCGCTTATGCGTGAGCTCCGAGAGCGGATTGTGCTGATCCATGAACTGCGAGAGCTGCGAGGAGCCGAAGAACTCCTTCACCGCCGCCACCACGGGGCGGATATTAATGAGGCCCTGCGGGGTGATGCTTTCCGTCTCCTGGATCGACATGCGCTCGCGCACCACGCGCTCCATGCGCGAGAGACCGATGCGGAACTGGTTCTGCAGCAGCTCTCCGACCGCACGCACGCGGCGGTTGCCGAGGTGGTCAATGTCATCCGTATAGCCGAAACCATCCATCAGGCCGAGGAGATAGCTGATCGCCGCCATCACATCCTCGCGCGTGATCGTACGGTACTGATAGTCACGCGTCGGCGCGCAGAGCATACGGTGCACCTCGCCGTCCTTTTTCTGCACGTCAAAAGCAACGAGCTCGCCCTCGCCGAAGAGCGCCGTCTCGCGCTCCGGGCTCACGGCGTCCACCATTTCCGAAGTGATCCGCTCGCCCTTGGGGAATACGATCTCGCCTGTTTCCTTATCTATAATGGGCTCTGCGAGCACCTTGCCGAGGAGGCGGCGGCGCCAGCCGAGCTTTTTCGTCAGTTTATAGCGGCCGACCGTTGCCAGATCATAGCGGCGCGGGTCGAAGAACAGCACCTCGAGCAGCTGCCGTGCGTTGTCCTCGTTCGCCGGCTCTCCCGGACGCAGACGGCGGTAGATCTCGATGACTGCCTTGCCGCGCGTCTTCACCTCGTCCGTGTCCCGCTCGATCGTCGCGAGAATATGCGGATCATCGCCGAAAAGCGCGCGAATCTCCGCATCCGTCTCGTAGCCGAGCGCACGGATGAGATAGGTCACCGGCATTTTGCGCGTCCGGTCGATGCGCACGGACACAACGTCGTTCGCATCCGTCTCGAGCTCGATCCACGCGCCGCGGTTCGGAATCATCGTCGCATTGTAGAGCTCCTTGCCCGTCGTGTCGATCTCGACTCCGTAGTAGGCGCCGGGCGAGCGAACGAGCTGGCTGACGATGACGCGCTCCGCGCCGTTGATGATGAATGTGCCCGTATCCGTCATGAGCGGGAAATCGCCCATGAACACTTCCTGTTCCTTGATCTCGCCCGTCTCGCGGTTCACGAGGCGCACATTTACGCGCAGGGGCGCGGCATAGGTCACATCGCGCTCCTTGCACTCATCGAGATCATACTTCGGTTCGCCGAGCGCAAAGGACTCAAAGGAAAGGATGAGATTTCCCGAGAAATCTTGAATCGGCGAGATATCGCGGAAAATCTCTGCGAGCCCCACCTCAAGAAACCACTGATAGCTCCTGCGCTGGATGTCGAGGAGATGCGGCATCTCCATGACTTCCTTAATACGCGCGTAGCTATACCGCGTGCGACGGCCGACCGACACAGGATTGAACATGAACGCTGTCACCCTTTCGCTGGATTATCATAATGGTCTCTGTGCGAACTAAAATGAACGGACACAAAAAGAACAAGGCAACCATTCGAATACCTTGCTCTCATGTCCTTTCCAAAAATAGAGCCGGAAAGCGCAGCGCTCCCCGAAAAAATGCGCACAAATCCCCATTCTTACGTCAATAGGTCATCATATAATACTACATCCTAATTTTCGTGTCAAGAGATATTTTTCACCTTTTTCTTTCGAAGAATCTTCAACGGCATCGAAATGTCTTATGCAAACGGCGGAGAGGCAGGCGCCTGCTTCTTTGAGTCAATGGTCCGGCTTGCAAAATCCCGTATGCTCATGTAGAATACAAATGGATTGGTATACAGGAATTATGGGAGGTATTTTATGTTTGGACAATGCAGGCACACGATGCGCACTGCACTTGCCGCCGTACTGCTCGGCATGCTCGCGCTCACGAGCGGCTGTTTCAGCGGCGACGTGAATGTCGTCATCAACGACGATGGAAGCGCCGATCTCAAGACCACGCTCGTCAGCGTGCCGATGCTCGCCGAAGTTGTTGAGCAGAGCAAGACGACCGCACTCGCGCGCAACCCCGAGGCGCAGATCACGCCCGTGACGAAGGAGAACATGTCAGGCTACGAGATCAGCGAGCACTATGCGACGATCGAAAAGCTGTCCGAGAATGATTTCTTCACGGCGCACGACGGCAAGAATACAGGCGTTACGGTGAACAAGAGCCTGTTCTACACGGATTACAACTTTGACCTCCTGTTCAGCGGCAGCGAGAACGGCGGCGGCGCGGGCGCGTTCGCAAGCAACATCACGTTCACCTATCAGATGAATCTCCCCGTTGTCCCCGCAAGCTCAAACGCCGACCGCACGGAGAACGACGGCAAGACGCTCACATGGAACCTCGGCAAAACGCTCGTGACGGGCGAGTCCACCAAAATCGACGTCACCTTCCGCATGTGGAACAAGGCGGCGATCGCCGCAGCGGTCATCGCTGTGCTCGTCCTCATCGGCGCAGCTGTGTTCTTCATCATGCGCCGCAGGAAGCGGACGGAGGAGGAGCCGCAGGCGGCACACGAAAGCTCCTCTGCCCCGTCGACGTGAGGCCGAGCGCACCGAACGATAAAAACTAAATAAGCAGAAGCAAAAGGGATCGTTGCACGAAGCTGGAAAACTTCGTACAACGGCCCTTTTTGTTTGGAAAACTGCTGTCCTCAATAAAAAGACCGTCGAGCAAAATGCTCAAACGGTCAAAAAGAGCTGATTTATGCCGCCTTCTTCACGCGCATGCTCTGCATCGCGAGGATCGCAGCAAAGACGGCGAGGCCGATCATGTCCGTCGTACCGCCGGGCTTGATCATGAGGAGGCCGGCAGCGATGAGCAGGACGCGTTCATAGAGACGGCAGTGATCGGCGAGGAAGCCGCAGAGGGCCGAGCTGACTGCGATCATGCCGATGAGTGCGGAGAGAGTCGCAACGATGAGGGTGAACGGCTCTGCATCGACCATCAGGATAACCGGCGACAGGACGAAAATGTACGGGATGATGAACGCCGCAATCGCAAGTTTTGACGCATGTACGCCAGTCCTCAGTGGATTGCCCCCGCTGATTCCCGCTCCTGCATAGGCGGCAAGCGCGACGGGCGGCGTCACATCCGCGATGATGCCGAAATAGAACACAAACATGTGCGCTGCGAGAAGGGGGACACCCATCTGGACGAGGGCAGGCGCGGCGATGGTCGAGGTAATGACGTAGTTCGCCGTCGTCGGGACGCCCATGCCGAGCACGATTGCCGTAATCATCGTGAAGAACATCGCCGGCAGGAGCATGCCGCCCGCCGCATCGATCAGCCCCGAGGCGAGGCGCAGGCCGACGCCGGTTTTCGTCACGACACCGATGATGATGCCCGCCGCCGCACACGCGATCAGTACGCCGAGGACGGCCTTTGCGCCGCGCTCAAGTCCGTAGACGATCTCGATCGGCTTCATACGCGTGGACTTGCGGAGCATGGCGCAGGCAATGGATAGGACAATCGCGACGAGCGCGGCGCGCATGGGCGTGTAGCCCGATACGAGCAGATAGACAATAACGATGAGCGGAATCGCGAGGTGCCCGCGCTCCTTGAGCAGCGTCAGCGGATGCGGCAGCTCGCTGCGCGGGATTCCCTTGAGGTTCTTGCGCTTTGCCTCAAAGTGCACGCCCAGCCAAACGCCGGTGAAATAGAGCAGCGCCGGAATCGCGGCTGCCTTGACCACTTCGATGTAGGGCACACCGACGAACTCCGCCATGAGGAACGCCGCAGCGCCCATGACCGGCGGCATGAGCTGTCCGCCCGTGGATGCCGCCGCCTCAACCGCGCCGGCAAAATTCGCATCGTAACCGAGTTTTTTCATCATCGGGATCGTGAGCGACCCCGTGCCGACGACGTTCGCGACAGAGCTGCCCGAGACCGTCCCCATCAGGCCGCTCGAGAGAACGGCGACCTTTGCGGGGCCGCCGCTCGCCCAGCCCGCTACCGCATTGGCGAGATCAATGAAGAATTTGCCGAGACCCGTACTCTCGAGATACGCGCCGAAGAGGATAAAGAGGAAAATGAACGTCGAGGAGACGCCGAGCGGGATGCCGAAAATGCCCTCAGTCGTGAAATAGAGGTGGCTGACCAGCTGCTCGAGCGAGAGCCCGCGATGCGCAAGAACGCCCGGCATATAGGGGCCGAGGAACGCATACGCAAGGAAAAAGAGCACGACTGTCACCATCGGCAGCCCCACGACCCGCCGTGTCGCCTCAATGACGAGCAGAATGCCGATGCCGCCCACGATGACATCGGGCATCGTCACCGATCCCGCACGCGTGACGAGCTCACGGTACTGGATGACAATGTAGGCCGGCGCCGCCGCGCCGAGAATGGCGAAGGCGACATCGATGGGATGGAAAAAATGGTCGCGTGCCCACGCGCGCCGGAACGGGTAGAGCAGGTAGGCAAGCGCAAGCCCGAATCCGAGATGAACGGCGCGCTGCAGCTGTGCATCGAGCACGCCGAATGTCGCCGTATAGATCTGAAAGATGGAGAATGTAATGGCGATCGCGGCGACGACTTTCTTCGGCCAGCCCGTATAGTGAACCGTGTTCGATTCACGGTCATATTTCTTCAAAATTGCATCCGCATTAACAGTATTCTGATCGGTCATACAGCAAATCACATCCTCTGTGAAAAAGAATACGAGGCCGCCTGCCGGCAGCCTCGGCAAAAATCAACGTCTACTTCTTCCAAAAATATGTGTACAGCGGCGCAGCAACGAGATCGATGCGCGTGCCGGCGGGATACATCTCATAGACGGGGATCACCCGTCCGCCCGCCTCGATCGTGAGCTCCGTACCGACACCCGTTCGGAGGCTGAGTTCCGGGTAGTCGCGGTCCATATCGAGGACGAAATAGTCTCCCTCTTGGCGGAATGTCCCCTCCTCGGGGAGGAACGGCAGTCCCACCCCATGCGACTGGTACCGCGTGCCCGAGAGATGGAAATGTCCGTCTGCATGTGCCGTGAGGAACTCCTCGACCGGCGTCTTCTGCACGGAGTGAATAAAATGGATCGTCAGCGGCACCTCGCCCCGGATCTGCGGTGCGAGAACCATCGTCTCCCCATCCGCGCACAGGAAAAGCGCGGGGGTGCTCAGGATATCAAATGCGATCAGGAGCACCGCCGCGCAAAGCGCAATCGCATAAGCTCTCATTCACCGTTGAAGTACTTCTCCGCGCCGGCGTTCATCGGCAGCGACATGCCTCTCTTTGCGGTCTCCTTCGAGATCTGCTTGCCGACGGCGTGCGCGGCCTGCAGACGATCGAGATTCGAGAAGATCGCCTTCGTAATACTGTAGCCGAGATCGGCGTTTATCGAGGGGCCCGCGACCAGCATCGCCATGACAGAGACGCCCGGCACGGCCTCATCAAATCCGGCATACGTGCCGGCAGGAATCACCGTTTTCGTATAGAACGGATACTTCGCGATCAGCGCATCCGCCACATGATCATCCACAGGGAGGAGGCGCACCGGGTTCTGCGAGGCGATGTCCTGTACGGACGCCGTCGGATAGCCTGCCGTCAGAACGGCGACATCCACATTGCCGTCCTTCAGCGCGCTCGCACCCTCGGCGAACGAGAGGAACTGCTCGTCAATATCGTCATAGGTCACGCCGTATGCCTCGAGAATCTGGCGCGCATTTGCCTCCACGCCGGAGCCCGCAGCGCCGACCGCGACGCGTTTGCCCTTGAGGTCCGCGATGCTCTTGATGCCCGAGGACTGGAGGGTGACGAACTGGCAGGTCTCGGGATAGAGGGCCGCGATGCCCTGGAGTCCGTCGACCTTTTTATCCTGGAACATCTCGGTGCCGTTCACGGCGTAGTAGGTAATATCGTTCTGGACCGTCGCGAGATCGACCGCCCCGTCGCGCAGCATATTGATATTCGCGACCGACGCGCCTGTGCTCTGCGCGCTCGCATTCATGCCCGGGATCTCCTTGTTCAGCACCTCTGCGATCGCGCCGCCGATCGGGTAATACGTGCCCGCCGTGCCGCCCGTGCCGATGTTGAGGAACTTCTTGTCCCCCGACGATGCTGAGTCGCCGCAGCCGGTGAGGAGTGCAGCAGAGAATACAAGGACTGCACCTGCCGCAAAAATTTTCTTTACGGTAGAGATATTCATGTTCTTACCTCCTGTATATAGTTCGAAATACCGCCGCAGCAAGCAACGGAACAGCAATATATTAGCATAAAAAGCCCCATGCGCGCAAGCATGGGGCTTCGTGTATAGCGGTATACAATCGTGTTCAGAGGGTCTGCCGGCAGGAATCCGGCGTAAAGATCAGCACGCGGTTCGCAAACGAGCACTTGGCATGCATCTGCTCAAAAAGCGCGCCGTCCTTGCGGAACTCCGCCGTGCCTGTCAGCAAAAAGCCGGTGCCCATCCCACGATGTCCCTCGACCTCGTGGCTGCCGAGCGTCAGCGCAAGACGCGGATGCTCCGCCGCATTGCGCTCCGTTTTGCGGAACCCGTAGCATGGGATCAGAATCCGTTCATCCTCTGTCACGATGAGGTACTTATTCCACGTATTCGCGATATGCGCCTCGTCCTCGGGCGTCACCGACGCCACCGACACAATGCCGTCGTGTTTCAGGCATTCAAAAATACATCTGTCAGCATCGTTTTCTTCCTTCGTCAGTTCTTCACAATCTCTGCCGCCTCGCCGTTCGCCTTCGCACGTGCGATGCACTCCTTGAGGCGCCCGATATTTTTCACGTGGAGATCAATCGCAAAGCGGATGCGCTTCTTCTCCTCCTCCGTGAACTCCGGCTTTTCGTAGGCGGCGCGGATGCGTTCGAGGCGCTCCTCCACATCGCGCAGTTCGTCCTCCATCGGACGCACATGCTGCAGTGCGCAGCCGTAGACCGCGCGCATCGCATCCTCGACATACTGGGCGTAGCCGGGCTCACCCGATACCTTCTCCAGCCACTGAGCGACATGATGAATCACATCGTAGGGCGATTCGCCGCCGTGAATCATGGAGACGATCTCCATCTTCACCTGCTGTTCACGCCCGTGCGGCTGCGCGACGGAGCTCTGCTCCTCCGGCATCAGATGACCTTCTCGCCGTGGAAGCGCTCGCCGCCGATCTCCGGATAGAGGCCGTACTCCACCGCCCACTCACATTTATACTTGAGCGCCTGCGCGTGGATCGTTGCGACGCGGTCCATATTCTCGCGCACAATCTTGCCCGGGACGCCCGCTACGAGCGAGTTCGGCGGGATGACAGCGTTCTCCTTGACGACCGCGCCTGCCGCGATGATCGAGCCGCGCCCGACCTTCGCCCCCGTCAGCACCGTCGCGCCCATGCCGATGAGCACGTGGTCCTCGATCTCGCAGCCGTGGACGCAGGCGCAGTGTCCGACGGTCACATAGTCCCCGATGATGCACGGGTAGTCATCCGCCACGTGCAGACAGGTGAGATCCTGGATGTTCGAGCAGTTGCCGACGGAGATGTAGTTCACATCGCCGCGCGCAACAACGCCGGGCCAGAGGCTCGCATACTGACCGACGCGTACGTCGCCCGAGAGAAATACCTGCGGGGCGACGAACGCCTCCTCGTGAATCTGCGGCGTAATGCCGTGAAAGCTCGGAAAACCGTCTCCTTTAAACGTAAACATAGAGATATCCTTTCTAAGCGAAATTATCCTTTCGCGATAAAGCGTTCCCCATCGTGCGCCGCATGATAATAACGATGCGCGGCGGCAAAGATCTCTGCGGCGCTCGGCACGGGAGGAGCGGCCGACACGCCGTCCTGCTCCTGCCGTTTTCTGCGGCGCACCGCGCCGCGCGTCTCTTCGTCCGCCGCGTCAAGCGCGGTATTTGGGAGGTTCTGATACTCCTCAGAATTTGCATACTCCATCCACTCGCGCTGCAGGGCGCGCAGGAGATAGACCTTCTCGTTGTCAAGCGGCGAGAGATTCCCCGCCCGCTGCGCCGTGCGCATCATATCGTCGAGTTCTTCGCGCGAGAGCACGCGGCGGTTGCCGTAGGGATCGCGCGTGGACGGTCCGGGCTTGAAGCCCTCCTTTTCCTCCGCTGCGCCGGATGCCTGCACCGCGTTCTGGGACGCGGCTCCTGCCGCAGGCGCATCGCCGCCCGTCTGTGCAAGAGCTTCGCGCCCGAGCGCGCCCTGCATCTCGCCGGACGAGGGTGCAGACGCAGCGGCTCCCGTTTCCGCAGGCGGCATATCGAGCGCATCTCCCGCGGCCGCTGCGCCGCCGGCCGTCATTACGGGCGCACTTGCCCCCTCGGACGAACCCGCCCCCACCCCGCGAAAACTCGGCACATCGCCGCCGCCCGCCTTCATCTCCGCGAGCACGGCGATGTTCGCCTGCGCGACCGCGCGCAGCGCCTCGTCCTTGGTCTTGGCACGCTGGAGGGCACGCGCGAGTGCCTCACGGCGCTCCTCGATGCGCGTTACCTTCTCATAGAGATCCGGGGCATTGTCCTTCAGATACTGCTTGTCGGCAGCGGAGAGTTTCTGTCCCTGCCGCAGCTTCTGCCGGATGCGCCCTTCGCGGTTCGCGCTGCGCGTATCGTCCGTCCCTTGCAGATCACTCTGTTTGGTCTTGCTCGGCTGCGTCTGCGCACCCATCGCCTGACGCAGGCTCGCGCCCGTCTTGATGCGGTACTTCATCTCACGCTGCAAACTGCGCAGATGCGTATAGTCGCCGATTTTTCCGATTCCCTCAAATATTGACATGACATTACCTCCGTGTAATGCAGACGATCTCCATATCATTATTATTATCGTTGCGCAATGCGTCCCGCATAAATCTCTGCGCCTATTTTACTCCATTTCGGGCAAAAAGAAAAGCTGGTGACATCACCAGCTCATTATTTCCCGCCGTCGTTTGGTCGTCCATGCACAATCTATGTTATATTAACGATTCCGTTGTGCAGACACTAATCATCCTGCCAAGTCCCGGGCAGAGTGCCCACCAAAGCCGGCTAATCGTTCCAAACGCTCCCGTGCGCCGCCCCCGTCGTCCATCGCTGAACGCCCGACACACAGCAAACAGGAAATTCACGGATGTAACTGTACCACATTCGTCCCGCAGATGCAATAGCTTAAAACCATTTTGGGAAAAATTTTTTCTACGCTAAAAATGAATTGACAAAAACTATCATTAGGGGCAAAATAAAAGTGCATTAGGTTTTACGCCGCATGCCCGCAGGGAACGGGCGCGCGGTGCGGGAAAAAGAAATGAGGATGATTTTTATGGGACAGCGAATGCCCATCGGACTGCAGCTCTCGGGACTCGTCGGCAGCGTCATCGCGCTGATGATTGTCCTGCTCGGCATTGTGCTCTATGAGTTCAAGACGACGAGTACCGAGTATCAGCATCTGCTCTCCGTCACGGTCAAGAACAGCATCACCCTGCTCGAGGCAGAGGATGACTTTCATCTGGGGCTGAGCGAACTGCGCGGCTACATCATCACGCGTGACGCGGCCCGCGTTGCATCCACGGAGACGGCACTCCAGAAAGCCGATGAGCAGATCGCCGTGTTCGCCGAGCACGCGGTCAACCCCGACAGCAAGGCGCGCGGTGAGGAGCTGCGCAAGGCAGTGCGTGACTACACGGAGCACACAAAGGAGATCATCGCACTCTACGGCCGCGGAGATGTCGAGGCGGCGACCGCAGCCTCCGCCGAACTGCGCAAGAAGACGGACGAGATCGACGGCCTCTTCAGCAAGGCGGCAGAAGTTCAGGCCTCTGTACAGGATGCTCAGATGGCAGACCTGAACGACAACGTCAACCATATCTTCATCATTGTCCTCGCCGTGAGCGTCATCGGCATCATCGCCGTCGGCGCGGCAGCCGCATGGTACGCGCGCCGTCTCGCCCGCCGCCTCAGCAACCTGCGCGGCGATGTCGGCAAGCTCGGCAAACTGGATCTCTCCTTCCAGGGCACGCGCGCAACGTGGAACGATGAGATCGGCGACATGGCGAACGAACTCCTCGAGATGAAGGACGCCCTGCACAATATTGTGCGCTCCATCCAGACCGAGGCGGATGCGCTCTCGCAGGCGAGCGACAGCCTTTCAACCTCCGTTCAGTCGCAGATGCAGGTCTCCGAGAGCATTGCGCACACGATCACGGATGTTGCGTCTGATGCCGTGCACAACAACAGCAGCATCAGCGAGATCTCAAACGCCATCGAACAGGTCAGCGCCCGTACGGAGGAGATGAGCGCGAGCGGCACGCATGTCAACCAGACGGCAGTCGAGGCCGTTGAGGATGCCAATAACGGCATGACATTCATCCAACAGCTCGTTCAGCAGAATACAACCGTCAGTGACTCCATGACCGAGATCTCACGGGTCTCCGAGAAGCTCGTCACCGGTTCCGATGCCATCAAGAATGTCGTCACGACCATTCGCGAAATCGCCGGACAGACCAATCTCCTCGCGCTCAACGCTGCCATTGAGGCAGCGCGCGCAGGCGAGGCAGGACGCGGCTTCGCAGTCGTCGCCGAGGAGGTCCGCAAGCTTGCCGAGCAGAGCTCGGCAGCGACGAATGAAATCGAGCAGACGATCACTCAGATGATCGACAGCATTCAGCTCGCGGCGGGCGCAATCACGAACGCCGAGGAGAAAGTCGAGGCAAGCAAGGAAGTCACCGTCGAAACGGAAAAGAGCTTTGCCTCCATCCAAAAGCGCCTCAATGATGTGCGCACCAACATCGAGCAGATCAGCCAAGCAGTTGATCACACGGCGAACGATATGCAGGATGTCGTCGGCAATGTGCAGAACATCAGCGCCGTCGCCGAAAAGACCGGCGCGAACGCAGAGACCGTCGCCGCGGCCTCCGAAGAGCAGAGCGCGAGTCTGCACGATGTCAGCGACAGCGCCGAAGCCCTCTCGCAGACCGCATCGAAGCTCAACGACATCACGTCGAAGTTCCGACTGTAAGCTGCTCCCCCGCATGAGTCTCATTGTTGTATGGTACGCCAAAGCCAGCCAAACAGCGCTGTGCACGCACAAGCCCCCGAAGCTCAGCTTCGGGGGTTTTGCTTTGGGCAGATCAGCGCCTGCACGGCCTGCTGTTGAGCGTCATGACAGCCAAAGCCAGCCATGCAGGAAAACAGGAAAAATAAAACACCGCCTATTGACAATCCTCTATCCGCCCCTTATAATTATACACATGAATAGTTGTTCATATGTTGTAAGGAACTGCCGCTAAAGGAAAATCGATCCGATCGGTGCTTCCTTAAATAAAGGAGAAGAGATTCATGAAGAAGGCATTCAAGATCCGCGAGCTCGACTGCGCCCACTGTGCACAGGAGATCGAGGAGGCAGCATCAAAGGTTGCGGGCGTGAACAAGGTGTGCGTCAACTTCCTGAGCGAACGCATGACGCTCGACGCCGAGGACGCACGGTTCGACGCGGTACTCGACGAGATCAAGAAGATCGTGAAGACCATCGAGCCGGACGCTGTGCTCGAAGCATAATTTCGACGAAGGAGAGGCCGTCATGACGAAGAAGCAAAAACGGATGCTCTGTCGCATCTGCGGTGCGGCAGCGCTCTTTATCCCCGGCATGATCTTCGAGGAGAGCATGCCCGGCATGATTCTCCTCCTCGCAGCCTACGCGCTGATCGGCTGGGACATCCTCTGGCGCGCCGCGGTGAACATCCGTCACGGGCGCGTCTTTGATGAAAATTTCCTCATGGCGATTGCAACCGTCGGGGCACTCGCGCTCAGCGACTACTCCGAGGGTGTCGCCGTTATGCTGCTCTACCAGATCGGCGAGTGGTTCCAGAGCTATGCGGTGCAGCGTTCGCGCCGCTCCATCTCCTCGCTCATGGATATCCGCCCCGATACGGCGCGCGTTCTGCGCGGCGGTGCTGAGGAGGAGGTATTCCCCGACGAAGTCGAGGTCGGCGCGACGATCGTTATTCGCCCGGGCGAGCGCGTCCCGCTCGACGGCATCATCACGAAGGGCGACGGCCTGCTCGACACCTCTGCACTGACCGGCGAATCCACGCCGCGCGAGGCGCATGCGGGCGATGAGATCATCAGCGGATGCATCAACCAGACCGGCGTGCTCGAGGTGCGCGTCACGATCCCCTACGAGGAATCCACGGTCGAACGCATTCTCTCCCTCGTCGAAGAGGCGACGGATAAGAAAGCGACGACCGAGGCATTCATCACGCGCTTTGCGCGCTGGTATACCCCTGTCGTCGTCATCGCCGCGCTCATTCTCGCCGTCGTCCCCCCTCTGGTCACGGGCGATCCCTTTTCCATGTGGGTTTACCGCGCCCTGACCTTCCTCGTCATCTCCTGCCCGTGCGCGCTCGTCATCTCCGTGCCGCTCTCCTTCTTTGCCGGCATCGGCGGTGCAAGCCGCGCCGGCATCCTCATCAAGGGCGGCAACTATCTCGAGGCGCTTGCCAATGCGGACACCGTTGTCTTTGACAAGACGGGCACGCTCACGAAGGGCAGCTTCCACGTGGCAAGCGTCGTCCCTGCCGAGGGTTTTAAGGCAGGCGAGGTTCTCTTCTACGCGGCAAATGCGGAGCGCTACTCCACCCATCCCATCGGCCGCTCCATCCTGCGGGCGTTCACCGCCGGCGGAAATACAGTGGATGATACGGATGTACATGCGCTGGAGGAAACGGCCGGCCGCGGCATCTCGGCGCACATCAATGGCCATATCGTCCTGCTCGGCACGCGCAGCCTCCTCCGTGACAACAAGGTCGTCGGTCTCCCCTCTCTCCCGCATACGGGCGCGGTCTATCTCGCCGTCGACGGCCGCTTTGCCGGTGTCGTCCACGTTTCGGACGAGGTCAAGGAGGACGCGGCAAGCGCAGTCCATGCGCTCAAGGAGCGCGGCATCGGCGAAACCGTCATGCTCACGGGTGACTCGCGCTGGATCGGCACGAGCGTCGGCAGGAGCCTCGGCATCGACACGATCTATGCCGAACTGCTCCCGCAGGATAAGGTGACCCAGGTAGAATCCCGCCTCGCAGCGAAAAAGGCGGGAAAGGCCCTCGCCTATGTCGGCGACGGCATCAACGACGCCCCCGTGCTCGCGCGCGCCGATGTCGGCATCGCGATGGGCGCGCTCGGCTCAGACGCGGCAATCGAGGCGGCGGACGTTGTCCTCATGACCGACGAGCCGAAGAAGATCGCCGTGGCGATCGATATCGCGCGCAAGACGATGCGCATCGCGTGGCAGAACATCGTCTTTGCCATCGGCATCAAAGCGATCGTACTCGTGCTCGGCGCCATCGGCTGGGCAGGCCTCTGGGCGGCGATCTTCGCCGATGTCGGCGTCACCGTCCTCGCCATCCTCAACGCCATGCGTGCGCTGCAGGTGAAAGAGTAATACTTGCAAACGGCAGATGTGTCTGCTATAATGAAGGCAGAAAAAAGAGAACCGCTCGATAAAGCGGCTACCCTCTTCACAGTTTTGGATTTAACCGCTCCCGTTTGGAAGGCAGGGCGGTTATTTCTTTTTAACGCAGATAATGTAGCCAGTGACGAGGATCAGCACAAGGATGAACTCGTAGTAACTCATATCGCACCACCTCCCACTTACAGGATCGGGGAGATGAAGAACGTAGCCGCCATAGCTTATCAAAGGTTCTCTGTCTCTATTATACACTCATTTGTTCGATAATCAAGTGCAGATTTGTACACAAAAGCCCCCGACGATGGTCGGGGGCTTTCTTATGTCCATCTACGCTTCGCCGCGGCGCCCGTGATAGAGGCACCACGGTTCCTCTGCCATGAAGTCGCCGCCATGATAGTATGCGGCGCGCGCACGGCAGCCGCCGCACGCCTTCTTGTAGCTGCACGAACCGCAGCCGCCGCCGTAGTCGAGCGTACGGAGCCGATGAAACACCTCATTCTTCGCCCAGATCTCGTCGAACGGCGTCTCGCGCACATCGCCGAGCTCACGGCTCAAATATGCGCATGGCTGCACCTTGCCACGCGGGCTGATGATGCAGTATGTCAGCCCCGCGAGACACCCGCGCGTAAAGCGCGTGTGCACGCCGAGCTGGTCGGCGATTCGCAGGAACTGCGGCGCACAGGTCGGTTTCAGCTCGATGTCCACCGTCTCCTGCTTCTTCATGATGCGCGAGAGCACATCCTCATACGCCTCCGCGCGCAGCGACTCCTCCTCGATCGTCTCCGCGCGTCCCGTGGGCACGAGGAAGAAAAAGTGATGCGCACGCGCCCCGATCTCCACGGCAAAGTCCGTCATCGCCTCGATCTCGTGTGCGTTCCAGTCCATCACCGTCGTGTGGATCTGGAACGGCAGCCCCACCGCACGGCAGTTCATCATGCCGCGCACGGCACCGTCCCAGCCGCCCGGGAACGAGCGGAACGCATCGTGCTTCTGCTTGTCGAGCGAGTCGAGCGAGATGCCCATGCCGCACGCGCCCGCTTCCTTCAGCGCCTTTGCCATCGGCAGGTCAATGAGGGTCCCGTTCGTGCCGAACACAGGAATGAGCCCGAGACCGCGCGCATACGAGACGAGTTCGAGGATATCGGGGCGCGTCAAGGGTTCTCCGCCCGAGAAGATCATGATGCGAAAGCCTGCCTTTGCGATCTCGCGCAGAAGCTTCTTCGCCTCCTCCGTCGAGAGCTCCTCCTCCGCGCGGCAGCCCGCATCGCGGTAGCAGTGCGCACAGTACATATTGCAGGCGTTCGTCGTGTTCCACGAGATGATCTTCACCCCGCCGCCGAGGACGCCCTTTGGGTGCCCCTTCGGCATTCCTGCAGGATGTCCGCCGGGATGGCCGCCCGTCGGCGTACCGTGCGGGTGTCCGCCCGCCGGATGGCCGGCAGGATGCAGCTCTGCGCCTATTGCGGCGTGCGCTGCCATCGGGGCGCTCACAGCGCGGCCCCCGCAACGCCGATCTCTTCATCCGTCAGATAGCAGGACGGATCGGACGCCCAAAAATCCCCCGTCCGCGCTTCGGCGCGCGTACGGAAATTGCCGTTGCACCAGCTGAGGTATTGACATTTTGCGCAGCGCCCCTTCAGCAGCGGTTTCCGATCCTTCAGCCCCGCGAGAATCGGATGCGTCACATCCTGCCAGATGTCGCCGAATTTCCGCTCGCGCACATTGCCGAACGTGTGGTGCTGCGTGAACTGGTCGGGATGCACATAGCCGAGCGGATCGACCTCACCGAACGCGATGCCGGAGCGATTGCCGCCGTTTGCGCCGATCAGCTTCTTGATCTGCTCTGCCCCCGCGTCATTCCCCTCCGCGCGCGCCTTCAGATACATATAGACCCCGTCACAGTGGTTGTCCACCGTCAGAATTTCCTTTTTGAGGCCGCGCGCCTCAAAATCCTTCGTCCGCGCGATGATCGTATCCATCGCCCGCCGCGATTCCTCCGCCGACACGTCTTCATCCATCATCTGCCCGCCGCGCCCCGAATAGACGAGGTGGTAGAAGCAGACACGGTTAATCCCCTTCTCCTCGATGAAGTCAAAAATCTTATCGAGTTCCATGATGTTGTGGTGATTGATCGTAAAGCGCAGTCCTACGCGCTGCCCTACGGCAACGCAGTTCTCGATGCCCTCCATCGCACGCTGGTATGCCCCCCGGACGCCGCGGAACATATCGTTCACATCGGCGAGCCCGTCGAGCGAGATGCCGACGTAGCCGACGCCGAGATCCTTGATCCGCTGCGCCGCCGCGCGCGTAATGAGCGTCCCGTTCGTCGAGAGCGTCGGGCGCACGCCGCGGTCGCGTGCATACTCCGCCAGCTCAAAAAAATCGGGGCGGATGAGCGGTTCGCCGCCCGAAAAAAGCAGCACGGGCACGCGAAACTCTGCCAGCCCGTCGATGAAGCGCTTTGCCTCCTCCGTCGTCAGCTCGCCGTCGTATTTCTGCCCGTCCGAGCACATATAGCAGTGGCGGCAGCGCAGGTTGCACGTGCGCGTCGAGTTCCAGACGACCACGGGGCCCATCCCCTCTGCTGCGCCGCTCTTCATGCGGTGTGCATTGTGTCCGTAGCGCAGCGCGTCGCCGTAGTACTCATCCATAAAAAGCAGTTTCGTTACGCTGATCATAGCGCTCTCCTAAATATACACAAAGCCTTTCGTTATCCGAGCTGCAGCTCTTCATTGCGCTTGCGGATCCCGTCGAGAAGCAGGCGCGTCTTGAGCGCGATATTCTCCTGGAACGTGAGGTCGAGGTGGCTGAACGCCGCCGCCTGGTACAGCGAGTGGAACATCTCCGCGATCAGACCGACCGGAACGTCGCTGCGGATCTCGCCTGCCTCCTGCCCCTCCCGGATGATCTCGGTAAAGACCTGCTTGATCTGCGGCGTCATGCGGCTGCTCTGCGGCTTCCCGTCACGCTCATCCTCTGCCGTATGCGGCGCCGTATGCTGTGACGCCGAGAGAAAGAGCGGCATAACGAAGCGGTTCTCATCGAGGAACTTCGCCGTCACGCGCGCGCCGACCTCGAGCAGCTCAAGCGATGTCCGCTCCGCCGCACGTGCCTCCGTGAGTGCCATGCGAATCGTCTCGCCGAGCCTGCTGAGGAGCGAGAACAGGAGCTCCTCCTTCGAGCTGAAATAATTGTAGAACGTTCCGATGCCGAAATCCGCCGCGCTCATGATATCCGCGACGGACGTCTCCTTATACCCCTTTTTCGAGAACTCGCTGATCGCCGCCTCCAGAATCGCCCGGCGCGACTGCATCTTTTTGCGCTCCCGGCGTCCCATTTTCTCTTCCAAAAGAAACTCATCCTTCCTGTCTAAATCCTGCACCTCTATTATAGCGAATAATTCCATGTTTGAAAAGAGAAAATGAACGCCGTTCATATTTTCATTCTCAACGACCTCATTGAGAACAACAAAAAAACGCCGGCACGCACCGGCGTTCTGCTGTCGATATTATGGTGACCCAGGAGGGACTCGAACCCCCGACCCTTTGATTCGTAGTCAAATACTCTAATCCAACTGAGCTACTGAGTCACGTGTCTTGCGACGGTGACTATAATAGCATCTTTGACGAGGACTGTCAAGGATTTTCTTTCGAAACAGGCGTACCCCATACGCCGTCGCGGTAGAGCCGCACGAGCCGCATCGGCACGAGCGCGCCGCGTGCGACGGGCGCATCCGTATAGACACGGATATAGGTCTCCGTCAGCCCGTTCGTCACGCCATCCTCCGCCGTCTCGAACAGCACCTCCGTCACGGAGCCGAGTGCCGCGCGATGATAGTCCTGCGCCAGCTCCTCCGCGAGCGCCTGCATCCGTGCCGCGCGTTCCTTACGGACGGCGGGCGGCACCTGGTCCGCGCGCTGCGCCGCCGGCGTGCCCCTCCGCGGCGAATACGGGAAGACATGCATCCGTGCAAACCCCATCGCGCGCACAAAATCCATGCCCGCGGCAAAATCCTCCTCCGTCTCCCCCGGAAAACCGACAATGATGTCCGTCGAGACCGCAACGCCGGGCACCGCGCGCCGCACATCCGCGATCAGCTGCGCGAACGCCGCCGTATCGTAGTGGCGGTTCATCGCACGCAGCACCGCATCGCTGCCTGCCTGCAGCGGCAGATGCAGATGCGCCGCAAAGCGCGGCTCCGTCCGTATGAGCTCCAGAAGATCCGCCGAGAGTTCCACCGACTCCAGCGAGCCGAGGCGCAGGCGCCGCAGCTTCGCCTCTCCGAGTGCCGTGCGGCACGCGTCTGCGAGCGTCGGCCGGGCTGCGAGATCAATGCCGTACGCGCCGAGATGAATCCCCGTCAGCACCACCTCGTGAAAGCCCGCCTCCGTGAGCAGATGCATCTCGCGCGCCACAGCGGAGAGTTCGCGCGACTTCACCGGGCCGCGCGCATAGGGAATGATGCAGAACGTGCAGAAATTTTGACAGCCGTCCTCGATCTTCAGGAACGCACGCGTACGGTGCGGCATCGAGCGGAGCGGGATATCCTCGAATACGCGCGCCTGCATGATGTCCGTGATCGCGCCGATCACGCCCGCGTTCTTCTGCAGCGCCGCCTCCACATAGTCGACGATCTGCGCGCGCTCCTTCGTCCCGATCACCACGCGCACGCCCGCGAGCGCACGGATCTCCTCCGGCGCGACCTGCGCATAGCAGCCCGCAACCGCAATGCAGGCGTCGGGGTTCGTGCGTGCCGCGCGGCGGATCAGCTGACGCGACTTTCGATCGCTCAGATGCGTCACCGAGCACGTATTGATGACGTAGACCTCCGCCGCCTCCTCGAACGGCACGATCTCATAGCCGCGCGCGCGGAACAGTCCCTCCATCGTCTCCGTCTCGAACTGATTCACCTTGCAGCCGAGCGTCATGAATGCAGCCCTCAAGCCGCACCTCCTCTCCAAATATTTTCTTATTGTATCACAAATCAAAGGCCGGGCAATAAATTTTTCTCCCAAAACTGATGACATTTCCATAAAACACGATATAATAAGCATAGGAATGTTATGCCATGTACCATGGAGGGGGGAGTATTCATGGCAACCATTACACAGATGACCGGAGCAGCGCGCAGCATCTACACGGCGCTCTACGCGGGCAATTCGCGTACGGATGCGACAGCGGCGCTCTTCGGCGGCAATACGCAGCGTTCGCGGGGAGGCGCGGGCAGCCTCTTTTCTGCGCAGTACAACAGAGCATCCGAGTCCAGCGCAAGGGAGCTGGACTCCATCCTGTCCATTGCGAATCAGGCGGCAAAGCTGCGCTCGTCCTACGCTGAGACCAGCCGCAGATTCTACACCGAGTACGACAGCAATATGAAGGATCTGCGCGCGTCCGCCGGCAAGGTCAGCTCTATGAACTATCAGTTCAGCAGCGCCGACATCAAAACCAATGCCGACGGCTCCACAACGTACAGCGACCAGCTCAAGGCCGCGATCGGCAGCGTCAAGGATCTCGTGAGCAAATACAACGAGACGGCAGACTTTCTCGCCGACAACAAGAGCCTCGGCAAGGGCGTGCGCCAGCTCGCGTCGGAGTTCTCCGACACCACCTACCGAGCAGATTCCTATCAGCAGATGGGCATTACCGTCGATGCCGCCACCGGCAAGATGAAACTCAACGAAAACACGCTTGCCCGTGCGCTTACGGATTCGCCTGCACGCTCCGAGGCAATCCTCGGCAGGGACGGACTCGCCGGGCGCGCCGACCGTCATGCACAGATGGCGCAGCTCTCGCGCAGCCGCGTCCTCCCGACCATGGAGCAAGCCGTCGGCGGACAGCTGCGCTATGCGGACAATCTTCTGAACGGCAGATCGCTTCCGACCATGTCGCGCTATTCCAACATGCTGAATCTCTTCAGCATCTACGTATAAGGAGAGAGAAATGGATCTCACAATGGATATCGCACAGCTGTCGGTCAGCATGCACCAGCAGCAGACAGCACAGGGCCTCGGCATCGCCGCTGCAAAGATGGCGATGGACTCCGGCAAAGAGGCGCTCGAGCTCATCGAGGACTCGACCGCAAGCGTCGACCCGAACCGCGGCAGCAGCATCGACATGTACGCATAAAATAACAGACAAAAAAGGAGCTGTGATAAACAGCTCCTTTTGCATAGAAACTCTTATACGGAGGCGCATATGGATTGGTATACCTATATGATTAGAGCGGCCGACCACTCAAAGTACAACGGCAGTCACTGGTTCCGCTATCTTCGAAAGGTCATTTTTGAAAATGGTAGCAAACTAACCGCAGAGGACCTCAGTCGGCTCCTGCAGTCAAAAAATCTGAGCAACTTTCAGAAAGTCTCACTAAAATATGCCATGCAAAAGGGTTCCCCTACCCATGACTATGTAATGTCGTTAAATCGCCCTGCAAAGCTCACAAATATCCGCGCTCTGATGGAGAAATACCGCGATGGATAATGCAAAAACAGCTTTTGAAGAGCTGAATCGTTTGCTCGCCGAGAACCAAATGACCTTATCCGTTATTTGTGTCGGCGGCTTTGTCCTGGAGCACCATGGACTGCGTGCAACACAGGATATTGATGCATTTTACAAAGAAACGCAAAAGACAAGAGAACTCATCGCTGAAGTCGGAGCAAAATACGCCATTAATACAGATGAGCTCTGGCTGAACAACAGTGTGGCCAATATGAACCTCCAACCGCCCGAGAACATCTGTGAGGTATTGTATCAACTCAGCAATCTGACCGTACTCGCTGCACCGATCGAATACATCTTGGGGATGAAGCTGGAAAGCGGCAGAGAACAAGACCTAAAGGATATTGGAATGATTATTCGGTATAAACATTTTACCTCTCCGTTTCTGCTCTTTGACCGGCTAAAAGAAGAGGGCTTTGCCCAAATTGATTTCTCGATGCTGCTTGAAGGCTTTAGTTATGCCTACGGCATGGAGTGGCTGGAGTCGTTCTATAAAGAAAATCAAGAGGAGCTAAAAAAGTTTTTTTAGTATAAAACAAACAAAAATATCATCACAAAAAATCCCCCTCCGTACGGAGGGGGATTTCCCTATGCGGCAAGTGCCGCAGTTTGCAGCGTTTGTCTCTTAGAAGAAGAACTCAACGCGGCCGAAGAGCTGCTGAACTTTGTCATTGTTCTGCGACTGAATGGTCTTGCCGTTGAAGTACTTCGCGGAGAGAACCACATTCTTGAACAGTGTGTAGTTCGTTCCGACCTCAATACCCTTCGAGCCGAACATCGCACCGTCCTGCGTTCCAAGAACAGACGAAGCACCGAGGTGACGATAAGCAACGTATGCGCCCCACGAGCCCTTATCCATCGGCTCTGCGCCCTTGTAGTCAAGGCCGAACTGATAGGACTTCTTGAACTTGTTGTCCTGGATATCGTTGTTGTGCGCATAAGCACCGTACACAAGAGCGTTCTTGTCGAAGCGATAGCCGAGGTTAGCGCTCCAAATGTTCATCTTGTCCTTGCTGTTCTTTGCAATGACTCTGAAGCTGTCCGAGTTCAGGCGATAGTATGCAGCGCCCGCGACGAAGTTGTTCTTGTCATACTGGAGCTCGATACCCTGATAGTTCGCGGTATCTTCTCTCGTGTAGCCACTAAAGCCGTAATCATGTGCCTTGCTGGCAAACGTATCCTCAAGGTTGAAACGACCAGCCTGGAGTTTCACCGAGAGATCCTTGCCGAAGGTAACCTCGGCGCCCGAGAACTCGTCATCAAATACGATCGCACCCGGTGCGGAATAGCCCTCAGCAGAGTAGAGCTCCATCTTACCAAGCTTGACCTGGAAGTTGTTGTAGTCACCCTGTGCGTATGCACGCTTGAGCTCGACCTTGTCGCTGTTGTCATCGCCGGCATCGCTCTTCATGTACGTGATAGCATCCAGGCGTGCATTGACATGCCAGTGATCGTTGACCTCAGCGCTCGGCTCGAGGCGGAAACGAAGAACATCGGCATTGTCGCGGCGCTCACCTTCCTTGCGCTGACTCGAATACGTGTACTCGAGTTTGCCGTTCCACTTCACCATGTCGGCATTGCGCTCGAGGTTCGAGACGCGCACGCCGAGGTTGTTGAGCTCATCCGCGAACTCAGCAGCGAGGCGGTCAACGAGTGCGCGGTCCGATGCGGACATGTCGCCCTTTGCCATTGCCTTTGCGACCATCTGCGCCATCTCATAGCGCGTGATATTGCGGTCGCCGCGGAACGTGCCGTCGCCGTAGCCCTCGATGACGCCGTCCGAGGCGAGCTGGGTTACAGCGTCGTATGCCCAGTGATCACGGGGCACATCAGAGAACGGGTTCGCTGCTGCGAACGTTGTGCTTGCTGCACCGACAACGAGAGCCGTTGCAAGTGCGGATACGAGAGTCTTCTTCATGAGAAACTCCTCCTTCTGTAAAAACAGATTACATCTGATTTCCAAAGGAGCGAGCCATTGCCGAAGTGTCCATGTTTCCTTTTCGCAATCTGTGCTCTTCCCCTGGAACGGTCTCATCATAACATGATTAGAATGATAAAACAAGTCTTATTAAGAAAATTTTATACCTGCTTATAGTTTCGAGGAGAAAATTCATTTTTATTTAATCATCTGTCTGTATTTTCTCTCCACAAAGGGCTCCCGCAAAGAATGCATCCGGGAACAGGGCAACAAAAATCCCCCTCCGTGCGGAGGGGGATTTCCCTATGCGGCAGGTGCCGCAGTGTGTGACTGTGTGTCTTAGAACATGAACTCGACACGGCCGAAGAGCTTCGAAACCTTGTCGTTGTTCTGATGCTCGATCGTCTTTCCGTTGAAGTACTTCGCGGAGAGGACGACGTTCTGGAACAGTGTGTAGTTCGTTCCGACCTCAATACCCTTCGAGCCGAACATCGCACCGTCCTCCGTAGCTGCCACCGAAGGTGCGCCGAGGTAACGGTATGCGGCATATGCGCCCCACGAGCCCTTGTCCATCGGCTCTGCACCCTTGTACTGGTAGGCGATCTGGTAGGACTTCTTCAGATTGCTCTGCGCGACATCCGAGCTGGTCGCATAGGCACCCGAGAGCATGCCGTTGCCGAAGCGATAGCCGAGGTTGGCGCTCCAGATGTTCATCCGGTCCTTGTTGTTCTTGAGAAGGCCGTTGTTGCTGCTGAGTGCATTGGAGCCGAGACGGTAGTAGCCGACGCCTGCAACGAAGTTGTTCTTGTCGTACTGGAGCTCAGCGCCCTGGTAGTTCGCACGGTCAGCATTTGCGCCGATCGCAAAGCGATTGTTTGCCTTGCTGTCGAAGGACCCCTTCAGATCCATGCGGCCGCCCTGGAGCTTGAGCTGGAGGTCCTTGCCGAAGGTAGCCTCAGCACCCGAGAACTGGCGGTCGAAGACGATCGCGCCCGGAGCTGCATAGCCTTCCGCGGAGGTGAGGCCTATCTTACCAAGCTTGACCTGGAAGTTGTTGTAGTCGCCCTGCGCGTATGCGCGCTTGAGGGAGACGTTGTCGCTGTCGTCATCCTTCATGTTGGTCTTCGCATCGAGACGCGCCTTGACGTGCCAGTGATCGTTGACCTCAGCCGTCGGCTCGAGGCGGAACAGGAGCTCGTTGCCGTTCTCGCGGCGCTCGCCTT
Organism: Centipeda noxia ATCC 43541; assembly: GCF_000160555.1. GTDB lineage: Bacteria > Bacillota > Negativicutes > Selenomonadales > Selenomonadaceae > Centipeda > Centipeda noxia. The sequence continues at coordinate 582,492 of NZ_GG749280.1, forward strand.
CCTTGCGGTCGCTCGTGTAGGTGTAACGGAGTTTGCCGTTCCACTTCACCATGTCGGCATTGCGCTCGAGGTTCGAGACGCGCACGCCGAGGTTGTTGAGCTCATCTGCGAACTCAGCAGCGAGGCGATCAACAAGTGCGCGGTCCGATGCGGACATGTCGCCCTTTGCCATTGCCTTTGCAACCATCTGCGCCATCTCATAGCGCGTGATGTTGCGGTCGCCGCGGAACGTGCCGTCGCCGTAGCCCTCGATGACACCATCCGAGGCGAGCTGGGTTACAGCGTCGTATGCCCAGTGATCACGGGGCACATCAGAGAACGGGTTCGCTGCTGCGAACGTTGTGCTTGCTGCACCGACAACGAGAGCCGTTGCAAGTGCGGATACGAGAGTCTTCTTCATGAGAATCTCCTCCTTCTGTAAAAACAGATTACATCTGATTTCCAAAGGAGCGAGCCATTGCTGAAGTGTCCATGTTTCCTTTTCGCAATCTGTGCTCTTCCCTTGGAACGACTTCATCATAGCACGCACGAAACAGAATTGCAAAGAGAATGAGATTAAATTTTTATACCAGGTTATAATTTTAGATTTATCTTTTGTCTGACAACAATTCCTTCTGCCCTACTCTCCCACCAGTGCGACCGGCGACGGAACGCGGATGCCGCGGCTGTTGGTAAAGATTTCGACCGCAACGCCGAAGACCTCGGCGATGCGCTGCTCGGTGAGAACCTCGCGCGGCGTCCCCGTCGCGGCGATGCGTCCGCTCTGCATCAGGATGATGTCGTCGGCGTACTGCATGGCATGCGCCATGTCGTGGAGCACCATGAGGATGGTCATGCCGTGTGCGGCGTTGAGGCGGGTGATGATCTCCATGACGCGCAGCTGATGGGCGACATCGAGATAGGTGGTCGGCTCGTCGAGGAGAAGCAGGCGCGGCCGCTGACTGAGTGCCATCGCGAGAAAGACGCGCTGCCGCTCGCCGCCCGAGAGGGTATGCACCTCGCGCGCTGCAAAGGCGGAGACGCGTGCCGTCTCCATCGCCCACGCGACGGCCGCGCGGTCCTCCGCTCCCGCGCGCGTCTGAAAGAGCCCCGCATGCGCAAAGCGCCCGTACGTTACGAGCTGCTCTACGGTAAGCCCCTGCGCCGCTGCACGCTCCTGCGGCAAGATGGCGCGCACGCGTGCAAGCGCTTTCTCCGAAAAGCTGCCGAGTTCTTTCCCGTCCAGCAGAATCTCGCCCGTATAGCGCCGATTCAGTCCGGCGAGCGTACGCAGGAGCGTCGTCTTGCCCGCACCGTTGGGGCCGACGATCGCCGTACGCCGTCCGGCCGTGATCTGTGCGTTCAGTCCGTGGAGAATCTCCCTGCCCGCGATCCGAACGCACAGATCACGGGCGCTCATCCCCGCGCTCACAGCTGCCTCCGAAGGAGATAGAGGAAGAACGGGGCGCCGACGACCGCCATGATGATGCCGACGGGGAGCTCAAGCGGAGCAAAGAGAAGCCGCGCCGCCGTATCGCTGAGCGTCAGCACGGCGATACCGAGGAGCGCCGCCGCCGGCAGGAGGAGGCGATAGTCCGAGCCGATCATGAGCCGCGCGGCATGGGGCACAATGAGCCCGACGAAGCCGAGCAGGCCGACGACAGAGACGGCGCTCGCGGCAAGGAGAGCCGCCACTGCCGTGAGCAGGATGCGCGTGCGCTCGACGGCGAGGCCGATGCCGCGCGCCATATCATCACCGAGCTGCAGGATGTTGAGCCGCTGCGCTGCGAGAAGCGCGAGCAGGCCGGCGGCGGCGGTATAGGGCAGGAGCATCTCGACGTGGGGCCAGCTGCGCGCCGAGAGTCCGCCCACCATCCACATGAGTGCACTGTGCACGCGGTCGCTGTATAGGATCATCATCGCCGAGATGCCCGCGCCGAGGAACGCCGACACCGCAACGCCCGCGAGGATGATGCGCGTCGGCCGGATGCCGTCGCGCCACGCGAGGATATAGATGAGGAGCGCGGCGAGCATCGCGCCGCCGAACGCCGCAGGCGTGATGAGCCACGCCGCCCCCGGCATCATCAGCATGATAAAAATGCCCGCCAGACCCGCACCGGACGAAATGCCGATGATGTGCGGGTCTGCGAGCGGATTGCGCAGGATGGCCTGCAGGATTGCACCCGAAAGCGCGAGATTGATGCCGACGAGCGCGGCAACAATCGTACGCGGCAGACGGATGTTCCAGAGGATCTGCGCATGCGCCGTGTCGCGCGCCCCGCCGAGGATGTTCAGGATTTCGCTGACGGGGATGTCAACAGAGCCCTTGGCGGCAGAGAGGATCATCGCAAAGACGGCGAGCACGGCAAAGAGCGCGAGCAGCGCGATTCTTTTCTTCATGGATAGATCAGCCTCGCCATGTACTTCACAGCTTCGGGGTACTGGATGCCGGGGCTGAAGAGGAAGAGTTCCTGCGGCAGATAGTAGACGCGGCCGTCACGGACCGCAGAGACACTCTGCCATGCGGGGCTGCCTGCGAACATCGCCTCCATTGAGGCGCGGATCTCCGCCTCCTCGCCCATGCTCGTGACGAAGATGATGTCGGGGTTCTGCGCGACGAGCGTCTCCATGCTGTAAGGCGCGGCGTCGGGGTTCTTGTCGAGTGCGGGCATGCCGCTCGCGGTGTTCTCCCAGCCGAGCATCTTTGCAATGCTGCCCGCGATGCTGCCGTCGAGCTGTACGGAGAGCCCCTGTCCCGTGCTGTGGATGATGGAGATGCGTTTCTTCTCCTGCGGGATCGAGGCGCGTACGGCGTCGATGTCCGCATCCATCTTCGCGATGAGCTCCTCCCCCTTCGCCTTCTCGCCCGTGAGCGCAGCAAAGGTCGTGACCTCGCGCTTGACATCCTCGTAGCTCTTCATCTCAATGACGAGCGTCTGGATGTTGTTCGCGGCGAGCGTCTCGATGAGCTTCTCGTTCATGCCCTTGTTGATGATGACGAGATCCGGCGAGAGCGCGAGAATTTTCTCCGCGTCGATCTGATACACGGGTCCGATGGTCGCCGCCCCCTCCGCCGCGGGGATGACCTTCGATTTCGTCGCGGGGCGTCCGACGACCTCCCCGCCGACCGCATAGAGCGGCGCGATAAAGGATGCCGAGGTAACGACGATGCGCTCAGGCTTCTTGTCGAACGTGACCGTGCGCCCGCTGTCATCCGTGATCGTTGCGTAGCTCTGCGCCGCACTGTTCTGTGCCACGGGCGCGCCGCCGCAGGCGGTGAGTACGAGAGAAGATACAGCCAAAAGAATCAAAGCCCACTGTTTCATGATGATCAGCTCCTTCGCGTGAGAATCGTTGAGAGGTAGTTCAGCTTCTCGTCGGCATGCGCCTCGAGATCGTAAATAATGCGCTCGCCGTCGAGTCCCGCACGGCTGACGAGCACGGCATCCTTTGCCATATGGTTGCGCCGCAGCAGATCGATGATCTCTGCGGAGTTGTGGTAGACCTTCATGATGACAGCGCTGCCCGCAACCGCCATGATCTCCTCGAGGCGCTCTTTGTCCGCCGTCGCGGGGATAATGGCGAGCACATCGTTGCCCTCGACGATGGGACGGCCGATCTGGCTGCCGATCGCGGCAAAGGCGGGCACGCCCGGGACGGTAACGATGTCCACGTCCTCATGCTCGAGCAGGCGGAACACATAGATATAGGTGCTGAAGAACATGGGGTCGCCGAGCGTGAGAAAGGCGACGTTCTTCCCTGCATGCAGGAGCGCCAGGATCTCCGCCTTGTTCGCTTCCCATGCGCCCGTGTCCTCTGCAAAGTCCTTGACCATCGGAAATACCTGGTAGACAATCTCGATATCCTTTTTAAGATGGGGCCGCGCAATCTCGAGCGCAACGCTGCCGTCCTTCTTCTCCGTCTTGGGCGCGATGAGCACGTCCGCCGCCTCGATCGCCTTGATCGCCTTGACCGTGAGCAGCTCCGGGTCGCCGGGTCCGACGCCGATGCCGTAAAATGTTCCGCGCATAGAATCTTCCTTCCATTCCTAAAATAGATGTCGTCCTCGCTCCGGTGGAAGAACAGAGCGATTCCATAAAAAAATCCTCCTTCATAGTACATAGGAAGGAGGATTTTGTCAAATGCTGCAATACGTCGGATTACATGAGCATCGCGAGCATCGTGCCTGCCGCAACGGCAGTGCCGATGACACCTGCAACGTTCGGCCCCATGGCGTGCATGAGGAGGTAGTTGCCCGGCTTTGCCTTGATGCCGACGATCTGGCTGACGCGCGCAGCCATCGGAACAGCGGAAACGCCCGCAGAGCCGATGAGCGGGTTGATCTTCCAGCCCGTCGCGCGGCACATGATCTTGCCGAGGACAACACCGCCGGCCGTGCCGAAGATGAAGGCGACAAGGCCGAGGCAGATGATGAGGAGCGTCTCGGTGACGAGGAAGCTCTCAGCGCTCATCGTGAGACCCGTACCAAGTGCGAGGAAGATCGTGACCGTGTTGATAAGCGCGTTCTGCGCCGTATCGGAGAGACGATCCGTCACGCCGCTCTCACGGAACAGGTTGCCCAGCATGAGCATGCCGAGCAGCGCCGTGATGGACGGGAGGAGAAGGCTGATGAAGATGGTCGAGACGATCGGGAATGCGATGCGCTCGAACTTGGTAACCTCACGCGCCTGCTCCATGATAACCTCGCGCTCCTTCTTGGAGGTGAGGAGGTTCATGACCGGCGGCTGAATGAGCGGAACCAGAGCCATGTAGGTGTATGCCGCAACGGCGATCGCACCCAGGAGATGCGGTGCCATCTTCGTCGCGAGATAGATCGAGGTCGGGCCGTCCGCACCGCCGATGATGCCGATGGAGCCTGCCTCCTGTGCATTGAAGCCGAGAAGCATCGCGCCGAGGAGAGCGACGAACACGCCGATCTGAGCGGCAGCACCCATCAGGAGAGCCGAGGGACGCGCAATCAGCGGACCGAAGTCCGTCATTGCACCGACGCCGAGAAAGATCAGCGGGGGGAAAATCTCGTACTTGATACCGAGACCGATCGCGGACATGACGCCCGGCTCCTCAAAGCCGTTGAACGGAATGTTCGCCAGGATACAGCCGAATGCGATCGGGCTGAGGAGCAGCGGCTCGAAGTCACGCGCGAACGCGAGATAGAGCAGGACGAGACCGACAATGATCATGATGACGTTGCCGGACGTCATTCCCACGAATCCGCTGCCGTCCACAACGGCCTGCAGGGAGACGGTAAATGCATTGATAAAATCCATAATCTGTCACTCCCTCCTCAGCGCGATGTACGCATGCCGCTGACACGGCCGTAGTTGCGCCATGCAGGCTGCTCCGCCGGACGGATCGCGTGAATCTGATCGGCACTGTAACCGCAGGCGGTGACCGCAGCTGCAATCACGGCAACCGTCTCGCTGCTGAGCCCCGTAGAAGCCGACTTCACCGGACCCGTCGGTGCCGACGTCGGAGCGGAAGGGCTCGCCGCGGGCGGCTCTGCCTTCTTCTTCGTCGGATCGAGTCTGTGGGTCAGCTCAATGAGACCCCAGATCGCGGTCAGCACGCCAAAGACGATGACCATGTTGATGAACATGATGACGAACGGGTTGTTGGTTACGGGTTGATGCATAAACTCACCTCATCTTTGATTTCCCCCTCACGGCACTGCAAAGCGCTACCCATACGCAGCAGCGATCCATGAGGTTCTTTATGTAATTGAGAAAATAGCACTTTGATTATTATGCTTTATTTCAGATAATTTTACAAGTTTTATTTTAAAGTTTTCCTATGCTTTTTTTGCATTTTTTTTATAATTATCGTGTTTCGTCCGTGCCAGCCGTGTCAAAGGCGCGTTTCACCTCAGCGTAAATTTTATCATAATCTTGCCCCGGCTGAGCCTCGTAGAGCTTCTCTCCGTCCATGAAGATGCTCGGCACATAGTAATATTTCCCGGCGAACGGCTGCGTGCGTTCCGTCTCCCTGTTCTCATCGACGAAGTCCACGGGAACAGCGGCGTAGGCCCCGCCCTCGGCGCGCAGCGCATCAATCGCGCGATGGGCGTTCGCGCAGTAGGGGCAGCCCTGCATCTCGATCATGGTCAGTGTTTTCATCGTGTTCTCCTTGTGTGTGAAAAAATAGGAAGCGTGCGGCGCCTCGTACAGTTCCTATCATAGCACAAATTTGTCGCCAACGGAATCACTCCTCCAATAAAAATGCCGCGAAAACTTCATTGCCCAGCTTCATTCCTGCCTCGGTGAGGGCGACATGATTCTCTGAGCGGCGAAGAAGTCCCTGCGCGGTATATTTCGCGATCACATCGGCATAAACCTCGTCCATCGCAGCGCCGAACGTGCGGCGAAAGTCCTCCTCATCAATTCCCTCCGCCGTGCGCAGCGCAAGGAAAGCATACTCCTCCATCGCGTTCGCGCGCGTACGCTCCGCATCCTCGGGCGTACGAACCGACATGTCCGCGCGTATGCCGGAGATATAGGCGTGCGTATCACTCTCATTCGCCCAGCGCACGCCGTCCGCATAGCCATGCGCCCCCGCGCCGACGCCGAGGTAGGGCACGCTGCGCCAGTAGCCGAGGTTGTGCCGGCTCTCAAAGCCCGCCCGCGCAAAGTTCGAGATCTCATAGCGCACAAAGCCCTGTGCGGGGAGCTCGCCCATCAGCCAGTCGTACATCTCCTCCGCCGCATCCTCGGTGGGAAGCGCGAGCCGCCCCGCTGCCTCCGCCGCCGCAAAGGGCGTTCCCTCCTCGACGATGAGCCCGTAGACAGAGATATGCTCGGGGGCGAGAGCCAGCGCCGCAGCGACGCTGTGCTTTAGGTCAGCGAGCGTCTGCGTCGGCAGTCCGTACATGAGATCGATGCTGATGTTCCGAAAGCCTGCCGCGCGCGCCGCATGAAATGCCGCACGTGCTTCCGCTGCCGTGTGAATGCGTCCGATCACGCGCAGCAGGCGGTCATCAAAGCTCTGCACGCCGAGGCTGAGACGGTCCGCCCCGGCCGCACGGAGCTGCGTGAGATCATCCTCATCCACGGTGCCGGGGTTCGCCTCGACGGTGCATTCGGTAGGCGTACCAGCAGCCTCCCGGATCGTCTCGATGATCCCCGCGAGGAGTGCGGCGGGCAGCACGGTCGGTGTGCCGCCGCCGATGTAGATCGTCGCGGCATCGCCAAAGCGCGCGCGAAGCGGCGGCGCTTCGCGCAGGATCTCTGCACGGAGCGCCGCCGCATAGTCCTCCATCTCCGCTTCGTTCGTTCCGACCGCCGCGGAGATAAAGTCACAGTATGCACATTTTTTTACGCAATAGGGAATGTGGGCATAGATGCCCCACGCTTTACTCGTCAATTTTGAGCACCGCCATAAACGCCTCCTGCGGGAGCTCCACGCTGCCGACTGCCTTCATGCGCTTCTTGCCCTCCTTCTGCTTCTCGAGGAGCTTGCGCTTGCGCGTGATGTCGCCGCCGTAGCATTTCGCGAGCACGTCCTTGCGGCGTGCGCGCACGTTCTCGCGTGCGATGATCTTGCTCCCGATGGCCGCCTGGATCGGGATCTCGAACATCTGCTGCGGGATGATGCCCTTGAGCTTCACTGCGAGCTGACGGCCGCGCGTGACGGCGCGGTCGCGGTGGACGATGGTCGAGAGTGCGTCCACAGGATCGCCGTTGAGGAGGATATCGAGCTTCACGAGGTTGCTCGTCTGATAGTCGATCAGCTCATAGTCGAGGGAGGCATAGCCGCGCGTGGCCGACTTCAGCCGATCGAAGTAATCGTAGAGGATTTCATTCAGCGGGATGTGATAGACGACCATGACGCGCGTCGCATCGAGGTAGTCCATCGTCTGGAAGACGCCGCGCTTTTCCTGCGAGATCTCCATGACCGCGCCGACGTAGTCCTTCGGCACGATGACGGTCGCCTTGACGCACGGTTCCTCGATGCGGTCGATCTCGGTCTGGGGAGGGAGATCGGCGGGGTTGCTGACCTCGACCATATTCCCATCTGTGCGGTAGACGTGGTAGACGACGGACGGCGCGGTCATAATGAGTCCGAGGTTGTACTCGCGCTCAAGGCGCTCCTGGATGACATCCATGTGGAGGAGGCCGAGGAAGCCGCAGCGGAAGCCGAAGCCGAGCGCGATGGAGGTCTCGGGCTCAAAGACGAGCGCGGCATCGTTGAGCTGGAGCTTCTCGAGGGCCTCGCGAAGGTTGTCGTAGTCCTTGCTGTCCTCGGGGTAGAGCCCGCAGAACACCATCGGCGTGACGCCGCGGTAGCCGGGCAGCGCCTCCTTTGCCGGATGCTCCGCCGTGGTTACGGTGTCGCCGACGCGGACATCGCGCACGTCCTTCAAAGCGCCTGCGATAAAGCCGACCTCGCCCGTGCCGAGCGCTCCCGTATCGACAGGCTGCGGGCGAAAGCACCCGACGTCCGTCACGTCGAAGGTCTTTCCCGTCGCCATGAGCTTCAGCTTCATGCCCTTTTTGATCGTGCCCTCTTTCACGCGGACGTTGGCGATAACGCCCTTGTACGGGTCGAAGTAGGAGTCAAAGATCAGCGCGCGCAGGGGCGCATCCGCACTGCCCTCCGGCGGCGGGATATAGGCGACGACGGCGTCGAGCACCTCCTTGATGCCGATCCCGGTCTTTGCCGAGGTGAGCACGGCGGCGCTCGTATCGAGACCGATCGTGTCCTCGATCTCCGCCTTTACGCGGTCGGGCTCGGCGCTCGGCAGGTCGATCTTGTTGATGACAGGCACGATCTCAAGGTCGTGCTCGAGCGCGAGGTAGACGTTCGCAAGCGTCTGCGCCTCCACGCCCTGCGCCGCATCCACGACGAGGAGGGCGCCCTCGCACGCGGCAAGGCTGCGCGAGACTTCGTAGTTGAAATCGACGTGCCCCGGCGTATCAATGAGGTTCAGCTCGTACATCTCCCCGTCCTCACCGCGGTAGTCGAGGCGGACGGTCTGCGCCTTGATCGTGATGCCGCGCTCGCGTTCGAGATCCATGCTGTCGAGCACCTGTGCCTCCATCTCGCGCTCCGTGAGCGTTCCCGTGTACTCGATGAGGCGGTCGGCGATGGTGGATTTGCCGTGGTCGATGTGGGCGATGATGGAAAAATTGCGGATATGCTTCTGATCCATATAGTTTCTTTCTCCTTCGCTTCCTCTATATTACATCGAACACATCGCGCTGCGTATTTGTGACAAAAATCTCGATCTCTCCGTGCTCCGATGCGAGTTCCGCGCGCAGATGCGCGGCAAGAACAGGCAGAACGGGCGCCTCCGTGCCGAAATGCCCGGCGTCGATGATGTGCATGCCCTGCTCCACGGCGCGCTGGGCATCGTGGTACTTCACATCGCCCGTGACATAGACATCTGCGCCGCGCCGTACGGCGTCGTCGATAAACTCCGCGCCCGCTCCCCCGCAGACGGCCGCGCGCCGCACGGGACGCGCGGCAGCTGCGGCAAGGCGCACATGCGTGACACCGAGGCGCTCCTTCACCGTGCGGGCAAAGTCCTCCACGGTCATCGGTGCGGGGAGCGTCCCCACACGCCCGATGCTCTCGGTGACGCCGTCCTCCCGGCTCGTGATGACGAAGGAGGAGAGCTTTTCGAGGCCAAGATGCGCGGCGAGCACATCGTTCACGCCGCCATGCGCCGCATCGAGGTTCGTATGTGCCGCTGCGACGGCGATGCCGTGTGTGAGGAGAGCAGCGAGCCGGCGGCCGAGCGGGAGGTCGGTGCGCAGCTGCTTCACACCGCGGAAGATCGCGGGATGATGCGCGACGATCATGTCCGCTTTGCGCTCAATCGCTTCCTGGGTGACAGTGTCGTCCACATCGAGCGCGACGAGAATGCGCCCGATCTTTTGCGCGAAGCTCCCAACGAGGAGGCCCGGGTTATCCCAGTCCTCTGCCAAATGACGCGGTGCAATGCGCTCAAGGGCATTCATGATGACCTGACAGCTGAGCATAGAGACCTCCTTTATCTGTACATTGGCTCCCCCCGTCACGGCCGGGGAGGCTTTGGCTGGGACGCGCGGCACAGCACCAATAATGTCCGCAATGCTGTGAGCAGCGATACCGTCTCACGATACTCCTCGCTCTGCCGTGCCGTGGTACTCGCGTTCATGCCCTCAGCAGCGCGCGTAAGCTTTGCTGCCTTGGCTTCGATGTGCTCCCTGATCAGAGGATCACGCTTTTCAAAGAGGCACGCCCCGATGTGCAGGAGAGCATCATCGGGCATCGCCGCTGTGCCGTGCTCCGCGCGGATGATCTCATAGAGGCGTCCGCCTGCGCGCGCAAGTGCTTCGTCGACGATGTTCCAGCCGTTCGCATAGAGCCAGCGGCGCAGCTTCGCCCCGCCGTTCATCGGCTGGAGGACGAGTGTCGGCGCCCCTGCGAGAACGGCAGGAGCGCCTGCCAATATCTGCACAATGAGCGCGCCGCCCATGCCCGCGATGACGATGGACTCTGCCTCGCCCGGCGTGAGTACGGACAGCCCGTCGCCCTGGCGCACATCAATCTGCCGCGTGAGCCGCTGCGTCCGGATCGTCTGCCGTGCCGCTGCGCATGCGCCCGCGCTGAGATCACCGACGACGGCACGCGGCGCACTGCCCTGCATGACGAGAGTCGCGGCGAGATAGGCATGGTCACCGCCGATATCGGCAAGCACCGTCCCGTGCGGAACGAACGCCGCCGTCGCCGCGAGCCGCGCATCGAGCTGCATGTGCGCTCCTCCCTTCCTAAGGGAATCCCTAAACATAAGAAAGGAGTGTAACCTCTCCGTTACACTCCTGAATAAACGAATGGCTCCTCGAACTGGACTCGAACCAGTGACATTCTGATTAACAGTCAGACGCTCTACCGACTGAGCTATCGAGGAATGTGTCAGACATGCGTATTATAAGGGCAATGAGCCCCCATGTCAAGAAAAATGTTGCTCGCATAAAAATGAAAGTACATGCTGTAATCAGGGCAAGCGCTGTCCTGCGGCAGGCGGTCGATTCTTAGCCCCTGAGAGGGGGCGATCCCCATGACATTCAATGATCTGCCTGCGCTGCTGTATGCAGCCCTGTTGATTCTCGTCGTGATGGAGGAATACGAATTCCCCGCCGCACAGTGTCCAAACCTCGGCGGGGATTCTTTCGTCGTATCAGGGGCTGACCGGTTGCCGACAGTGCCTTTTTATATGTCCATTATATGATATTTCACATATTTCGTCAGCAAATCTTACTCAAGGAAATCGCGCAGCACTTTGCTGCGGCTCGGGTGCCTGAGCTTGCGCAGCGCCTTCGCCTCGATCTGGCGGATGCGCTCGCGCGTCACGCCGAAACTCTGCCCGACCTCCTCGAGCGTCCGCGACCGTCCGTCCTCCAGGCCGAAACGCAGACGCAGAACGTTCTTCTCGCGGTCGGTGAGGGTCTCGAGCACCTCCTCGAGCTGCTCGCGCAGGAGCATGAACGATGCTGCCTCCGCAGGCGCGGGCGCCGCCTCGTCCTCGATAAAGTCGCCGAGGTGGGAGTCCTCCTCCTCGCCGATCGGCGTCTCGAGCGACACCGGCTCCTGCGCGATCTTCATGATCTCATGCACACGCGCGACACTGATCCCCATCTCCCGCGCGACCTCCTCGGGGTGCGGGTCGCGCCCGAGTTCCTGCAGGAGCTGCCGCGAGATGCGGACGAGTTTGTTGATCGTCTCGACCATGTGGACGGGGATGCGGATCGTACGCGCCTGATCGGCGATCGCGCGCGTAATCGCCTGCCGAATCCACCATGTCGCATAGGTGCTGAATTTATAGCCCTTGCTGTAATCGAATTTCTCAACGGCCTTCAAGAGGCCGAGATTCCCCTCCTGGATAAGATCGAGAAAGAGCATGCCGCGCCCGACGTAGCGCTTGGCAATGCTGACGACCAGGCGCAGGTTCGCCTCCTCAAGGCGATGCCGCGCCTCCTCGTCGCCCGCCTCCATGCGCTGGGCAAGCGCAACCTCCTCCTCTGCCGTGAGCAGCGGCACATGGCCGATCTCCTTGAGATACATGCGGACAGGGTCGTCAAGCGAGACTCCCTCGGGGACGGAGAGGTCGATCTCGACTTCTTCTTCCTTCTCGGCCGGCTCCTCCTCGGCGGGCTCCCCCGCTGTCGCCGCATCGTCGACAATCTCGACGCCCTCGTCGCTGAAGCGCTGGTACATATCGTCCATCTCGTCGGGGGACATATCCTGTTTTTGCAGGGCGTCAATGAGCTCGCCGTAGGTCAATGTGCCGCCGTTCTTCTTGCCCTGGGCAAGAAGGCGTTCAATGATGTCGGTGCCCGGCGCCGTCTGCTGCTCCGTCCCCTCTGCCATAACGCTGTCCTCCTGTCGTTTATTCGAAAGGCAAATCGCTGCCTTAAAGATCAAAATTCCCCTGTAGTTTGCGCAGGCGCACGGGGTGCCTGAGCTTGCGCAGCGCCTTCGCCTCGATCTGACGGATGCGCTCGCGCGTCACGCCGAAACTCTGCCCGACCTCCTCGAGCGTGCGCGACCGTCCGTCCTCCAGGCCGAAACGCAGACGCAGAACCTCCGCCTCGCGCGGTGCGAGCGTCTGCAGGACCTCCGTGATCTGCTCTTTGAGCAGCATGACGGACGCAGCGTCCGCAGGATCGAGTGCCGCCTCGTCCTCGATAAAGTCGCCGAGGTGGGAGTCCTCCTCCTCGCCGATCGGCGTCTCGAGCGACACCGGCTCCTGCGCGATCTTCATGATCTCGCGCACGCGCAGCGTACTGAGTCCCATCTCCTTTGCGACCTCCTCGGCGGTCGGATCGCGTCCGAGGTCCTGCAGGAGCTGCCGCGAGATGCGGATGTACTTATTGATGGTCTCGACCATGTGGACGGGAATGCGGATCGTGCGCGCCTGATCGGCGATCGCGCGCGTAATCGCCTGCCGAATCCACCATGTCGCATAGGTGCTGAATTTATAGCCCTTGCTGTAATCGAATTTCTCAACGGCCTTCAAGAGGCCGAGATTCCCCTCCTGGATGAGGTCGAGAAAGAGCATGCCGCGCCCGACGTAGCGCTTGGCAATGCTGACGACCAGACGCAGGTTCGCCTCCTCAAGGCGATGCCGCGCACTCTCGTCGCCCGCCTCCATACGCCGCGCGAGTTCGATCTCCTCATCCGCCGTGAGCAGAGGAACGCGGCCGATTTCCTTGAGGTACATGCGGACAGGATCGTCGACGGCGACACCCTCCGGAACACTGAGCTCCGTCTCGAGGTCAAGCTCTGCGTCGTCTTTATCGAGATCTTCTTCGAGGTCCGCCGGCTCCTCGCCGATCATCTCTCCGGCCTCTGTATCGTCTACAATCTCCACGTTCCCGTCGATGAGGCGCTGATACAGCATGTCCATCGCGTCGGGGGTCATCATCTGCTGCTCCAGCGCTTCGACCAGCTCGCTGCAGGTGAGCGTGTCGCCGTTCGCCTTGCTCCGCTCCAAGAGCTCGTCCATGTGCTCGGTGCCGCGCTCTTCTTCTCGTTCAATCAATGCTGCCGCGGTCTGCATGCTGCCCCCTCCCTTCGCTCTCTAAAATCATCGAAATAAAGCCTATCGTTTCACATATCAAAATAAAAGCAATCAACAAACAGTTTCCTCGGTATCATTCGTACAGATTTTCATGGGTGAGTTCATCCTGGATTCTTTTCACCTGGTTTAATTCGTCAATGTATGCCGCTTTTCCTTCTTGCATCATCTCTTCCGCACGATGCGTGTGCCGCGCGAGCTGCTGCGTCAAATATGCGCGCCGCAGCGTGCCGAGCGCCTCCCGGCAGGAATCCGCCGTCCGCCCGTCCTCTACGAGGGCACGCGAAATCTCCGTGCCCGCATCCGCCGGCAGCGCCGCGATGAAATCGGCATCCAGCGCCCCGCCCTGTGCCAGGCGGCGCTCCATTGAACGGAAGATCTCCCCAAGGAAGTCGTCGGGGAAATCGTCTGACGGAACGACGGATAAAATTCTCATGAGAAGATCCGCATCGCGCCAGACTGCAGCAATCAGCTCACGTCCGGCACGCCGCAGGACATCGCCCGGCTGACGCGTCGGCGTGCGCTGCGGCGTCTGCACGGAGGTCTCCCGGGGCCTTCCCTGCCGCAGGTAGCTCCGCAGCGCATCGGCAACGACCCCCTCGTCGAGGAACAGCTCCGCCGCCGTACGCCGCATGTAAGCGCCGCGTGCGACCTCATCCAGATCCGCGAGCACGGGCAGCATCTCCGCAAGCGCTGCACGCCGTCCGTCAATCCCGTCCGCCATATGCGCACGCACATGCCGCAGACGATATTCGGGCGCGGGCACCGCCGTCTCAACGAGCGCACGGAATGCCTCCGCGCCATGGGTACGGACATATTCGTCGGGATCCTTGCCGTCCGGCAGGAGGAGGACACGCACCTCTGCCGTGCGGCCGCGTACCGCAGCGAGCGCGCGCAGGGTTGCCTCCTGCCCCGCCGCATCGCTGTCATAGCAAAAGACAATGCGCGGCGCGCGGCGCAGCAGCAGCGCCGCATGGTCACTCGTGAACGAGGTGCCGAGCGTCGCTACGACATTCGCTGCGCCCGCCTCCCATGCAGCGATCGCGTCCATATAGCCCTCGACCACAATGGCGCAGCCCTCCTGCGCGATGGCGCGATGTGCACGGTCAAGGCCGAAGAGGAGCTTTCGCTTGTTGAATACGGGCGTCTCCGCCGTATTGAGATATTTCGGCTTCGCATCGCCGAGCGCGCGTCCGCCGAATCCGACGACGCGGCCGCGCTCATCCGCGATGGGAATGATGACGCGGTTGCGGAAGCGGTCATAGACCCCGCCCCCGCGCTCACGCACGGCGGCAAGCCCCGCGTCGACGAGAATCTTTTCCGAGATGCCGCGTTTTTTGAACGCATCGGAAAGCTTCGACCACGCATCCGGCGCAAAGCCCAGCTGATAGCGCTCGATCGCTTCGTCCGTGATGCCGCGCCCCGCGAGATACGCCTTGCCCGCTGCACCGTAGCGCGTGACGGTGAGGCAGCTGTGGAAAAAATCCCGTGCGAGCGCATTCGCGCGCCGCAGATCGTCCAGCGCCCGCAGGCGCGCCTCCTCACGCGCATCGCGTTTTCGCTCCGGCAGGGGAATGCCGAGCTGCTCCGCCTGGCGTTTGATCGCCTCGAACGGTGTGATGTGCTCCATGAGCGATATGAATTTAAATGCATCGCCGCCCGCGTGGCAGCCGAAGCAGTAGAAGAAGCCCTCGGCCGGCACGACGGAGAACGATGCGGTCTTTTCGTTATGGAAGGGACAGCAGCCCCAGTAGCGGTTGCCCTTGCGCTTCAGGGAGACATAGCCCTGCACGACGGCGAGAATGTCGGTCTGAGCGCGCACCTGCTGCACGAACGCCTCCATCCTCGGGTCACGCATAGGTTTCTCCTTTATTAGATTGGTTTGATCGTCATCTGATCGACGGGCGGGATGTAGATCTCGCGGAAGAGCGCGACGGCATAGCTGTCCGTCAGCCCCGCCACGTAGTCTACGACGCACTGCTCGCGTCCCCAGCGCTCCGCCCGCGCGATAAACTCGGGCGGGAGCTTGTCAAAATACACGGTGAAATGGTCCATGAGTGCGCGCAGGACGAATCCCGCCTGCGCCCGCTCGTGTGCGAGCGTCTTGGAGTGATAGATCCGCTCGAACATAAAGCTGCGGAACAGGTCCATCACATGCTGCGTCTCCTCCGAGAAGGCCGCGTCACCGCGCTCCTCCGAGGTGACGATCATATCCGACACCATGTGCGTGATCATCGCGGACGTATCGATGCCGAACGTATCGCGCACCTCACGGGGCAGTTCCTCGGGAGCGAGAAGCCCCGCACGCAGGCTGTCGTCATAGTCGTGGCAGAGATAGGCGATGCGGTCGGCAATGCGGACGATCCGCCCCTCAAACGTGCTCGGCATCCCCTTGCCCGTGTGGTTCAGGATGCCGTCGCGGACCGCGCCCGTGAGGTTCAGCCCGCGTCCGCCGCGCTCGAGGATCTCGACCATGCGCAGGCTCTGCTCGTTGTGCGCAAAATGTCCCGTGATCTCCGCCACCACGGCCTCGCCTGCATGCCCGAACGGCGTATGCCCGACATCGTGTCCGAGGGCGATCGCCTCCGTCAGATCCTCGTTGAGACGCAGCCCGCGCGCGATCGTGCGCGAGATCTGCGACACCTCGAGCGTGTGCGTCATGCGCGTCCGATAGTGGTCGCCCGCAACGATGTAGACCTGCGTCTTGTGTTTGAGCCGGCGAAACGATTTGGAGTGCAGAATGCGGTCACGGTCGCGCTGAAACTTCGTGCGGAAGGGACACTCCTCCATCGGATGGCTGCGCTTTGCATCTGCGCTGCGCGCTGCCAGCGGCGAGAGGAGCGCATCCTCCTGCGCCTCAAGTCGTTCCCGGACGGTCAAAGGCACCCACCTCCCGGCTATTTGACGACCATGACAGGGATTTTCGCGTTCTCGATCACCTTCTGACTGACGCTGCCGATGAGAACCCCTTTGAGGAGCCCCAGGCCGCGGCTGCCCATGATGATCATGTCGCTCTGCTCCTCCTCTGCCACCTCGAGGATGCTCCGCGCGATATGGCCGCTCTTGACATGCTTGCGCGCCTTGCGGTCTCCCGAAAGCTTCTCCCAGATGCGGTCAAAGACGATATGGCTCGGGATGTCCTTGTTGATGTTGCTTGCAACATAGACGAAGTCGAGTTCGGCATCGCATTTCTCCGCGAAGAAAATCGCCTCGTCAACCGCCTTGCAGCCGCTGACGGAACCATCGACCGGAACAAGAATCTTTTTGATCTTGCCCATCATAATCCCTCCTAATCACTCGTTCCTATAGGATTGTTAAGCATGGTTTATCAGTATATTTCGATGATTGGGGCGAAAAATCCTCTCTCTGTGAAAAAAAAGTGTATTTCTACAATTCTCCGGCCTCTGCAAAGCTGAAAAAGCTGTCGCCGGCAACGATCACGTGATCGGTCACCGGGATGCCGAGCACCTTCCCCGCCTCACACAGCACGCGCGTGAGGCGATGATCCTCCGCGCTCGGCGCGGGATCGCCGCTCGGATGATTGTGCGCGGCGATGATGTGCGCCGCGCCGCAGCGGATGGCAGGCTCAAACACCTCGCGCGGATGCACAAGCGTATTTGTGAGCGTCCCTGCCGAGACATCCGC
>NZ_GG749280.1:599952-629566 GCF_000160555.1 Centipeda noxia ATCC 43541
CTCGCCGCGGCAGCGCGGCAGAAGAAGCTCCGCCGCGTCCCGTGCTGCGCGGATGCGCGGCATGCCCTGGCGCCCCTGCTGCGCACGGCGCCCGAGCTCCAGTGCGGCGAGAACAGTGGCCGCCTTTGCCGCTCCGATGCCCGGAATGCGTGCAAACTCGGCGCAGGGCATGCGGAGGATTTCTCCGAGCCCCGTCTCCTTGAACCGTGCAACAATGCCGCGCGCGAGCTCGAGCACATTCTCCCCCGCGCGCCCCGTCCGCAGGAGGACGGCGAGGAGTTCCGCGTCGCTGAGTGCCGCCGTCCCTTGTGCGATAAGGCGCTCGCGCGGAAGCTCGCCCGCCGGCAGATCATGCAGACGCATTGTCATCCTCCATCCGGACGCCCGCCGTTCGTGCGAGAGCAGCCACGGCATGCAGCGGCAGGCCGACGACATTCGAGAAGGAGCCGTGCAGTTCTTCGATGTAGATCGCCGCGCGCCCCTGGACCGCATATGCACCGGCCTTGCCCATCGGCTCACCCGTCGCGACATAGGCGTCGATCTCGGCTGCGCTCATCGGGGCAAAGCGCACGGTCGTCTCCGCCGCGTCGGTATACGCCTGCCCGCCGACGACCCATGCGATCCCCGTGATCACCGTATGCGTACGTCCCTCGAGCAGCACGAGCATGCGGCGCGCGTCCGTGGGATCCTTCGGCTTGCCGAAGGACATATCGCTCAGCACGACCGCGGTATCCGCCCCGAGCACGGCGTGGTCCGGATATTCCTCTGCGACCTTGCGTGCCTTCGTCAGCGCGTTCCGGATCACGGCATCGCGCGGATGCGTGCCGCCCTCTGCCTCATCGACGGCGGGCGTGATCGGAACGAACTGCGCCCCGATCTGGTGCAGGAGCGCGCGGCGGCGCGGCGATGCAGATGCAAGTATAAACATAATCCCTCTCCGACTCGCCCGCGGCGGGCAAAAAGAGACACCGAAACTGTGTCGGTGTCTCCCACAAATTTCTCTATTCTATTTGATTCTCCCTGCCCCGTTTTTTTCCTGCAAGGAGAATTGTCCCGATTTTTGGACCGCTCAGATCAGATAGCGAAGGTACACATAGACCGTCGAGAGAACGATCGTGAGGATCATCAGCGGGAATCCGATCTTAAAGTAGCGGATGAAGCTGATGTGCACGCCGCGTTCGGATGCCATTCCCGCCACGATGAGGTTCGCGGACGCGCCGACGAGGGTGCCGTTGCCGCCGAGACATGCGCCGAGCGCGAGCGCCCACCAGAGCGGCTCAAGGTTCTCGATGCCCATCGTGCCCATGTTCTGGATGAGCGGGATCATCGTTGCAACGAACGGGATGTTGTCGAGCACAGAGGAGATGACGGCGCTCATCCAGAGGATGAGCAGCGCCGTCGCCGTGAGGTCGCCGCCCGTTGTCTCCACTGCGGTCTCCGCAAGCCGTGCGATGATGCCGACCTCGATCAGCCCGCCGACAGCGATGAAGAGCCCGATGAAGAAGAAGATCGTCGGCCACTCGACCGCGTGCATCGCCTTTTCCACCAGATGTTCGCTCCCGCCTGCGAGGAGCAGCAGCAGGAAGCCGCCCGTCAGAGCGATGAGAGACGACTCGATGTGCGTAAAGGAGTGCGTGAAGAATCCGAGGATCGTCAGGCCCAAGACGAAGAGCGAGCGCTTCAGCAGGCTGTGGTCCGTGATCGCCGCCTTCTCGTCCATCTGCATGAGCTCCTGCTGCAGCGCGGGCGTCGTGACAAGGCTCCTGCGGTAGGCCGCAGACATGATGAAGAGCACGATCA
This sequence comes from Centipeda noxia ATCC 43541, assembly GCF_000160555.1. Classification (GTDB taxonomy): domain Bacteria; phylum Bacillota; class Negativicutes; order Selenomonadales; family Selenomonadaceae; genus Centipeda; species Centipeda noxia. The sequence goes on from NZ_GG749280.1 coordinate 601,753, forward strand.
CCATACAGATGATCGCGATCGGCGCAAGATTCTCGATGAACGCAACGAAGGTCAGTTCCTTCACGGCGCTGCCGATCATGATATTCGGCGGATCGCCGATGAGCGTCGCCGTGCCGCCGATGTTCGACGCGATGATCTGCGTCAGGAGGTACGGCATCGGATCGAGCTTCAGGATCTTCGTGATGCTGAATGTCACCGGTACCATGAGGAGTACGGTGGTCACATTGTCGAGGAACGCGGAGAACACCGCCGTGATGACGCAGAGATAGATGAGGATGCGCCGCGGCTCCGCCTTTGCCGATTTTGCCGCCTTGATCGCGACGTAGTCAAAGAGCCCCGTCTCCTTCGTCACGCCGACGAGCACCATCATGCCGACGAGGAGTCCGAGCGTCTCAAAGTCCACATGATGCAGCGCCGTCTCCTGCGAAAGAATGCCGAGCAGCATCATAAGCACTGCGCCGATCATCGCCGCGACCGTTCGGTGGATCTTCTCCGAAACGATCACCATATACATCACGACAAAGATAATTCCAGCCAATGTTTCCATGCAAGCGCCTCCTTTTGGGGGTGTTGTATTCTGCGGGCAGCTCCTCCGAACAGCCGCCGCGCGCGATTTCATTCATTCTATCATAAGGGCGAAAGAGGTGACAAGTTTTTTTCAAAGAACAATCGGTCGATCGTCATGATTCCAATCAAAAAGAGCCGCACCCGATCGGATACGGCTCAAACTGCGCGTCAATACACCTGTCTCTCTATGAAATGTCGATGCCGTTGTCCTGCGCCAGCTTGCGGATGATCAGCTCGGGCAGCTCCGCCGCCTTTGCCGTTACGGCGGGTGCAATGCCCGCACGCAGGAGATTCACCGCCACACGGATCACACCCTGCTTGCGCCCGCGCAGCTCGCCCTCGGCGAAGCCCTCTTCCTTGCCCGCCTCCCTGCCCCGTTCCCACGCGGTCTGCAGGTCTTCCTCAAATTCTGCGCGCAGAGCCTCCGCACGCTGAACACTCGCCATGCGAATGAACTCTTTCTCCTCGGATTCTCCCATTGATTTTCCACCCTTTCCGCCGCTGCGTATATTCCGCCGAAAGATTCCGCGCGCGGATCCAAGGGCGGATCTGTGCGGGACTCTCGTCTCTTCCCTTTTTACAGATCTGTTTTACAAAAATACGCCCGCATGAACGCACTGTTGTTCATGCGGGCGTATTTTTCAAAGCATCAGACAAACTGCTCAGATGCATTCCCTCCGATCGGATTCTCTCATGCTGTTTTTGCTTCGACCGCATCGCCGCGCCCCGTGCTGAGTTCGACCACATACGGATCACCGAACATCTCACGCGTCGCGTCGCTGTGGATATCCTCCTCCAACGAGCGCAGCGAACGTGCAAGAGACTCGATGTCAACTTCGTATGCCTCACCGCCCATGCGGTGCAGCTGCCGGATCTGCTCGCGGTACGCAAGGCGCTGTGCGCGCATGCCCTCGATGAGAGCGTCGTCCTTAGCGGGATAAATCGCCGCCGCACGCACCATTGCATTGACCGGGATCCGTTTTGCCGGGTCGTCCAGTACGGATGCAAGTGATAATACAGCCATCACTGCCACCTCATTTCCTTATGAGTATTTTGAACCACTGCATTTTTATGCTGTCAGTGTTCCTTTGGTCTGCGCCGACCCATCGACGCAGGCCCATTGAGACACTTCCCTTGTCCCGTCTATTATTATAGATGCTTTTTGAGAGCTTGAACATAGTTCTTTTTTCCTATTTTTGAATTTTTCTCAATGCATCATATTTGTTTATTCCTATGATATGAAATTTTTATGAAAATATTTTCTATTATGCTATTGAATTTCATTCTCTCATATGCTATATTATCTGCAGGCTTTCGTTTGAAACAGCATCTCACACAAGGGATGCGGTTTCCAGAGCTCTCCTAAAATATAATACACAGCAAAAACACCCCGCAGCTGCTCATTGCGGGGTGTTTTTGTATGTCAGGCAGGCGCGCCCGCTTCGTGCGGGATATGGCGATCCCGCCCCTTGATGTGGTCGTACAGCCAGCGCGCAAGAAAGTCGAGGATGTTCAGCAGAGATTCCTGCTGGTTCTCGTCGATCGCGTCAAAGTCGATCGCTCCGACCTTTTTCATAAAGCGCAGGTGCAGCGCACGGTGGCTGAATCGATGCGGATCGCCGATGTGCTCCATATACGCCTCCTCGTGCGCAAAATGCGTGCCCGCATAGGAGGCAAGCTCATCCAGAATCGCGACGATGTGATCGTATTTATCGTCTGCCGTGCTCTCCATCACGAGATCATAACACGCATTCGCCAGATCAAAGAGTTTGCTGTGCTGTTCGTCCACGGACGCAATGCCTGTCAGATAGTCATCGGTAAATTCGTACTTCATGCTCTCCCCGCCTTTTCTCTCTCAGTCCCATCCTTGGAGTTCCCAGTAGCGCTCCGCAGCGTCGATCACGGAAAAAAATCCATTCGGGCGCCGTGCATCCGTCCGAACGCGCGTCAGCCGATACCGTCCGTCCGCCTGCCGCGTCAGCTCGAGTGTGACAGAGGCTTCAGGCAGAAGCTGCCCATATGTCGTCTCATTCCCGCGCACGATGCAGTCTGCCTCGGCGCGGCCCTCCTGTACGCGCACAGGATCCGCTGCGGCCGTATAGCTTGCAGCAGCGGCGCGCATCTCATCAGATGCCCAGCGTGCTCTCCCCTCCTCCTTGGTCACGGGAACGCGCGCATCGTCGAAGTAGTAGTCCAGCATCATGCGCGCAAAAGCGATGTCCGCCGTGCGCCGCTCCGCCATATAGGCGCGCAGGAAAGCGGCATCGTGGCGGAAGAACCAATCCGACGGATGCCGCTCATGGAGCGCGTCGATATTGTCCGCAATGAGTGCCGCCGCATCCTCATGCATTCCTGCGAGCACCGCCTCCGTATCGACGTACTGCTCAAAGAGCGCGCGGTCCTCGGTCTGCACTGCACGCGCAATCTGCACGAGGGCGTAATCCGGCGTGCGTTCGCGCTGGCGGCAGCAGCCCGCATATGCCCCGCCGATCAAAGCCGCCGCGATGAGCACGACGGCGCCGATGCGCAGAGTTCTTATGAGAATCGCCTCCTCCGTACGCGGCAGTTACTTCCCCGCGGCCCTAAAACTCTGCACGCGCCGCTCCGCCTCACCCGCAGCATAGGCAAAGTGCGTGCGCAGATAGGCATCCACCGTCTGCCCGATGTACTTTTTCCCCACGAGGTCGGGGTGCAGGCCGTCGGTTGTGTATTCCGCCTCGAGCTCTCCGTCGGCATCCGAGAGAACGGTCGACACATCGACGCTGTACTCCTGCTGCATGACCCAATTGTTGATATAGTCGCGATGGGTCCACCAATCGGCCGGCGGCGTCATGATGTCCATGCGCGCCGCCATCAGCGCGGGACGAATGGGCGTCGCAGTGAGGAAGACCGGCGTGATCCCATACGCCCGGCATTTGTCCCGCAGCGCGGCGAGATGACGCACGCTCTCGGCGCCATAGACGCCGGAACGATAGTCGTTCACACCGCCCATGATGATGAGAACGCGCGGCGCAAACGGCAGGACGTCATGCTCAAAGCGCGCGAGCATATCCGCGGTCGTATCGCCGCTGCGGCCGAGGTTCTTTACGGGAACGGTGCAGTAGGTCTCCCAGTCGTACAGGAGGTACGAGGGCGGCACGCTGATCGCGCCGCCGCCGTGCGTGATGCTGTCGCCGATCGCGGCGATCGGCGTGTGGCCGATGACGTCGAACGCGCCCATCTCCGACCAGTCGGAGATGGGCGTGCCCGCCGATGTCACGCCGCGGACACGATAGGTATAATGCCCCGGCACGGTAAACGCGGAGGTGTCATAGACATCATGCGCGCCGCCGCGCAGCGTATGCAGCAAAATGCTGCGGCCTCCTTCGCGGCGATAGACCTCAACCTCATGGTGCATTTGCCCGCTGAGGGGGATCCACGAGTAGGCGGGGTAGAGCGGCGCGTACGCCATCTCCCCGAACTCGGCCGTGAGGACGGGCGCTGTGGGGTCCTCGGCCAAGCGGGGCAAGGCCTCGGGCTTCGACGGCTGTGCCAGGGGCGTACCGCGATAGTCGAGCGGCTGCACGCTCCAGTACAATCCCTCGTCCGCGCCGTGCGCACCGAGGGGCAGATGCACGCCCGTGGTATAGACGCGCTCCGCACTCACAACCGTCGTCATCGTCCCCCCCGGAGTGCCGCGCAAAATGCGCACCGCATACCGCACTGCGCCGGGATATGCCTTCCAATGCAGCATAGCGGAGGAAGCGCGCGCGTTCTCCGGCCTTTCGCGTTCCGTCTGTGCCTTTATGTTCTGTGCTTTGCGCGCTGCCGCGCCCATCTGCGCCGTTCCCCGATCCACCTGTCTCACAGCAGCCGACGCGGGCAGCGCGGCAAATAGGACACATACGGCAAGGAGCGCCCCCACGCTCCGCCCAAACATCCGAACCTGCATTCAATCCTCTTCCACATATTTGATGTATTCTTCTCCAATGGCATCCTTTGCCGCCGCGACGACAGGCGCAAGAAGGCTGCGCGCCTCTGCCGGCGCCGGTGCCGCCGCCGTCACGCGCACGAGCACGCCGTCCTCCTTTGCATAGGTCGCAACGGTGGGGTTCTCTCCGTCCACGAGGCTGCCGAGCCGATCGGCAACGGGCGACTCTCCGACGGGGAGCCCCTTCTCCGCCATCGTATAGAGCTTCAGATTCACCGAGATGAATACCTTGTCGCTCTTTCCGCGCAAAAAGCTGCTGCACGCCGTCTCGAACATCGGGATCATCTCCTTCGGCGGCCCGGGGAGCATGATGCACGCGCGGCCATCCCGCTCGATGATGACACCGGGCGCCGTGCCGTTGTCGTTCTGGAGCACGATCGCCCCCGAGGGCACCGTTGCCTGCTTGCGCATGCTCGTGCTGAGCGGAGTGCCGCGCCGCGCCGCACGCTCCTCGAGCCGGCGCAGGGCCTCGGGGTCCTCCGTGGGCGTGCAGCCGAAATAGGAGATCAGCATCTCCTTCGTCAGATCGTCCTTCGTAGGGCCGAGCCCCCCCGTCGTAACAACGCAGTCTGCACGCGAGAACGCCACATCAAGCGCCGCACGCAGGCGCTCCGGATTATCGCCGACAACGGTCTGGTAGTATGAGTCCAGCCCCATATGCGCAAGCTTTTTCGCAATGTGCTGCGCATTCGTGTTCAAGATGCTTCCCATGAGCAGCTCCGTGCCCACGCTGATGATTTCAACGACCATACAACTGTCCCTTCTGTTAAGGAAAATATAAATTTTCCACATTATTCTACTACAAAAGGCCTATCCAGAAAAGGTGATTTCCATTTTTTTGTCGAAAATATTCTTACTGTCATTTTTACGCGAAAGAAAGGAACGCTTATGACTTCCTCGAAAAGAATCCTCTGTGCAGCGCTCGCCGCTGCACTGCTCCTGCCCGCGCTCGCGGCTCCGGCGGCAGAGGCCGGCATCGGCGGCGGAATCGGCATCACCTTCCCGACCTCACACTCGTCCGGCAAAGAGGGGCGCACGGCCACCTATGCCGGCGTGCGCGTCGGCGATCTCTCCCAGGAGCTGACCCTCAGAGAAAAGGATGGACAGCTCCAGCTGAAGCTGCGCGTGCGCAACGAAGGAGACGCGCTCTACATGGTAGAGCACCCGACAGGGCAGAACTGCGATTTCGCCCTGCTCGACGCAAAGGGGAACGAGCTCTGGCGCTGGTCCGACGGCATGGCATTCACGCAGGCCTTCCAGACCTATGCGCTCGAACCTGGCACGGCGGAGGAACTGACCGCAGAGATCGACCGCAAGACCTATCAGAAGATCAAGGACAAGGCGGTGCTCGCCGTCGCCGGCCTCACCGATACGGGAATCTTTGTCTCCGCAGAGGTTCCCGCTGCAGGACGCGGCAAACGCTCTCCCGCATACATCCACGGCGATATTATCTTCGGCAGCGGCGGCTGGACGCGCTGGTAATCCTGCGATATAATGGGAGCGAATCGTTTTTCCGGGAGAAAGCCGCGTTTTGAGAGGAATGCCGGATTGAAGCAAATCATTGTAAATGCCGACGACTTTGGCCGGCACGAACGCATCAACCGTGCGGTGGAGCAGGGTGTCCGGGGCGGCGTCCTGCGCTCCGCCACCATCATGGCGGGCGGAGCCGCATTCGACGATGCGGCGGCGCTCGCTTTGCGCTGTCCGCAGCTCGGCGTCGGCATCCATCTCACTCTTGTGAACGGCATGCCCATCCTCCCGCCCGCAGAGATCCCCTCGCTCGTCACGCGGGAGGGCGTCTTCGCGGACGACCACACGGCGTTCGCCGTTCGGCTGCTGCGCGGCGCAGTCAATCTCAGCGAAGTCCGCGCCGAACTCGCCGCTCAGCTGCGGCGCGTCGAGGCAGCGGGCATCCATCCGACGCACGCGGACAGCCACCAGCACATGCACGTCCTGCCCGGCGTCATCGACATCGTACTCGACCTCTGCCGAGAGGCGCATATCCCCGCCATACGCGCGCCGCACGCGCCTCTTTTTGCCGGGCGCTTCGGCGGGGCGGGGCAGCTCATCGGCCGCGCAGGACTTTCCGTGCTCGCGCATCGCGCCGCAGCAAAGGCGCATCGGCGCGGGATCCGCACGCCCGATCATTTTGCCGGCATCGTTGCGGGCGAGGCGGTCGATACGGCAGCACTCGCGGCGATCGCCGCGCATCTCACGGGCGGCACGACCGAGGTCATGCTCCACCCGGGCACCGATAACGATGTGCTCGTCCGCGACTGCCGCTGGGATCACGACTTTGCGGCGGAGCTTGCCGCCGTCTGTGCGCCCGCGGTGCAGGATGCGATCGCAGCGGCAGGGGCCGCGCCCGTAAATTTCCGCACATACGCCGAGGGATAGGATCTCCTCGGATGAGGTTATGACATTTCTCCGCGTCTGTGCTACAATAGACGGAATAACCGAACGATCTCTTCATGAAAGGAGCCGGATGCTCTCTTGGACAGTCCTTTATCCGATTTGATCTGCCTGATTCTCCTCATCGTCTGTCTCACGGCAAACGCGTATTTTGCGCAGATTGAGACAGCACTCACCGAATCTCACCGCGGCCGTCTCGAACGCCTCGCCGAGGGCGGCGACAATGACGCTGCACAGGCGCTCACACTGCTCGAACATCCGGCAAAGCCGATTGCCATGGCGCAGGCGGGCGTCACCTGCATGAGTCTCCTCATGGGGCTCGGCATCGGACTCCTCGTCGCTCCCGCATTCGGGCGTTTCCTTGAGAAGCTGCTCCCGGGCATGGAGGTCTTTGCCCCCGCACTCGTGCTCAGCATTTTCGTCATGACCGCGCTGATGCTGCTCTTTGGCGACTTCCTGCCGAAGCAGATCGCGCTCCGCCATCCCGAGGATATTCTGCTGCGCAGTCACCGCAGCATCCGTCTCCTCACCCGTCTGACCGCCGTGCCGAGCGCCGCCCTTGTCTCTGTTTCGCGCGGGCTGCTGCTCCTCTTCGGCGAGAGCCCCGAGGGGCGTTCCTCCGCCACCGAGGACGCGGTGAAAGACCTCATGGAACAGGGCACGGAGGACGGCACGTTTGAAAAGGCCGAGCAGGACATGGTCGACCGCATCTTTCACATGAGCGACCAGACCGCCTCAGCGCTCATGACGCCGCGCACGCAGATCGCGTGGATCGATCTTGCAGAGCCGCAGGCCGAGCAGCTGCGCGTCATCCGCGAGACGCCGCACGACGTGTTCCCCGTCGCCTATGAAAATCTCGACGACTTCCGCGGCGTCGTCTACGCGAAGGAACTGCTCGACGCGGTCTTGGGCGGCGCAGACATCGACCTCGCAGAGTACATCCGAAAGCCGCTCTTCGTCCCGCGGACGATGGAGGGGCTGCGCGTCCTCGAGAAGTTCCGCAGCGGCGATATCCACGAGGCCGTGGTTCTCGACGAATACGGCGGTGTCGTCGGCTTCATCACGATGGGCGACATCATGGAGGAGATCATCGGCGGCGCAGATGACGATGCGCCTGCACGTGCACGTGTGGGGGCCGAGGAGGAGCAAAGCTGGGTCTTTGACGGCCTCTTCCCCATTGACGAGTTCAAGGAGGAATTCGGCATCGATGAACTGCCGGACGAGGATCACGATCACTTTCACACCCTCGGCGGCTTCGTCACGGCGCAGATCGGACGCATCCCGTCGGTCGGCGAGGTCTGTACGTGGGAGGATTTCACCTTCGAGGTGCTGCGCATGGACCGCGCGCGCGTGGCCCAGATCCGCATGACGCGGACGGAAACCGAGGAATGTGAAGTTTGAGAGGATATGCCCCTCTTTCCCGCTCTTCTCGTTTCCATTCCCCTTCGCCGCCAGATGTATTCCCATCCGCTCAGCTGCCGATGCCCCCACGAAATCATAACGAACAGAGGGAGAAATACCATGAACGAACGCATTTATAACTTCAATCCCGGCCCCGCCGTTCTGCCAGAGGATGTCCTCAGGGAAGTGCAGGCGGAGCTGCTGAACTTCCGCGGCACGGGCATGTCCATCCTCGAGACCAGTCACCGCGCCCCCGCCTACGACGAAGTCCACCAACAGGCAAAGGCGGACATCAAGGAGCTCATGGGGCTCGGCGACGACTATGACGTTGTCTTCACCGCGGGCGGTGCAAGCCAGAGTTTTGCCCTCATCCCGCTGAATTTTGCGAGCAAGGAACATCCCGGCAGCTACGCACTCTCCGGTTCCTTTGCGCAGAAGGCCTATGAAGAGGCCGTTAAGCTTGGCGTCGGCACTGTCGCAGCCTCGACCAAGGAGGAGAACTATGTCCGCGTCCCGGCGCAGGAGGAACTCAAGATCGCGCCGAACGCCGCCTACCTCCACCTCTGCCTCAACAATACCATCTACGGTACGGAGTACCACTACACGCCGGAGACGAACGGTGTTCCCCTCTTTGCCGATATGTCCTCCGACATCCTCTCGCGGCCGTGGGATTTTTCCTCCTATGACTTCATCTACGCCGGCGTGCAGAAGAACCTCGGGCCTGCCGGCGTCGTCCTCAATGTCGCGAAGAAGAACCTGCTCGCATCGAGCCCTGCGGAGCTCCCGACCATGTTCCGCTATGCAACCTTCCAGAAGAACGACTCACTCTACAACACCCCGCCCGTCTTCGCCATCTACATGGTCGGCAAGACCGTCCGCTGGATCAAGGAGCACGGGGGCCTCTCTGCCATGGGCAAGGTGAACGCGAAGAAGGCCGCACTCCTCTACGACGCCATCGACAGCTCGAACGGGTTCTACCGCGGACACGCGGAGAAGGGCAGCCGCTCGCGCATGAACGTCACCTTCCGCCTGCCGAGCGAGGACCTCGAAAAGACTTTCGTCGCCGAGGCCAAGGAGCTTGGTCTCGCCGGCATCAAGGGACACCGCAGCGTCGGCGGCATGCGCGCCTCCATCTACAACGCCATGCCTCTCGCCGGCGTGGAGAAGCTCGCGGCATTTATGAAGGAGTTCCGCAAAAAGCATTGATAAAAGCAACATCTCCAAAAAACGATCGCCGAGACCATCATTTTTGACATCCATGCTGTCAAAAATGATGTCAGAAACAAAAATAGAACAGAAAAAAGGCCTCCAAGGCAAAAACCTTGGAGGCCTTGATTTTACTGGCAGAGAGGGTGGGATTCGAACCCACGGTGGCTCATCACCACACTTGATTTCGAGTCAAGCACCTTCGACCACTCGGACACCTCTCCATGCGCTTGCGCGACATGACGCATTATAGCACAGGCGGGGCGGCGTTGGCAAGGACTTTTTCAGACGGCGGCAAGCCCTCAAATGCTTGCAACACTTTTACATAAGGCGCGGCGTTGGCAAGGACTTTTTCAGACGGCGGCTAGGGCCTCCGCGATATCCTCGAGCAGGTCGTCGACGTGCTCGATGCCGACGGAGAGGCGGACGGTGCCCTGACCGATGCCTGACGCTTCGAGTTCGGCATCACTCATCTGCGAATGCGTGGTCGTCGCAGGGTGAATGACGAGCGACTTCACATCTGCGACGTTCGCAAGGAGGGAAAAGAGCTTCAGATGGTCGATGAAGCGGAACGCCTCTGCACGCCCGCCCTTGATGTCAAAAGTAAAGATGGAGATGCCGCCGTGCGGGAAGTAACGCTTGTAGATCGCATGGTCGGGGTGGTGCGGGAGGGCGGGATGGTTGACCTTTGCGACCTTCGGATGCTTGCTGAGAAAGTCCACGATCTTCAGCGCATTCGACACATGGCGCTCGACGCGCAGTGAGAGTGTCTCGATCCCCTGAAGGAAGAGGAACGCGTTGAACGGCGAGATCGCCGCGCCCGTATCGCGCAGAATGAGCGCGCGGATGTAGACGATGAATGCGACGGGACCAAGCGCATCGACAAAGCTCACACCATGGTAGCTTGCATTCGGTTCGGTGAGGTGCGGGAAACGCCCCGATGCCTTCCAGTCAAACGTGCCGCCGTCGACAATGACGCCGCCGAGACTGGACCCGTGCCCGCCGATGAACTTCGTCGCCGAGTGCACGACGATGTCCGCGCCGTGCTCGATCGGCCGCAGAAGATACGGCGTTGCGAAGGTATTGTCGATGACGACGGGCACGCCCTGCGCATGCGCCGCCGCCGCGACCGCCTCGATGTCGATGAGATCGGCATTCGGGTTGCCGACGGTCTCGATGAAAACGCACTTGGTATTCGGCCGAATCGCATCCGCAAAGCCCTGTGCACCCGCCTTCGGATCGACAAAGGTCACGTCGATGCCCCAGTCCTTTGCCGTATGTGCAAGGAGATTGTAGGTGCCGCCATAGATGGTCTGCTGCGCGACAACATGATCGCCCATATGGGCGAGTGCCTGGATCGTCGCTGTGACCGCCGCCGCTCCCGAGGCAAAGGCAAGCGCCGCCGCACCGCCCTCGAGTGCTGCGATGCGCTGCTCGAACACATCCTGCGTCGGATTCATGAGGCGACCGTAGATATTGCCCGGATCCTTGAGCGCAAAACGGTCGGCGGCGTGCTGCGCGTTATGAAACACGTAGGACGTTGTCTGATAGATCGGCACGGCCCGCGCGTCCGTCACCGGATCGGGCTGCTCCTGCCCGACGCGCACCTGCAGCGTTTCAAAACGATACTTCTTGTCGCTCATAACGATTCCTCTCTTCAGCAAGCTTCCATATCATATTTTATGGCTGTGTATTATATCGAAAACAAGAATTTTGTCAAGCAAAATGCAGATATGCAGAAATTTTATCTCTGTATTTAATAATTACTATTGACAAATAAAAATACAAGGACTATAATGGCATCATAAACAGATACCAACCGAATAGATATCTGCAGTGGGAATAACGAAAGGGGTAATAAATTATGAGTCAGAAGGATCTTACGAAGGCGCTTAACGCCTATATCGCCAACATCGGTGTCGGCTACATCAAGCTGCACAACCTCCATTGGAACGTTGTCGGCTCGCAGTTCAAGGCCGTTCACGAGTATCTCGAGTCGCTTTACGACTCCTTCGCGGACGTGCTTGACGAGAGCGCCGAAATTCTCAAGATGTGCGGCGAGCAGCCGGTTGCCAGCCTCAAGGGCTATCTCTCGCTCGCAACCATCAAGGAGCTCCCGGACAAGAAGATTGATCAGAAGAAGGCGCTTCAGCTTACGCTGGCTGACCTCGAGCTTCTCCGCGACCAGGCGGCCTCTGTCCGCGCCATCGCAGACAAGGGCGACGTCTTCGGCATCGCGAATCTCATGGAGGATCACATTGCGAACTACGCAAAGCAGATCTGGTTCCTCCGTTCGATGCTCGCCTAATCGTCTCTCCCCGGATAATACGAAACCGCCGCGCAGTGCACGGCGGTTTTTTGTATGCGCTCCCTTTCCCGGCGGAGATTACGGCTCTCTGTCCCCGTGCTGTTCTTTGCGGTCCCGGTAAATATCGGAAATAACGATCTTGAGGATGACGATGAAGGGCACTGCGAGGAACATGCCGGCAGGACCGAGAATCTCGCCGCCGAAGACGACGCCGAGGATGACGGCGACGGGGTGCAGGTGAAGCGATTTGCCGATGAGCGCCGGGTAGATGATATTGTGGTTGGCCTGGGTAAGGATAACGTAGAAGATGAAGGTCTGGATCGCGAGCTCCGGTACCGTCGAGGCGGTCATAATGATGCCGAGCGCGGAGGCGATGGTCGGCCCGAGCACAGGGATGAACTCGCTGATGGCCGAGAGCAGGGCAAAGACGGAGGCGTAGGGCAGCCCCATAAGCTGAAAGAAGGCGAAGACGAGGACTCCCGTCGTGGCGCACATAACCAGCTGACTGCAGATGTAGGTGCGCAGGGCGCTCAGCAAATTGTCAAAGAGACGGATGATACGCGCACGCGCGCTGTCGGGGAAGAGATCGGTCAGCCATACTTTGATCTCCTCGCCGTCCTTGAGAAGATAAAAGGAGACAAAGATGATGATGACGAAGTCGATGACCTTGCCGAATGCACCGAACAGGAAGGAGAGCGAGGCGCGCAGAGCCTCGCTGCCGAGGCTGCGCAGGCGATCGAGCAGGTTCAAGAGTTCGTTCTGAACGAAGACGGAGTCCGAGAGCAGCGGCAGCTGCTGGATGCTCGCGCTGATGTTCGGGAGTTCTGTGACAAAGCGCTGCAGCGACGGAACGACGGAGCGCGAGAGGAGCGTGATGATGCCGACGACGACGAGAACAAAGAGGAAAATAGCGAGCACAGCTGCGATGGAGCGGGGCTTATTCCGGCGCTCCATAAAGTCAACGGCAGGCTTTAACAAAAGGTGCAGGAGGAGCGAGAGGAATATGATGAAGGCGAGATCCTGAAAGAGCCAAAAGGACGAAAGGAGGATAGCGCAGGCGATTGCGAGGATGATCGATGTGCGGTAGTTCCAGAGATTCACAGCAGCCTCCTTTCTTTCGTTCGTTCCGTATGGAGCACATGATAGCACATTCGGTGCGCGGCGTCTATATGGGGCATTGCACAAAAAAAGATCGGCGTACGAAAATGCATGTGCTTTCGTACGCCAATCTCACAAAACTTTATTTTACGCTCCGGGCATCGCTGCCTTCGCCGTCTGCAGGCGCGCAATGGCGCGCTTGAGGGCGAGTGTGGCGCGTGCCTCATCAATATCAGCACGCTCCTGCTCGGGCAGCTCACGCAGGCGCTTCAGGCGCTCCTGCGCACGCTCATAGGCGCGCTGGGCACGGTTGACGTCGATGTCGATCGGCTCCTCTGCAGCCGTCGCGAGGACCGTGATCTTCTCGGGTTCGACCTCCATAAAGCCGCCGGCCACAGCAAAGAGCTTCTCCCCGCCGTCGACATGAATCTTCATGGCATGCGGCTGAAGTCCCGTGACGAGGGGAATGTGCTTCGGCAGGATGCCGATCTCGCCGCCCGTGGAGCGGGCGATGAGCATATCGATGTCGGCGGCGTAGACCACGCGGTCGGGAGATACGATCTCCAGCTTGATGGTCGCCATCCGTTATTCCTCCTCTTTGAGCTTCTTCGCCTTTTCGATCGCCTCGTCGATGCCGCCGACCATGTAGAAGGCCGCCTCGGGGAGATCGTCATACTTGCCGTCGAGGATCTCGCGGAACCCGCGGATCGTATCCTTGAGCGCGACGTATTTGCCGGGCGAGCCCGTAAAGACCTCTGCGACCGCGAACGGCTGCGAGAGGAAGCGCTGGATCTTGCGCGCGCGCGAGACGGTCAGCTTATCCTCGTCGGAGAGCTCCTCCATACCGAGGATGGCGATGATGTCCTGCAGTTCCTTGTACTTCTGGAGCACCGCCTGCACGCCGCGCGCGACCTCGTAGTGCTCCTGCCCGATGACGAGCGGGTCGAGGATACGCGAGGTGGAGTCGAGCGGATCGACGGCAGGATAGATGCCGAGCTCGGCGATCTGACGGGAAAGAACCGTCGTCGCGTCGAGATGGGTAAATGTTGCCGCCGGCGCAGGGTCGGTGAGGTCGTCCGCCGGGACGTAGACCGCCTGCACGGACGTGATCGATCCCTTTTTCGTGGACGTGATGCGCTCCTGGAGCGCGCCGACGTCCGTCGTCAGCGTCGGCTGGTAGCCGACGGCGGACGGCATGCGTCCGAGCAGAGCCGAAACCTCGGAGCCCGCCTGGATGAAACGGAAGATGTTGTCGATGAAGAGCAGCACGTCCTGGCCCTGCACGTCGCGGAAATACTCCGCCATCGTGAGGCCCGTAAGACCGACGCGCATACGCGCGCCCGGCGGCTCGTTCATCTGCCCGTAGACAAGCGCCGTCTTGTCGATAACGCCCGACTCAGTCATCTCGGACCAGAGGTCGTTGCCCTCGCGGGTACGCTCGCCGACGCCGGCAAAGACGGAGTAGCCGCCGTGCTCGGTCGCAATGTTGTGGATGAGCTCCATGATCAGAACCGTCTTGCCGACGCCCGCGCCGCCGAAGAGGCCGATCTTTCCGCCGCGGGAGTACGGTGCGATCAGGTCAACGACCTTGATGCCCGTCTCGAGAATCTGCGTCGATGTCTCCTGGTTGTCGAACTTCGGCGCGGGGCGGTGGATCGGCCAGCTCTCCTTGTTGCCGACCGGGGCGGGGTTGTGGTCAACCGGCTCGCCGAGGACGTTGAAGACGCGTCCGAGGGTCGCCTCGCCGACGGGAACCATGATCGGGGCGCCCGTATCGTCCGCCTCCATGCCGCGCATCAGACCGTCGGTGGAGCTCATGGCGATGCATCGCGTGATGCTGTCGCCGAGATGCTGCATGACCTCGACCGTGAGATTTACCTCGCGGTCGGCGGCCTTGCCCGTGATCTTGATGGCGTTTAGGATCTCCGGCAGTTCCCCCGCCGGAAACTCAATATCTACGACAGGTCCGATGACCTGTACGACTTTACCTTTTGCCAATGGAAAACCTCCTTACCTCCATGCGCACTGCGCACACGGATGTCACTTGAGTGCCTCGGCGCCGCCGACGATCTCGTTGATCTCGTTCGTAATGCCCGCCTGACGTACCTTGTTGTAGTAGAGGTCGAGCTTTCCGATGAGTTCCCCGGCGTTGTCGGTCGCATTGCTCATTGCATTCATGCGTGAGCTCAGCTCGCTCGCCGCCGACTGGAGGAGCGCCGCATAGATGGTGGTGAACAGGTACTGCGGCAGCAGTGCCCCGAGCACCTCCTCGGCATTCGGCTCATAGATGTATTGTGTCTGTATGTGATGACCGTCTCCCTCCTCCGGTGCTTCAAACGGGAGAAGTTTGATGATCTCGGGCACACAGGTAATGGCCGACACAAAGCGCGTGTAGACCATGTAGACTTCCTTTATGCCGCCCGCCTCGAATGCCTCGATGACGGCTGCTGCGAGTTTCTGTGCGTGCACCGCCTGCGGGCGTTCGCTGATGCCGACGCGTTCGCTGATGATGTGAAAGGCGCGGTTCTTGAAGAAGTCGCGCGCCTTGCGTCCGACGGCAATGATCTCGGTATTCGCCTTGTCCTCGACGAGGGTCATCGCCATCTTGAGGGCATTGCTCGAGTATGCGCCTGCGAGGCCCTTATCCGCCGCCATCACAAGAATGAGACGTTTGCCCTCTGCATGCTGCTCGAGCAGCGGATGCGTGACATCCGTGGCAACCGCCGCCACGCTCCGGATGACCTCAGCAGTCTTTTCGGCATAGGGACGGTTGTTGTTCGCGGCCTCCTTGGCACGGCGCAGACGCGAGGTCGCGACCATGTCCATGGCGTTCGTGATCTGCTGGATGCTCTTGACGCTGCGGATGCGGCGCCGAATATCCTGTAAATTGGCCATTTATGTCACCTCTCTCCTTACGATTCTTTGTAGGAGATGGTGTCCTTGAACTCCTCGATCGCCTTCGTGAGATCTGCCTCGAGCGGATCATCCAGCTTCTGCATCTCCGTGATCGCCGCGGCAATCTCCGGATGCGAGGTGCGCATGAACTTCAGGAAGTCCGTATGGAACAAGACGACCTTGTCCACGGGGATATCCGCCAGATGTCCGCGCACCGCCGTGAAGATGACGAGCACCTGCTCGGCAACGGAAAGCGGGCTGTACTGCGCCTGTTTCAGCGTCTCGACCATGCGCGCGCCGCGGTCAAGCTGCGCCTTCGTCGCCTTGTCGAGATCCGAGCCGAACTGGGCAAACGCCGCGAGCTCGCGGTACTGCGCGAGATCGAGACGCATCGTGCCTGCGACCTGCTTCATCGCCTTGATCTGTGCGGAGCCGCCGACACGGGAGACCGAGAGGCCGACGTTGATCGCCGGGCGGATGCCCGAGTAGAATGCGTCGGTATCCAGCATGATCTGGCCGTCTGTGATCGAGATGACGTTCGTCGGGATGTACGCCGAGAGGTCGCCCGCGAGGGTCTCGATGATCGGCAGCGCCGTAATGGAGCCTGCGCCGAGCGCATCGGAGAGTTTTGCCGCACGCTCGAGGAGGCGGGAGTGTAAGTAGAACACGTCGCCGGGGTATGCCTCGCGTCCGGGCGGACGGCGCAGCAGCAGCGACATCGCGCGGTAGGCTGCCGCGTGCTTGGAGAGGTCGTCGTAGACGCACAGCGCATGACCGCCCTTATACATGAAGTACTCTGCCATCGCAACGCCCGCATACGGTGCGAGGTACTGGAGCGGCGCAGAGTCTGCTGCCGTTGCGGCAACAACGATCGTGTACGCCATCGCACCGCCGTCCTCGAGCGTCTTGACGACGCGCGCGACCGTCGATGCCTTCTGACCGATCGCGACATAGACGCAGATACAGTTCTGGCCCTTCTGGTTCAGAATCGTATCGACGGCGATGGCCGTCTTTCCCGTGCCGCGGTCGCCGATGATCAGCTCGCGCTGCCCGCGCCCGATCGGAACGAGGGCGTCGATTGCCTTCAGGCCGGTCTGAAGCGGCTCATGAACGCTCTTGCGGTCGGCAATGCCGGGCGCCGGCGACTCGACCGGACGGAACTCCGTCGTGTCGATGGGCCCCTTGCCGTCGATGGGGCGGCCAAGCGCATCCACGACGCGGCCGATCATCGCCTCGCCCACAGGGACCTGCATGATGCGGCCCGTACGCTTGACGGTATCGCCTTCCTTGATCTCGGTGTCGCCGCCGAGAAGCACGGCGCCGACGCTCTCCTGCTCGAGGTTCAGAACGAGTCCGTAGACATCATTTCCGAAGTCCAGCAGCTCGCCGGCCATCGCCTTCTCCAGCCCATAGATATGGGCAATGCCGTCGCCGACCTCAAGAACCGTGCCGACATCGTTGACGTTCAGATCAACGTCGTAGTTCTTGATTCGTTCCTTAATTATGGAAGTAATTTCTTCCGGATTCATTTTCATATTTCGCTGTCACCCCGCTAGTTCGCCATTAGCTGTGCCGTCATTGCCGCAAGACGCCCCTTGACGCTGCCGTCGATACGGCGGTCGCCGATGCGTACCACCACGCCGCCGATGAGCGAGGGGTCGCGATGCTCGCGCAGGGATATCTGCTTGCCCGTGACGCTCTCGAGTTTCTCCCGCAGCTCCTGCAGCTGCGCTGCCGAGAGCTGCTCCACTGTCGTGACGTCCGCCACGGCAATGCCGAGTTTCTCGTTCGAGAGCTCGATAAAGATCTCGTTGATTGCCTCGAACACCTGCATGCGGCGCTTGTCAATCAGCAGCAGGAGGAAGTTCAGCACCATCTCCTGAACGCCGCCCTCAAAGACCTCGCGCAGGAGGCTCTTCTTTTCCTCCGGCTGGATATTCGGGTTGCACAGATACGCCTTCAGCTCCGGGCACTGCGTATAGAGCTGTTGTACCTTCGCGAGATCAGCTCCGTACTCCTTCAGCTTGTCGTCCTCGCAGGCAAGCTCAAAGATCGCCTTGGCGTATTTGCGTCCAAGCTCCATGTTCAGCATGTCGCATCACCAATCTTATCCGCATCGAGCTTTGCGATAAACTCGCCAATGATGGCATCGTTGTCCGCTGCCGTCAGATTCTTCTGGATGATCTTGCCGGCCGCCTCGAGTGCAACGGTGACCACCTCGCCTTTGAGCTGTTCGACCGCATGGGCACGTTCCTGCTCCATCTGCTCCTGCGCCGACTTTTTCATCTGTTCGATCTCAAGCTTTGTCGCCTGAATGCTCGCCGCACGCTCTTCCGATGCGCGTTTTTCCGCGAGATCGACGATCTCCTGCGCCTTCACGCGCGCCTCGGCAAGCTGCGCCTTGTACTCGTCCAGTGTTGCCGCGGCCGCAGCTGCATCCGCGTCCGCCTTTTCGATGCTCTCGGCGATCTTCGCCTTGCGCTCCTCCATCATGCGGACGACCGGCTTATAGGCCACCGCGCGCAGGAGTGCGACGAGAATCAAAAAGTTGATAATCTGGATGGGCAGCGTGCTGTTGAGATCGATAATACCTTGAATGGTTTCGATCAATTCCTATGCCCCCTTTGCAAAATCCGTGCGATTCAAAGAGACTCTTAGTGAATCAGCGGATTTGCGTAGAGCATGAGCAGCGCGACAACAACAGCAATGATGGCAAGAGCCTCGATCAGACCGACCGAGATCAGCGTGTTCGTGAACAGCGTTCCTCTCGCCTCCGGCTGACGCGCCAGGCCCTCGATGAAGCGGCTCGTAACAAGACCGTCGCCGATCGCGGCGCCAACCGCGGCAAGACCTGCCGTAATACCCGCACCAATCAGAGCAGCTGCTACCATAATCGCGTTTTCCATGAAAAAATCCTCCTTAGAAAGTGAACCTCATTCTTTAAAAGCAATGCGGAACGATCCGCACAGAAAGCAATCCGGCCTTAGTGATCCTCTGTCTTAATCGCGCTTCCAATGTATGCCGTGGACAGCATCGTGAAGATAAAGGCCTGCACACCGCCGATGAAGATACTGAACGCGATCCAGATCACCGACGGAACAGTGGAATAGTTCCCGAGCAGGAGCAACAGGATGTGAATCAAAATCTCGCCCGCCAAGATATTGCCAAATAGACGGAACGAGAGCGTGATCGGCTTTGCGAGCTCCTCGACAATGTTGATGATGACGAACGGTGCAAATGGCTGGAAGAAATGCGCTATATAGTGCATTCCCTTCACATACAGTCCAAGAACATGCGTCATCACGATGACCAGCAGTGCCAGTCCCAGTGTGGTGTTCAGATCGTTTGTCGGCGATGCCATCGTCGGGATCAGACCGATCCAATTCGATACGAGGAGAAACAGAAACAAGGACACAATCAGCATGGACAGGAATCCCCGTCCGCGCGCTCCCATGCTCTCCTCCGCCTGTTCGTGCAGCGAGTCAATGATCATTTCCAACATCACTTGCCAGTTGGATGTGGGCACAATTTTTAGATTGCGCACTGCCAACCAGCCGATGAAAAGGACGACAACCATCGAGATCCACGTCATCACAAGCGTTTGCGAATTGAAGGTAAATCCGGCGATCTGCACGGCCTCGCGAACACCAATTTCGTGCATAACCTCTACCTCCCTTGGGGTGAATCCCCAGTGTGCTGCTTATCGGAACGCATCTCGCGGACAATCAGCTGCGTCATCATCACCGCGTGCAGCAGGAAAAACCCGCCGACCGCCGCGTAGAAATGCTGTGCGCCCATCGTGCTCGCCGCCCAGAGGACCGCGAAGATCAGCGCCAGCATCAACACGAGGCCGAGCTGCACCTGCACGCGCCCTGCCGCAGCAGTGCCGCGCGAGGCGCGCAGGAGACGCTGCGCCAGCTGCCAAAAGTACAGCGCCGCCGCAGCCGCACCCGCCAGCAGCGCCCCGATGCGCGCCAGCTCCCCCATGACGAGGAGCAGCACGCCGCCGAGCAGCGCCGCAGCAGCGAACGACCAGCCGATCTGCCTGAGATACCCCGATAAAAACCTGCTCATATTCCTCCTCCGACCTCCTCCGAGACGTAAGAAAACCGGCCCGGCACATAAAAAAGCACCGAGTCGGACGCCGCAGACGCAGTCATCGTTGAATATCAGTACCCTTAGACCATTCGACAAAAAAATTAAAAATCCTTCCACAAATGTATACATTATACGTGGAGAACTTATTCAAATCTTCCGTCAATAGGACATCGGGTGCAGCGGGGTTCGCTCGCGCGATTTCCGCTGCTGTATTTATTATACGGGGTTTTCTCTCTTTCCGCAACCTTATTTTAATCGGTCCGCTCAATTTATTATTGTATTGGGCCGACGCGTCTGTTAAAATAGGCGGAACGCAGAGAGGGGGAATCGCATGACCATCGAAGGCGCCGTCATCATCGAGAAGGGCGTGACCTTTGCCGTCATCCACGTCGATCCGAGCGTCACGCGCTACACCATCAAATCCACGCAGACAAGAAGAGCGCTCATGCGCTTTTTCCCCGGCATGCCCATCATCCTCATGAGCCTCACGCCGGACGGCCATCCGCAGTACTACGGCCGCAAGGACATCGCTGACTTTCTCCGCAGCGTCCGCCTCGACCAGATCCCGTGGAAAAAATATCATATTGTATAAAACAAAACGCGCAGCTGCTCACGCAGCTGCGCGTTCTTCAATGGCAGTTCTTTTTACTCTGCCGGGATGATGAACGAGAGAGAGCTGAAGATTTTCTTCGTCACGTTCGGGGTATCCGTCGGGAAGCCGACCTCGACACCGATGACGTTGAGTCCGTTGTTTGCAATGCGCACGGAGACGTAGCCGTTCGCGTCCGCCTGCGTCTCTGTCGTGAGATCGCCCAGCACGTCCGCGATCACGGGCGCGTTCGCATAGGGCGCGCCGTCCTTGTAGATGCGCAGCTGGAGCGTATCGCCGCGGCGCAGCGTCAGCGGATTCACCGCCGGCACGATCTGGATGGGAACGTTATAGATCCCCGCTGGCTTTACATTCGGGCTCCAATAGTGCACGTTGTACTTGTACGCATAGGTCACCGATACGAGATTCTCGATGTTCGAGTAGTCGCGGGTCGGGATGACCTTGCCGTCCGTCGTCTTTGCAAAATAACCGTAGTCGAAGAACGTCGCCGTCACGCCGAGATCATCGCCGGGCACGATCGTAATATTCTTCTCGCCGTTCACGCGCTCGACCGTCGTCGGCTGGAAGTTCACATCGTAGGCATCGATGCGCTGCACACACGCCGGATCATACGCATTGTCGAGCGGACCCTCGCCCAGCACGAGCGCCTTCGTGTCGACACGGTTTGCATAGAAGACCCCATGCGCATCCGCAGGAGCCGCATACATGCCGAGTCCCATCGCTGCACCGAGCAGAGCTGCCATAAACTTTTTCTTCATCGGATATCCTCCCATCGAAAACAAAAATTTCAGCGGGATCTCATTCCCCGCCATATGTTTTTTATTATAGTATAAACATTTTCTATTTGCAATCTTATTTCTGAAATTCTCTCATACCTCCTGTTATTCTTCCGCCGGCTCTGCTATAATAAGCGGCATGAGACAGATTGGAGGAACGTATATGAATGCACGCACCCGCACGGCTGTCGCCGCCGCTTTGTTCCTATGCCTTGCGTCTACGGCAAGTGCAAAGACTGGTTATGGCGTAGGGACGGGGCCGGACACATCCGCCGCCAATGACGGGGTCACCATAGAGGAGTATAATTCCCGGGAGGAGGCAGAAGCAGCACTCTGGCGGCATATTGATGCCGAGGCAGAAAATGCCAAAAAAGTCCCCCTTTCGGTCGATGAATGCAGAGCGATTACAAAAGATAATGCATTATATAAAGACCTCCCCCTCGACAAGCTCCCGCCCGTCGACCAGCCCATGACGATGCTGAGCGAAATATTCGGCGGCATGCTTGGGCTGCCGAACCTGCAGCTCGTCGTCACCGAGGGAAGAGAGGCGCGTTCCGAGAGCACCATCCGAACGGGATACCCCATACGTTGGTTTCGCACCGTAGACAGCCGCAATGCCAAACGATACCATTTGTCCAATGGGAAACAGGTCGTCATGTCACTTGCGTTTGAGATCGTTCACAAGAAAGATGCTACGAAATCATTCGCGAATGACTTCAATTTCTTCATCTACGACGCCGACGACCACCCGCTCATGCGGATCAGCGGCGCACAGCTGCCCGATCTCAGCCATGCAAAGTCAACAGCGGAGTCGTTGAACATCATCGCCGCTGCGAACGGCACGCCGCTGACCGAGGGCGACCGCGAATATGCGCTCGCACAGCACATGCTCCAAACGGCGGTGCCGGCAGAAATCCCCGCAGGCAAATAAGGATCTCCTTGCGCGCAATCTCACGAAATACTAACCCCCGTTTCATGATCTTCTATCCTTTCTCTGCGATATTCCATCTAGAAAGATCTCTCATAAAATCACAGACTCAAGGAGGAAGATTTATGCATTTTGCAAAATCCATTGTTGCCGGCGTGCTTGTGCTCGCGCTCGCAGTGTTCTCGCTGCCCGCAGCCGAGGCAGCGACGGACTGGGACGGCGGGCGCATCCGCGCGGAGGGCACGGGCATTGCGCCGCCGAACACCGTCAGCGCTGCACAGGCACGTGCACTCGCACGCCGTGCCGCCATCGCCGACGCCTATCGCCAGCTTGCGGAGCAGATCCGCGGCGTGGACGTTGACGCCTCTACGACGGTGGAGAACATGATGGTCACGAACGACACCGTCCGCACCCACGTCAGCGCAGTCGTCCGCGGCGCGCGCATCGTCGAGGAGAAGGCGCTGCGCGACGGCGCCTACACGGTCACCCTCGAGGTCCCGGTGTTCGGCGTCAGCTCACTTGCAGGCTCCGTCTTTACCCCGAACACGACGCGCGAGCGCTGGGCCAGCCCCGACAGCGTCTACGATCCCTACCGTTCCCGCGACTATGATACGACGGGCTACGGCACCTATGACCGCTGGGACCGCAGCCATGACTGGGGCCGCACAACCCCCGCCGCACCTGCGCGCCGCAGCCCCTCCACCAGCTCTGCCGACAGCGCACCGTCCGGCCGTGCGGTCGGCGGCTACACGGGCGTCATCATCGACTGCCGCGGCATGGGCCTGCGTCCCGTCATGAGCCCGGTCGTAAAGGCGGAAAACGGCCGCCCGATCTACGGCTACAAGAACCTCGACAGCGACAAGGTCGTCGCAAACGGCATGGCGGCCTACGTCCGCAATGAGTCCGACGCAACACGCGCCGGCAGCAATCCGCTGCGCATCCGCGCCATCGGCGTCGACGGCGGCGCCAATCCGGTTCTCTCTGCCGAGGATGCACGCCGCGTCCTCATCGAGAACGGCGCAACCGGCTTCCTCGACGCGACCAACGTCGTCTTCATTCGCTGAGGCGGCATCCTTCCAAAGCATTCCCTTTTACTGATACTCTAACGCAAAAAACCCATGCGCTTTATGACAAATATCATATGCGCATGGGTTTTTGTGCTGCAAAGCGCCCCGCTATTTCTCCGCTTTTCCGTCATGACGGCGCCTCGGCGGGCGCGGATGGTAGAGACTCCAGTTCCAGCGGATCGCAGCGAATCGGATGAGCAGTACGAGAGTGAACGCGAGCCACGAGTCCGCCTCCACGCCGAGCGTAAAGCGCAGCATGCAGAACACGAACGCCCCGGCGAGCGACGCTGCCGCATAGACCTCGGCGTAGAGCACAACGGGCATGCGCTGCGCGAGCACATCGCGGATCATGCCGCCCCCGACCGCCGTCGTCGCCGCAAGCAAAACCGGCAGGACATAGCTGTCATCCCCGCCAAAGCGCACACCCGTCAGCGCCCCCGTAATCGTAAAGGCGGCCAGCCCGATCGTATCCGACACATTGAACATCGTCAGAAGGCGCCTGCGGCGCATATGGTGCAGTGCCGTCCGCTGATAGAGCAGAGAAGTCAAGAGTGCCACACCCACCGACAGGAGAAAATTCGTCGTGTTGCGCAGCGCCATCGGCGGCGTAATGCCGACGAGCATATCACGCACCATGCCGCCGCCCACCGCCGTCGCGAGTGCCAGCACCGAGATGCCGAAGATATCCATGCGGCGCGAGATCCCGACCAGTGTTCCCGACACGGCAAAGGCAAGCGTCCCAATGATGTCAAACAGCCGCCAAAGATCCTCCGCAAGCATAGTTTCTTCCTTCCTTAAATCGTATTGACAGCACTTACCGTTGCAATGATTCTGTTCCGATTGGCGCAGATGTTTCGTCCTGCCAAGGAAACAACCCGAATACACAGCGGAACCTATGCGGAGAACTTGTTGACACAGATCGGGAGGAAAAGAGGTCCCATCTGATCGTCAGTCCTGCGCGAACAAATAGAGCACCGTCTCGATCGGCGTCAGTTCCCCCGTCGTCGCCGAGTGCGAACCCGCCGCAACGAGATTGCCCTCCATATCGTAGACCGCGCGCTCCAGCGTCAGCCGATATGTCTCGCGCGTATCACGCACCTTTGCCCCGGCAATCCGATAGGCCACCATCTGCTCCGCTCCGGCCTCGCGTGCCGCCGAAAGGTGGGCATGCAGTCCGCTCAGCAGGCCATTCTCCGACAACCCGCCGCCGCCCGCCGCGAACACGACGGATGCATTGCGCACATGCAGAGCATCGCGCAGAACCGCCTTCATATAGGGCGCATCTTCTGCCAGGGAATCATCGAGCGCCGCCTCGATCGGCGCCACATAGACCGTGCGCCCCTCCGCACGATTCGGCTGCCCCATGAGGAAGAGGAACGCACTGTCGCCTCCATACGCATCATAGAGCTGGCGAATCGCCGCATCCACATAGACCGTCATCGCATGAGGGAACGCTGCAACACTCCGCGCAGGCGTCCACGCGATCCGCTCACCGAACTGACGAAAGCCCAGCGGCGCAGCCAGGAGATTCTTCATCGGATCGCCGCTCATCACCACGCGATACAGCGTAAATTTCCCCTCATAGGTGCGCACAAATGCCGCATTCCCTACCGCAGGCGAACCGAACGTCGTTACAATCAGTTGCTCCGCAGGCACCCCCATATCCGCAAGCCGCGCTGCAGCGAGGATCGCAGCCGCTCCGCCGAGACTGTGCCCTGCGAGATAGAGTTTTGTTCCGGGATGTCCGCGCAGATCTTCCGCAATCGCCTCACCGGCCGTACGGTTCCCATAGGCGGGCAGAGCATCTGTAAACAGCGCTGCTTGGCAGTAGTCCAGAAAACCGCGGTGCACCAGCGGCATATCCTTGCGCTCCGCAGCAGACTCATTCCGCATCTCCAGAAACTCACTCGGACTGCTCCCGCCGAACACCGCCCGCCCGAGGCGCAGATCCGTCCACACATCGCTCCCGCGCTCCGTGCCCGGGAAGGCGATGAAATGAACATCCGTCCCGTCCGATGCCGTCCGCACCATATGGAAGAACCGCCCGACCGTCCCGCCGTGTCCCGGCGTCTCATATCCTTCGATCCGCCAGCCCGCCGCTGCGAGCCGCGCACGCACAAGCTCCGGCAGCTCGCCCGCATACGCAGCCTCCGACGCCGCCGCGCTCACGAAAAGCAAAGACGTGAGATCCGCAGGAGCCGCAATCACATGCAGGGGCGTAAGAAAAATGCAGAGAAACAAGAAAATCCGCCCGATATGCATCACCGCATCTCCTTTTCAAAAATTTTCTCTCTATTATACCCGTTTTCTCTTTGAAAATACAGAGGCAACGACCAGAACTTTTGCGCCTTGCCATACGTGTTCCCTATATCATACCACTTTTCGAGATACACGCTTGGTCCGGGTGTCATGCCTCTGGAAAAGGGCCCCCATAAATCTCTCTCTTGCAGCATAAAAAAACAGCCCATCACGCGGATGAGCTGTCCCCTGTTTCTGACCGTTGATACGACTACATACGGGCGGTAATCGCGGCCGTCAGTCCAAAGATGATTCCCGGGAGGTTCGCGAGAACAAGCGGCCATTCGCGATGCTCTCGGAAAAATCCGTATGCCACCCACATCGTGCAGTTGATGAACGCAACCGACGGCTGGATCCAATCTCCCTGATGACCGGACAAATTTCCAATAATTTGCGGAATATAGGAGACATACATACAGATAGACAAGCCGGAAGCAATCGCCCCGACAATTTTCATCTTATTTTGCATCGCCCCTTTCCCAAGCTGTGCCGCTTCCTTTTCCAGATGTTCGGCCTCCACCTCCGTCTTTTTCAGCAGTTCTGCCATATCATATTTTCCTTTCCAAAAAACAATAAAATCAGCGCGACTGGTGGCTCATTCTAAAGCCCCCGGCAACAAAAGTCAACTTAAAAATTCAACATTCTTTCGGCCGACAAGAGCCCGTCCCGTTGTCCGGTACGCTCTTGATGATCCTTTCAGAAGAACATCGGAACGGCTAAAATACACAAAAACCGCCGTGGTCTCCCACAGCGGCGATTTTCCGAAATGGTGCGGTTGGTGGGACTTGAACCCACACGTCTTGTGAACACTACCCCCTCAAAGTAGCGCGTCTGCCAATTCCGCCACAACCGCATATATTTATGGAAGTCAACAATGGCTGTGCCGTCATTGACTGCGTGATTCCATCGAGCCTGTGCGTCGTTCATACGCCGACATGCCCGCTTCTGTGCTTATGGTGCGGTCGAGAGGACTTGAACCTCCACGATGTTGCCATCACTAGCGCCTGAAGCTAGCGCGTCTGCCATTCCGCCACGACCGCGTGACTCTATAATTGTCGGGCTGCCTGCCCGGGGATAACCGATGGTGCGGTCGGTGGGACTTGAACCCACACGTCTTGTGAACACTACCCCCTCAAAGTAGCGCGTCTGCCAATTCCGCCACGACCGCGTGACAAAGTGTTTGTGAATATGTGGTGCCGAGGACCGGAATCGAACCGGTACGATCTTTCGATCGGGGGATTTTAAGTCCCCTGCGTCTGCCTGTTCCGCCACCCCGGCGCATAGGCAATAATGGAGCGGGTGATGGGAATCGAACCCACGTGACCAGCTTGGAAGGCTGGGGCTCTACCATTGAGCTACACCCGCGTGGAGCTGGCGAGAGGACTTGAACCCCCAACCTGCTGATTACAAGTCAGCTGCTCTACCGATTGAGCTACGCCAGCAGCAGTGCACAAGCGGCGCATGCCGCAGACGCTGTAAACTGAGTGGTGCCTCAGAGCGGAATCGAACCACTGACACGGGGATTTTCAGTCCCCTGCTCTACCAACTGAGCTACCGAGGCATAATAAAATACAAAATGGCGACCCGGATGGGACTTGAACCCACGACCTCCGCCGTGACAGGGCGGCATTCTAACCAACTAAACTACCGGGCCGTTAGGAATCGCTGAATTCACCAGTGCTTCCGTGCGTATGTATGGTGGGCGATGACAGGATCGAACTGCCGACATCTTGCTTGTAAGGCAAGCGCTCTCCCAGCTGAGCTAATCGCCCATAATGGTGACCCACCACGGAATCGAACCGTGAACCTACTGATTAAGAGTCAGTTGCTCTGCCAGTTGAGCTAGTGAGTCATGATAGAAAAGAAAAGTGGTGGCTCACCCGGGACTCGAACCCGGGACCCTCTGATTAAAAGTCAGATGCTCTACCAACTGAGCTAGTGAACCTTTATCAGCGCCACGTAATCCGCTAAAAAAGAGGATAAATTGGCTGGGGTAGTTGGATTCGAACCAACGGATGCGGGAGTCAAAGTCCCGTGCCTTAACCGACTTGGCTATACCCCAACTATCCATTAAACAGCTGCGCTGCTGTAAATGCAAAAATGGCTCCTCGAACTGGACTCGAACCAGTGACATTCTGATTAACAGTCAGACGCTCTACCGACTGAGCTATCGAGGAGTA
>NZ_GG749279.1:0-95864 GCF_000160555.1 Centipeda noxia ATCC 43541
ACAAGCACTCATAATGCGGTGATGATGCCTGAACGGAACCACCTGTTCCCATTCCGAACACAGCAGTTAAGCGTTCAGAGGCCGAGGGTACTTCGCTGGAGACGGCGCGGGAGACTAGGTAGTTGCCGCTCAAGGGACTCGTGAATCGCGTGGTTCACGAGTTTCTTTATAAAATTTTATAATGGCGGCTTTGGTGAAGTGGTTAACACACTGGATTGTGGCTCCAGCATGCATGGGTTCGATCCCCATAAGTCGCCCCATTAGGGGTATAGCTCAATTGGTAGAGCAACGGTCTCCAAAACCGTAGGTTGTGAGTTCAAGTCTTACTGCCCCTGCCATTGAGATCAACCGTATCGAAAACGATACGGTCTTTTTGTGCCTGCTTATCTTCTTTTGCTTGTCAAATACGGTATAATGGTGTAGAATGACAAAAACATGATGAGCAATGTTTTGCTAAGGTTTTAAGGAGGAGATATATCCATGAAGAGATTCGTCCAGATGGCGCTTGTTCTATGCCTTACATTATTTGCTGTGCAGGCAGGTGCGTCCGCCTACTCTGATAAGGTGACGCTGCCGGAAGGTGCTGTCATCACGAATGTCAATCGTCTTGCCGTTGGGGCTCCTCTCTATGTTCAGGTCGAAGATACCGCGCCCTCACTTGAGATTCTGACACAGGTCGTTTCAGATGCGAGCCGTGTGACCCGAGCTAATATTGTGACCTATGATGCGGTTGCAAGCGGTATTCAGGCGAGCAAGGGGATCGATATCAAAGCTCTTCCGCGCCGTGAGGCAGCAAAGGAATTCAAGGATAATGTCGCATCGTTCGCAGATGCCTACATTATCTTGACGGTTGCAAACAACAGCCGTACGACGTTCTTTTTCGATGTTTATCGCGCGGGCTCAAATGAACTTCTTTATACCTACGAGATTCGTGCAAATAAGTCGGACGGAAATACGGTGGCAACGTTCTCAGCGCTCTCGGAGCAATTCTATAAGAGTTGGCAGCGTTCGGTGGAAGCTCAGAATAAGAGCAAATAATCAGCAAAACGGAGCTCTCACTATGTGGGGGCTCTTTTTGTATGCATGGAAGTGGAATTTATAGCATCTGCTCATAATAATTGTTGACAAAGACGGCGTGCTATAATAAGATAGACACGCTATCTTTTTGGAACGGGTATTTAGGGAGGCACATTTAATATATGACGACGAATGAAAAGCTGCGTAATATCGCAATTATTGCCCATGTTGATCACGGTAAGACCACATTGGTGGATGCGATGCTGCGTCAGAGCCATGTGTTCCGCTCGAATGAACAGGTCGGTGAGCGCGTGATGGACTCGGGTGATATCGAGCGTGAGCGCGGTATTACGATACTCTCGAAAAATACGGCAATTCTCTACGACGGGATCAAGATTAATATTGTGGATACGCCTGGGCATGCAGATTTTGGCGGTGAGGTGGAGCGTGTTCTCAATATGGTAGACGGCGTCCTCCTGCTCGTCGACGCATTTGAGGGGCCGATGCCCCAGACTAAGTACGTCCTGCGTAAGGCCCTTGAGCAGAAACTCAAGCCGATTGTGGTCATCAATAAAATCGACCGCCCCGATCAGCGCGTGGACGATGTCTATGATGAAGTCCTTGAACTCTTCATGGAGCTCGATGCAGACGACGATCAGCTCGATTTCCCTGTGATCTATGCAACAGCACGCGACGGTATTGCAAAGTTTGAGATGGAGGACCAGAACGACAATCTTGAGCCTCTGATGCAGACGATTGTCAAGGAAATTCCGGCGCCGCAGGGGGATCTGGATGGTCCTCTGCAGATGATGGTGACAACGCTGGAGGCAGACGACTATGTGGGGCGCGTGGCGATTGGCCGTATTATCCGCGGCTCTGTCCGCCCAAATCAGAATGTGGTCGTTATCAGCGGTGATCATGAGACAAAGGCAAAAGTCGGCAAGGTTTATGTCTATCAAGGTCTCAAGCGTGTCGATGCAGATGTGGCAGGCATGGGCGAGATTGTCGCTTTGACAGGCCTTGGCGATGTGAGTATCGGCTATACGGTAGCGGATGCGGAAAATCCGGAGGCGCTGCCGACGATTAATATCGATGAGCCGACGCTTTCCATGACATTCGGCGTCAATACGAGTCCCTTTGCAGGACGCGAGGGCCAGTTTGTGACATCGCGGCATCTGCGCGATCGCCTCTTCAAGGAGATTGAGACGAATGTGGCAATGCATGTCGAGGAGACGGACTCTGCGGATGTGTTCAAGGTTTCGGGACGCGGTGAGCTGCATCTCTCGATTTTGATTGAGCAGATGCGCCGCGAAGGATATGAGCTGCAGGTCGGAAAGCCGGAGGTTGTCTATAAGACGATCAATGGACAGAAGTGCGAGCCGATGGAGAATCTGACGGTCGAGGTGCCGCAGGAATACATGGGGGCTGTCATGGAGGCGCTCGGCACGCGTAAGGCGGAACTGTCGAATATGACGGAGCTCTCGGGTTATATTCGCATGGAGTTCTTCATTCCGGCCCGCGGGCTGATCGGGTTTCGCTCGGAGCTCCTCACGAGCACGAAGGGAAACGGCATCATGAATCATATCTTTCACGGATATGTGCCGTACAAGGGGGATATGAGCGGCCGTTCACACGGATCTCTGGTTGCGTTTGAGCAGGGCGAGACGACAGGCTACGGCATTTTCTCTCTGCAGGATCGCGGGACGATGTTTATCTCACCGGGGCAGCAGGTTTATGAGGGGATGATCGTAGGCGAAAACGCACGCGACATCGATATGGATATCAATCCGTGCAAGAAGAAGAACGTCACGAATATGCGTACGTCTGCTTCGGATGAAGCGATTCGCCTTACCCCGCCGCGCATTCTGAGCTTGGAGCAGGCGCTCGAGTACATCAATGACGATGAGTTGGTTGAAGTAACCCCGGAAAACATCCGCCTGCGCAAAGCGATTCTCGATCGTACGGCACGCGGGCGCGCGGCAAAAAATGCTCGAAAATAAGTCGAATTTCGAAGAAAATGCAGATATTTCTTGGAAAATAATAAGTTTAGCCGTGAAGCGCTTGCATTTCTGAAAGAAATATGATAGTATGTCTGCATTAGTAAAAATGAGGACCTGTCACTAATTTTTGATGACGGTAAATTTATGGAGGAAGGAAGAGGTAAATGGGTGCGAATTCATTCTTTTCACGCGTGAAGGATATGGTCTCACACGTGGTGGACTCATTTATACCGATTGCCGAGGAAGAGGAGTATGAAGCAGATCTGCACGAAGAACAGAATGCGCAGCAGGTAGCTGCGCGCACAGAACGTGCAGCAGTCTCCGAGCGCCGTGTCGCCAATGGCGGGACAGTAGCGTTCTCTGCACTTGGCTATGGCAGTTCTTTCTCGACGGTGCGTACGTCTTTAACCGGAGACGGCGGGACGCCGCTGACAGTTCATACGACAAAGGTCGCTGAACTCAAGGTTCGTATTCACCGCCCGCGCCGTTATGATGATGCGGCTCCAGCTGTTGTTCAGCTCAAGCGGGGGATTGCTGTCGCGGTCAACTTCGACTGCCTGAACGATGCAGAGCGGCGTCGTGTCTGTGATTTTCTGAACGGCGCCTGTTATGTGCTCCATGGAACGGCACGCGTGGTATCGAGTACGATCATCTTCTACGCACCGAAAGGTGTGGATGTGACTGAGACGATGGCTGCGGCAATTTAACTCTGTTCATTTCGACGTAAATCAGGAAATGGAGAGCCGATGTGCTCTCTATTTTTGTGCAATTTTTTTTGCGGGCATTGTTTTGTGTGTGTTCTTATGCTATAATATCCCGCAGTGTGAAAAAGCACGCGCTTCCGATAGCCGTTCTGTGCCGTGTTCTGCGGTGGTACGGCGGATGAGGAACGCGGAAGAACAACAGGAGGTATTTTCAATGGCAGTGATTTCTATGAAGCAGCTTCTGGAGGCAGGCGTCCATTTCGGACATCAGACGCGCCGCTGGAACCCGAAGATGGCGCGTTACATCTTCACGGAGCGCAACGGTATCTATATCATCGATCTGCAGAAGACGGTGCGCAAGGTGGACGAGGCGTATAACTTTCTCCGCAGCGTTGCGCAGGAAGGCAAGTCTGTTCTCTTCATCGGAACGAAGAAACAGGCGCAGGAGGCGATCCGCGAGGAGGCTCTGCGTGCAAATATGTTCTATGTCAATGAGCGCTGGCTCGGCGGCATGATGACGAACTTCCAGACGATTCAGCGCCGCATTCATCGCCTCAAGACGCTCGAGGAGATGGAGGAGAACGGGACATTCGACCTGCTGACGAAGAAAGAGGTGCAGGGGCTGCGCCACGAGAAGGAGAAACTCGAGCGCTATCTGGGCGGAATTAAGGATATGAACCGTCTGCCGGGCGCGCTCTTCGTCGTTGATCCGCGCAAGGAGCGCATTGCAGTTGCTGAGGCACGCAAACTGAACATCCCAATTGTTGCGATCGTCGATACGAACTGCGATCCGGATGAGATCGACTATGTGATTCCCGGAAATGACGATGCCATCCGTGCGGTAAAACTTCTTACAGGCTGCATGGCGGATGCTGTGCTCGAAGGCAGTCAGGGGGGAGCTTCGGAAGAAGCTGCCGCTGAGTAAAAGAATTTTTGAGGGGTAAGGGACTGTTATCCCTTGCCCTTTTTTCGTGAAAATATATCTTTGGGAGGAATGATCATGGCAATTACAGCTGCAATGGTAAAGGAACTGCGTGAGCGCACAGGCGCGGGGATGATGGACTGCAAGAAAGCACTTGCAGAAACCAACGGTGATATGAAGGCGGCAATCGACTATCTGCGTGAGAAGGGCATCGCAAAGGCGGAAAAAAAGGCAGGCCGCATCGCGGCTGAGGGTGCTGTGACGGCATATCTTTCTGCAGATGCAAAGGCTGGCGCTATCGTCGAGATCAACTGCGAGACGGATTTTGCTGCAGGAAACGAGCAGTTCCGCGCGCTGAGCGCAAAGATCGCAAAGCACATCGCTGAGACGAATCCTGTGGATCTGGATGCGCTGAATGCGAGCACGCTTGACGGCAAGGAGGTTGCCGCTCTCATTACAGAGGCGACTGCGACGATCGGCGAGAAGATTTCACTGCGCCGTTTTGCGCGCTATGAGGGGGCAGGGCGCGTTGCGACCTATATCCATATGGGCGGAAAGATCGGCGTCCTCGTGGAGCTCTCGGGCGGAGATGAACAGCTTGGCAAGGATATCGCGATGCAGATCGCGGCGGCAGCACCGATTGCGGTTGACCGCTCGGGCGTGACGGCAGATGATATCGAGCATGAGAAGGAAGTACTGCGCAAGCAGGCACTTGAAGAAGGTAAGCCCGAGAAGATCGTGGAGAAGATGGTCGAAGGGCGCATCAATAAGTTTTACGAAGAGGTCTGTCTGCTTGAGCAGAAGTTTGTAAAGGATCCTGAGCAGAAAGTTTCCGCCGTGCTCGGTTCGGTTGGGGTGAAGAGGTTTACGCGTTTCCAGCTGGGCGAGGGCATTGAGAAGAAGCAGGAAGATTTCGCTGCTGAGGTTGCCGCACAGATGCAGTAAGAACAGAAGAAGAAGGGGCTGTTATGCGGGGCATATTTTTGCCTCGCATAGCGCCCCTTTTTTGCAGACAGACAGCGTAAAGTATGCTATAATGGCGCAAAGAACAAACAGGAGGAGTCATCGTGGAAGCGAAATATCGCCGTGTCGTTTTGAAGCTCAGCGGAGAAGCTCTGGCGGGAGATCAGGGCTTTGGCATCAATCCCGCTGTTGTTGAGGATATTGCCACACAGATCAAGAGAGTGCGGGATCACGGGATTGATGTCGCGATCGTGGTCGGAGGCGGCAATATATGGCGCGGTCTTGCAGGAAGCGCCAAAGGAATGGATCGAACGACTGCGGATTATATGGGCATGATGGCAACGGTGATGAATGCGCTTGCACTGCAGGATGCACTGGAAAATCAGGATGTCGATACGCGCGTGCAGAGCGCGATCGAGATGCGTCAGGTTGCCGAACCTTATATTCGCCGCCGTGCAATCCGTCACATGGAGAAGGGGCGCGTTGTGATCTTTGGTGCGGGGACGGGCAATCCGTATTTCTCAACGGATACAACGGCAGCGCTCCGCGCGGCAGAGATTGAGGCGGATGTGATCCTCATGGCAAAGAAGGGAACAGACGGCATCTATGATGCCGATCCGAACAAGAACCCCGATGCAAAGCGTTTTGAAACGCTGAGTTATATTGATATCCTTCAGAAAGGACTTGCCGTTATGGACGCTACGGCGACAAGTCTCTGCATGGAAAACAAGATCCCAATTGTGGTGTTTAATATTGACGATCATGCGAATATTGCGCGTGCATCGTTCGGCGAACCGATTGGAACAACCGTAGGAGGCGAAGCAGTATGATCAAGGAGATTTTATCGAAACACGAAGAAAGCATGAACAAGGCGATTGACGTGCTTCGCCGGGAGTTCTCATCCCTGCGGGCGGGGCGTGCGACGCCGAACCTGCTGGATAAGGTGATGGTGCCGTACTATGGGACGCCGACGTCGGTGAACCAGCTGGCCAAGGTAACGGTGCCGGAACCTCATATGATCGTCATTACGCCATGGGAGAAAGAGATTCTGCACGATATTGAGATTGCAATCTCCAAGTCAGATCTCGGGCTCTCACCGAATTCGGACGGTACGGTGATTCGTCTGGCTGTTCCGCAGCCGACGCAGGAGCGCCGCAAGGAGCTCATTAAAACGGTCGGCAAGAAGACGGAGGAGGCAAAGGTTGCCCTGCGCAATATCCGCCGCGATGCAAATGAGGCAATCAAGAAGCTCGAAAAGGATAAGGAGATCAACGAGGATGAGTCCAAGCGCGGTCAGGACTCCGTGCAGAAGCTTGTTGATAAATTTGTGAAGCAGATGGAAGAAATGCGCGCATCAAAAGAAAAAGAGGTCATGGAGATTTGACGCCGGAACTCTTTTTAGCATATCCGTGGGATACTGCCAGGAATGCGCTTGAAGCGGAAGGGATCTCTTATGCGGCGGAGAAGACGCATTCTCCGCGCAATTTCTTTCCCGTTGACGAAGCAGAACTCTATGTTATCCGAATGCACCAGCACAGCGGAGAATGCACGGTTACGCTCGTATCCTCTCCGATGCGGAGTGCGTCGGTCGCCGCGTATGAAGAGGACTTTCCCGCTGAGCGGGCGTGACCCCTTTCGGTAAACGCCGGAGGGGTGTTTTGGTCGAATATCGGAGCGATGCCGGTGCAGAGGAGGACGGAAGGGATAACGATGTGGAGAAAGATATTTGGCGGCGGGAAGAACGCGTCTGTACTCTCTGAGAGGACGGATCCGTCTGACTTCATGCTTGACCGCACAAGTATGCCGCGCCATGTCGCTATCGTCATGGACGGGAATGGACGCTGGGCAAAGGCGCAGGGACGTTCGCGCTCGGCAGGCCATGAAGCCGGGGCACATACGCTCAAGCGTATTGTGCGCGCGGCTTCGGATATGGGGATTGAGGTCCTTACGGTCTATGCGTTTTCCACTGAAAATTGGAAGCGGCCGAAGATTGAGGTCGATTTCCTTCTGAACCTGTTTGATTCCTTCCTTACGAAGGAGATTGCGGAGATGCACGCGGAAAACGTGCGTATCAGCTTCATCGGGCGCCGTGATCGATTTACGGATCGTTTTCTGCGCCGCATGCAGGAAGCGGAAGAGCGTACGGCGGACAATACCGGCATTCATTTTAACTTGGCTGCGAATTACGGCAGTCAGGATGAGATCCTGCGCGCTGCGCGTACGCTTGCTGAACGCGCAGCGGCGGGGGAGATCACCGCTGAGGAAATCGACGAGGAGATTTTTTCCCATGCGCTTGATACGGCGGGAGATCCTCCTGTCGATCTCTTCATTCGTACGAGCGGCGATCTCAGGCTCAGCAATTTCCTTCTCTGGCAGTCTGCCTACGCGGAACTTTACTTTACCGATACGTATTGGCCGGACTTTACGCCGGAAGAATTTGCACGCGCCATTGAGGATTTTGCAGGACGGAGCCGCCGGTTCGGCGGGCTGTCTGCAGAAGGATAAATGGGAGGCTGTTTTTGATTACACGTATGATTTCCGGAATCGTCGGCATTGGCATCTCTGCATATGTCATTCAGCGGGGAGGAACGACGTTTTCCATTGCTGCGGCAGTGCTTGCTGTGCTTGCATGGTTTGAATTTACACGCGCCTTTTCGCGCCGCGGGGGAAATCCTGCACTTTTTTCAGGTTTGCTCGGCATCGGAGGAATGCTCTACGGTGCCTATACGGGGCAGCTGGATATGATCCTGCTGGCCGTTACGGCTTCTTCTCTGCTTGCGCTGCTGACGTCGGTTTTGCTTCGCGGCGACGTATCAGTGCCGGACGCGTGTATTTCCGTCGCCGGAATCTGTTACATCGGACTCCCGTTTGCCCACCTCATCATGCTGCGCTATCTTTCGGGCGGTACGTATGTGACGCCGATTGAGACGTTCGATCTTGGAACGGCAATGGTCTGGGTTATGTTTATTGGAACATGGGCAAGCGACAGCTTTGCATATTTTACAGGAAATACGGTCGGATCGCATAAGCTCGCGCCAGCGATCAGTCCGAACAAGACCATTGAGGGATTTTTCGGAGGGCTTATTGGTACGACAGTGACTGTTGCAGGTATTGGATACCTCCTGCATATGCCGCTGCCTCAGATGGCGGGCCTCGGAGCGGCAATCGCCGTGCTCGGTACGCTTGGCGATCTCGTGGAGTCCATGATGAAGCGCCATACGGGAATCAAGGATTCGGGGGCGATTATTCCAGGACACGGCGGCATCTGGGATCGCTTTGACAGCGTGCTTTTTACTGCGCCGCTTGTCTATTACTATACGATATATTTTGTACTTCGATAAAAAGGAGTTCGGATGCTAGAAAAAATTGTCGCGACAATATTTGTCTTTGGGCTGCTTGTCTTTGTACATGAGCTCGGGCATTTTATTACAGCAAAGCTGACCGGCATGCGCGTAGATGAATTCGCGATCGGCTTCGGACCGCGCCTCGTACGCTTTCGCTATGGGGAGACGGTCTATTCGATCCGTGTTGTTCCGCTTGGCGGGTTCAACGATATTGCGGGAATGACGCCGGATGACAACGATGCAGGCGAGCGCGGCTACTGCCGCAAACCGATTC
This sequence comes from Centipeda noxia ATCC 43541, assembly GCF_000160555.1. Lineage (GTDB taxonomy): Bacteria > Bacillota > Negativicutes > Selenomonadales > Selenomonadaceae > Centipeda > Centipeda noxia. Next base: position 9,225 of record NZ_GG749279.1, read on the forward strand.
TCTCGCGCATGATTGTGATCCTTGCGGGTTCAGCGATGAACTTTATCCTGCCGATTGTTCTCTTCTTCGGCATCTTTTTCTTTGCCGGCGTGCAGACGCCGAATCCGCAGCCGATTATCGGCACAGTGCTCGTGGGGAATCCTGCGGCAGAGGCAGGTCTCATGGCAAATGACCGTGTTATCGCCATCGATGGTCAGCCCGTTGAAACGTGGCAGGAAATGGTAGATGCCATCCGCTTAAACCACGGCAATGTCCCGATGACGATGCAGGTGGATCGTGCGGGAAAAGAACTCACGGTGAGCGTGATGCCGCACTACGATGCGGCGCAGCAGCGCGGCTATATCGGCATCGTGAATGCCTATGAGAGCAGTTATCCCGGCCTTTTCCAGTCGATCTCCATGGCACTTGAGCGGACGGGAATGATCATCATGATGATGTTCGACGCACTCTATCGTATCATTCTCGAACTCTCGGGATCGGAGCTCGCGGGACCAATCGGCGTTGCACAGATGGCAGGCGAGGTTGCAGAGATGGGGATTGTGCCGCTGCTGAACTTTGCAGCTCTCCTCAGTCTCAACCTTGCGATTATCAATCTGCTGCCCGTGCCGGCACTTGACGGAGGGCATTTCCTGACGCTCTGCGTCGAGGCCGTGCGCGGCAAGCCGCTGAGCCCCAAAGTCATGCATTATATCCAAAACGCGGGGGTTGGGCTGATCATTCTGCTCATGCTGCTCGCGATGAAGAATGACGTTGTCCGTATCTTTGCAGGAGGCTGACCCTCTCTATGCCAATTTATGAACGCCGCAAAACGCGGCAAATTCATATCGGAGCAATTCCCATCGGAGGCGGCGCGCCCATTTCCGTGCAGTCCATGTGCAATACAAAGACAACGGATACGGAGGCGACCGTACAGCAGATTCGTGAGCTCGCAGCGGCGGGATGCGATATCGTGCGTCTTGCGGTCCCCGATATGGAGGCGGCAAAGAATCTCGGCAATATCATTCGGCAGGTGAAAACACCCCTCGTTGCCGATATTCATTTTGATTATAAGCTCGCGCTTGAGGCAATGGCACAGGGGATTTCCGCTCTGCGCATCAACCCCGGGAACATCGGAGGAACGGAGCGTGTCAAAAAGGTCGTGGCGGCGGCACGCGAGGGCGGGATTCCCATCCGCATTGGCGTTAATGCAGGGTCGCTCGATCATAAGATCCTCACGAAATACGGCGGCATTACGGCGGAGGCGCTCGTCGCTTCCGCGATGGAGCACGTACGTGTGCTCGAAGAGCTGGATTTCTACGATATGAAAATCTCCCTCAAGGCGCACGACGTTCCGCTGACCCTTGCGGCATACCGTTTGATGAGCGAGCGGGTGGACTATCCGCTGCATCTCGGCATCACGGAGGCCGGCACAGCAGGAACTGGCATCATCAAGTCCTCGGTCGGCGTGGGTGCTCTGCTGGCCGAGGGCATCGGCGATACAATCCGGATCTCGCTGACGGGGGATCCTGTGGTCGAGGTACGTACGGCGAATGAGATTCTAAAGGCACTTGGCCTAAAGGAATACGGACCGACCCTCGTGGCATGTCCAACCTGCGGGCGTACGAGCATCAATCTCGTAGAGATTGCCGAGAAGGTTGAAGAGCGCCTGCGCAGCATGGAGGAGCCGATTGAAGTCGCTGTCATGGGCTGTGTCGTTAACGGCCCAGGCGAGGCACGCGGTGCGGATGTCGGCATTGCTGGCGGAAACGGCGAGGGGCTCATCTTCCGTAAGGGCGAGGTTGTCCGCAAGGTAAAGGAAGAAGATTTGCTTTCCGAACTGTTTCGGGAAATTGATGCGATATTGGAGGAACGCAAAACGTCATGAGAGCTACGAATCTGTATGCGCCCACACTCAGAAACACGCCCGCGGAGGCGGAGATCGCAAGCCATAGGCTCATGTATCGCGCGGGACTGATCCGCAAGTCTGCCGGCGGGATGTATACCTATCTCCCGCTCGCATGGCGTACGATCCGAAAGATCGAGGAGATCATCCGCGCGGAGATGGAGGCGGTCGGCGGACAGGAGATTATGATGCCGATTCTCCAGCCGTCCGAGCTTTGGGAGGAGAGCGGCCGCTGGGGCGCATACGGCGCCGAGATGATCCGCATCAAGGACCGCCATGACCGCGAGTTCTGCATGGGGCCGACTCATGAGGAGATGATTACGGCACTCGTGCGTGATGAACTGCGCTCGTATAAGCAGCTGCCGGTTTTGCTCTATCAGATTCAGGATAAATTCCGCGACGAGCGGCGTCCGCGTTTCGGCATCATGCGCAGCCGTGAGTTTATTATGCAGGATCTTTATTCCTTTGACGAAGATATTGAAGGAATGAACGAGTCCTACCGTAAGATGTATGCGGCGTATTCGAACATTTTTACGCGCTGCGGCCTCGATTTCCGTGTCGTGGAGGCAGACAGCGGCGCGATCGGCGGAGGGCGCTCCGAGGAGTTTACGGTGCTTGCGCCCGAGGGTGAGTCGCGCATCGCTTGCTGTGATGCATGCAGCTATGCGGCAAGTGATGAAAAAGCAGCGCTGCGCCCGATCAATGCGCCTGCAGAGACAGAGCTTCCGCTCGAGAAAGTGGCGACTCCCGGTACGCATACGATTGCGTTGCTTGCGGAATATCTGAAGATTCCCGTGGAAAAGACGATTAAGGCGGTCGCCTATCAGACAGAGGACGATTCGCTCATCCTCGCGTTCCTGCGCGGCGATCATGAGGTCAATGAGACCAAGCTTGCGAATGCCGTCCCGGGGGCGCGTGACCTGCGTATGGCGGACGAAGCTGCCATACGAGCGGCGGGCGGCTCTCCGGGCTTCATGAGCCCAATCGGCATACGGAAGGGGACACATATCGTGGTCGATGAGACGGCAATGCGCATGCACAATGCCGTCTCGGGGGCGAACGAAGCAGATTTCCACTTCCTAAATGTCAATCCGAAGCGTGACTTCGGCGAGGTGACGGTTGCAGATATCCGTCTCGTAGCGGAGGGCGATGAGTGCCCTGTCTGCGGAGGCGGGCATCTTCATATCAGCCGCGGCATCGAGGCGGGACAGATCTTTGCACTCGGTACGAAGTACAGCGAGGCGATGGATGCGACCTTTCTCGACGCTGCGGGCAAGGCGCAGCCGCTGCAGATGGGCTGCTATGGAATCGGTGTCGGACGCACAATGGCTGCGGCGATCGAGCAGAACCATGATGACAGCGGGATTATCTGGCCGCGCGCAATTGCGCCGTATGAGGTTGTGGTCGTTGCCGTCAATGCGAAGGTTCCTGAGCAGCTTGCCTATGCTGAGGAGGTCTATGAGGAACTCCGCGCGGCCGGGGTCGATGCGCTGCTCGATGATCGCCGCGAGCGCGCAGGCGTGAAGTTCAACGACTGCGATCTGATCGGTTACCCTGTGCGCATTGCAGTCGGGCCCAAGACGATCGAGAGCGGGAGCATTGAGGTCAAATTGCGCCGAACAGGTGAGCTTGTGAACTTTGCACGTGATACGTATCTGAAGGGCGTGCAGGATATGCTCGCGGCACTTTGACCGGATCGCGCATATTGAAAAGAATGCATGTTATTGCTATAATAAGACCGTAGATATAATCTGTATCAGCGTTGGAGGTGGTCACTATGTTTCGCCCATTGCCGTTTAATTTGAAAGAGAATGCCGAGAAAGGGCAGGAGATACTGGGGAAGGCGCTCGAATCCGTAATGGAGCATTCCTTCAATCCGCTCGACAAGGTCGGCGGCATGTTCTTCCCGTTCCGTGTCGATGTGGTCGACTGTGAGAACTGCTACGAGCTCTTTGCCGAACTTCCAGGGTTCTCGAAGGATGCCATCGAGGTTTCCTATAACGAGGACGGCCGCCTCAAGATCAAGGCAGAACGCGCGGCATCGGATTTTGCCGAGGCGAAGTTCCTCTGCCGCGAGCGCAAAGCGGGAACATTCGAGCGCTCATTTCTCATCGACGATGTGGATGAGTCGGGCGTATCTGTCTCCTATGATGCGGGGATTCTCCATGTGATTCTGCCGAAGCTTGCGGTGAAAAAATCTTGTCGGGTTTTTACGATTCAGTGAGAGAGATGTAGGGATATGTATGACGGGGAGGGCAATTTATGACGGAAGACCGTGATTGGGAGCTTTTTAAGCAGAAGCTCAAGGCGAAGACGGAGATTGATCTCGACCTTTACAAAGAGCCGCAGATGAAGCGCCGCATCAACAATCTGATCACGCGCGCGGGCTATAAGGGCTGCGTAGAATATTTCGATCATGTCTGCGAGGATAAGGATGATTTCGCGGCGTTCATTGAGTATCTGACGATCAATGTGTCGGAGTTCTTTCGTACGCCGGAGAAGTTCAGCAAACTTGAGACAGATGTTATCCCCGATCTTTTAAAGCGATCTTCCAAACTCAATATTTGGAGTGCGGGCTGTTCCATCGGGGCAGAGCCGTATTCCCTCGCCATTATCATGAAGGAGATGACGCCCGGAACGCGCCATCGTATTTTGGCATCCGATCTCGATGTTGAGATTCTGGCAAAGGCAAAGCGCGGCGTCTATACAGCGGATGAGATCAAAAGCATGGCGCCGGATCGCCGCCGCAAGTATTTCGAAGAAGACGGGGATCACTTCGCTGTAAAACCAGAGATCAAGAGTATGATCGAGTTCAAGCGGCACAATCTCCTGCAGGATAAGTTCGAGACGGGATTTGACTTGATCCTCTGCCGCAACGTTGTTATCTATTTCACAGACGAGGCAAAGGATCAGCTCTATCGACATTTCTTTGAGGCGCTGAAGCCCGGCGGTATCCTCTTTGTCGGCGCGACGGAGTCCATTCTGAACTTCCGCAAGATGGGGTATACGAGCTTTCAGCCGTTTTTCTATCAGCGGCCGCTTGAACCATGAGCGGAGCAGCGCTGCTCGCGCAGGAAGAGCGCTTGGCACTCCTCCTGCGCGAAATCAAGTGGGCGGAGGAAAAGACCGCCCTTTACCGCACGGCATTCGCGCGTGCAGGCGTCAGCCATGCATCTGTAACGTGCTTTTCCGATATGACGCGGCTGCCGTTTTTGGAGTACTCAGAGGAAGAGGGGGCAGATGCCCCTTTTTTCATGCTTACGCTTCCTCTGTCCGGTATCCTTCGCCTGAGTATTCTGCGGGATACGGCCCAATGCAGCGGGAGGATTCACTGTTATACGCAGGGAGATGTCGCACGGCAGGTGCGGACGGCGGCAGATATGCTCGCCGCGTGTGGGGTGAATCGTGCGAGTACCGCACTTCTCACAGGTGATTTTGATGACAGCCGGGTACTCGATCTGCAGTATGCACTCGAGACGATCGGGGCGACTGTCTTGCCGTGCGAGAGCGCAAACTGCACCGCCGCTGCGCAGTTGCTGCGGGCCGCAGTGCCCGATACCGTCATCGCATGGGAACATGATTTGCCCGCGCTTGCGGACGTTATGGGCGATCTTTGCACAAACCGCATCATTACGATCAGCACTCGTATCGCTGCAGGTAATTCTGCAAAAAAAATGGCAGAGAGAATGGGCAGACGGCACGCACATATCTTTACGCTGGCGCAAATGGGAGCATTGATCGGATACCGCTGTGCAGAGAATGAAGGGATTCATCTCGAGGAGCGCCTCTTTTTTGCCGAAGTTATTGATGCGGTGGGGGGCAGCTCGACAGCGGACGGCGCAGCAGGGGAGCTTGTGCTCACCACGATTGCAGCAGAGGCGATGCCTGTCCTTCGGTATCGTACCGGGCTGCATGTACGTCTTGCGCGTGGCGAATGCGCCTGCGGCAGCACGCAGCTGCGCATAGTAGAGGAGTGAAAACGTGGCAGATGATCAATTGATTGCAGCACTCGACGTGCATACGAGATCGGAGGCAGAGGTGCTCGTGCAGCGCCTTGGCGAGAGCGTCGGGTATTATAAAGTCGGTATGGAACTCTTCTATGCGCTCGGCGGAGATATGGTTTTATGGCTGAAGAATGAGGGGAAGAGAGTATTCCTCGATCTGAAGCTCCATGATATTCCCAATACGGTGGGAAACGGGCTCTGTTCGCTCCTGCGGCTCCGACCGGATATCCTAAATGTGCATACGGCAGGCGGACTGCGCATGATGAAGGCAGGTGCAGAAGCGCTGCATCGTGAGGCAGAGGCACAGGGCATCCCCTGCCCAAAGCTGATTGGCGTGACGGTGCTCACGAGCATGGATGCAGAGGATTGGCGCGGGCTCGGTCATACGGGGACAATTGCAGATGCGGTTCTCAGACGTGCGCAGCTCGCACAGGAGGCAGGCCTCGACGGTGTGGTCGCATCGCCCGCTGAGACACTGGAGATTCGGCGTACTTGCGGCGATGATTTTCTGATTGTGACGCCCGGAATCCGTCCCGCAGGTGTGGGCAATGATGATCAGCGGCGGGTGATGACGCCGGCCGGAGCAATTCGTGCGGGGGCTTCGCAGATTGTTGTCGGGCGTGCCATTTCAGGTGCGCCGGATCCGCGCGCGGCGGCAGAACTGATTTTGAAGGAGATGGAGGAAGCGTTATGACACAGGAGGAAGTGCGCGCACTGCTCGTTGAGACGGGTGCCATTATGGACGGGCATTTTTTGCTGACCTCTGGTCTGCACAGCCCGCATTACGTAGAGAAATTCAATGTGCTGCAGCATCCGCAGTATACGCAGCAGCTTTGTGAGGCGACGGCTGAGCGCTACAGGGATGCGGGCATTGAGACGGTAGTCGGCCCCGTGACGGGCGGCATTCTGCTTGCGCATGAGACGGGCAAGGCGCTTGGGACACGCGCGATTTTCACGGAGCGCGTGGACGGAAATATGACGTTTCGGCGCGGCTTTTCCCTGCGCCCGGGCGAGCGTGTGCTGATTGTCGAGGACATCGTGACGACGGGCGGCTCGATCAAGGAGGTCATCGAGGTCGTGAAGGAGGCGGGCGCGATTCCCGTTGCGGTCGCGATGCTCGTTGACCGCAGCGGCGGCAAGGCACAGTTCGGCGACGTTCCCGCATCGGCGCTCCTCACGATGGATGTCGAGACCTATACGCCCGAGGCATGTCCGCTCTGCGCCGCGGGCATTCCCATGACGAAGCGCGGACGCACGGGAAAGTAAGAGGCACGCTCGATGGCACAGGCTTTTACAGAGAAAATTGACGCAGTGCTTGCGGAGTCTTCTGTGCTCGATGAACTCCCTGCTGAAATCGAAGGCTTTGTCCTCTCAAAGGAGCGGCAGGTGAGCGAGGGACAGTACGATTTCTTTTGCTACGATCACGCGGCAAAGCACCGTGCCGTTGTCGGCTTTTATGACGCATCGACAGCCTCGTACAAGCTGCGCGTCGAGATCGGCGTTGTGAGCTTTGCCCTGGCGTCCTTTATCTATGGAGATTTTGTGACATTCGGACGCGAGCTGACACGCAATCTGCCGCGCGTGATGGCGGGGCTTCACGCGGATACACTCACGACACAGGAACTTCTGCCCGTGCGCGAAAGTCTCGAAAAATGGGCGTACGGGAAGGAGCTGCCGGAGGAAATTGAGGGCTATACGCTCTTTGTTCGTCCGTCTGCGCCTGCAGAGCTCACGAACGGTTCCTTCCTCATCATTGACTATGTGGATTTTTCGCGGAGAAATGACGTCGGCATCTATTACAACTGTTATCGCAATGAGTTCTTCGGCGAGTATCATGCGGCGGGGATGCCGTATGTGAGCTATTCGTTTGATGCAGAAAGTCTTGAGGAATTGGAGCAGCGGCTGAAGCTGCACCTCGTACGTTATCTGCGTGAGGCAAGCGCGCAGTCGGAGTTGGAAACGAACGGAAAGTGAGGGCGTTTTGCAGAGGGGCGAACTAGGCGCGCTGCGCGCTGATGTAATCAATCGAGCGTGTGGGGCGTTCGCGCATATAGACGAAGTTGCGGAGATCAATACAAAGAAGGTGCTGGACGCCATGCGTGCATGCCGTATCTCAGACGCCCATTTCAGCGTGAGCTTCGGCTATGCATACAGCGATCTCGGACGCGAGAAGCTCGATGAGCTTTATGCCCGCGTCTTTGGTGCGGAACGTGCACTCGTGCGGACACAGTTCGTCTCGGGGACACACGCACTCGCAGCGGTGCTGTTCGGCATCCTGCGCCCCGGCGATCAGCTCGTCTCGATCACGGGGGCGCCCTACGATACGATGCAGACGGTCATCGGCTGGGCACATGAAAGCGTCGGCTCGCTCAAAGAGTTTGGCGTGGGCTATGACGAACTGCCCATGCGGGACGGGCGTGTTGATCTGGATGGGATCGACCGCATTGTGACGGCACAGACAAAAATGGCTCTCGTTCAGCGTTCGCGTGGCTACAGCGAGCGCGAGCCGCTCAGTATCGAAGATATCCGCACGGTCAGCGCGCGCATCAAGGCGGCAAATCCGAACTGCATCGTATTCGTCGATAACTGCTACGGCGAATTCGTGGATCGGATGGAGCCGACGGAAGTCCCCACGGTTGATATCATCGCGGGTTCGCTGATCAAGAATCCGGGCGGCGGCCTTGCACCGACGGGCGGCTATATTGCGGGGCGCAGCGATCTTGTGGAGGCGGCCTCTTATCGTCTGACGGCTCCCGGCATGGGGGATGAACTTGGTGCGAGTCTCGTCTCGAACCGTCTCCTCTATCAGGGACTATTCCTTGCGCCTCATGTGGTGGCGCAGGCGCTCAAGGGAGTGGTGTTTGCTGCCGGGATCTTCGAGGGGATCGGGTGTCGTACGTTCCCGCGCTTTACGGATGTGCGCAGCGACATCATTCAGGCGATCGTGCTCGGAGATGCAGATCGTATGAAAGCATTTGCGCGTGCGATTCAGGCAATGTCGCCTGTGGATTCGTTTGCCGCGCCGGAGCCGTGGGATATGCCGGGCTATGCCGATCAGATCATCATGGCGGCGGGGACATTCGTGCAGGGGGCGTCGATCGAGCTGAGCGCGGACGGGCCGATGCGTGAGCCGTACTGCATCTATCTGCAGGGCGGGCTGACGTTCGAGCATGCGGCACTCGGTGTGATGGCTGCTGCGGAAGCAGTTCGATGATGGTTGCTTCGTGTGTTTGGTGCGTGTCCCTCGCGAACACTTAGCTGTACAAGTGATCCGTGCTTGTACGCTTATGCCGATGAATTTTAAACGCGCTTCACTTGAACGATAAAAATTGTCGGGGCGTGCCGCGCGCTACACTCATTTGCTTCACTAGAGGGCACTTAGGGACGATACATCTCTCATCATAGGATTGCTTCCTATTGGTGGGGGATTTTTATTTTACAAGCAAGTTCAGTTTTTCGGATATTTTTACAGATTTGTGGATATTCTTTTGCTGTTTCTTTTTGTATACTATAAATAATCAGACGAATAGAGGGCGAAAGGATTCGATGCTGTCCGAAATAAGATGTCATTTTGGAGGGGATTATATGAGCGTAGCGATTCACATCGAGAATGCCGTAAAAAAATACGGTGATCTCACGATCATTCCAGGGCTCACAGAACATATCCACAACGGTGAGTTCTTCACACTACTTGGCCCTTCGGGATGTGGAAAGACAACGCTCCTGCGCATGATTGCGGGGTTTAACAGCATTGAGGGCGGCGATATCCTATTCAACGACCGGCGTATCAACGACATCCCTGCACATAAGCGCAATATCGGCATGGTGTTCCAGAGCTACGCGATCTTCCCGCATCTGACGGTGCGTCAGAATGTGGAGTATGGACTCAAGCTGCGCGATGTGCCGAAATCGGAGATGAAGGAGAAAGTCGACCGCATTCTCGATGTCGTGCAGATTACGGACTATCAGGACCGGCTGCCCGAGCGCCTTTCGGGCGGACAGCAGCAGCGCGTTGCGCTCGCACGTGCAATTGTCATTCATCCGAGTGTGCTGCTGATGGATGAGCCTCTGTCAAATCTTGACGCAAAGCTGCGCGTCGAGATGCGCTCGGCTATCCGCGCCGTGCAGAAGAAGGTCGGCATTACGACGGTCTACGTTACGCATGATCAGGAGGAGGCACTTTCCATCTCTGATCGTATTGCGGTTATGAACAAAGGGGAGATTCAGCAGACTGCACGTCCTCAGACGATCTATGAGCGCCCTTGGAATATTTTCGTCTCGACGTTTATCGGACATTCGAACCTCTTCTTCGGGCGTGTGAAGAAATCCGACGATCAGGCGGGCGTTGTCTTTCGCGACGGTTTCGAGATGCCGATGGAGAACCTCAGTCCAGAGGCGGAGGACGGGATGGAGGTTGTGATCTCCGTGCGTCCGGAGGAGCTGTCTATACAGGAAGACGGCCTCCCGTGCAAAGTGCAGACAAAGGTGTTCCTCGGAAAATATATCAACTATAGTTTGGGGTTCTCTGACGATATGATTCTGCCGCATCAGGCGTCAATTGAGTTCTCACAGGACCTCGGCCACGCGACCCGGCAGCTCGAGGTCGGAGATACGGTTCGCCTGCGGCCCAATGCACGCAAGGTCAACATCTTCACTGCAGACGGCGCACGCAATATCCTGAAGGACGTGGTGCGTTATGAATAAAGTAAATTTACGCTGGGATTTTTGGACGGGCGTTACCATACTCTCCATCGTGGTATTCGGACTCTTCCTGATCTATCCACTCTTTTCGCTTTTTATTTCGGCATTTCAGGATGCCGTGACAGGGGCGTTCACCCTCGAGCATTTTACGCATTTCTTTGAGCGAAAATACTATTACCAGTCGATGATCAACAGCTTCAGCGTTACAGCGTGCGTAACGGTGCTCGCCATCGTGATCGGCACGGCGCTTGCTTACTTCATGACGCTGTACCGCGTGCGCTTTAAGAGCGCGCTTGAGATCTGCATCATCATTTCGCTGCTTTCGCCGCCCTTTATCGGTGCATATTCGTGGATCCTCATCGGCGGACGAAGCGGCATTCTCACCCAATGGCTGCAGGAGACATTTCAGTATGAGTTCCCGTCCATCTATGGTTTTACAGGCATCCTGCTCGTCCTGACGCTCAAGCTCTATCCGTTCATCTACCTCTATGCGGCGGGCGCGATGAAGAATATCGACGCGGCGCTGATTGAGGCGGCGGAGAGCCTCGGCTGCAGCGGAGTCCGCAAGGTAGTGACAGTCATCGTGCCGCTTATCACACCAACGATCCTTGCGGGCGCACTCATGGTGTTTATGAACGCGATGGCGGATTTTGGAACGCCGATGCTGATTGGCGAGGGGTTCAACGTCATGCCGGTCATGATCTACTCGGAGTTCATCAACGAGGTCGGCGATCAGGCGAATTTTGCGGCGGCAATGGCAGCGATTATGGTTGTCATCACCTCGACGATCTTTCTCCTGCAAAAGTATGTCGTGAGCCGCAAGTCGTTCACAATGAGTTCGCTTCGTCCTATTGAGGTGAAAGAGATGAAGGGCGCGGGAAATGTCCTTATGCACGCTCTCATCTATCTCCTTGTCGCCGTTTCTATGATCCCGCAGCTCGTCGTTATCTATACCTCGTTTCTGGAGACGCGGGGTGCGGTCTTTACCGGCGGTTATTCCTTCGATAGCTATACGACGATCTTCAGCAGTCTCGGTACGGCGATCTCGAATACCTATCTCTTCAGTACGACGGCGATTCTCGCCATTGTCTTCCTCGGAATGACGGTTGCCTACCTTACAACGCGGCGCAAAAGCATACTCACAGACATCATCGACACGCTGACGATGTTCCCGTATATCATCCCAGGCTCGGTGCTGGGCATCACGCTTCTCCTCGCGTTCAATGAGGAGCCGCTGCTCCTCTCGGGAACGGCGCTCATCATCATCATCTCGCTCATCATACGACGCCTGCCCTATACGCTGCGATCGAGCTCGGCGATTCTCTATCAGATCAGCCCGAGCATTGAGGAGGCGTCGATCAGTCTCGGTGCATCGCCGCTCAAGACCTTCTTCAAGGTGACGGCGATCATGATGCTCCCCGGCGTCATGAGCGGCGCGATCCTCTCGTGGATCACGGCGATCAATGAGCTCAGTTCCTCAGTCATCCTGTTTACGGGAGCAACGAAGACGATGTCGGTCGCGATCTATACGGAGGTTATCCGCGCCAGCTACGGTACAGCGGCCGCCCTTTCGACGATCCTCACACTCACGACAATCGCTGCGATGGTGATCTTCTTCAGGGTCTCGGGCAGCAAGGATGTAACGCTCTGATATTTCCCTCGGGTCCTCAGGCGAAAGCCTTTGTTATAGATAGCAATTCTGTCAAAGGAGGTTTTCTCATGAAGTTCAAGAAAACATTTGCCGTCCTTGCGGCATCTCTGCTGCTCGGCGGCGCGCTCGCCGGCTGCGGCGGAGGAGAGAAGAAGGCGGCGGAGGCGGATGACAATCAACTCGTCATCTACTGTCCGCATCCGCTGAGCTTTATCAATCCGCTCGTCGAGGAGTTTGAGAAACAGAGCGGTGTGAAGGTTGAGGTTATCGCGGCAGGCACGGGTGAGCTCCTCAAGCGCGTCGAGTCCGAAAAGGCGAATCCGCTCGGCGATATCTTCTGGGGCGGTTCGCTTAACACGATGAAGCCGAAGGCAGATCTCTTTGAGAACTACACTTCGGTGAACGAGGATCATATCCAGGCCGCGTTCAAGAATGTCGAGGGACCGATGACGCGCTTTACGGATATCCCGAGTGTCATCATGGTCAACACGAATCTCCTCGGCGATGTAAAAGTCGAGGGCTATGAGGACTTGCTGAACCCTGCGCTCAAAGGAAAGATCGCGTTTGCTGATCCGTCGAAATCCTCCTCGTCCTATGAGCATCTTATCAACATGCTCTATGCAATGGGGAACGGGGATCCTGACAAGGGCTGGGACTATGTGGAAAAATTCTGCCGCAATCTCGACGGCAAGCTGCTTTCCGGATCGTCTGCGGTCTATAAAGGCGTTGCAGACGGTGAGTATGCGGTTGGCCTGACCTTTGAGGAGGGCGGCGCAAAGTACGTTGCAGACGGTGCCCCAGTGAGACTTGTCTACATGAAGGAGGGCGTCATCTCCAAGCCGGACGGCATCTATATCATCAAGAACGCAAAGCATATGGCGAATGCGAAGAAGTTCATCGACTTCATCACGAGTAAGGAAGCACAGAGCATTATCACCTCCTCGCTCCATCGCCGCTCGGTGCGTGACGATGTAGATCCGCCGGTTGGTCTCCTGCCGAAGGATCAGATCAAGATCATCGACGATGAGGAGCAGGTAGTCGAGAAGAACAAGAAGGCATGGCTCGATAAGTTCAAGGATATCTTTACGAGTGTGCAGTAATATTTGTGCCGCGTAATGCAGGATACCGGAAGGAGAGAATCCTTCTGGTATTTTGTATGAATTGATATTCTGTTATAATAGAGTCGAAAGTCATCGAATTTCACGAAAAGGAGGCGCGTATGCGGCGGTTCCAAGACGAAGTGCGAAGCGCACTTATGAAGTATGCGCTTGTTCCGGGCTTTCTCATAACGTTGATCTGTATTCTGCTTGCGGGAATCTACTGGGATCGAAATGTGGCAGCACGCACAGAGGAGGAGGCACGGACCGCAGGCGACATCTTTACGGAGCTGACGCGGGACTATGAGGCGCGTGCAGCAGCGATTGCCAAGAACGGCATCGGAGGACTGCACGGGGGCGGAGAAGAACGCCGCATGTCCTTTGAGCGCATCTATGCGGAGCTGAATCTGCATGGTGCACTTCCGGACTTCTATCTGCTTGATGCAGAGCGCCGCATCCTCTTTCAGACGAAATCCGATGTTCCGGCATATCTCTCGCTGCCGCCGCTGCAATGGGGCGTGTTCTCGCGCATGAATGCGCGGACGGGCTGTATTGAGGAATTTGTTCCGCACAGTGATCGGGAGTGGGACTATATTGTCGGTCAGGCGATCCGCGCATCTTCGTCCGGCGCAGAGACCAGAACCACCCGGGAACAGACGGCGGAGGGCTACGCGGTCTTTGTAGTATCAATGCGTGAGCTCGAGAAACGCCTCCAGACGGGCGAGAAGATTCACTTTGTCATTGCTGACAGCGAGGGCCGTGCTCCGTTTTCTACAATGACGACCTTCCGCGACTCCGTATTTCATAAACTCGCGCCGGAGCTGACGGATGCGCATGGGCTCGTTGAGGTAGACGGGCAGCGCTTTTATGCAGCGCAGGAGCCCGTGCTTGACGGGAAATTCACAGTTTATGCACTCCTTCCTGTCGGCAGCCGTATCGCGCAGTTTGCAACCGGGGCGGTGATCCTCCTCGCTGTATTTCTGCTCATGATTCCTTTGATCTTCCTCAGTGTGCGGCGTGAGACGGCGGAGAAAACAAGGGCGATGGATGAACTCGTCGACGCCTTCCGTGCAGTTCGGCACGGGAACCTTGACCGCACGCTCACGATTCGTACAGGGAATGAGTTCGAGGAGATTGCGGGCGAATACAACCGTATGGTGCAGAGCCTCGTCCGTCTCATAAAGGAGAATGAAGCAGAGGCGCGCGCAGGGGTGATTTCCGAACTGCGGCAGCTTGAGTCGCAGTTCAATCCGCATTTTCTCTTCAACACGCTTGAGAATATTAAGTTCATGACGAAGCTTGAACCTGACGCAGCAGTGCGCATGATTACGGCGCTTTCGGCGCTCCTGCGCTACAGTATTGACAACCGCGTACAGCGCGTTCCGCTGGCGGAGGATATTCGCCATCTCGAAAATTACATTGAGATTCAGCGCCAGCGTTTCGGTGCGCGCTTGGATTACCGGCAGTGCATCGACGAGGAGGCAAAGAACTGCCTCGTTCCCAAGCTTTTGCTGCAGCCCGTCGTGGAGAATGCCGTTCACTATGGCGCGGATGCGGAGGGAAATATCCGCATTTGTACGCATGTTTCCATTGCGGACGATCAGCTGTGTATTGTCATCAAAGATGCAGGGCCCGGCATGGGGGCGGAGACGCTTTGCCATCTGCGCACCATGATGGAACGCAGGGAGAACAATTCTGTTCATACGGGAATCTATAATATTCACCGACGCATCCAGCTCCTCTATGGCAGCGCATACGGCGTGCAGATTTCAACGCCGAAGGGGGGCGGTACGCTCGTTGAAATGGTGCTTCCGGTGAAGCGCGGGAAGGGAGATGAGGATGATGCGGCGTATTCTCATCGTTGAGGACGAAGAGATCATTCGCCAGGGGCTTGTCTGTACGATCGACTGGCTCAGCATGGACTGCGTTGTCGTAGGCGATGCGCCCGACGGCAAGGCAGGGCTGGAACTTTTGCGCAGAGAACGCCCGGACATCCTGCTGACGGATATTCGGATGCCGCGCATGGATGGGATTGAGATGGCGGAGCATGCGCGTGCAGAGGGAATCCTGCCGCATCTTGTTTTCCTGACGAGCTACGCGGAGTTTGGATATGCGAAGAAAGCGATCGAACTGCGGGCAGTGGACTATCTGCTGAAGCCGGTGGATGAAAAGGAACTCGCCGCACTCATGCAGCGGCTTGCCGGTGAGGAGCAGGCGCGCGGGGCGGAGGAATCCCCGATGGATCGTATTGACTGGCGGCATTACTTTGAGGATGATGCGCTTAACCCCTATGTGCGGCATGCAATGGAGCGTATTCGGAGAGACTACCGCGAAAAGCTCAGCATCGAGCTCCTCGCCGAGGAGGCGGGTGTCAGCGCCAGTTATCTGAGTCGTAAATTCAAGGAAGCCGCCGGACAGACTTTCCTCGAACTTTTGACGCGGGAGCGCCTGCAGAGGGCAATGTCTCAGCTTGCCTCGGGCAAGTATCGTGTCTATGAGGTTGCCGAGGAAAATGGCTTCGGCGATTATAAAAATTTTTGTACGGCATTCAAAAAATACACGAAGAGTTCGCCGCGTGAGTTTATGCAAAATCCAAAAGGTATCGCGCAGCGGCGGGACGAAGAGTAAAAAAAGTCTCCTCAGGCAATCGCCTGGGGAGACTTTCGTTTGGGGAGAAAATTATGCCTCGGGGAACGCGACGACGAGGAACATTTTAAACGGTGTATCCTTTGCCGCGTAGACCGAGTGCGGATGCCGGGCGGGCATCACGATGCTTTCACCGGCCTTGAGCGCATAGGTCTTATCGTCAATGGTGATAACGCCCTCGCCTTCGAGCGCCGTCACAAGCGCGTCGCCTTTCGACTCATGCGTGCTGATGCCCTCGCCTTTGGCAAAGGCGAAGAGCGTGATGCCGAGTCCCTTGTTTTGGACGAGCGTTTTACTGACAACCTGTCCCTCTGCATAGGCAACTTGATCCTTGAGCAAAAGCGCCTGCTGATGCTGAATATTATTTAAAACAGCCATATTGCTTCCTCCTCTGTATATCTTTCTTCCTGCTCACAGGATACACGGAACATGACGGAAAAAATGTGACCGAAGCCACAATTCCGAGAAAAATGCTCGGGATTTAAAGAGATACAAAATTTTTTCTGGTTGTCAAATGTCCGTCGTTGTCCTATAATAACAGACAGAGTGTTCTGGGGAAATGATATATGAGAGTATTTCGGCAGAGGGCTGAGGAGGGGTAGATTATGGCGCTGGACCGCGATGGCGTTATTGCAAAAGTACGCAGGCTGACGGAGGTGCCGCCGACCTATGAAGGCCTAAAGGAAAAGGCAGAGGCATTCCTGCGTGCAGCCGGCACGGAGCAGGAAAAGTCGGCGTTTCGCTCCCTTATCGAGGAAATTAAGGTCGATGTGACGACGATCGACGAACTTATCCGCCTTACGGAATCGCCTGAGGGCATTGCCTTATTCGGCGAGAAGAAAGCGGAAAAGCTCAATACTATCGCAAAGGATGCGAAGCAGCAGGGGGAAGATACCTGCATCTGTCCCGCATGTCAGGCCTGTAAGGAAATCCTTGCAAATCAGGCGGCGATCGCCTCATAAATATCATGTACGGAAAGGAGCTGTTGCACGAATGTCTTCGTGTAACGGCTTTTTTGTTGAGAAGGTGAACATATGACCGTCGCGGATGTCTATATCAATATCCCGGTCAAAAGCATTGCGCGTGCGTTCACCTATGTGGTCCCTGCTGCACTGGCTCAGCTTGATGCGGGGTGGCGCGTATTCGTTCCGTTCGGCAATGTCCGCATCGAGGGCTTCGTTGTCGCCGTACGTCCCTATGATGCCGCACGCGACGGCGGGCACGCGCTGCGGGAGATCATTGAGGCGGTGGATGAAGAGGCGTGGTTTACGCCGGAACTGCTCGCCGCTGCGCAGGAGCTTGCAGACTTTTATCTCTGCTCAGCGGCGGAGATGATGCGTCTGTTTATGCCGGGCAAAAGCGGTCTGCGCATCTTCCCGGTCTATATGGCTGAGCCGGATGCAGATGAAGCGCATCCCTTGCTTGCAGATAGGAATGCGCGCGCCGTCTATGATCATCTGCGCGCAAGCAGCGGCCTGCGCATGGCGCAGCTGCGCGCCGCACTACCTGCCGCTCCGGTGGAGGAGAGCATTGAAAAACTCCTGCGCTACCATCTCCTGCGCAAAGAATACCACGCCGATAAACGCGATAAGGCGCGCTATGAGAAGTATTACACAGCAGGGGAGGTCACCGACGAAGCGTTGGCGACGCTCTCGCGCAGGCCCGCACAGGCGCGGGCACTCGCGCTTTTTCGGCAGACGCGGGAGCATACGCGCTCTGCGCTGAAAGAGGCGGGCGTTTCGCCTGCGACCATCAAGCATCTCGTCGATGCACGGATTCTGACCGAGCATTTGCGGCGCAGCACACGTGACAGTCACGGACCGGGCGCCGCGGCCGCCTGTGCGGATCCCTTGACGGCGGCGCAGACATCTGCTGTTGCGGAACTCCATACAGCGATTGCGCAAGGCGGATTTCAAGGCTGCCTGCTGCATGGCGTGACGGGCAGCGGTAAGACGCGCGTTTATATTGAGACGGCGCGTGCCGTGCGTGCCGCAGGACGACAGGTTGTTGTGCTCGTGCCTGAGATTGCTCTTACGGGGCAGCTCATTACAGCGTTTCAAGAGGTATTTGCGGGCGACATCGTCGTCCTGCACAGCCAGCTTTCGGTCGCCGAGCGCAATGACGCGATTTTCCGTGTGCGGCGCGGGGAGGCAGGGATCATCATCGGCGCGCGTTCCGCACTCTTCACTCCCGCGGGAAACATCGGGTGCATCATCCTTGACGAGGAACAGGATATGTCCTACAAGCAGGATGAATCGCCGCGCTATCATGCCCGTGTAGTCGCAGAGATTCTTGCACGCCGCTATGGGGCACTCCTCGTCCTCGGCAGCGCGACGCCGTCTCTTGAAAGCTATGCGCGGGCACAGGCCGGGGAGCTGATGTTGCTCACCCTGCCGGAGCGCATCGGGCGTCAGCCTCTGCCGCATGTGCGTGCCGTCGATATGCGCGAGGAACTGCGCCGCGGACGCCGCTCAATCGTCTCTGCAGCGCTGCAGGCGCTCCTGACGGAGACGCTTGCGCGTCGTGAACAGGCGATCATCATGCTGAATCGGCGCGGCTACTCCACCTTCATCATGTGCCGCTCCTGCGGTGCAGTTATGAATTGTAAGATCTGCGGCCTGCCGCTTGTATATCATGCGAACGGGTCGCTTATCTGCCATCACTGTGATCTGCACGCGGAAGTTCCGACGACCTGTCCCATATGCGGGAGCCGTTATATCAAATACTTTGGCTCGGGGACGGAAAAACTCGAGGAGGAGCTCAGAAACCTTTTCCCGCAGGCGCGCATTGTGCGCATGGACCGCGACACGACCGGGCGAAAGCTGGCGCATATGGAGATCCTCACACATTTTCGTCAGCGGACCTATGACATCCTCCTCGGTACGCAGATGGTGGCCAAGGGACATGATTTGCCCGGGGTGCAGACCGTCGGCATCATCAGCGCGGACGCAAGTCTCAATCTGCCGGATTTTCGTGCGGCGGAGCGCTGCTTTATGCTCATTACGCAGACAGCGGGACGGGCAGGGCGGCATGGTGCGCGCGGCGAGGTCGTTGTTCAGACCTACAACCCGGAACACTATGCTGTGCAGTGTGCAATGCGGCAGGATTACGAGGCATTTTATGCGCAGGAGATCGAACTGCGCCGCGAACTCTTCTATCCGCCGTTCAGCCGCCTCGTAAAGCTCCTCTTTCATGATCCGAGCCGCGCGCGTGCATGGAGTGAGGCGTCGTCATGCGCGGCATCCGTTCAGCAGGCATTTGAAAATCAGGCGGGCTGTATGGTGATCGGTCCCTCGCCTGCGCTGATTGAGCGGGAGCGGGACGAATATCGCTATGTCGTTCTCATCAAGACAGATCGCCTTGCGGATGTGCAGGCATTTTTGCGTGAACACGGGATGCATCTGCGCAATGACGCGGCAATCGATATTGATCCAATCACAATTTTTTGAAAAATAAGGAATAAAAACGGTTGAATATGATTGAAAATCCTGCTAATCTGGGATATGCGGGGAGACATGGGCAGTATGTTTTCGTGTTTCCTAAGACAATGGAGGAATGACATCCTATGGTGACGATACGCGGGCGGGCGAAAATCAATTTGACGCTTGATGTTCTGGGGCTTCGGGATGACGGATATCATGAAATCGCAACGGTGATGCAGTCGCTCGCTCTCGCAGATACGCTCACGCTGACGCGGGAGGAGAGCGGAATCGCTCTGACTGTGGATATGCCGGGACTTGAGACGGATGAGCGCAACCTCGCATGGCGTGCGGCCGCACTTGTCATAGAGCACTGCGGCATTCGCGGCGGCGTTCGCATTGATATTGTGAAGCGGATACCCGTTGCGGCGGGACTTGCGGGAGGAAGTGCCGATGCGGCGGCCGTCCTGCGCGGAATGAATGAGCTCTATGCGCTCGGATTGTCGGATGCGGAACTCTGTGCGTTAGGCGCGCAGATTGGGTCGGATATTCCATTTTCCCTTATGGGCGGTACTGTTTTCGCAACGGGACGCGGGGAAAATATGAAGCCGCTTGCCGATTTTCCAAAGATTCATGTGGTACTCGCAAAGCCGCCGGTTGATGTATCAACCCCGTGGGCGTATCGCGCCTACGACGCGCACCCGCCGGAGCAGCGTCCCGACAACAGCGCATTCTTGGAAGCATTGGCTGCAGGCGATATGACCGCGTGTATGCGGCTCGTCGGCAATGTGCTTGAGCCTGTGACCGAGCGGGCACATCCCATCGTCGGCGACTATCGGTCCCGTATGTATGCACACGGAGCTGCCTGTGCAATGATGTCCGGCAGCGGACCCACTGTATTCGGCCTCTTTACGGAGGAAGAGACGGCAGCGCATACTGCCGAGGAATTCCGCAGGGAGACAGGAGCCGCCGTATATCTGACGCAGACAGCGGGAAGATACGGAGTCTAGTCAGAAGAGCAAGAGAAGATATCATCCAAAACAGAGGGATTATTTATGCAAGGAAAACTATCGCCGGTTGTTGTAAACAGCTATCAGCCGCTTCGTGAAATTGTCTGTGAGGTACTTCGTGATGCAATTCGCGGCGGGATCCTCAAGCCGGGCGAGTGGCTGAAGGAAAACGATCTCGCAGATGAACTGCTGGTCAGCCGCACGCCTGTGCGCGAGGCGATCCGCAAGCTGGAGCAGGAGGGATATGTTGTCACCGTCCCGCGCCGCGGCGCCTATGTTGCCAGCGTATCCATCCGCGATATCAATGAGATCTTTGAGATTCGTGCAGCACTCGAGGCACTTGCCTGTGAACTTGCGGCAGAACGCATTACGGATGAGGAGCAGGAGCGTTTGGAACGCCTGCTCGTCGCCATCGGACGGGCGATCGAGGAGCACGATATGGAGCGTATTGTACGGACGGATATCGAGTTCCATGAGCTCCTGTACCAGGCAGCGCGCAACGAGCGCCTGCTCGCAATCATCGGCAACCTGCGCGAACAGCTCACGCGTTTCCGTACGATTTCGATGTCATATCCGGGACGCCTCAAGGCAACGCTCGAGGAACACCGCGCGATTGTCGATGCGATCGGCGCGGGCGATGCGCGGCATGCGCGCAAAGTGGGTGCAAAGCATATGGAAAATTCGGAACGGACACTCCTTTATGCCATTGAGGAACAGGAGAAGAAAACGGGCACGACGCTCGTCAAGCGAAAACATAAAAAGAGCAAAGAAGGAATGGAATAAGGCATTCTGGAGAACGGAGGAGCACGATGTTGGATTTCGTTACGGTCATATTGGCGGCGGGCAAGGGTACGCGCATGAAGTCAAAGCTGCCGAAGGTGCTGCACCGTGCAGCGGGGAAGGCCATGCTGCAGCATGTCATCGATGCGGCGGATGCGGCAGGCGCACGGCGCAATATCGTTGTTACGGGCTTTGGCGGCGAGACGGTTCGGGCGGCCATCGGTGACAGTGTCGAGTATGTGGAGCAGCGCGAGCAGCTCGGCACGGGACATGCGGTCCTCCAGACAAAGGAGCTGCTCGCAAAGGAGCGCGGTACAATCATGGTGCTCTGCGGCGATACCCCTCTTCTGACGGCAGAACTTTTGGCGCGCTTTCATGAGGAACATGTCCAGTCGGGAGCAAAGGCAACGGTGCTCACGGCGATCATGCCGAACGCAAAGGGCTACGGCCGCATTATCCGCCGCGAGAGCGGAGAGGTGCTCAAGATTGTTGAGCATAAGGACGCGACGGAGGAAGAACGCAAAATCCGCGAGGTCAATGCAGGCATTTACTGCTTTGATGCGCAGGCGCTGTTCTCGGCGCTTGCCAAGGTCACAAATGACAATGCACAGGGAGAATACTACCTGCCTGATGTACTCGGCATCCTGCACGATGCGGGGGAGAAGATCTGGGCGGTGGTTGCGGACAATTATGAAAGCACGCTCGGCATCAACTCACGCAGTCAGCTCGCCGTCGCTGAATGCATTCTGCGTCGGCGCAAGGTTGAGGAGCTTATGGCGGACGGCGTTACAATTATGGACCCGCACACGACATTTATCGATGCGGAAGTGCACGTGGGCATGGATACCGTCATCTACCCCTTTACCTTTCTGGAGGGAGTGACGGTGATCGGCGAGGATTGCTGCATTGGACCGCATGTGCGGTTCCAGAACACTGTGGTTGGGGATGGCGTCAAGGCGCACTATGTTTATGCTCATGACGCCGACGTGGAAAGCGGAACGGATCTCGGGCAGTTCAACCACATTCGGCCGGACAGCCATCTTGGCACGGGCGTTAAGCTCGGCAACTTTGTGGAGGTCAAGAACTCCGATATCGGTGCGGGATCGAAGCTGCCGCATCTCTCCTACATCGGGGACTGCGATATGGGAGAACATGTCAACATGGGCTGCGGCACGATCACGGTAAACTATGACGGGAGGAACAAATTCCGTACGGTCATCGGCGACAACGCCTTTGTCGGCTGCAACTCAAACCTTGTCGCGCCGGTTGCCCTGGGGGAGGATTCCTATGTCGCTGCAGGCTCGACGATCACGCGCGATGTCCCAGCCGGCACGCTTGCCGTTGCCCGCGCACGTCAGAAGGAGATCGAGGGATGGCGTGACAAGCGGAGATAAATTCCGTACTTTCGGCAGCCTTGAATATTGAAAAAGACGGGGGAACACCCTTCCAAAAATATACTGTGCGTGTTATACTATAAAAAGATTTGTGTATTCTATAAAAATAAAGGCACGTCCGGTTTTTAGGAGGAACAGAGAGATGAGTTTTCCGACCGACAATGTATGCATCCTGACGGGAAATGCAAATCCGCAGTTAGCGAAAGATATCGCTGAACGCATTGGCATCCCGCTCTGCGAGGCTTTCGTCGGACAGTTCAATAACGGAGAAATCCAAGTGATGATCGAAGAGAGCATCCGTGGAAAGGATATCTTCATCATCCAGTCAACCAGCTATCCCGTCAATGACAACCTTATGGAGCTGTTGATCCTCACAGATGCATGCAAGCGCGCGTCTGCACACAGCATCACGGCGGTTGTTCCGTATTATGCGTATGCTCGTCAGGACCGCAAGACGCGCGGGCGCGAGCCGATCTCGGCAAAACTCGTTGCCAATCTTATGACGACGGCAGGGGTGACCCGCGTTGTAACTGTAGACCTGCATGCAGGTCAGATTCAGGGATTTTTCGATATTCCGGTGGATCATCTCGCCGCAGCTCCCGTGCTCGCAGGATATTTCCGCGAGCAGGAGATCGAGGATCTCGTCGTTGTTTCGCCGGATCTCGGCGGGGTTACGCGCGCACGTATTATGGCAGACTTCCTTCATGCGCCGATCGCCATCATCGAAAAGCGCCGGCCTTGTCCCGGCTGTGCGGAGGTCATGAATCTCATCGGCGATGTCGAGGGGAAGACGGCACTGCTCATCGACGATATCGTCGATACGGCGGGGTCGCTTTGCGAGGGAGCAAAGGCGATTAAGCAGCGCGGAGCGAAGCGCGTACTTGCCGCATGCTCGCATGCGATCCTAAGTGATCCGGCAGTCGAACGTCTCAATGCATCGGTCATCGATCAGCTTGTGATCACGGACTCGATTCCTCTGCCGCCGGAGAAGCAGTCAGATAAACTCGTTACGCTCTCTCTTGCACAGTCGCTTGCCGATGTCATAGTCCGGATTCAAAGTCATCGTTCGGTGAGCCTGCTCTTTAACCATCATTAAGTATAAGTTCCCTGCAGAAAGAAAAAGGGGCGTTCAGCGCCCCTTTTTTGTACATCTGAAATTTAGGAGTATCGTATGCGTGTCATCATCATCGGGGCGGGGCCTGCAGGAATTTCTGCGGCGCTCTATGCCCGTCGCGGAGGTGCGGAGGTGACGGTGGCGGCGAAGGGGGCTGGCGCCCTTTCCGGAGCAGAATGGGTTGAAAATTACTACGGATTTGCCGAGCCTGTTTCCGGCGCGGAGCTTGAGCGGCAGGGGATAGCGGGAGCAAAACGACTGGGCGTCGGATTCGAAGAAGATGAAATCGTTGCCGTGCGGCCGATGGATACAGGGAGGGGCTTTCTCGTCGAAGGTGTTCGCCGATCCTATGAGGGGGACGCGGTTATTTTTGCGGCGGGGGCACGGCGCGGGACACTCTCTCTGCCGGGAATCAGGGAATTTGAGGGGCGCGGCGTCAGCTTCTGCGCGAGCTGTGACGCATTCTTTTACCGCGGGAAAAAAGTCGCCGTCATCGGTGCGGGAGCATATGCGCTCCACGAGGCTCGGATTCTATTGCCGCATGCCGCCCATGTATGTCTGTTGAGCAATGGTGTGCCGCCGGCCATTAAGATTCCGAATGAGATTGCTGCAGAGTCTCGGCGTATTGCACGTATCGAGGGGGAGCGCCGTGTCCGTCGGATCGTATTCGCGGACGGCACGGAGATGGAGGCGGACGGTGTCTTTATCGCGATCGGAACTCCAGGAGCCACGGAGCTCGCTCAAAAACTCGGCATATTGCTGAACGACGGGAAGATCGTTGTGGACGAACATATGGCAACCAATGTTCCCGGTGTTTATGCAGCTGGAGACTGCACGGGCGGCCTGCTGCAGATCGCAAAGGCGGTCTATGAGGGCGCCGAGGCAGGCCTTGCGGTGCTCCGTTATCTGCAGAATTAGCGGAGATCAAAGGGAAAGAGGGACGGATATGTCGGTGCATGCTTCGGAGGACTATCATTTTCGAGATTATATCGATTCCTTTGATCTGTGGCATCCACTGACAAATGCGCAGCAGGATGTTCTGCTCCGGAATACGCGCTTTATGCGCTTCAGAAAAGGCACTTCTGTTTACCGCGGCCCCCTCGGCAGTGCAGGGGTACTGCATATTATATCCGGCGTTTTGCGCGTATATATCCTTTCGGAGGAGGGGCGCGCGTTCACGCTTTGTTTTCTTCGTGCAGGGGATGCTGCACTGCTTACTGCTGCTGCTCTTTTTGACGGGAATTTATGCGACATCTCGATTGAGGCTGATGAGGATACCGGGCTGTTTTTTTCGGATACGATTGTGGTACGGCAAATATTAGGCGAGAATCTTCATGTGCGTGTCGCCGCATATGAGCGTTCCATGCAGCGGCTTTCAGAGATATTGGGGAAGTTTCATCAGGCGCTCTTCATCTCTGCGGACAGGAGGCTTGCGAGGTTTCTGCTTGCAGAATCTGAGCGGACAGGCGATGACGAGATCCGCCTGACACATGAGCAGACGGCACAGTCTCTCGGCACAGCGCGCGAAGTGGTCAGCCGGCTGATCCGCGAGTTCAGTCAGGAAGGCATGGTGGAGACCGCACGCGGGCGCATTCATATACTGGATCGTGCAGCACTGCAGTGCCGTGCCGATGCTTGAGTTTTATTGGAGAAGTTTATGCTGATCTACGTTCTGGCAGCAATTGTCGTTGTGCTGCTGCTGATCTTATTTCGTTATCTGCCGCGGCGCATCTTTCTTATTTTTGTCGCCTTGCTCGCCGTGCTTGGCGGCGTTGTCTTTCGGATGCAGACTGCGGAGAGGGCCGCGCCGCCGCTGACCCCGGAGGCCCGCGCCGTCATCATCCGTGATCAGGAGTCTTTCATGCCGTGGTGGGGAACCTATCAAAAGCAGATTGCGGAACTGGACCGCAATTGGTCGCGCTATCATCAGATTCTCTCCGACGCAAAGGAGGGGGCTGTCGGACTCTCGGTCACGTATGCGCGCCTTTCTGATCTTGAGCAGGAGATGCAGGAGCTGCGCAGCCGAATCGAGAAGAATGCTCCGCCAATCGAGCTGACAGACCGCATCTATGATCAGCTCGCGAGTATATTGAACAAAACGAATGAATATGCTGCAGCGGAGCAAAAGGCGATCACGCTGACGCGTGCCGCGGCAGATCCCGTGTCAATGAAGGAGCAGAAACCGGCCGAGCAGGCACGTCTGCTCGAACTTGTCATGCTTCGCGAATCTCCGGTCGCGCTCTTCATCGAGGATGAGGTCGACGCGATACGCGCCTATTTTGCACCGGTTTCAGCTGCAAGTGCCGGGGAAAAGAACGACGGGGCACAGGGTGAAAAACAACTCGACAAATAGCTGCTTTTAAGATATAATGCACATTGTGCCTTCACAGCGCGCTCGTAGTCCAGTGGATAGGACGTCAGCCTCCGGAGCTGAAAGCGTGGGTTCGACTCCCGCCGAGCGCACCATTTTTTGTATGTTTATCCTGCGGTTTTTCCGCAGGACTTTTTTATTATAGGCGTATTGAAAAAGGATTTTGACTGAATGCGAAGAATATTTACACCAAGGGTTTAATTGGTTTTCGTTAGGAGATGAATGAATGGCGCGAAAAGAGGTGCAGGCAACGGGGCGCCCGGTGCTCATGCGCAGCTTACATTTGAAAAAGGATGCTTTTCGGCAGTTTTTTTACGAGAGCTCGCTTCGCTTTGGACGTCAGATTGGCAGTGACATTGCGAAGCTGAAGGATGAGACGGCGTCCATCGTCAATAAGAAGTACATGTTCTCGCTGGGCATGGAGAAGGGCGGTGCGCAGAGTTTCCTGAAATGGATTGCGGACGAATTCAATGCGGAGGACGTCTCACATGAGCAGGAGGAGCGCCTGAGGCGCCTGGTGGCCGAGTATCCGAAGATCCGCTCCTATATTCGCATCGAGGCGGATCAGCTTGTCTTTGATCATGAACGATTTGCCGAGGATGTTGTGGCGGGACGCTTTAAGGAGACGATTTTCGGCATTAGCTTCGATATTCAGAGCATCATCGAGACGGCGATCAATACGGGTTCAGTTGCGCTGGATTTCTCCATTGAGCCCTTTAAAAGGGAGCTCCTGAACGTCGACCATGTGCGCGCTAATATTCAGCCCTATGCAGAGCGTATTTTGACAGATATGAGCCTTGGCCATTGGGATCTCTATGAGGAACTGACGGAGGAGGGCCGTGAGGACAGCGTCTGCCTTCGCTTGCCGTCGACAGATTTTCTTGTGGCGCGTCCGCCCCAGCTGGATGTTATCATGAACGGCACCTGTGCCATTGACTTCGGTACGCGCAGCACCGTGGTTGTCTGCCGCGACCGTGAAGCGCGCCTCCTGCGCATCGGCAAGGGGGACTATGAGAACGAGCCGACCGTCCAGGACTATGAGAATCCGACGGCGATCGAACTGATCGACATCGAGAAGTTTAAGCAGCTCTATCGCGCACGTGCAGGTCGGCCCTACACGGAATGGGCACAGGTGACGGCGTCTCATCAGGCAGCAGAAGCGATCTTTGAGCGGCAGTCTGCGGAGGGCATCGCCGTCTATTACTCGGTGTTCAGTGAGCTCAAGCGCTGGACGCGCGATACGGCGAACTCACCGATCCTGAAAGATCGACGCGGCTATATCCAGGAGGTCAAGCCGTATGCGGAGACGCAGCCCCTCGACGCGGGCGGATTTGATCCGATCGAGATCTATGCTTACTATCTCGGCCTTTACATCAACAATATGCATCGCAGTATCTACCTGGACTATATTCTTTCCTTCCCCGTGGGATATGAAAAGAGTGTTCGCGAGCATATTCGGCAGAGCTTTGAGCGCGGACTTCGGAAGAGCCTGCCGAAAGCGCTGCTCGATGATCCCGAGATGATGTGCCGTTTCCGCGTTTATGACGGGGCGAATGAGCCGGCGGCATATGCGGTCAGCGCGCTTGAGGCGTACAGACTTGAGCCGAAGCGCGTGGGCGAGGAGGTTGCCTACGGCGTATTCGATTTCGGCGGCGGAACGACGGATTTTGATTTCGGCGTGGAATATGTGCCGGAGAACGGGCGGCGAAAATTCATCATCGAGCAGTTTGGATTCGGCAGCGATATGTATCTCGGCGGTGAGAATATTCTCGAACTGCTCGCCTATGAGGTGTTCAAAGACAACCTCGCAGAGATGCGCCGCCATAAGATCACATTTGCCCTGCCGCCCGAGAGTGAGACATTTGCCGGGGCAGAGGCGCTTGTTCGTGAGACGCGCGACGCGGCATCTCATCTGAACAATAAGATCCTAGCCGAGCGTCTGCGCCCCTTTTGGGAGCGCGGTGCAGGCTATGCGGAGTTCGCGGCAGGAGACGCATTCGACACGAAGATTACGCTGTTCTCGTCAGAGAAGACGGGGAATGCGGGCAACCGTGCGGAACTCCGTCTGCATATCAATGTGCGTAAGCTCGAGCGCGCGCTGGAGGCGCGCATTCGCCGCGGCGTCGAGAACTTCTTCCAGGCAATGGCGGCTGCGTTTAAGGGGCGCGACGTTCGACAGGTGCATATCTTCCTTGCCGGCAACTCATGTAAGGCGCCGATCGTTCGCAAGCTGTTCAATGAGTATATCGCGCGTCAGATCGGAGCACCGCAGCAGACGGTAAAAAGCGGTCCTCCGCATAAATCTGAGCCTGCATGGAAGAAGGAGAAAGCCGACGCGGCAAAGGGAGCGCCGGCACAGCGAAAGGATGCGCCCTTCCTGCTCTACCTCCCGCTCGGCATGGAGGATGAGGACAGGGGGACGGAGAAGTCCCTTCTTGACGGATTTGACCGCCTGCGCACGGGGAAAACGGGAGTGGCATTTGGCCTTCTGCGCTGCCGCAAGGGAGGGAAAGATGTCAAGATCATCAATAAGAACGTGGATGAGCATGACGAGCTCCTGTTCCCATACTTCCTCGGCAGTCTCAATGAGCGCGGATGTTTTAAAGTAGATATTGATGCCCGTGTCGACTACGGCACATGGACCTACTTTACCTATGCGGATGAAGATGAATTTGAACTCTACTATACGCAGGAGCCGCGCGCGTTGAAGGGTCACATGAAGGCGGCGGAGGTGCATATGGTACGCTGCATGATTGACGATGCCGACGTAAGCGATGCCGACGAGGTCGGCGTCTACATTCGCAAGAAGTCGCCAAACACGATTGAATATACGGTTGCCTCGGAGCAGAGTCTCGCGGCGAGGGACGACAAGGGAACCATATACACCGTTCGTCTGAGCTAATCCACAGCACGCAGAAAGGAGCGCAGTGATGAAGCACCTGCCATTTAAGAACTATATGGAGGATGCCGTCGGATATATGTTGGAGCGACTGGCTCCGCAGTATCCCGACATCTGCATGTGCGATCGATGCTGCACAGATATGATGATGATTGCGCTGAACAACCTGCCGCCGCGCTATGTCTCCACACATAAAGGAGATGTTCTGAAGCGCGTGGAGGGCATGGAGCTCCAATACGAGGTAGAGGTGCTGACGGAGACGCTGCGCGCGATGCAGATTGTCGGCCGCAAGCCGCATCACGGACGAAACGAAGAGGGGATCTAGCCTCGGCACGGCCTTTCTTTCGTTTAGCCAAAACACGTGCAGAGATTTCCTGCGGGTGTTTTTATGACAGCAATCTCCTTGTTCTTGCGCACGCGCCCCTTTTTTGGTAGAATAAAGGAGAAATCAAAGGCGATCTGCGCGTCGGCGTCTCTGAAGAGATGCGGGCGCATTTCTTTTGCTGCCAGCATATGTATCGGAGAGAGGAAGCTGCTATGTTCGCAAGGATCAAACGTGATATCCGCGTTGTCTTTGAGCGAGACCCCGCGGCACAGAGCGTGATCGAGGTCATTCTCTGCTACGGCGGACT
Organism: Centipeda noxia ATCC 43541; assembly: GCF_000160555.1. Lineage (GTDB taxonomy): Bacteria > Bacillota > Negativicutes > Selenomonadales > Selenomonadaceae > Centipeda > Centipeda noxia. Next base: position 38,825 of record NZ_GG749279.1, read on the forward strand.
CCATGCCATCTGGCTGCATCGCCTGTCGCATGCGCTCTATGTGCGCGGGTGGGTCCTTCTCCCTCGGCTGATCTCCAATTTCGCGCGATTTCTGACAGGTATTGAGATTCATCCGGGCGCGACGATCGGCGAGGGATTCTTCATTGATCACGGCACAGGGATCGTTATCGGCGAGACGGCTGAAGTCGGCAGGAACGTTACGCTCTATCAGGGGGTGACGCTCGGCGGTACAGGGAAGGAGAAGGGGAAGCGCCATCCCACGCTCGGCAACAATGTCGTCGTTGCGTCCGGTGCAAAGGTGCTCGGTTCTTTTACCGTAGGAGATCATGCAAAGATTGGTGCGGGCTCCGTCGTACTCGGTCCTGTTCCTGCACACGCGACTGTGGTTGGCATCCCAGGGCGTATTGTTGTGATGAACGGACATCGTGTTCGAGCGGAAGCAGAGCGGCTTGAGGAACGGGAACTTCCGCTTGCATATGATGAGAGTGCAGAGGAGATTGCAAGCGAGTTGGATGTCGATCTTGATCACAATATGCTGCCTGACCCGGAGGCAGAGATGATTGAGGCGATGCGGCAGGAGATCGAGGCACTGAAGACGCGCCTGAGCAGTCTGGAAGAGCGAAAATAAGGGGAGATACGATGCTTACCGTCTATAATACAATGACGCGAAAAAAGGAAGAGTTCCATCCGCTGCGCACAGGCGAGGTCAGTATATACTGCTGCGGCGTGACGCCGTACAACGATCCGCATATCGGCAATGCGCGTCCTTTTGTTACATGGGATGTTATCCGCCGATTTCTTTCACGCAAGGGCTATCGCGTCCGCTACATTCAGAACTTTACGGATGTGGATGACAAGATCATCAACGCCGCGAACCGCGAGGGGGTGACATGGAAGGAGATTTCCGACCGTTACATCGCGGCGTATTTCAAGGCGATGGACGCCCTCAATGTACGCCGTGCCGATGTCTTTCCGCGTGTCTCCGAGACCATGGCGGAGATCATCCGCATGATCGAGACGCTGATTGAGCGCGGCTTTGCCTATGTAACTGGGGCAGGCGATGTCTACTACCGTGTGGAGGCGTTTGCACATTACGGCCGTCTCAGCGGGCGCAGCCTTGAAGATATGGAGGCCGGTGCGCGCGTCGAGGTCAACGAGACGAAGGAACATCCGATGGATTTTGCGCTGTGGAAAGCGGCAAAGCCGGGCGAACCCTCATGGGACAGCCCTTGGGGGAAAGGGCGCCCCGGCTGGCATATTGAGTGTTCGGCAATGTCCGTGAAGTACCTCGGTGAGGTGTTTGACTTTCACGGCGGCGGCAACGATCTGATCTTCCCGCATCATGAGAATGAGATCGCGCAGGCAGAACCCTGCATCGACGGCGATGAGAAATTTGCGCGGTATTGGCTGCACAATGGATTTATCACGATTGACAACGAGAAGATGTCAAAGTCGAAGAATAATTTCTTTACGGTGAAGGATATTCTGAAGGAGTTTCCGGGCGAAGTCATTCGTTTCTTCATTCTCCAAACGCATTACCGCAGTCCGCTCGATTTCAGCGACGAGCGTCTGCATGAGGCACAGGCGGCGCTTGATCGTCTGCACAATGTACATGATGTGATTGTGGAGTTCTCCAGTCGGGAGGGGACGGCAGACACAGCAGCAGAGCTTGCGGCACAGGCAGAGACGTTCCTGCATGATTTCGATGCCGCGATGGACGACGACTTTAATACAGCGCTGGCCATCAGTCAGATGTTCGGGCTCGCGAAGGAGATCAATCGCTATCATCAAGAGGTGGAGCGAGGGACTTCATTTGATGCCGCAAACTTTAAGAAAGCTGCGGATGCATTTTATACAATGGCGGAGATCATCGGCATCTTTGAGCAGGAGGAGATGGTTGCGGACGACGGCCTTGCCGATGCCTTGATGGATATCATCATCGGCATCCGACAGGAGGCACGCGCCGCAAAAAACTGGGCGGTTGCGGATAAGATCCGCGATGGGCTGAAGAATGCCGGCGTCGTGATCGAGGACACACCGACGGGCGTACGCTGGAAGAGGACTTGAGCAGCGCATGAAATTTGAACGGTTTCAGCGGCTTGTACGCATGATGTTCCTGCCGGATGAGGACGGCAATATCCGCACGCGTTACGAGAATGTGGATATGCAGAATGTGCATCCTCTTGTGCTCGCCTATGTGGGCGATGCCTATTTTCATCTCTATGTGCGGATGCGCCTTCTTTCCTATGAGCAGGCGAGGGTACAGGCGCTCCATTCATTCAGTGCACAGATTGTTTCGGCGCTCTGGCAGGCGCGCGCCTACCGCGGCATTGCACCCATGCTAACAGAGAAGGAGCAGACGATCTATCGGCGGGCACGCAATACGAAGAGCCATGCGCCGCGCAGTGCATCTGTTGCGGATTATCACGCGAGTACGGGCTTTGAGGCACTGCTCGGGAGCCTCTATATTCAAGAAAAGGACGAGCGCCTTGCGGAAATCGCTGAGGCGGCATTTCAGATCATCGCCAAAGAAATGATGGAAAATATTCAGCGGGAGCAAAACAATGGAAATTAAACTGATCTCGAAGACCCCCAACTATCTGAAAACTTGCTGGACGGCGGCGCGGACCTGCTACAGCGCAGATTCGCCGATTGAGCTGCTCGCGCAGGAGAAAACGGAGGAAGAGATGCTGCGTCTATTGGACCGCATTATGACAAGCAAGCATCTCTCCGTGGTAGAGCATTGCTCCATGACATTTGCTGTTAAGAATGTCTCGCGTACACTGCTCGCACAATACAGCCGTCACCGCATCGGCGTTTCGCTGAGCGTGCAGAGCCAGCGCTATGTCTCCGAGCAGTCAGCGAAGCAGGCGGACGGCCTCTTTGGGCATGTCGTTCCGCAGACGGTAGCAGACAATGAGGCGGCGTATGGACGCTATATGGCATGCATGCGCGAGATTCAAAAGGCCTATGACGATCTGTTGGCGCTGGGCGTGACCAAACAAGATGCGCGCTTTGTCCTGCCGGGCGGTGCGTGTACGAATTTTGTCACGACGCTCAATCTGCGCTCCTTTATGGATGTCTATGAGAAGCGCGTCACAACGCCCGGCGCACAGTGGGAGATTAAAGAGATGATGTTGCGGATGCGCGATCTGATTGTCGCTGAGGAGCCGTGGCTGGAACGCTTTATTCCGCGCGGATAATGGAGCGTCGAATGAAGCATACGGAACAACACCAGCGCGGCACGCGCCCTGTAGAGCACCGCTCCGACATTCTTGCCGGCCGCCACGCAGTCATGGAGGCGATGAAGGCGGGGCGCGGGATCAACCGCATTCTGCTCGCTGACGGGCTTCACGGCAGCGGCGTGCGGGAGCTGCGCGACCTTGCGCGAGAGTATGGGGTTGCGACAGATGTCGTCAGCCGCTCGAAGCTGGATGCTGCGGTGCCTGAGGGTGTACGCCATCAGGGCGTGATTGCCTATGCTGCCCCTGTTTCCTATGTTTCTGTTGAGGAGATTATTGCAGCAGCACGTGCCCGCGGCGAGGATCCTCTTCTGCTCCTCCTTGACGGCATTGAGGACCCGCAGAACCTCGGAGCACTGCTCCGCACAGCAGATGCGGCGGGGGTACATGGGATTCTTCTGCCGCGCCGTCACAGCGTCCCTCTGACCGAGACCGTGGCACGCGTCTCGGCAGGCGCGCTTGAATATGTTCCTGTCGCCCGCATCGGCAATATTGCGCAGACCATGCGCGCGCTCAAGGAGCAGGGCTTTTGGATTGCGGGTGCGGATATGGACGGAACAGAGACCTATGATCGTGCGAATCTCACCGGCGCACTCGTACTCGTCATCGGCAGCGAGGGGCGCGGTATGAGTCGGCTTACACGAGAGATCTGCGATTTCACCGTACGCCTGCCGATGTGTGGGAAAATCAACTCGCTCAACGCCTCGGCCGCTGGTGCCATTCTCATGTACGAGGCGCAGCGGCAGCGCAGGGCAAAGGCTGTGGTGCCGCATGGCTAGGCAGAGGAAGTCGGAATATTATCTCGTTGACGGCTACAATGTCATCAATGCATGGCCCGAACTTATGCGCCTGCGCGGCAATCTCAACGAGGCACGCGATGTCCTTGTCCATATCCTTACGGAGTACGGCACATTCGAGAACTATGAGATGACTGTGGTGTTCGATGCGTTCTTTACCGAGGAAGAGGAGCATGAACTGCAGATCAGTGACCGCATGAAGGTTATCTACACGGGGGCGGGAGAGACAGCAGACAGCTGCATTGAGCGCCTGGCCTACACAGCAGTGCGTGCGGGGCGTGAGGTGTATGTCGTCACCTCGGATGGTGCGGAACAGAGCGTCATCCTTGGCGCGGGTGCGTATCGTATTACCTCCCCCGAGCTGCGCCGCTCGGTGAAAAAGGCAAAGAAGCTGATGAAAGCAGAGTATATGAACCCGCACAGCCGGCCGCTTGCACGCATCGAAGTCCATGAGCGTCTCGACTACGATACACGCGCGCGTCTTGAAGAACTGCGGCGCAGAAAATAAGCACAAAAAAATCTTTGAACTGCTGTTCAAAGATTTTTTGTATGCCGATATACTACCATCGCTTTGTCTTGCGCCAGAACGAGGGGCGCAGGAGAATCAGCAGCGTAAATATCTCGAGGCGTCCGAGGAGCATGGAGCAACAAAGTACTGCTTTTACAAAATCAGAAAGCGGTGCATAAGTTGAGGTTGCATTCACAATACCGAATGCCGGGCCGATATTGCCGAGCGTACTGACCGCAACGGCGATTGCATCAAAGGGAAGCAGACCGTCCATTGTGAGCAGGAATGCAGTTATGAAGATGATCGTGAGATAGAGAAAGAAGAAGGAACCCACGCGCAGGAGCATTGCACCGTCAACGTGGGTGCCGCCGAGCGAGATATCAACGACGCGGTGCGGATTCAGCTTTTGCAGGATGACAGCACGCGCGTTGCGCACAAGGAGAACGATACGCGCTACCTTGATGCCGCTCGCGGTCGAACCGGCACATCCTCCGATGATCATGAGCAGGAGCAGGAGAAGTTTTGAGAATGTTGGCCAGGTCTCGAAATCCGCTGATACAAACCCTGTCGTCGAAAGAGATGTCACTTGAAAGACGGCGACGCGCGCTGCCATGAAAGTATCCATGCCCATCTCTATGATGAGGTTCAGAGCGATGAGGAGCATTGCGATGAGCGCAATACCGAGATAGGTGCGGAACTCCGTATTGCGCAGGATGACGGATGGCCCTTTGACCCAAGCGCGGTAGTAGAGTGAAAAGCTCCCCCCCGCAAGGAACATAAAGAGTGCGGTCCACAGCTCGAATGGAAGATTGTGGAAGTGCATGGTACTGTCGTCGTAAGTTGAGAAACCGCATGTCCCAATCGTGGACATCGCGTGTGTAACGGCAATGCTGAAATCCACTCCGCAGAGCATAAAAACAACGGTTGTGACCGCCGTGAAGAGAAGATAAATCTTAAAGAGCGCCATCGTCATATCGCGCAGGCGCGGCATGACGCGCTCCATTGTCGGCCCCATGCCCTCGGCATTGTACATATAGATCGTGCTTGCGCCGGACTGCGGGAGAAGCGCAATAAAGATAACGATGATGCCGAGGCCGCCGATCCATGCCGTCATCATACGCCAGAAGAGAACGCTGTACGGAAGGGTGCCGAGCGAAGAAAAAACCGTTGCGCCCGTGCCGGTAAATCCTGAGATGCTTTCGAAGAGCGCATCGAGAAAATTGAGATAATGACCGAGCAGATAGGGGAGCATTCCAAGAAATGTCCCTGTGAACCATCCGAATGCTGTGATGGCGATGCCCTCGCGTGCCGTCAGTTCCTCTGCAGGGCGGCCGAAGCGACGAAAGCCAAGGCCGAAGAATGCGCTGATGAGCATAGACAGCATGAAGGCCTCTCGGCTTGGCTCATCATTGACGATGGCGAGAACGAGCGGAATCATAAGCGCTCCTGCCATTGCAAAAGAGAGTCGCGAGAGAATGTAGTTGATGGTGTAGATATTCATAACGTCTACCAGTTATGTCCCGTCTCTTCGAGGAGCGAGCCAATGAAGAGGAAAAATGCAAAGATCTCAATACGCCCGAGAATCATGAGCAGCGCGCAGATAAACTTTGTCCAGGAAGGCAGCACCGCAGCCGTATTCAAATCTGCAAGCGAAGCGACGCCGCCTGTGGTCGTCAGGCAGGAGACCGTCAGCGTAATCGTCTTGATGGGGCTGAGTCCTGCAAGGGCAATGAGGAGAGTACCCGCTGAAAAAACTGCGGCAAAGAGAAATGCAAGTACGAGAATCCGTCCCGCAGAATGCAGGGGAACAACCTCTCCTCCTTGGTGCACGGCGATTACCATTCGCGGGTGCAGCGTGCGCAGAAGCTCTGTCCATGCCAAAGAGATCAGTACCAGCACGCGCGATATCCGGAAACCACCTGCTGCTGAGCCCATGCACCCTCCAATTATGGCAAGGACGATGAGCAGCAGTTCAGAACCGTTGTGAAAAGGAATCTCCTCCTGCAGCATCAGGCCGTTCGTTGAGAGAAAAGAGATGGCATAGAAATATCCGTAGCCGATCGCACTTGCGAGACTTTGTGTGCCGTGCAATATGGGGGGCACACAAAGCAGCGTTCCGGCACCGATGAAAAGAGCAAAAAATGCCCGCAGTTCCATATGACGAACGATCTCTGTACCGGAGCGGCGATGCAGCATTTGCCAGATTGTGAGCAGCGGAAGCGCCGAGAGCAGGGACACCAGGCCGCCGCCGAATATCAGCCCCGGTGTCGGAGGCAGTCCCGCGGTCATTGGACCCGCACCTGACGAAACCGTAAAGAGTGCCAGGATAAGTGCTGGAAATATTTCATCGCCTGCCATAAGATAGATACAGACTGCGACAAGAGTGATGGCAATGTAGAGTATTGTCATCTCCCGCATGGGACGTGTCATGCGGTTCCAGAGCGGGCTGAACAGGCGCTCCTGCTGTACGGCGAAATCGACGCCGAAGCATCCCCCAACCACCGGAAGCACCGTCACAAGAATGACGATGAAGAGCAGCCCCCCGAACCAGCTCATGAGCGCCCGCCAAAGAATCAGAGAAGGAGGAAGTCCCCCGCCGAGTGCCGTCATGCCCGTTGTCGTAAGTGAGGATATGGAGTCGAAGAATGTATCGATTGGAGAGAGATGAAGTCCTGCGAGATGGAACGGCAGCATACCAAGCACTGCAAGCAGAAACCATACGACGAGAAGAAACAGCATTCCCTCCTGCACCGAGAGCTGCCGCATATGACTGCGGCCCATATTGCCGAAGACCATGCCGAGTATTGCGCTCAATACGGCAAGCGCAAGAAAAGAACCTGCTGCAGGATCACCGAAAGCAAAGCCATAGGCAAACGGGATGAGATACAGTGGCGCAAAGACATATGCTGTGCGCCCCATAAGCACCCAGAATAAATCAAAACGCATCAGTCATCTCCAAAATAAGCAAGTGCCTTTTTTGCGAAACTCTTGAGGACAAAGAGGATCACGCGATCCCCCGGCATAAGCTCCGTCATACCGTTTGGGATAGCGGCCTCCTCACTGCGCACATAGGCGCAGACAAGACATTCGCGCGGGAGATTCGCGTCCATCAGTTTCTTCCCGACGACCGAAGCGCCGGGACTGACAATCACCTCGAGCGCTTCCGCACGCGCCCCCTCGAGGAGCGTTACGCGCGTCACATCGCCGCCGCGTGCATAGGCAAGTACCTCGCTTGCTGAGAGCAAACGCGCCGAGAGCGCGATATTGACGCCGACCTTCTCCATAAGGTCGATATACTCGTTGCGGTCGACACGCACGACTGTCTTAATTTTATTGTCTGAGAGGTGGCGCGCAAGGAGCGCCAGCATAAGATTCAGCTTGTCATCCTCCGTCAGGCAGACGATGACATCCGCCTCCGCAACGCCCTCCTCCGTCAGCAGATCAATATCTGTACCGTCTCCGCAGATTGCAAGGCCCGATGTCAGCTTCTCCGCGAGCAGTTCGCAGCGCTCACGATTGCGGTCGATGACCTTTACCTGCACGGCCTGGCGCTCAAGCATCAATGCAAGCGCGCGGCCCGTCCGTCCTGCACCGATGATGGCGGCACGCGTCAGTTTATGTGTGTCGCTCGGCACGAGACTCTGGCTGAACTCCTCGATGCGGTCGGGAAGACCGATGAAGTAGGCATTGTCACCCGGGAGAAATACGTCATCGCCGTGCGGGATAATCATACGATGATCGCGAAAGATCAACCCTGCGAGTACCCCGTGCGGGAGCTGCAGCTCCTTGAGTGGTTTGCGCGCGATGGCAGAGCGGCGGCGGATGCGCGTCTCAAAAAGGCGCACCTTTCCCTGTGCGAAATCCTCTACGTTGAGCGCAGCGGGCGTCATTAGAATACGATTGATTTCATTTGCCGTGATGAGTTCCGGGTTGAGGACGAGATCAATATCGAAATTTTCTTTAAGATATCTTCCGGCATCCACGGTGAAATTCATATCGCGAATGCGGGCGATTGTATGCGCAATCCCATGTTTTTTCGCAAGCACACAGGCGACAATATTTACCTCGTCGCTCTCCGTCACCGCGATGAGAATGTTCGCGCTCCTGATGTCAGGATCGTTCATTGTGAGCGGGCTTGCGATATTCTCCGCAATGGTCAGCACATCGAGTGTCGTCTTCGCCGCCTCAAGCTGACTCTCTTCGCCGTCGACTACAACGACATCCATACCCTCCTCTGAGAGGAGCGATGCAATGCTGTAGCCCAGCCGCCCTGCTCCTGCAACCACAATACGCACAATGAATCCCTCCTGTGCACCACTTAAGTAAATATAAAGAAGTATACCATATATTCTTGGCAAGTTAAACTCATATTGAAGCAGGGAGAGGAAATGGATTGAGAGAAGATATTATTATGATATAATTAAAAAGCGGATTTTTCTGACTGATGTAGTTTAGCAGATGCGGAAAAAAGTTGTTGAAATGGTCTTGAAGTTGGAGAACTTCGCGCAACCTCCTGTGCCCCCATCATTAGGTTGTATTGATCTATCTGGACTAATATGTGGAACAATTACTGCTAGTGGAAGGTTCGTATGTTGGATGAAGAGCTTGCGGAACTTAAAGATACGATCACTTACGACATGAAAAAACAGTGCATAGGAAATCACTATTTTAAATGAGTCTGGGAACCTTCCCTAAAGAAGTTAATTGTATGTGCGTGAACTGAGGTGTAAAATAGAAAAAGAGACGATTCAATTCTCATGGAAAAATAGTGAGTGCGAAGATGAAGTGAACAGAATAATAAATATTAAAGCGAGGCATAAAAACTTCGCTAGATCAAGTTCGTGGGAGTGGGCATCAAGAAAAAACACATATGTAGCATATAATCGCTATGATACATCGCAAAAGAGGTCTTTTATATCCACTTTTGCCATCGCGTTCCTATGCGGACGCGCGGATTGAAACATTGAATTTTGTCATGCAAATGGTTGGTCGTGTAAATCGCGTTCCTATGCGGACGCGCGGATTGAAACATCTTCGGCAACGTGTTCGGCTGGGTACATCGGATCGCGTTCCTATGCGGACGCGCGGATTGAAACCCATCCTGCGCGTCGTAGCTGCGCGTCTGGATGCATCGCGTTCCTATGCGGACGCGCGGATTGAAACATCAATCGTGATGAGCACGAGCGCTACATCATGTATCGCGTTCCTATGCGGACGCGCGGATTGAAACGTATCTCCTCCATGCCCGTGAACTGGTCGAGCTCATCGCGTTCCTATGCGGACGCGCGGATTGAAACAACAAAGTTGCAGATGCAGCACAATACAGTGGATATCGCGTTCCTATGCGGACGCGCGGATTGAAACGCCGTCGAACTGCTCCTCCCAGACGATTTGCTGCATCGCGTTCCTATGCGGACGCGCGGATTGAAACTTATGCCCCTTTGTCAACGTACTGGACGCACGCTATCGCGTTCCTATGCGGACGCGCGGATTGAAACCAGTATTTCGGAATGATTACGGTCGTGACCGACATCGCGTTCCTATGCGGACGCGCGGATTGAAACTCCTTGCGGAGCGCGTGGATTAAAGCATAATAAAGTATGAAAAATGGCGCTGCCGGTGACGAGCAGCGCCATTTTTGTAGGAATCGAAATTTTGTGTTAGACTATGCCCATAGAAATTGTGATGGGGGTGATGATGTGCTCTGCTTTCAGGGAATATACGCGGATTACGGAACGGGAGACGATGCTGTGCATGCGCTTGCAGATGCCTCGCTTTCTGCGGGGCGCGGGGAAGTGCTCGCGCTGATCGGTCCCTCGGGCTGCGGAAAGTCGACGCTGCTGCGCGTTGGGGCGGGGCTTTTGCGTCCCAAGGCGGGAACGGTGCTTGCTGATGGTATTCCCATAGATCAGCGCACATTGCGTATCGGATTTCTGCCGCAGAATTATGGTTTGCTTGCATGGAAAACGGTGCGTGAGAATATCTTGCTCAGCACTGAGGTCAAAGGGGAATGGAACGAAGAGCGGGCGTCGGTATTCGAGGAGCTTGTCAAAGATCTTGGGCTGACTTCTCTTTTGAATCGATATCCGCACGAACTCTCAGGCGGACAGCAGCAGCGCGTGGGCCTGGCACGCGTATTTCTCCTTGCGCCGGATCTGCTGCTGATGGATGAGCCGTTCTCTGCGCTCGACGTGATTACGCGCGAGTCGATGCAGGCGGTCTTTCTCGCACTTTGGAAGAAGCGCTCTGTGACAACGCTGCTCGTGACGCATTACGTGGAGGAGGCGCTGACGCTTGCAGGACGCATTGCCGTTATGACGGGAACGCCCGGGCATGTGGCCGAGATTATTGATAACCCGTTTGCGGGAAATCTTGCACAGCGCAGTACGCCGGAGTTCTTTGCGATGGGGCAGCGGCTGCGTGCGAGGATTGCGGGAGCAGGTGTGTGATGGAGAAAATCTCGCTGCGTATGTTTGCGTTTGGGATATTCATATGTCTTGCCGTTTGGGCAGGTGCTGCTCAACTTCTTCAAATACCTGTGGTTCCTTCGCCTGAATTGGTACTGATCCGGCTCGCGCAGAAATTCCTGGATACGATTGCCGTTCACGCAGGATATAGTCTTATGCGGATTATGGTCGGGCTCTTTGCTGCTGTTGTCGCAGGCTATCCGATCGGTGTTCTGATGGGGTATTTCCCGCGTGTGAACCGTCTGCTTGCGCCGATTCTCTACCTGAGCTATCCCATTCCAAAGATTGCGCTTTTGCCCGTTGTCATGCTCCTTTTCGGTGTAGGAGAGACGAGCAAGCTTCTCTTGGTTTTCCTGATCATCGTGTTTCAGGTTGTTGTGGCTGTGCGCGATGCGATTGCCGCAATTCCGTCGGAGACTTACTTCCCGCTGCGTGTACTGGGGGCTTCCTTTACACAGCTGGTACGCCACATCATCCTTCCCGCTTCGCTGCCGAAGTTCATCACAGCGGTACGTGTGGCAATGGCGACGGCGATCTCCGTGCTGTTTTTCACGGAGACATTCGGTACGCAGTACGGCATCGGCTACTACATCATGGACGCATGGCTGCGTGTGAACTACCTCGATATGTACGCGGGCATTGTCGTTCTCAGCATGATGGGGTTTCTGTTCTTTGTTCTGCTCGATTTTGCAGAGCGGCGGCTGTGCGCGTGGAATCGGCAATAAATACGAAAAGAGCGACCGCAGTGAGTGCAGTCGCTCTTTAGCATATATTCTCAGCGGATCAGAACAAAGCCGGACGCATGTACCCAATGAATGCTGCCGGTTCGGTCCCATTCAATGACGGCACTCTCAAAGCAAATGAAATAGACATCCGTTTCATAATCCATAATCGGGAGGGTTTTGTGTTCCTTCCCATATTCGGCTAAGGCAGTGCCATAGGGACTCAGATCAATGCGCACCTCGGCTCCGTCTTCTCGTTGGAGAGTCAAGAATCCATCGTTGTTGATATTGTGCGTATCAAAAGGTATGAGCCTTTGGTAGCCTGCAACAGAGTGTTCCTGAGAGCTCTTCGCATAGAAAGAAAATGTCTCTTTGTGCGTATTGAAATTGGCGGCGAGCACCTGTGCGGCAAGCGGAGAGGCATCCTCACCAATGTAGCGCGCAATGTCGGCAATCTCCGCAATGGTCTTGCGCGGGAGATCATCTCTCTTTATCACCTGACCCTCCTGCAGGAGATTATTCTCCGTAAGGATCTGCGTGAGCCGCACCTCCTGATTGCGGAGCGGAACGTCGATAACGTTCAGGGGCGTGAGGGAGAAGATGAGCGCGAGAATGGCAGCGCAGAGGTAGACTTGCCGCGGTTTCTTTTTGAGAAATGCAACGACGAGCGCGTAGATGCCGCAGAACGTGCAGATCATTGAGACGTAGCGTGCTGTGGTCAGACCGTACGCTTCATAGCGCAGGTATACACCGTAGAGCTGTACGGCAAGAATGGGGAGAAAGAGGAGAAGCCCCCACTTCAAAAAGCGGTTAAAGAGGGGAAGGCGTTTTTGTTCAGCCAGTGTTCCAAAGAAAAATGCAAAGCCCAAGAGTGCAAATGAAGCAAACCAATTCATCGTTCCGACAGGCATTTCGCCCGCAAGGATGATCTTGCCCACGTAGATATAGAGGACGAGGAGCAGCACGGCATAGACGGGGAAAAAGAGATAGAGGAGCAGTTTTTGCACGGCGATGGAGTGTTCATAGTGCTCGCCTGCTCTTGGGAGTGCACCGAGGAATGCGCCCAATCCCCAGACACCGTATGCAATCAATCCTGCGAAGAGGTAGGTCGTCTCCGGCAGCCAGCCATCGGCGTCGGTGATGATCAGCGCCCAGAATGCTGCAACGCAGAGCATCAGGCCGAGAAAGAGCAGGATACTCGTCGCAATGGAAAAGACTGCAGCAAAGAGGAGAGCAGGAAGTCCCGGTGCACGGTTTGTATGCTCGAGGAAAAAGAGTGCAAGAAAACTCAGTGCGAGATATACACCGAGTGTCCCCATGATCAGATGACGGCTCGGCGTTTCGATGCCATACCAAAAATATGCGAATATCAGGAATAGAACGGCGGAGCAGGCAGCCGTCACAATCGGCGCCTTTTTTACGGAAAAAGCATCACGCAGGAGACTGCCCGCCGCTGCCGCAAGCCACGCGGCGATGACTGCGGGCAGCAGCTGCGTCAGGCGGTCGAACAGCACAGAGTTCTCGAACCCAAATGAGGGGATATCATAGCCGGGGCGCATGAGGATCGCACCCGCAGCGATGAAAAAACCGACCGCCTGCCAGAACACCGCAACGGGAAAACGGCGGACGAGTTCATGCGTTCGTCCCTTCAGCTGCAGCATACGAACGGAAATATTCATTATACTCCCTCCTTTGATATCCATTCTATCGTTGCGGTGATTTCCAGTCAATGAATGCAGCATTAAGCCCGTGAATACATGCGGTCAATACCTTTACAACGACCTTCGAAAAATGGTAATATGGGCGCGTGGTTTTTTCGCATGGACGATCTGTTCGGCATTCTTTTATGAAAAAGGTGGTACGCAAAGATGAACGAACTTCTCTATAAAATCCCCGCCAATACACCGCGTGAGGAGATCATTCGGCAGCTCAAGGCACATCCGGAGGTGCGCTTCGTTTCGCTCGTGGGCATTGATATGGCGGGCAACGATACGGATGAGAAGATCCCTGTGCGGATTTTTATTGAGGATATCGAAAAATTTTATAACGGAACCGCCGTACAGACAGACGGTTCCTCCGTGGTCCTGCCGAAGATCGCAACAATCAACAATGCGAAGGTTGATCTTCCGATCGATCCTGCAGTCAACTGGTTTGTGGACTACGATCCCGAGAGCTCGGACGAGGAGACGGGGCTGCCCGTCGGGACGCTGCGCATTCCCTCCTTTATCATTCACGAGGAAAAACGTGTCGATTCGCGTGCAGCACTTGTGGATACGCTCGCCTATGTCAAGCGTGAACTCCTCGCCTTCTTCCGTGCCAATCCGGACATCTCCGGCGCGCCAAGCCTCAACGGGAAGAACATTGAGGATATCGTCTTTACCTCGGCGACAGAGCTCGAGTTCTGGGTCAAGACGCCGCTTGATGACAACGCGTCCATCGAGGAGATGTCGGCCTCACAGGTGATGAACGAGCAGTATTGGGAGCGGACGCACGGGGCTGTGCGCACGGCGCTCGAGGACTGCCTTATCCAGCTTGACAAATATGGTTTCCACATGGAGATGGGGCATAAGGAAGTCGGCGGACTGAAGGCACAAATCGATGAGAATGGCTGCATGACGCATGTCTGCGAACAGATCGAGATCGATTGGCAGTTCGACAACGCTGTGCAGGCGGCGGACAATGAGCTTTTCGTTCGCACCTTTGTACGTGAGATTTTCCGCCTCTATGGACTGGAGGTCAATTTCAAGGCGAAACCGCTCATCGGTCTTGCAGGCAACGGCGAGCATACGCATCTCAGCCTCGCAGCAGTCACGAAGGACGGCAAGCGCCACAGCCTTTTTGCAGCGGATGATCAGAATGCGGATTATATGAATGCCGTCGGCTACGGTGCTCTGATGGGTCTCCTGAAGAACTACGAGGCGGTCAGCCCCTTCGTCTCCGCGACGAACGATGCGTTCAACCGTCTCAAGCCCGGCTTCGAGGCGCCGGTCTGCGTCGTTACCTCGTTTGGTGCGACGCCTGCGATTCCTTCGCGCAACCGCACCGTACTTGTCAGTCTCATCCGCGACCTCAAAAGTCCCCTTGCAACGCGTTTTGAGCTCCGTGCGACCAATCCGTATTCGAATACCTATCTCGTTCTTGCTGCCGCATATCTTGCCATCCTCGATGGGATCAAGCATACAGCGGGGCGTACGACGACGGAACTCCTCGGCGAACTCTCAAAGCAGCCGGGGGAGAAGGGATTCTATCTCGAAACCGATCGTGCCTATCGGAGTGAGGAGGACGTATTCGAGCACTATACGGCGGACGAGCGCGATGCACGCTTCGGCAAACCGCCCGCAACAGTTTGGGAGAATATGCTCGGATTCGAACTCTACCCGGAGAAAGTAGCGGTACTTACAGCGGGCAACACTCTTCGGCCGCAGATCATCGAGTCGTTCCGTACGGGCGCTCTTTTACGCTGGAAGATTGAGCTCATCAGCCGCATCATTCCGGAGAACCGCGAGATCGTCCGCCGCATGGCGGAGATCAAGAGTGACTTCGTCACGGATCAGGATGCCTATATGTGGAATAAGATTCACGATCTGCGCATCTATCTCGCAAAGGATACGATTGACGATAAGGCACTCTTTACACTACTCATCAAGGCGCTCAATGAGGGGGACTATCCGACGGCGTCTGCGCTCCAGATCGAAATGTATGCGAAGATAGAGGAGCTCAAGGGCCTTTACGAATGCTATAAAAAGAATATGATCTAAATGCGGGGAGTTCTGTCATAAACTGGCAGAGCTCCTTTTAAGAGAAAAAAGTCAAAAAATCAAAATAGTATTTGACTTTTTGACTTTATCTGTTATAATGGGAGCATGAAGACAAAAATAAATGGTGGAGGGACACATTATGGAACAGGATAAATACACAGCGCGGACGCTGGCGGCGCTCCAATCGGCGCAGCAGATTGCAGCCATGCGCTATCATCAGGAAATTACTTCGGCACATGTGCTGCTCGCACTTGCGAAGGAGCCGGAAGGGCTGCTTGCAACCATCTTTGCTGTCTGCGGCGTTGATCTGCCGATGCTGAAGGCGCGGTTGGAGAAAGAGATCGCCCGTATTCCAAGCGTGCGCGGCACGAACCGCCTCGGCATGGGGATGGACATGGTGCGTGTACTCGGGCGCGCCGAGGAACTGGCGAAGTCCATGAAGGATGAGTACGTATCGACAGAGCATCTTTTACTTGCGATCATCACGGACGGAAGTGATGAGGTGCAGACCATTGCGCGTGAGTTTGGTCTGACGAAGAGTGCTGTACAGGAGGCAATTCAGAAGAACCGCAAGCAAAATGTCACGAGCGATAACCCGGAGGAGGGGTATCAGTCGCTTGAGAAATATGGACGCGATCTGACAGCGGCGGCACGCGCGAATAAGCTCGATCCTGTGATCGGTCGCGATGAGGAGATTCGCCGCTCGATTGAGATCCTTTCGCGTCGTACGAAGAACAATCCCGTGCTCATCGGTGAGCCGGGCGTCGGCAAGACGGCGATCGTCGAGGGCCTTGCTCGCCGCATCGTGGCAGGGGATGTACCCGAGTCGCTGAAGAACAAGACACTCTACTCGCTTGACATGGGGGCGCTTGTCGCGGGAGCGAAGTTCCGCGGCGAGTTTGAGGAACGTCTCAAGGGTGTGCTCAACGAGATTGCAAAATCCGAGGGGCAGATCCTGCTCTTTATTGACGAGGTGCATACTGTTGTTGGCGCAGGAGCTGCCGAGGGCGCCATGGATGCAGGAAATCTTTTAAAACCCCTACTTGCGCGCGGCGAACTGCGCTGCATCGGCGCGACAACGCTGAACGAATACCGTAAGTACATTGAGAAGGACACGGCACTCGAGCGCCGCTTCCAGCCGGTCATGGTCGGTGAGCCGAGCGTAGAGGATACGATCTCTATTCTGCGCGGACTCAAGGATCGCTACGAGGTACACCACGGCGTGCGCATCCGCGATGCCGCTCTCGTCGCGGCGGCGACGCTTTCCGATCGTTATATCTCGGATCGGTTCCTGCCGGACAAGGCAATTGATCTCGTCGATGAGGCGGCGGCAAAGCTGCGCACGGAGATTGAGTCCATGCCTGCGCCGCTGGATGAGATCCGGCGCAAGATTCTCCAGCTCGATATCGAGGAGGAGGCGCTGAAGAAAGAGACCGACGAAGCATCGAAGGAGAAGCTTGCCGCTCTCGTTGCAGAGAAGGAAGAACTGCATACAGAAGAGCAAAAGCTCCAGGAGAAGTGGGAGAGTGAGACACAGGCCATCCTGCGCGTGCGCGCTATCAAGAAGGAGATGGACGAGGTGCGCGGAGAGATGGAGGCTGCGGAGCGTTCCCAGAATCTCGCGCGTGCATCTGAGCTGAAATACGGGAAGATGCCCGAGCTTGAGAAGAAACTCGCAGAAGAGGAGGCGGCAATTGCCGCCAAGGCGGACGGCGAGCAAATGCTCAAAGAGGAGGTCGGTGAGGAGGACATTGCGCGTGTCGTCAGCCGCTGGACGGGAATTCCTGTGACGAAGATGATGACAGGTGAGCGTGAGAAGCTGCTCCGCCTTGAGGAAGTGCTGCATGAGCGCGTCGTCGGTCAGGACGAGGCGGTGACCGCCGTCAGTGAGGCAATCCTGCGCGCACGTGCGGGCATCAAGGATCCGAACCGGCCGATCGGCTCGTTTATTTTCCTTGGCCCCACGGGCGTCGGAAAAACGGAGCTTGCAAAAACACTTGCGGAAACTCTCTTTGACGATGAGCGGAGCATGATCCGCATCGATATGAGTGAGTATATGGAAAAGCACAGTGTTTCGCGTCTCATCGGAGCGCCTCCGGGCTACGTCGGATACGATGAGGGGGGACAGCTGACGGAAGCGGTGCGCCGTCGTCCGTACAGCGTCATCCTGCTTGATGAGATCGAGAAGGCACATCGCGACGTGTTCAATGTCCTGCTCCAGATTCTCGATGACGGGCGTCTGACGGACGGCAAGGGGCGCGTCGTGAATTTCAAGAACACCGTCATCATCATGACGAGCAATCTCGGATCGCACGAAATCCTAAGCAAAAAATATGAGGAGGCCGTGCAGGCGGTACGAGGGCTGCTCAAAGAATACTTCCGTCCCGAGTTCTTGAACCGCGTGGATGATACAATTGTATTCAAGGGCCTCAGCAAGGACGACGTGAAACATATCGCGGCCATTATGCTTGCTGCGCTCGGAAAGCGCCTCGAGCGTCAGACAGATATCGAGCTTACATGGAATGACGATGCGATCGCGGCACTTGCAGAGGAGGGCTTCGACCCGGACTTCGGCGCGCGCCCGCTCCGTCGACTGCTCACGCACACGGTGGAAACAGAGCTCTCGAAGAAGATCATCGCGGGCAATGTCCGCGGCGGCGATGTGGTAGAGCTCGGCTTCGACGGGAAGAATTTTACGTTTAAGACACTGTAATGTTTTGGGGGCTGCTCTTTTTTCGGAGCAGCCCCTTTTTCGTACCAAAGGTTACAGCCTTTCTTCACCGACTTGCGTTATAATCGCTGTAAAGAGATGACAAAGAGCAATTTACATAAAAGGAGCTTTGACGATGGAAAAGATACTCGACCTGAAAAAGACGGTCGCTGAGCTGGTGGAGGAGAATCCCGAGGTTAAGGATATCATGGCGGAGATCGGGTTCAAGGAGATTACAAATCCCGTCGCGCTGAACGTGATGGGGCGCATCATGACGATCCCGCGCGGTGCAGCAGTGAAGGGGATCGACCTCGCGAAGGTCATCGCAGCGTTCGAGGGGCGCGGATACACCGTTATCAGTGAGGATACGCAGTCGCGGCAGGGACGCCTGCGCGGATTCATTGAGCGCCTGTCGAGTGGCGAAGAGCTGGAATCCGTTCGAAAGGACTTCGTGAAGGAGTTCGCCCACGTCGAGGCGCAAGAGATCATGGAGGCGGAGCAGACTCTCATCAAGGGGGGGATGCCGATCACCGAGGTCCAACGCCTGTGCGATGTGCACTCAGCACTCTTTCACGGGGCGGTGGATGCGCCTCCGGGCGCGCTCTCGCACGATGAGATTCATGCGCAGGCTGCATCCGTTGATCCGAATGATTTGGATGCGCTGCCGGAGGGACACCCGCTCTCTCTTCTGCGTGCAGAAAACCGTGCGCTCAATGTTTTGCTCGACACGATTGAGGGAGAGCTGGACGGTGCGAAGCGCTCGGATGAGATCGTGCAGCATATCCTCGCGTTGGGCGATCTGCGCATGCACTACATCAAGAAGGAAGAAATCCTGATGCCGATCCTCTACGACTACGGCGTCACAGGACCCTCACAGGTCATGTGGGGCGTCGACGATGAGATGAAGCGCGAGCTCAGTGTGATAACGAAGGCGCTTAAAGAGGATGCAGAGACGCTTCCGATGTATGAAGCGCGCATCCGCGCGCTGACCCAGCGTGTGCGTGAGATGATTTTCAAAGAGGAGAAGATTCTCTTCCCGCTCAGTCTGCGCTATTTTACCGAGATCGAATGGTATCGCGCCTACCACGATCTGCTGGAGATGGGCGTCTCGTTTGGCATCGCTATTCCCGCATGGCCCGCGGCGCAGCCGTGGCTCGATCAAGAAGAGGAGCGCCTTGCGCGTTCGCAGGCGGACGGGAAGCTGCAGTTCCCGACGGGAGAGCTCTCGATGGAGCAGCTGACGACAATACTGCAGCTGCTGCCTGTGGATATTACCTTCATCGACAAAGACGATGTCGTCCGTTTCTTCACGAACGAGGGACAGGTATTCACGCGTCCAATGTCCGCACTCGGACGGGATGTAATGAACTGTCATCCGCCCGAGATTATCCCGGTAGTGCGCAATCTGATTGCGGATTTCAAGGCGAAGAAGCGCACGCAGATGATCGTGCACCGCTACATCCGTGAGCGCCCGATCCGCGTGCACTATCAGGCGATGTACGATAAGGCGGGGGAGTACATCGGAACGGTCGAGTTTGTGACCGACCACGCGGAGCCGCTCGAAAAATTCCGCCGCTAAGACGTGACATAAGGATATGACAATACAATGAGTTCTTAGGCATGAACTGGCATGAAGCTGTTTCATGCCTTTTTTGATGGAACTTTCAGCCTTGACATTGGTTATCGAAGTGGATACTATTATGTTAGAATAAAATGAGGAGGGGACAGAAATGAACAAACGTGAAGCCTATGAAAGTCTTGTACAAGACGCACGGAAGTTCTATCAGGAACAGGATGGATCTTCTTTTCTGATGCAGCTTGATGAGACGTTTGGTGTTTGTAAAGAAATTAATCTTTATACCTATTGGCAGGGCAGAGGATATGCCGAAACGACGCCGGAAATAAAATACTTGTTGGTTGGACAGGACTGGGGCAACCCATATTCTGCGCCGAAGACGTTTCAAGATAGGATCAGACAGATTATCAGCGGAAAAGACTTACCGTATATCAGTGACGAAAAGAAAATGGACAGTGGGTTTCAAACGGATAAAAACTTGATTGAGCTCTTTCGTCATTTGGGTTATGAAATTGCACAACAGCGGTACAATGAGCTTTTCTTTACGAATTTTTGCTTGGGCTACCGGCGTAAAGAAAGCAGCAGGGGTATGACGAAGAAACGCATGAATAAGGACAGGGAGCGTTTTCAGGAGTTATGTACCATATTGCAGCCAAAGAATATTTTGTGCTTGGGACGTATGAGCTTTGAATGTGTTTATAAGACACTTGTAAAAGGCTCCAGAATACCATATAAGGGCTATATGAAATATATCGAAGAACATCCACAGATCAACGCGGATCCTGCGTATGGGGGCGGGGTGATATATCCGCTGGCACATTGCGGCGGTCTTGGGATAAGGAATCGACCATTGGAGCAGCAAATTAAAGATTGGAAGTGGGTCGGGGAGACCTCCATGCAATGAGATGAAAAAGGAGGGGCTGCGATGTCTCGGCAGGAACGCAGGCGAATCGCGGAAGAAACCATACAGATTACACATCAAGGCAGGTATCAAAAGCATGGAAAAACAATACTTCTTCCCAAAGAGGACTATAGCGCAGCAATTCTCATAGATGCCAAGGAGGCAAAACGCTGCGGAGAAGTTGTAAAAAATGGCTGCTCGATATCAGATACGCCCGATATTTATGTCTTGGATGCAGATTCTTTTGCCTGTGCCGAGGGAATGGAGAACGTCCTCGTAATGAATTTCGCCAATGCACATGTACCCGGCGGAGGGGTTCGAAACGGCGCAAATGCACAGGAAGAATGTTTGTGCAGAGAGAGTACACTCTATCATTCCATAGGCGGCGATGTGGCATACGAGATGTATGACTATAACAATCGCCGAAAAAATGCCTGTGATTCAGACTACATGATACTATCACCCCATGTATGCGTCTTTCGGAATCTTCATGATGATTTTTTGGATGAGCCGTTTCTGACCTCTGTCATTACGATTCCCGCACCGAACCGCAACGGTGCGGCGCGGGAGGTTTCTCCCGCTGTGCTGTCCCGTGTAATGAAATCGAGGCTAAGGAAAATGTTTGCCGCTGCCGCAGCGCATGGGTATTCGTCTCTCGTTCTTGGTGCATGGGGATGCGGGGCATTTGGGCACGATCCATATAGCGTTGCAAAGTATTTTTATGATATTCTTATGAATGAAGGATATCACAAATACTTTCGGACAATAGCATTTGCAATTATTGATAGAGGTGAAAAGAAAAATTTTCACGCATTTGCAGATGTATTTCAGGATGTTGGAACAATATGCACCAATGATACATCTGAAGCTGTGACAGCAGTACCGGGATTTTATCAAACAAGTCATCCGTTCATCATATACAACTTTTCTCAGGAAAACATTTCGCCTGAGAATAAAGGCTATTCTTATGGCACAACGAAGAACGGAATTCCCTTTATGGCAGAAATCTGGGAGTAGACCGATGGCGATCGGGCTGTGGCATTCTATCTTCCCGTTATGGAAGACTTCATGAAGCTTGAGGGCATGCCGCTTGTCAATGAAGAAACCGATACGAAGACCTTTTTTGTTCAAAAGCCGGTCAAGGCGTTTCATGCTTTGTGTGTCGGCATGGCGGACGGCGGCATGGTGGACGATTTAAGCGTTCTGTTTGCTTATGTCAGGTTTTTGGAAGAATGTAATTTGCTTGCGTTTTCAACCGAACTCCCAAATGCGTATGCATTTCTCTTGACGGATGTGACAGGGCATGATCTGACTGCGATTACAATATCGCTTACCATAGAGGGGGAGACGGTGGCATCTACACCGCTTTCATGGATTCCGTTTCACCATCCGTCCCCAAAGAGAACACATCTGCATTTGGTGTAGTGCATTCAAAAAGGCTCACGGAAGCACATTGATCGAAGCCTGTCAAGAAAAATACTTGACAGGCTTTTCGTTTGCCGTTATAATCGCAGAAGTGTTTATAGGTGGGTGATGTGTATGGAGCGACTCTACTACCTTGCAAGACTGTATGACCTCTATGGAGGGCTTCTGACAGGAAAGCAGCGGGAGAGTCTGCGTCTTCACATCGCAGAGGACTTCTCCCTCGCAGAGATCGGCGAGGAGCTTGGCATCACGCGGCAGGCGGCGCATGACAATATCCGCCGCGCAGAGCGTGCGCTCACGGAGATGGAGGAGACCCTCGGACTCCTCGCGCGTCAACAGGCGCAGGAGCACGCACTTGCTGCCGTCTGTGCGGATCTGCGTGCACTCAAAGAACCGATTGCGTGCGTTGATGTGTGCCGCATCGTGGACGAACTGGAACAATACACATCCCAGAATGATATAAAGGAGGTGAGGGAATGATCTTTGAGAATCTGTCGGATCGCCTGCAGGGCATTTTCAAAAAAATGCGCGGACACGGCAAGCTGACAGAGGAAGATGTCAATGATGCGATGCGCGAGGTGCGCATGGCACTCCTCGAGGCCGATGTCAATTTCAAGGTCGTCAAGGACTTTGTGAAACGCGTCAAGGAACGCGCGGTCGGACAGGATGTGCTTGATACCCTCACCGCTGCACAGGCGGTCATTAAGATCGTCGACGAGGAACTCACCGCACTGATGGGCGGGACGGAGAGCCGTCTCAACATCAGTCCGAATCCGCCGACCGTCATCATGCTTGCGGGTCTTCAGGGCTCGGGCAAGACGACCTCGGCCGGCAAGCTTGCTCTCATGCTGAAAAAACAGGGCAAGCGCCCGCTCCTCGTGGCTGATGATATTTATCGGCCCGCTGCGATCAAGCAGCTTGAGGTTATTGGCGCTCAAGTCGATGTGCCGGTGTTCTCGCAGGGGCAGGAGGATGCTGTTGCCATTGCGCGTGCTGCGATCGCATACTCGGCAGCGCATGCAAATGATGTCGTCATCATTGATACGGCAGGCCGCCTGCAGATTGATGAAACGCTCATGCAGGAGCTGCGCGACATCAAGGCTGCGGTAAAGCCGCATGAGATCCTGCTTGTCGTCGATGCGATGACAGGCCAGGAAGCCGTCAACGTGGCGCAGTCCTTTGACGCGTCACTCGGCCTCGACGGCGTCATCATGACGAAGCTGGACGGTGATGCACGCGGCGGCGCGGCACTCTCGATCAAGGCGGTTACCGGCTGTCCGCTGAAGTTCGTCGGTATGGGGGAGAAACTCGAGCCGCTCGAGGTGTTCCATCCCGACCGCATGGCGTCGCGCATTCTCGGCATGGGCGATGTTCTCTCCCTCGTTGAAAAGGCGCAGGAGAACTTCGATCTCGAGAATGCGAAGAAGATGGAGGAAAAACTTCGCCGCAATGATTTTACGCTCGACGATTTCCTCGATCAGATGCAGCAGGTAAAGAAGCTTGGCTCGCTCAGCAACATTCTCGGAATGATTCCGGGGATGGGCGGACTCAAAAAAAAGCTTGGCGATCAGGAAATTGACCTCGACGGCAAGGAGATGCGCCGGATCGAGGCGATCATCCGAGCAATGACGCCGAAGGAGCGCACCGATATAACGATCATCAACGGCAGCCGCCGCAAACGCATCGCTGCGGGCAGCGGAACGCGCGTGCAGGATGTAAACAAGCTGCTCAAGCAGTTCGGCGAGATGCGCAAGATGATGAAGAAGATGAAAAACTTGAAGGGCAAAGGCGGAATGCCGTCTCTTCCGTCACTCGGCGAAATGGGCCTTCCGAAGATGCCGTTCTTCAAATAGTCCGGAATCCGGTACAACGAAAGGTGGTGAGAATATGGCAGTCAAGATTCGTTTGAACCGCATGGGTGCAAAGAAGAATCCATTTTACCGCATTGTGGTCGCCGACTCGCGTGCACCGCGTGACGGTCGATTCATTGAGATTCTTGGGAATTACGATCCGTCGCAGCAGCCCGCTGTCGTCAACATTGACGAGGAGAAGGCAATCGATTGGATGAAGAAGGGCGCACAGCCGACCGATACGGTCAGGAACATCCTGAGCAAGAACGGTACGATGGCAAAGTTTGCCGAGGCAAAGCGTCAGAAGGACTAACAAATGCTGCGCGTTCCGAGAGGGATTCCTTCATTTTGGTGGAGGGATCTTTCATGGACGCGTGCATTGTGCAATGAGGAGAGACGATCAGCATGAAAGAGATAGTCGAGGTTATTGCCAAATCCTTGGTAGATCATCCGGAAGCTGTCGTCGTTGACGAAACGCAGGATGATCAGGAGATCATTTTGAGACTTCGCGTGGCGGAGGATGACATGGGCAAGGTCATCGGCAAACAGGGGCGCATTGCAAAAGCTCTGCGCAGTGTTGTCAAAGCTGCTGCAACGAAGGAAAATAAGCGGGCGACGGTCGAGATTGGCTGAGCCATACAGAAACGGCGCGCGTCCTGTGACGGCCGCCGTTTTTGCGTAAGGAGAGATACAGAGTGGATTCTATCACAATGAAGGTACCTGTTACCGTCAAGGCGAAACTGACGGAAAAGCTGCGTGCAAAGATGCTCAAGGAGATGGAAGAGGGGCTCAGCCGTGCTGAGCTCGAGCTCCAGCAGCTCGGCATTCAGGAAAAACGCGTCATGCAGGAGGCGGAACAGGGTGAGCTCACGCCCCAGGCGATCCAGCACATCAATACGATCCGCCAGGAGCGTCAGCGCCGCATGGACTATGTTGAGGAGACGCGCGCCCATCAGGAGGAACTGCAGAAATTCGCCGAGGGGGCGGAGATCGTCCAGGGCACCCTCGAACGCCTGGTCAAGGCAAACGTGGGTGACGATATGCGTGAACTGATGAATGTCGAGATTCTGGTGGAGGATGACAAGATTGTCGCCATCCGTGCCTGATGAACGCATTGTTATCGGCCGCGTCGGTGCGCCGCATGGCGTCCGCGGCGCTCTGCGCATCATTCCGCTGACGGATTTTCCCGAGCGGTTTGCCTCACTGCACGAGGTCATGGCGGGCGATGAGCTCCTGCACATTGAGCACATGAAGCCACAGGGGAAGAATATTCTGATGCGCTTTCGCGAATATGCTGCCCGCGAAGATGCGCAGCGTCTGACGGGGCGCCTTCTCACGGTGCCGCGTGCACAGGCGGCGCCGCTCGGCGAGGGCGAATACTATGTCTTTGATATCGTGGGTCTTGCGGTATACGATGAGGCAGGGAATGAACTCGGCATCGTTGAGAATGTCCTCCGTACGGGCAGCAACGATGTCTATGCTGTACGCACGGAGGACGGCCGCGAGCTCCTTGTTCCGGCTCTGCGCGCGGTTGTGCTGCAGATCGATTTGAACGCCGGGCGCATGACAGTACGACTGCCTGAATAGGCGGACGGGGAGCATACGCTCTCCGTTCCGCTTTTTCTATTCGGAAATTCGGTACATCCTTTGCGCAAAATTGTCGGTCATGCTATAATAAATAAAATTATTTCGAGTTTTACTCAATCATCAAAGGGGACGGCATATGCTCACCTGTATCACGCATTCTCCCGAGGAGACTGCGCATTTAGCGGGAACGATCGGTAAAATCATCCATGAGGGGACGGTGATCTGCCTCGATGGAGAGCTTGGTGTGGGCAAGACCCTGTTTGTACGGGCTCTCGCACGGACACTCGGCGTAGAGAGCGATGTGACGAGCCCGACATTTAATCTCATGAATATCTATGAGGGTGTTTGCCCGATTGTGCATTTTGACCTCTACCGGATCGCGTCCGAGGAGGAGCTCGAGGATATTGGCTTCTATGAATATGCAGAAGCGTCAGAGGGCATCATCCTGATCGAGTGGGCGGAAAAATTCCCGGATGCAATGCCGGAGGATCGCCTGCAGGTTCGTATTGACGCGCTTGACGGAGAGGATCGACAGTTTACTTTTGCCGCCGAAGGAGAGAAGAGCAGGTGCCTTTTAGGGGAGTTGAACAACATTGTCGATCGTGAGCATTGATACCTCCTCACAGGTCTCGAGTGTTGCTGTTCTCTCGGAGGAGTGCGTCGCTGCAGAGCTGAGTATGCAGGGCGCGCTGACGCATTCAGAAACGCTCATGCCCCATATCGAGACGGTACTCCATATGGCGCGCATAAAAAAAGAAGAACTTGAAGGCATCGCCGTCAGTATCGGTCCCGGTTCGTTTACCGGGCTGCGCATCGGTGTTGCGGCTGCAAAGATGATGTCATATGCTCTGTGCATTCCCTTGATTGGAGTTCCTACACTCGAGGCGCTTGCCCATCACTGCATCTGTGAGGGTGTGCGCCTCGTTTGTATGATGGACGCACAGAAGGGGAGCGCCTATGTACAGGAGTTCACATGGCGTGCGGATGGTGATGCATTGAAACTGCAAGAGGACCGTCCCCTTGTGATCCTGCCGCTGACGGAGGTTGTCGCTGCGCTCAAGGGAACGGCGCGGCCTGTTGTTTTGCTCGGCGATGCCATGCAGAAGCATATGGATGCAGCTCTGCCCGAAGATGTTCATCTTGCGCCGATTCATGCGCGTATGCCGCGTGCTGCCTGTGTGGGCCTTGCCGGACTCACGCGCCTGCGCCGCGGGGAATCGGACGATCCGATGACGGCGGTGCCGCTTTATTTGCGCCGCAGCGAGGCGGAAGTCCTCTGGGAGAAGCGGCACGGCAGCGAGGCGGCATCGTGATCCGATTTCGCGCACTGATGCCGGAGGATGCGGAGGATGTGGCGCGCGTCGAGTACGAGAGTTTTCCAACGCCATGGTCGCGCGAGGATTTCTGGCGTGAGGCGTCAAATGATTTCGCCTGCTACATTGTCGCCCTTGCCGACGACAGCATCATCGGCTTTGGCGGGTGCTGGATCTCATTTGAGGAGGCGCAGGTGACGAACATTGCCCTGACCACTGCGCAGCGCGGCAGGGGCCTTGGCAGGATCCTTATGAAAAAACTGATGCACGCAGCAGCGGCCCGCGGCGCCGAGTGCATGACGCTCGAGGTGCGGATGTCGAATACACCGGCGATCCGCCTCTATGAGGGGCTCGGTTTCTCTGCGGTCGGCGTGCGCAGGAAATACTATCAGGACAATGATGAGGATGCGATCCTCATGTGGCATACAAAGCTAAAGGAATTTGCAGATGAAAGATGTTCATCAGAAACTGACGCTCGGGATTGAGACGAGCTGCGATGAGACCTCGGCGGCTGTTCTGCGCGGGACGCGTGAGCTGCTCTCGTGTGTCATTGCCACGCAGATTCCGATTCATCAGAAATACGGCGGCGTGGTGCCGGAGATAGCCTCGCGCAATCATATTCTGAGCATCCTTCCTGTTGTTGAGCAGGCACTCCGCGAGGCGGGCACGGAACTGCCGGAGATCGATCAGATCGCTGTCACCTATGGGCCCGGGCTGGTCGGGGCGCTTCTGGTCGGCGTATCAGCTGCCAAGTCG
Source organism: Centipeda noxia ATCC 43541 (assembly GCF_000160555.1). GTDB lineage: Bacteria > Bacillota > Negativicutes > Selenomonadales > Selenomonadaceae > Centipeda > Centipeda noxia. The sequence continues at coordinate 66,437 of NZ_GG749279.1, forward strand.
CTCGCCTTTTCGCTCGGTGTGCCGCTCATTGGAGTGAATCATCTCGAGGGGCATATCTTTGCGAACTTCCTTGAGACGAAGGATCTTGAGCCTCCCTTTATGGCGCTTGTCGTTTCGGGAGGGCACACGGCGCTCGTCGACGTGGCGGACTATGAGACGTTTCGCCTGATGGGCAGGACGCGCGATGATGCGGCGGGCGAGGCATTTGACAAAGTGGCGCGCGTGATGGGCCTGCCGTATCCGGGCGGCCCCGAGATCGACAAACTCGCACGGGAAGGAAATCCGGCAGCGATTGACTTCCCGCGTGCGCTTGCCCGGGAGGGGAATTATGAGTTCAGCTTCAGCGGACTGAAATCTGCCGTGCTGAACTATATCAACAGTGAGAAGATGAGGGGGCATGAGCTCCATAAAGCGGATATCGCCGCCTCTTTTCAGGCTGCTGTTGTCGAGGTGCTCGTGCATAAGGCATTTGAGGCGATTCACGAGGCAGGACGCGGGATACTTGTAGTCGCGGGCGGAGTTGCAGCAAACAAGGCGCTTGAAAAGCGTCTCCGCGAGACGGCAGCGGAGCAGGGGGTTCGCTATCTGTACCCCTCGCCGCGCCTCTGTACGGACAACGCTGCAATGATTGCCTGCCGCGGTGCCTATCAGGCTATGGCGGGGCGATACAGCGATCTCTATCTGAATGCTGTTCCGGGACTGGATTTTGCGTAATTCTGCTTATCGTACGGTGGAATGTGAACTGTTGTATGAGGCCCCTCGTACAACAGTTTTTTGTTGCAGAAACAGGGCAGAAATGTGATATAATGAGATCGGAGCATCGCTTGATTTTGTTGGTGGCTCTTTTTCGAATCCGGCACGATCGGTCGGGGATATTCTCACTCGGGGGAGTGAGATGAAATATGCTGTGTGTGGAAATATGTTTTCGAAGAACGTTTCCGGGAGAGACTGGAACGGCTTTTTATAGATAAAACTTTTTATATCAGGGGGGATTGTTATGAGTCAACAGGGCGGAGGGGCACAGGAGGCCATGCAGAAATTTGGACGCTTCCTGTCCGGAATGGTTATGCCGAACATCGGTGCATTCATTGCATGGGGCTTTTTGACGGCGCTGTTCATTCCGACGGGGTGGATGCCGAACGAGTATCTCGCGCAGGTCGGCGGGCCGATGAGCAAGTGGCTGATCCCGCTGCTCATTGGTTACAGCGGCGGCGCAGCAATCTACGGGCACCGCGGCGGCGTTATGGCCGCGATCGCGACGTCGGGCATCATTGCGGGTTCAGACATTCCGATGTTCCTTGGCGCGATGATCATGGGTCCCTTGGGCGGCTGTATCATCAAGAAATTCGACGATGCCATCCGCGACAGCATCCCCGCTGGATTTGAGATGCTGGTCAACAACTTCTCACTCGGCATCCTCGGGGGCATTCTTGCAATGATTGCCTATGCCGTAGTCGGCCCCGTAGTTGCCGGTGCAAACGACATCCTGCGCAGCGGCGTGGAGGGGATTGTCGCGATGGGACTTCTTCCCCTGGCGTCCATCATCATCGAGCCGGCGAAGGTTCTCTTCCTCAACAATGCCCTCAACCACGGCGTGCTCAGCCCGCTCGGTATCCAACAGGCGCAGGAATACGGCAAGTCCATGTTCTTCCTGCTTGAGGCGAACCCGGGCCCCGGTTTCGGCATCCTGCTCGCCTATTGGCTGTTCGGCAGGGGGATGGCAAAGTCGTCCTCGCCGGGGGCGATGATCATTCACGTCCTTGGCGGTATTCACGAAATCTATTTCCCGTACATCCTGATGAAGCCGATCCTCATCATTGCTGCGATTGCGGGAGGCATGTCCGGCGTCTTTACACTCGGTCTCCTCGGCGGCGGACTCATTGCGCCGTCCTCACCGGGATCGATCTTTGCAATCATTGCCATGACGCCGAGCGGATCGGCACTCTTTGCAAATCTCTCGGCATTTGCTGTCGCGACGGCGGTGTCCTGCGCGGTTGCATCCGTATTCATTAAGATGTCTAAGGATGTCGATGATGACTCGCTTGCGTCGGCACGCGAGAGCATGCGTGACATGAAGAACCGGGGCAAGGAGCTTCCCGCAGAGAAGAAAGTTGCAGGCAAGGACCTGAAGGCCATTGTCTACGCCTGCGATGCGGGCATGGGCTCCTCTGCACTCGGTGCTGCGGCTCTGCGCAAGAAACTCAAGAAGGACGGCTATACGGATATCTCCGTCACGAACTGCGCGATCGGAGCGATTCCGAGCGAGGCGCAGCTGGTCATCGCTCATGAAAAGCTTGCCGAGCGTGCCCTTGCAGACTCACCGCAGGCAGAACACATCTGGGTGCGCGACTTTACGCAGAACAATGTCTATGAGATTGTCACGGCACGTCTGAAAGAGGCAACGGTCGAAGCCGGAGCTCCGGCCTCCGATGCGGAAGCCGAGACTGCTGAGAAGATCGGTGCCGGCGTTCTGCTCAAAGAAAATGTCAAGGTTGGCCTTGCGGCAGTCAGCCGTGAGGAGGCAATCACGACTGCAGGAAAACTCCTCGTTGCAGGCGGCTATGTCGATGAGGGCTATGTTCAGGGGATGCTCAACCGTGAGCAGGATCTCTCGACCTACATCGGCAAGGGCATTGCAATTCCGCATGGTGAGAACGCCGTCAAGGACACGATCAAAAAGACCGGCATTGTTGTTCTACAGTATCCCGAGGGCGTAAAATTCGGCGATGAGACGGCACATCTTGTCATCGGCATAGCGGGCGTTGGCAACGACCATCTTGCCATTCTCGCCAACATCGCGACCATGGTCGGCGACTATACGGATGAACAACTCGAGGAGCTCTTCAAGACCAAGAGTGCCGATGAACTCTATGAAGCCTTTACGAAGGCAGACTAAAAACTGAAAGGAGAATTCGATGAAGCAGGCAATTCATTTCGGAGGAGGCAATATCGGACGCGGTTTTATCGGGGAGCTGCTTGTTCGCTCGGGCTATGAGGTCACCTTTGTAGATGTCGCCGAGGCGCTGGTCCATGAGATCAACAAGCGCCGCTCCTATGACATTGAGGTTGTCGGGAACGATCCGAAGACCATCCATGTGGAGCATGTGAAGGCGATCAACAGCAATACAAATCTCGAGGACCTGCTGGACGCATTCGTTACGGCGGATATTGTCACCACTGCCATCGGGCCGAACATTCTTAAGTTCATCGCATCGAATATCGCAAAGGGGCTGGCACGCCGCCTTGAGACGAATGATGCGCCGCTGAATATCATCGCATGTGAGAATATGGTGGGCGGCTCAACGGTGCTGAGGAACTTCGTCTATGAGCATCTTGCCGATGATTTGAAGGCAAAAGCTGAATGCTGTATCGGCTTCCCGGACGCTGCCGTTGACCGCATCGTTCCGATTCAGCACAACGAGGATCCTCTGCTCGTCAAGGTCGAGCCGTTTGCCGAGTGGGATGTTGACCGCACGGGTGTGGTCGGTGCAGAGCCTCAGATCGAGGGCCTGACTTGGGTGGATAATCTCGAGGCGTATATCGAACGCAAACTCTTTTCCGTCAATACAGGACACGCCTCCATCGCCTACATGTCGTATTTGAAGGGGATTGAGGATATCGCTTCGGCGATGAAGGATGAGGAGATCGTCTCCTTTGTCCGCCGCGTTTGGGCAGAGACCGGCGAACTGCTCATCGAAAAGTTCGGCTTTGACCGCGAGAAGCTTGCGGCATACATTCGCACGGCAGAGGAGCGGTTTAAGAACCCGCACCTCTCGGATGCCGTCACTCGTGTTGCACGCGGCCCGAAGCGAAAGCTCGGCGCAAAGGACCGCCTTGTCTCGCCGGCGCGGCAGCTCATCGAGCGCGGCAGGAGGCCGGAGGCGCTTGCGACCGTCATCGCCGCAGCCCTTCATTTCGACTATGCCGACGATCCCGAGGCGGTCGAGGTGCAGAACTATGTGAAGGAGCACGGTTTTGAGAAGGCCCTTACGCACTTCACGGAGATTCCGGCAGACTCGGAGCTCTTCAACCTCATTATTGAAAAGAATGCAGTATTGAAAAAATAAATTCTAAGGAATCGCTGAAAAAATGAAGTTCATCAGCTTGGCGTGGATTCTTCGTCTGGACAAGGAGACAAACTGAACGCATAGCACAAGGACTATGCAGAGGTTTCTAGGTCACAGTGCGGGCAAAAATATGTCAAGTGTCATAAGCTGAATTTGTCAGTGCTTCCCTAATAGGATGACGGTACAATCGAGGTATTGTCATCCTTTTTTATATGCAGATGTCTGTGTTATAATGAGAAAAGTTTCTTGACGAAGCAATCATTTGCAATATGGAGTACATGATGACAGAACGTCCTGCATTTGAGGAGCTTTCATCCTATAAAGAATTTCAAAAGTATTATTGGTATCGGGCAGAATTGGTGGAAATTTGCAAGAGCATTGGCGTTGATCACACAGGAGTAAAGACGGAACTCAATCACAATATTGCCGAATACTTTAAGGGGAACCGCATCAAAAAAGTATCCCGCTCCGTGTCATCCGTATCATCAGATACAATCACTTTGGACACACCTCTGCTTGGCTGTAAATTTTCCTTCAATGCAAAGTTCCGGGTATATTTTTCATCGTTGACAGGGATTGTACCGTTTAAGTTTACAGCGAATATGGCGACGGCATGGCGGCGAGTGAAGGCGGTGCAGGACACGGCGTTTACCATACGCGACCTGCTGAAGGTATACGAGGGAGATTATGCCTATGCGACATACGACGCATCTGCGTGTGAATGGAATCAATTCCTAAAAGATTTTTGCGCAGATGAGGGCAATGATCGATTTAAGCCCAAATTACAAGCCGCGGCTGCTCTCTGGAATATCATACGCGCGTCTGATCAACCGAAAATTTATTCTCCTGCCTTGGTGCAGGAGAATATGGAGATATTGGAGAAATTTGCTTCCTCGAAGTCTATATAAGGAGGATTTACATTGAACTACCGAAACCTTGGCAATCTCACGGTCTCATCCGTCGGGCTTGGCTGTATGGGGATGAGTCAGAGCTATGGTGCGCCCGCCGAAAAGAAGGAGATGCGCGAGCTGATTGCCGCTGCCATAGATATGGGGATCACGCATTTTGATACGGCAGAGGTATACGGTACGCCCGATGATCCGCATGACAACGAGCGGTTGGTCGGCACAGCGCTTGCACCGTATCGGGATAAGGTCGTGCTTGCAACGAAGTTTGGCGTACACTTTGACATGAGCCTGTTAAAGCAGGGAAAAAGCCCTATTGTTCCGGATGCCCGTCCGGAGACCATTCGTATGTCCGTGGACGGCTCACTCCAAAGACTCGGGACGGACTATATCGATCTCTACTATCAACACCGTGTCGATCCGAAGATTCCCGTCGAGGAGGTTGCGGGGGTGATGGGAGATCTCAAAAAGGAAGGAAAGATTCGTCATTGGGGGATCTCCGAGGCAACGGAGGAGGACATTCGCCGTGCACATGCCGTCTGCCCGCTTACGGCGGTACAGAACCGTTACTCCATGATGGCGCGTGCGCATGAAGATCTGTTTCCCGTGCTTGAAGAGCTGAACATCGGCTTTGTCGCGTTTTCTCCGTTTGCCAACGGCATCCTCACAGGAGCATATCGTAAGGACAGCATGTTCGGAGAAGGGGATATGCGCGCGAATATGCCGCAGTTCACTGCGGAGGCGATGGACGAGAACAGGAAGCTCCTCGCGCTCCTTCAGAATCTTGCAGAGGAGAAGAGTGCGACGAGCGGACAGATCGCGCTCGCATGGATGCTTTGCAAGAAGCCGTACATAGCGCCGATTCCCGGTACCCGAAAACATGCACGCCTTGTGGAGAATGCGGGTGCTGGAGACATCTTCCTTTCAAATGAGGAAATCGCTGAAATCGATGCGAAACTCAGTACGATTCCGATGTCTGCGGTCTTTGGCGGTTCTGGCTCCTAACCCCGTAGTGACAGTCACACGAGAATATATAAAATCGCAGCTTTGTGATGAATTTAATATATAATGAAGAAGAGAAAAGCGGTCAGAAATCCAATCGGAGATCTGATCGCTTTTTCTCCGATCATCCAAAGGAGTGAACTGAATTCATTTTTGAAATAGCTTACATCTATAAAAAGATATAATGGGAAAGATGTATTTCATTTTTCTTTCAGTTTTGTGATAAAATAAATTAAAATTATGGAAAGGATAGCTTATGCTTGAGATTCGCTTTGACGGTGTCAGCCAGGAATTTGAGGGGCGCGAAGTGCTGCATCAGGTGACATGCTCATTTTATGCCGGCAGAGTGACTGCGATCGCGGGGGCGAACGGGAGCGGGAAGTCGACTCTCCTGCGCCTCGCAGGACGGCTGATGCTTCCGACCTCCGGAACGATTGGTGTATTCCGAGACGGTGCGGCGATCGGGGGCGCAGACTACCGCAGCCTGATCTCGATGGCAACACCGGAGATGGAGCTCTATACGCGCCTCACGGTGCGTGAGAATCTCGAGTTTCTCCTCTCTGTGCGCGGCATGGACTGCGAGGAAAAAGACCTGAGGAAGCTTCTTGACCGTATGGGACTTTCAGCAGAGGTGTTGCCGCGCAGGACGGGGCAGCTCTCAACCGGGATGCGCCAGCGTGTACGTCTCGCCGTGCTCCTCGGTGTCGACGCCGAGGTCTGGCTGCTTGATGAGCCGGGGCTTGCACTTGATGCCGCAGGGCGTACATTGCTCGCATCGGAAGCGCGTGCTGCGGCAGATCGCGGGCGTCTCGTTCTGTGGGCGACGAATGATCGGGAGGAAAGAGAGGCGGCAGATGCATGCATCGATCTTTCATGCGACATGTCAGGTTGCCTATAAGGAGCTCCTCGACGGCATTCGCCACCGTGCCGGGTATGTCACGATGGGGATGTTCGCCCTGACGGTGATTGCATTCATCAGCATGTCGCTTGCCGGCAGCATGGCGGACGGGCGCCTCACGGCGGCACTGCTCTGGGTGGTTATCTTCTTTGCGGCAACACTGCAGGGAGAACGGCTCTTTGCAGAGGAGGCTGCGGCGGGCACACTCCTCTTTCTGCGGATATATGTTCCCGCGCAGGCGGTGCTCTTTGGCAAGATGGCGGCGCATTTTGTTACGCTGCTTGTCCTCACCGTAATTGTCCTGCCGCTCATCCTCATTCTGATGGATGCGCCTTTTGTCCTCGATGCGATGCTCGGAGCAGTCCTCTTTTTAGGCCTTTGGGGCATGGCAGCGGCGGACACTTTGCTCGCGGCGGTTGCTGCAAATGCGAGCGTGCGCGGGGGACTTATACCTGTCCTGCTGCTCCCGTCTATGCTGCCGATTCTCCTGCCCGCGATTGCACTGACTGCAGGGGAAGGGGAGCCTGCGCTCCTCGGCGGCATGCTGATCTATGATATGGCGCTCACGGTAGGTGCGTCGATGTTGTTTGATTCTCTCTGGATTGAGAGTTAGATTTGGAGGAAAAATGCTTGCAGGCACGATCGGTGTTTTGACACTGGTGGTTCTGTATGCTGTCTTTTTCTTAGTCCCCCCCGCAGAAGGGCTGGGGAACTATGTGCGCATCGCATTCTTCCACATTCCATGTGCCTGGGTTTCGGTGATTGCATTCTTCTGTGCCGCCTACTGGGGGATGCGCTATCTGAAGACACGCGAACTTCGCTTCGACGACAAGAGTGCACGCTCGGCGGTGCTTGGCCTCGTCTTTACCCTCCTTGCCACGGGGAGCGGGGCAGTGTTCTCGAAGCTTACATGGGGGGCATACTGGAACTGGGACCCGCGGCAGACGACGATCTTCGTTCTGCTCCTCATCTACGGGGCATATGTGACGCTACGCATGACGATGCGGGATGAGCGTGCACGCGCTTCCTCTTCGGCGGTTTACGCACTCTTTTCCTTTATCGCGGTTCCGTTCCTTGTCTTTATCCTGCCGCGGATGTTCTTCTCACTGCATCCGTCGCCTGTCATTAATGAGGCAGGACGTTTGGGTATGGATGCCGTAATGCTCGGGACGCTCCTTTTGTCCCTGCTTGATGTTACACTGATCTATGTTTGGCTGATGAAACGGGGGGATCGTCATGCGTAAATATTTCTTTGCTGCACTTATTCTTGCCTTTATCGGATATGCCGGATACTTCTTTGCGGACGCGGTGACGCCCTATGTCGGCGTTGCCGAGGCACGGGCGTCGCAGCGCAATGTGCAGGTCAAGGGTCTGCCCGACACCTCCGTTGCACCGCATATGGAGAACGAGACATTTGTATTCTCCATTGTGGATGAGGAGACAGGTGAGAAGATGCTTGTACGCTACAAGGGGATAAAGCCGGATAATTTTGATGAGGCGTACCACATTGTCGCTATTGGGAAATACACCGGGGATTCTTTTGCTGCGGATAAACTGCTGATCAAGTGCCCGTCGAAATACGAGGCGGAAAAAGGTAAGGTGCACGTATGATCGGAACGGTGCTCTTAGTCAGCACGCTGCTCTTTGCTCTTGCCGCCGCATTTTGCGATACGCAGGGCAAGACGCGCCAAGCCGCTGTTGCTGCATATCTTGCTGGAATTGCTGCGATCGGTGCGGCAGCAACACTATTTGTCGCCATTCTCGGAGACGATTTCAGTGTTGCCTATGTCATCAGCTACTCGTCCATCGACTTGCCTCTGCTCTATAAATTTTCTGCATTTTGGGCGGGGCAGCAGGGATCGTTCCTTCTCTGGCTTGCGATCCATGCTTGTGTCGGGATTCTGCTCGTGCGCAGTGGGCGCATGACAGCGGCGGGGCGTAGTATCTATCATCTGCTTACGGCGATGTTGACCGTTCTCGTTCTGATCAAGAGTCCCTTCGTTCCCGCCGATGTGATTGTATTCGATGGACACGGGATGAATCCGCTTCTCCAGGACCCGTGGATGGCAGTGCATCCGCCGATCATCTTCGCCGGCTATGCGCTGCTCGCCGTCCCCTTTGTCTACTCCATTGAGAGCATGATAAAAAATCCGATGGACGGGGACTTCCTCATTCCCATGCGGCGGTGGACGCTCATCGCGTGGGCATTTCTTGGTGCGGGCATCTTTATCGGCGGCTATTGGGCATACAAGGTGCTCGGTTGGGGCGGTTACTGGGGCTGGGACCCTGTGGAGAACTCCTCGCTTGTGCCGTGGCTTCTCGCATGCGTGCTCCTTCATCTAATCTCGGTTGCACGCGAGCGGTGCGGCGCCCTTTATCTCGTGCATCTTGCCGCCATTTTCTCCTATGCATTTGTCCTTTACGGGACGTTCCTCACGCGCAGCGGCATTCTTGGCGATTTCTCCGTTCACTCCTTCGCGGGATCGGAGATCGGACTCTACATCGCCCTTGCAAATGCAGTTGTGCTGCTCTTCGGTCTCGGCGTTCTGACTGTTCGGATTGAGCGGCTGCCGAAGGGGGCGGTCTATGAGCAGCACCGCAGTCGAGACTTCTTCGTTCTGCTCGGGATGCTCCTCATTGTATTCATTGTCGCTATTGTATTCTTTGGAATGTCCATGCCCCTCATTTCGGGGCTGCTGGGGGAGAGCGCGGCGGTCGATACGAGCTACTATGTGCGTACCTCACTTCCAATTGCGGTTCCGCTTGTTCTCCTCATGGCACTCGGCGTACTTCTGCCCTACGGCAGTGGACGCATCGCACGGCCTGTGTGGATCTTCGTGATCTCGGTCGGCGGTGGGATTCTTGCAGGGCTGGTCGGAGCAACGGATATTCTGTCGGTTCTGCTCTCTACATTTGCCCTGCTCGCCGTGGCTGCTGCTATTGAGGCATTTCGCCGTCAACAGATCGGATTGGGCGGGATGGTTGCTCACGTCGGCGCAGGTCTTGCATTCCTTGCCTTTATCCTCTCAGGGACGGGAAGTCAGACAACGACAGTCATCCTCATCCCTGACGAGCCACAGGAGGTCTACGGACACACGATCATCTATCGCGGGCAGATGTTTGCCGAGAGCGGCAATGAGAAATCCTACCGTTATGAAGTGGATGGTGTCCTGTGCGAGGCAGTGACAAAGCTCCGTGCGAACGGCGAGGATGCGGCGCGCAAGCCTGCGATTGCGAGAAGCATTGTAGGGGATCTCTATATCGCGCCGTCACCGACCTCAGGGGGGCGCGCCGAGCTGATCCTTCATCGCGGCAAGACCGTTATGGGGATAAACGACTATGCCTATCGTTACGAATCCCTCACGTTCGAGCCGCAGGGCAGCGGCAAGACTCTCGTCACGGCGCAGATTGCGCTGACGGACGGCGAGGAGGTCGACGATGCAGCCCCCACGATCCTTGCGACGGAGACGGGCGGGACATCCCAGCCGATCGAGGTGATGAACGGCAAGTTCCGTATTCGCCTCACGGGTGTATCGGCAGATGAACGTGACATCAGGATAGAGATCCTGCCCTCCGAGGCAGAGGAAGCGTCGCTTCCTGTTCCTGCCTCGGTCAGTACAAAGCCCGGCATCTCCATCCTTTGGCTTGCCTGTGTTCTCGTTACTGTCGGCGGCCTCTTGGCAGCAGCACAGGCGGAAAATCGGGGCAAAGGAGGTGGCTCGGAAGTCTAGGTTTGCAGAAATTATAGAAGGGAGGAAGGACACATGAATTTGAAGCAGTATGCAAAGGAGCATACGCTGCGCTGTATCATCGGTGCGTTTTTCGTGGGACTGTTCGCCGTCGGTGGCGGTATGCTCATGGACAAGGCATCGGCATCGCCGAAGTTCTGCGGTATGTGCCATGCCATGCAGCATGAGGCAAAGACACACGCGATGTCCTCACATGCGGACATCGCCTGCGTGGAGTGCCATCTGCCGCACGACAATATTGCCGTTTACTATTTTGAAAAGGGCAAAACAGGTATGCACGACACGCTCCATCAGGTGCTCAATGACTATCCCGTACACATCAAGATCTCCGATCACGGGCGGGATATCGTGAATGCCAACTGTCTGCGCTGCCATACATCGACCATGGGGGCGGTATGTCTGGACAGGGGCAAGGACGGAAATGCAAATTGTACGAAGTGTCACAGTGGTATGCCGCATGGTTCCAATCCTTTAGAAGGGGGGATAAGAGTTGAGTAACAGAAAGAAAATCATCGCAGGTGTTGCCGGCGTCTGTGCCCTGTTCTTTGGATTTGTGGCTGTTCGCATCGGCGCACACCCGAACGATGACAGCATCAAACGCGTGCAGATCCAGGGCGATACCGCTGCCAAGATCGGCAAAGAGGCGTACAAGGATGCTTACCCGCTCCAGTACAACTCGTTCATGAAAAACAATGAAGAATCTCCGTCGCCCACAGGCTACGGCGGCAGCATGGAGGGCAACAGTCATCTGGAGCACCAGCCCGAGATGCTTGAGAACTTTAAGGGCTATAAGTTTGCCATCCAGTATGACGACGACCGAGGGCATACGTATGCGGGCTACGATCTCCTGCATACGAAGAGGCTTCCGGGACAGAAGGGGAGTTGTCTACAGTGCAAGGGTTCGTATGTTTATGATGTGTACTTCAAAGAAGGTGGATGGGCGTATGCATCGAAGCCGTTTGATGAAGTTGCGGCTCCCATCACGATGGATGAGTGGTTTGGCTGCTCGACATGCCACGATCCCGAGACGATGGAACTGCGTGTCTATCAGCAGGGCTTCATTGAGTCGATGGCAAAGCGCGGTGTGGACGTAAATGCGGCGACGCATAACGAGATGCGTGCCTATGTGTGCTCGCAGTGCCATACAGAGTACTACTTCACCGCCGAGGATGGTCGTGTCGCACATCCATACGAGAACGGTCTGGATGCCGAGTCCGAGTATCAGTACTATCAGTCCGGACAGGCAGGCGGATTCAAGGGCGACTGGATGCACCCCGACTCCAAGACGATGATGCTCAAGGCGCAGCATCCGGAGTTCGAGACGTGGGCGACGAGTGTCCATGCCGATGCCGGTGTTACCTGCGTGGACTGCCACATGCCATATATGCGCGACGGCGGCAAGAAGTATACGTCGCACTGGGCATCGAGTCCGCTGAAGTATACGAAGGAAGCATGTCTGAAGTGTCATGACGAGAGTGAGGAGACCCTCGTCGCTCGTGTCAAAACCATTCATGACAACACGTTCAAACTTCAGCGCATCGCGGGGCAGACGGTTGCACGCGCACATCGCACAGTCAAGGCTGCGATGGATGCAGGTGTACCCGATGCAGCACTTGAAGATGCACGCGCGAAGATTCGCGAAGCACAGTGGTACTGGGATTGGGTTGCCGCCGAGAACGGCATGGGCTTCCACAACCCTGACAAGATCATGCGTACTCTTGGACTTGCGATTGACCTTGCACATCAGGCAATCGAGTCTGCCGAGGGTGCACGCCACGGCTTCCAGCCGCTCTGATCAGAGCATAACGAGATCAAAAAAGAATCGCCTCATGTTGGGGCGATTCTTTTTTGTGCATTTTTTTGTTTTACAGCATCCCGCTCATCCAGATGAGACGAAGGCCGAGGCCGAACATGGCAAGCGATAGGAGAATGAGAATGACCTTGGATTTCGTCTTCTGTGAGATTGCAGCGCCGATCTGTGCGCCGACGGCGGCACCGATGGAGATGCAGATGGCGGGGGTCCAGATGATGTGATTGAGCAGGAAGTGACTGACGACACCAAACGCCGCCGAACAGGCAAGGACGAAATGCGAGGTCGCCGTCGCCATGTGTACGGGGAAGCCGAGCAGATAGACCATGAGCGGTACATGGATCACGCCGCCGCCGATGCCGAAGATGCTTGAGATGAAGCCGACGCCCGCGCTCGCACCGATGCCGAGCGAGCGGTTGAACGTAAAATCTGTGGGCAGCGTGTGGACATCCGCGTGCTTCTTGTGTGTGGCGTTCCAGTACATCATCAGTGCCATCACAAGCAGGAATGAACCGTATGAGATGTACAGCATCGGTCCTGTGAAGTCATCGACGATGTACGAGCCGAGGAATGCACCCGGCAGGGTTGCCAGTGCGAACGGGACGGCGGCAGGGAAAAATACGCGCTGCTGCCGAATATAGGCGAGTGTTCCCGAGAGCGCGTTAGAGAGAACGATGACGAGCGATGTGCCTGTGATCTGTGCTGCCGTATGAAAATACGGATAAATACCACCATCCGAGAGGAAGAAGATAAAGATTGGAACGCAGATCAACCCGCCGCCGATGCCGACAAGCGTCCCAAATGTTCCGACAAAAAGTCCGAGTATAAGAAAGAGCAGAATATCTATTCCCATAAAAGACCCTCCCCCAATAATAACTGCATTGCTCATTATAGCACACAGGAAGTATTAGACAAGGGGACGCGCTTATGATATGATAAACGAAAAGAAGCCCGTTTGTTATTTATGGGAATTTATTTAGGAGAGCTTCTTTTCAAATTGCAATGAAAGGAGGACAGAGGAGAGCCCTGGATATCCCAGTGAAATTTTGTGTATTTAAGTGCTAAAGAAAGAAGTGACAAGCGATGGTTACATTTCTTGGTGCGCTCGCGACACTCATTGTGGGCTACATTGTTTATGGAACAATTGTAGACCGAGTGTTTGGACGTACAGGAGAGACCGCCCCCTCGATCCGACTGGAGGATGGAGTGGATTACATCCCCCTGCCGACGTGGAAGGTATTTCTCATCCAGCTCCTCAATATTGCAGGCCTCGGTCCGATCTTTGGCGCGCTCGCCGGTGCTCTCTGGGGACCGAGCGTCTATCTTTGGATCGTTTTTGGTACAATTTTTGCGGGCGGCGTGCATGACTACCTTTCCGGCATGATCTCGTTTCGCGAGGATGGAAAGAGCCTCTCAGAGATTGTCGGAAAGAATCTGGGGAACATCATGCTCCAGATTATGCGCATTTTCTCGATCGTTCTGCTCGTCCTTGTCGGCGTCGTATTTATGACGGGACCTGCAATGCTCCTCTCAAAGCTTACGGGCCTGGAAATGCTCATGTGGCTGGGCGTGATCTTTATCTACTATACAATGGCGACCCTCTTGCCGATTGATAAGATCATCGCCCGCTTCTATCCGCTGTTTGGCGTCTGCCTTATTGTCATGGCGCTCGGCATTATGGGAGGCATGCTCTTCGGTGTTGGCGGACACGTCATGCCGGAGATGACGCTCGAGAACCTGCATCCGAAACAGCTGCCGATCTGGCCGCTGCTCTTTATCACGGTTGCCTGCGGTGCCGTTTCCGGATTCCATGCGACGCAGTCACCGATCATGTCGCGCTGTCTGAAGGATGAGAGCATGGGCCGTCCGGTCTTCTATGGTGCAATGGTTGCCGAGGGTATCATCGCGCTCTGCTGGGCAGCAGCAGGCGTAACATTCTATGACGGTACTCCGGGACTCGGCGCAGCGCTCAAAGAGGCGGGCCCCAGCGGCGTTGTCTATGAGATCTGCAACGGATTTATGGGGGCAGTCGGAATCGGTGGGGTCAGCATTGGTGCGGTTCTTGCGATGCTCGGTGTTATTGCTTGTCCGATTACCTCCGGCGATACTGCGTTCCGATCGGCGCGTCTGACGCTTGCGGACTGGCTGAACATCCCGCAGAAGGAAGCACCGAAACGCCTCATCATTGCAGTCCCGATGCTCGCGATCGGTCTCATTCTTTCGCAGATGGACTTCTCCATCATCTGGCGTTATTTCTCCTGGGCAAATCAGACCCTTGCCATGATTACACTCTGGATGGGAACGGCATACCTCTACCTGCATAAGCCGGGCTCCTATGCCTATGTTGTGGCTCTTCTGCCCGCAATCTTCATGTCTGCCGTAACGACGACGTACCTTCTCCAGGCGCCTGAGGGATTTGGCCTGCCGACGGACATTACGTATCCGGCAGGAATCGGATTCGCTGTCCTGTTCACTCTGCTCTTCGTCCGCGCATATATCCTGCGCAAACGCACGATTTGAGGAAAACTGCGTCAAAGACCGCTGTGCAGTCACGCAGCGGTCTTTCTTGCAAATATCAAACATTATGATAAAATAATTATATATTTGCGGCGGATTTTTCCCGTTCGCACAAGGCAGAGGAGGAACAATGCAAATGGCGCAAAACGAAGAGAAGGACGTTCCGTCGGAAGCCGTCGGCGAAGGCGTGACCAAGGCGGAGAAATTCCAAGCGTTTCTCAAGGAAAATGATATCAATTTCTTTGAGGCGCAGACACTCGCAGACGAATTCCATACGACGATCTTTCGGTCGCGCATCGAAGCAAAAGGGCAAATTTTGCCGATGGCAATTTTCATCGATGACAGCATCTTCACAATCATCCGCACACAGGTTGCGACAGGGATTAATGTGAAAAATGTCGATCGTATTAAGAACTACCTGAATACGCTTAATGCCGAGTATAAGATCTTCAAGTATTATCTTCGCGAGGACGGCAATATCTACCTCGATATTTGTGTGCCGTTTGTCGATGAGACATTCGACAGCCGCATGATCCAGACGCTCCTGCCGATCCTCGTACAGCAGCTTGAGACCGTCTATGAGGACCTGATGGCCGAGGTTTGGGCGAAGGACTAGATCTGCTCGAAATAAGAAGAGGTCGCTTTTCCTAAGAGGCGGTCTCTTTTTTGTGCAAGAAAACGAGGTGAAACCGATACTCTAATGCTTGATTTCTATTTCAAATCTGAGTACAATAAAACACAGCAAAGGAAGAGAAATGTGAAATGGGGGACGGCATGAGTCTGAAGAAGATGATCAGCGGACGACAATTCTGGTCGATTCTTGCCGTTCTGTTCATTCTGCTTGGCGTTGTAATGATCGCAGGGCACCCACGCGAGGAGGCCGCATCCGCACCGCTGCCGGCGCCCGAGGATGACGTGAAGGTACTCGTGCTCAACTATCATATGGTCAACCGGATGTTCATATCACTTGCCATTGAGCCTGAGGATTTCGACTGGCAGATGAAATACCTTGTCGAACACGGCTATCATACGATCAGCCCGGACGAACTCTACGATTTTCTTGCGGGGACGGGAAGACTGCCCGATCGTCCCGTACTTATTACGTTTGATGATGGATATGTGGACAATTATACGACAGCATATCCGATTTTGAAGAAATACAATCTCAAAGCCACGATCTTTGTTGTGACCGGATTCCTAGGTAAGCGCAAGGGGTATCTTACCTGGGATCAACTGCGTGAGATGGAGAAAAACGGAATCACTGTCGAGTCTCATACCGTGACTCACGCGCCGCTGCCGCAGTTGCCCGATGAGCGTATCCGCGAGGAACTTGTGGAGTCCAAGCGGCAGGCAGAAAAAGAGCTCGGGCATCCGATTGAGTTTATTGCCTATCCGACGGGAGTACATGATCTGCACATTGCGGATATTGCGAAAGAGGCTGGCTATAAGGGCGGCTTTACGGTCAAGTACAGTAATGTCGATCGGACCAGCAACGTGTATGCGCTCGAGCGCGTGCCGATCTTCCGCACGGGGGCGACAAACGAAGATTTTGTCGATCGTCTGCACTATACATCGAATATGACGCAGTATGGCTGGACACGAAACTAGGGGAAATGTTCGCAAGTATACAATATATTTCAAAATAATAATAAATTGACGGCAATCAAGCAATTGCAAATTAAAACATTATGTTATAATATTTAATATAGATTCGAGCACAGGATGTGCGAGAAAACATGGATACTTCGCCCTCCTGTATTGGATCAAGCGTTAATCTGACAGCGGGATATCCCCGCGAAGGAGGAAGAACGATGAAGAAGACGATGGCAGCTGCTCTTGCAGCAGCACTGACAGTCGGTGCAGCATCCACGACCTTCGCTGCGGCAAATCCGTTCTCGGATGTGCCCCGTGACCACTGGGCATACGATGCTGTGACGCAGCTCGCAGCCGACGGGGTTGTCGAGGGCTATGGCGACGGCACGTTCCGCGGCGACCGCAGCATCACGCGCTATGAGATGGCGCAGATGGTTGCACGCGCAATGGCGAAGGGCGATCTGTCGGCATCGGATCGTGCACTTGTTGACCGCCTCGCTGCTGAGTTTGCGGATGAACTCAACAACCTCGGCGTCCGCGTCTCGAACCTCGAGCGCAATGCAGATATGGTCAAGTGGACGGGCGAACTCCGTTATCGTTATTGGAGCTTCCGCAATGAGTATGGCGACTCTGCCGGCGGAAAGGAAAAGACAAACAGAGATAAGCTCCAACTGCGTCTCTTCCCGACAGCTGAGGTCAATGACCACTGGAAGGTCAAGGCTCGTCTGACAGTCGGCAGCGATATGAAGGCGGACGAGAGCGGGAACGTCGCTCTGACCTATGCCTATGCCGACGGCAGTTATGGCCGGTTCAACGTGAAGCTCGGCAAGATGCCGCTCTACTCGAACGTGGATGACGGCCTCGTTGTGGATGACTTCTTCTCGGGTGTACAGGCATCCTACGGCGACAAGTTTAAGGTGCTGGTCGAGGCAGGCCGTTGGAATCTTGCACATGCAAACAAAGGAATCAACGCTAC
Source organism: Centipeda noxia ATCC 43541 (assembly GCF_000160555.1). Classification (GTDB taxonomy): domain Bacteria; phylum Bacillota; class Negativicutes; order Selenomonadales; family Selenomonadaceae; genus Centipeda; species Centipeda noxia. The sequence goes on from NZ_GG749279.1 coordinate 83,954, forward strand.
AACGGACGAATCTGCCAACTATCAGGGCATTGAGCTGAGCTACCAGAGCGGCAAACTCGTCCGGAGCGGAATTGCGTATCGCCACTTCAACAGTGAAGTATTTAAGACAGCGCGCCTCTACAATGTTTCGGGCGATCCGAAAGACAGTGCAAATATCTGGTCGATTGGTGCAAAGTATGCGTTTGATAAGAACACGGCGCTCAGTGCGGCCTATGCGAAGAACACGAAGGCGGACGAGCTCAATCGTGCGGTGAGCGTTCAGTTTGACTACAAGGGCACGAAGAACGCAGATCAGGGATCTTGGGGCGCATATGCTGCGTATCGTTATGTCGCTCCCAACGCAGGTCTTGCTCCGACGTTCTCGACGGATCATCTTACCGGAGGCGTGACAACCTATGGAACGAAGGGCTGGGATTTCGGCATCGGCTATGTTCCGTTCAAGAATATTTTGACGCAGATCCAGTACTTCAACGGCAAGGAACTCGAGTCAAAGGATAAGGTTCAGACGCTCTACGGACGTGTCAGCTTCTTCTTCTAAGGCAAATTTTTGATCTTCTGCGGATGCCAAGCACTGCAGCTGCAAATGAAGTATTCTGCCCCCAAAAGTTAGGCTTATGGGATCTAACTTTTGGGGGCATTGTTATGGCAGAATATAGTATGGGTATACGTACGCCCGCAAAGAATCTTCACGGGTGCAGACTCCATATCTGCATCCCGCATCAGAAGATTACACTTGATTGTCTGCACTGTACATTGAATATGACGCAGTATGGTCAGATACGTAACAGAGAAAATATTTGCGGCTATATAATATATTTCGAATAATTATAAATTAATTGCTGTTAAGTGGTTGCAAACTTAAAACAATATGCTATAATATTTGACGTAGATTCAAGTACAGGGTGTGCGAGGGAACATGGATACTCGATCCTCCTGTCTTGGGTCAAGAATTAATCTGACTGCGGGATGCTCCCGCAAAGGAGGAAGAACTATGAAGAAGACGATGGTGGCTGCCCTCGCGGCAGCGCTGACGGTTGGTGCGGCGTCCACGACGTTCGCTGCAGCAAATCCGTTCTCGGATGTGCCCCGTGACCACTGGGCATACGATGCTGTGACGCAGCTCGCTGCCGATGGCGTTGTCGAGGGCTACGGCGACGGCACGTTCCGCGGCGACCGCAACATGACGCGCTATGAGATGGCGCAGATGGTTGCACGCGCAATGGCGAAGGGCGATCTCTCGGCATCGGATCGTGCACTTGTGGACCGCCTTGCTGCTGAGTTCGCGGATGAACTCAACAACCTCGGCGTCCGCGTCTCGAACCTCGAGCGCAATGCGGACATGGTGAAGTGGACGGGTGAGCTCCGTTATCGCTATTGGAGCCGCCGCGACAGCAATGACCATACTGCCGGTATGGATTCGAAAAAGAAAAACACGAACCAGCTTCAGCTTCGCCTCTTCCCGACGGCCGAGGTCAACGATCACTGGAAGGTCAAGGCTCGTCTGACGGCAAGCAACGATATGAAGACGGATAAGAGCGGCGAAGTTTCTCTGACCTACGCCTATGCACACGGCTCCTACGACAAGTTCGATGTGAAGCTCGGCAAAATGCCCCTCTTCTCGAGCGTCGACGACGGTCTCGTTGTGGATCACTTCTTCTCCGGTGCACAGGTGACCTTCGGCAATAAGGTCAAGGTTGCTCTTGAGGCCGGCCGCTGGAATCTTAAAAACGCCAACAAGGGGATTGCTGCTGCTGCGACGGATACGGCTGCAAACTACCAGGGCATTGAGCTGAGCTACAGCAACGGCAAGCTCGTTAACAGCGGTGTTTCGTATCGCCACTTCAAGAGCGATGCGTTTAAGCTTGTAACGAATGGTTACAACACCACGGGTACGGCTGAAGATACGGCTGCAATCTGGTCGGTCGGCGCAAAGTATGCGTTCGACAAGAACATTGCACTCAGCGCTGCCTATGCAAAGAACACGAAGGCAGACAAGCTGGATCATTCCAGCAGCTTCCAGCTTGACTACAAGGGCACGAAGAAGTCCGACATGGGTTCGTGGGGCGCATACGCTGCATACCGTTATGTTGCAGCAAATGCTTCGCTTGCACCGACCTACTCCACGGCGGATCTTCTGGCCAACCTGACCCCGTATGGTATGAAGGGCTGGGACTTCGGCATCGGCTATGTTCCGTTCAAGAACGTCCTGACGCAGGTACAGTACTTCAACGGCAAGGAGCTCACGACGGACGACAAGGTTCAGACCCTCTACGGCCGCGTCAGCTTCTTCTTCTAAGACAAACTTGCGATTTCATCGCATACAAAAAGAGCACTGCAATTGCAGTGCTCTTTTTGTATGAGGGTATTTTTACAATATCTCCCGCAAAATCCACGGCACCAACGGCTCGCGGCAGGGCGGACCAATACGGTCTGCCGCCGCCTTTGCATCTGCGGAGGCATCTTCAGGTGCGATGCCGATATCTGCCATGCGCAACAGCCCAACATCGTTCTCATAGTCGCCGCAGGAGATGACGCGCCGCTTCGCATAGGCGGGCAGAGCGTGCAGAATCTCTGCCATTGTTCCCTTGCTCGTGCCGGGCGGAACGAACTCGAGATAGTTTGCCTCCGAGTAAAAGGATGTAGAGCATTGATCAATGCCCAGCTCTTTTGCCAATCGCTCGATAAAACTCAGGTTGATGGGAGCATCGCAGATAAAGAATTTCAGCCATGTCTCGTCCTCTACTGCGCGCAGAGTCGTGTGGCTGACGTTGTAGAACTCGTCTTCCAGGCGCGGATCATCGTTCTCCTCGGGGCTGATGATATTGCACTGCTCCGCCGTATAGACTTCAACGCAGGCACGCGGAAACTGATAAAGAATACGTGCGGCGAATGTGCGCCAGAGATCCTCCTCAAGTGTGCGCGTTTCGAGCACCTGATTTGCCGCAATGTCTTTGAGCATTGCGCCGTTGAAGAAGATGCTCGGCGCATTGACGGTGATGCCCTCAAGGTAGGGGAGAGCAGCTTCCGGGGTGCGTCCCGTCGCAACGGCAAAAGCCCCTCCCGCCGCCGTAAACGCGTTCAGTGCCTGCAGATTTTCCTCGGAGATGCCCTCATAACGCGGGATGAGCGTACCGTCCAGATCGCTGATCAGGAGGATATCGTCGTATCGTTTTTTACTCATAATGCCTCGATGTCCGTCAGATAGTTTGCCATCATTGTTCTGCCCTCCGGAGTTAGGATCGACTCGGGGTGGAACTGTATTCCCTCAATGGGGAGCGTCTTGTGACGTACGCCCATGATCATGCCGTCATCGAGTTCGCTCGTGATCTCAAGTACCTCCGGCAGGCTTTCGCGTTCAATGATAAGGGAATGATAGCGTGCGACCTGCGTATCGGAAGAGATATTGCGATAGAGACCTGTGCCGTGATGTCGAATAGGGGAGGCTTTGCCATGGACAATCTCATCTGTGCGAATAACTTTGCCGCCGAACACTTCGCCGATCGCCTGATGACCAAGGCAAATGCCGAGAATCGGGAGCCTTCCGCCAAGTTCGCGTATGACCTCCTCTGTGATGCCCGCATCCTTCGGAAGACCGGGGCCGGGGGAGATGATGATGCCCTTGTAATTCTTGGATCGAATTTCCTTGACGCTTGTCTTATCGTTGCGGATGACCTCGATCTCTGCGCCGAGGTTCCGCAGCATCTGGTAGATGTTGTAGGTGAAGGAATCGTAGTTGTCAAGCAAAAGCAACATCGTTTTCCACCTCCTCTACCACCTCGAAGAGAGCCTTTGCTTTTTGGAGGATCTCGAGATATTCCTTCTCGGGCACAGAGTCCTTGACAATGCCCGCGCCGGACTGGATGATCGCTGTATCGTCATTTTCGATGCACATTGTACGCAGGGTGATGCACATGTCCATATTGCCTCGAAAATCCATATAACCCACTGTTCCGGCATAGAAACCGCGCGGCTCGGGTTCGAGCTCATGGATGATCTCCATCGCGCGCAGCTTTGGCGCGCCGCTGACAGTTCCCGCGGGAAAGGTTGCGCGCAGGACATCCATCGGTGCATAGGCGGGATCAATCGCGCCGACAACGCTGCTCACCATGTGGGAGACATGGGAGAACCGTTCTACTGCCATGAGTTTTGGAACGCGGACCGTACCGGGCACGCTGATGCGTCCGAGATCGTTGCGTGCAAGATCGACGAGCATTGCATGCTCCGCACATTCCTTTGCATCGGCACGCAGGTCTGCCGCGAGTGCGGCATCCTCCTCGTCGGTCTTGCCCCGTTTGCGCGTCCCGGCGATGGGATAGGTATAGACGGTACCGCCGGAGACTTTGATCAGCATCTCGGGAGACGCGCCGACCAGCTTTACCGTGCCAAAGTTGTAGTAGAACATATAAGGCGACGGGTTGACTTGGCGCAGGCGCCGATAGAAGAGGAATGCCGGGCGCGTGATCTTCTCGCGAAAGCGAAAAGACGGCACTGCCTGAAAGATATCGCCGGCATAGATATGCTCTTTAACTCTTTGAATCACATTGAGAAAATCGGCCGGTGCTTTTCCATAGCGCGCCATAAAGTCCACGGGTGTCTTTCGTTTTGTCGCTGCCGCCGCGGGTACAGGGAAGGGGGCGGAAAGTCGTGTACGCATTGCGGTGAGGCGTTCCGCAATCATATCGTAGAGTTCGCTCGGATCGTCTCCTTCTTTGATATCCGCAAGATAGTGCAGCTGCGCACTATTTCGCAGAGCATCGTAGACGACGAGATAGCGGCACATCATGAACTGCCCGAGCAGCTGCTCGCTGTCGAGTTCAACGCCGCGCACACGGTCGAATGTCGCTGCCGTCTCATAGGAAAAATAGCCCGCAAGTCCGCCGTGTACAAGCGGGAGAGACTCTCTGCCCGCTGCATCGGCAGGAATAAAACGGGCTGCATATGTTTTCATCGTTTCATGCGGCGCGCCGGCGATGCTCTTCATGAGACCGTTCTCGTTGATGAGCAGTTTGTCTGCAAATACCTGCACACGCACAAACGGCTCGCCTCCGATGAACGAGTAACGGCCGAACTGCTGTTGGGTCGTGTCGACGGACTCCATAATGTAGCCCTTTTTGTCGCCGACGAGCTTGTAGTAGATAGAGACGGGAGTATCGAGATCCATCGTCAGCTCAGTGGAGACTGTGATCAGATTTGCAGTCTTTGCAGACGCAATAAATGTTTCTTTCGTCGGCGTAAACTTCATCCGTTGATCTCCATGACGACGTCGCGTTCGTTCCGGCCGAGGATCCAGCCGAGGACTTTGAGCTCTGCGTAGAGCATCTGCTGCTGCTCGCGGTTGTTCTCGCGGCTGAGTTTCAGCTGCTTATACTGCTGGCGGCCGAGATTATAGCGCGCAAGAATCTCCGCCTCGCTGCGCATCCTGTGCCGTGCATCTGCATGCATGCGCACGAGTTCCTCCACTTCAGCTTCGCCATAGGCAGGGGGCTTCGGCGGCGCTGCCATCTGTCTTACGAGATCGGTAATCTCGCGATCATTCATGGTCATGGGTATCTCCCTTTCTAGAATAGAGATGCGGCCGCAGAGGATTTACTGCGCCTTTGCGCCGCGTTCTTCCAAATATTGTATCATTGCATTCGCAACATGTTTTGCATCCTTGACGACCTGTACGACATTCCACGGGCCGAGCACGACATCGCCCGCCGAAAATACGCCGTCACGTCCGGTCATGCCGTTCTCATCGACCTTGACCAGACCTTTCTCGGTAAGTTCAATGCCCGTTGTCGTACGCGCAATCTTATCTTTTGCTGCCTGACTTGCAGCGATGACCGTGCTGTCTGCGGGGATGAGATAGGGCTCGCCCTCGCTGATGAGGTTCTGGTTCTCATCAAAGACACGGTCATACATCATCGGCCCTTCGGGCGTGACGGAGTGAATGCCCTTTGCGTACTCGATCTCACAGCCGTCCATGAGCGCGTACTCAAGTTCGCGCTCGCTTGCGGAGATTCCGTTGCGGCGGGCATATATGGTGACGTAACGGCTGCCCTTGCGAATCGCCGTGCGTGCGACATCCATTGCAGAATTGCCCGAGCCGATGACGGCGACGCGGTCGCCGAGGCGATAGACATCAGGATTTTGGAGATAGTTTACGGCGTAGTGGCAGTTGCCGAGCGTTTCGCCGTGAATATCGAGGCTCTTGGCCCGCCATGCGCCCGTCCCCATAAAAATCGCTTCATAACCGTCACGGAAGAGATCATCTATACTGAGCGCGCCGCCGATGGTCGTGTTCGGACGGATATGAATGCCGATCGTGCGGAGCTTTTCTGCGTAGCGGTCAATGGTTGAAGGCGGGAGACGAAAATCGGGAATACCGTAACGGAGCATGCCGCCGATCTTTTGCATGCGCTCGAAAATAGTGACGCCGTAGCCTTCCTGCGCGAGTTTGACTGCGACAACAATACCTGCAGGGCCCGCGCCGATCACAGCAACGTTATGCCCGTTGTAGGACTTGCGCGTGAGGACGAGCTTGTCGAGATAAGTATCGGAGATATAGTGTTCAATGCTTGAGATCTGGATCGGTGCGCCGCGCCGTCCCTGTATGCAGTTGCCCTCGCACTGTGCATCGTGGTCGCAGACGAGCGAGCAGAAAACGCTCATCGGATTGTTGTCGTAGAGCATGGCGCCCGCCTCGTTGATCCTGCCGTCGAGGAAGAGGCGGATCATCTCGGGCACGTTGGTTTGCACAGGGCAGCCCTTGATTCGGCACAGGGGCTTTTTGCACTGGAGACAGCGCCGCGCCTCATTGATAACGTGAATAGCCATAGTAAATGGCTCCTTTCGTTTCGTTTGCTTCTTAAAATATTGTATACACAGAGATTATTATAACACACTTCGCTCGGCCTGTCATAGGAAGTGCAAAAGAAAAAGCCATTGTTTGCGCATGACTTTGCTCATAATGCTTCACGCGTGATTTTCTGTTGGCAGCTTCTTATTTAAAGAGCTGCATGAACAAAGCTCTGACAGTTTCCGTTTTACGATCGACAATAATTTGAGGGACAAAAAGAGATCTCATATTTAAAATAAAAGTTCATATGAATAGAAAAAATGAAAATAAAAAGAAGAGAAATATAATCAATATGTAAATTTAAATAAAAAAAGCTTGTCCACATTGAAGATATGTGATAATGTTGATATTATCCATTATAAGGGAATAGAAATATGGGTTTTGGAAAGGAGCGCAATCATATGCAGTTTAAATCCATTCGGACGAAACTTCTCGCATCTGTATTGCCGGTCATGCTGGTAGGTTTTCTTGTTTTCTTTGCTGTGAGTTATAACATGGCGAGCAACATGCTGGTGGAAGATGCAGATACCATTGGCAAGGGCGTCGGAAAGCAGGCGGCAGTACAAATACAGCGTGTCTTTGAAACGAATCGGGTTCACCTCGATATTATGGCGCGCAATGAGGCGATTCTGCATGGGGATCATGCAGCGAAACTCGCTGAGTTGCGGCAAGTGAAGCAGAATACAGACGTATTCTCAAACATTACCTATTTGGATGTCAACGGCGTTGGATTTGATTCAGACGACAATGCCGGAGATCGTTCGGATCGTGACTACTTCAAGAAGGTTGTGCAGACAAAGAAGACAGTCGTCTCTGAACCGATCATTTCTGCGGTCACCGGAAAAGTTGTTGCCGTTATCGCCGTTCCTGTGTTGGAAAACGGTGCTCTTACCGGTGTTGTGACCGGTACGATCGGACTCTCGCTTTTTGATGATACCCTGGCAAAGCTGTCGACATACCGTACGGGACAGCTTGTCGTTCTGGATGAGACGGGACTTGCCATCATTCATCCGAACGAGCCTGCGCAGGTCGGTAAGCTCGACTTCAGCAAGGAAGTGTCGAGCGTCAAGATATCGATGAGCCTGGTGGATGCGTTCAAGTCCGTTATTGACAAGGACGAGCCTGCGATCGCACACTATGAGCGCGAGTCCGGCGAGGGGATGACGGGCATTCTCGTGCCAATTCATCTCGACGGACGTCGCTGGGTCGTCATGTCGGAAGTATCTGACAGCGAAATCTTTGAAGATGCACATAACCTGCTGCTTGTTCTGGCAGGTCTGACCATCGTTATCCTGCTCATCATCTCGGCGATCATTTTCTACATCTCGAACAGCTTTGCGGCAAATATCCAGAAAGCAGTTCGTGTCTGTGAGATTATCAACAGCGGAGATCTGCGTGATCGGCCAAAGACAATTACCTCACAGGATGAGTTGGGACAGCTCTCGGATGGTCTCATCCAGATGCGCCAGACACTCAATAAGCTGATTAAGGCCATTCAGTCGAATGCAACAGAACTTTCAACATCGGCAGAGGGACTGACGGAAGCATCGCAGCAGTCGGCAGAGGCGTCGAATCACGTCGCTATGTCGATCACGGAGATCGCTGAAGGCGTGGAGCGTCAGTCTGAGGCATCGAGTTCGGTTGCCAATGCCGCAGCGTCCATTTCCACACATGCGGCAGATATGTCGAACCAGGCAGGTGTGGTTGCGGATGTCACGAATAATACCGTAGACCGTGTCCACGAGGGACGTCGCTCCATCGACGAGGTCGTAAACTACATGGAGCAGATTAAGACAGGATCGGAGACGGTTGATGCGGCGATCTCGGCGCTCGGCAAGAGTTCGGAGGAGATCAGCCACAGCGTCGAGGTCATTGGCAGCATCGCGGAGCAGACGAACCTGCTCGCGCTGAATGCGGCGATTGAGGCAGCACGTGCGGGAGAGCATGGACGCGGGTTTGCCGTTGTTGCCGAAGAGGTTCGCAAGCTCGCGGAAGAATCAGGCGAGTTCTCGAAGAAGATCTCCGAGACCATGCAGTCGGTACAGGCTGATATGGTGCGTGCCGTTGAGGCAGGAAAGCGCGGCAGCGAGTATGTCGGGCACGGCCTCGAATCGGTTCGCACGGCAGATGATGTGTTCCAGTCCATCTCGGCGGCAATTCAGCAGCTTGGCGATGGGGTAAAGGGAATTACGGCCGGTATTCAGGAGATGGAGTCTGAGACGCAGACGGTCCGTGCACAGATCGAGGAGATTCAGAAGGTCAGCACGGGGAATGCGGACAGCGCTCAGAATGTGTCTGCTGCGACCGAGGAGCAGTCCGCTTCGATGGAGGAGATTGCTGCGGCAACGCGTCGTCTCTCGAACCTTGCGGACGAACTTGCGGAAGAGACAAAGAAGTTCAAGCTTTAAACCAAATCCAAAATACAAGGAAGGGTCGCTGCTCTTGCAGCGGCCCTTTTACTGTTGTATGATAGAGATATATAAGGAGGCGTTGTCATGGGAAAAGCGATGATCATTGGCGCGGGCGGTGTTGCAAGCGTTGCCGTACATAAATGCTGCCAGAATCCGGAGGTATTTGAGGAAATTCTCATCGCCTCGCGCACGAAGTCGAAATGTGATGCGCTGAAGGAGAAGCTGGACGGAGGAAAGACAAAGATTCGGACCGCTGCCGTGGATGCCGACGACGTGCCGGCGCTGACAGCGCTTATCCGCGACTTTCAGCCGGAGGTCGTGCTCAACCTAGCTCTCCCGTATCAGGATCTGCATATTATGGATGCATGTCTTGCGGCAGGAGCACACTATGTGGACACGGCGAATTACGAGCCGGAGGATACGGCAAAATTTGAATACAGCTGGCAGTGGGCGTATGCGGACCGCTTTCGTGAGGCGGGGCTGACGGCGCTCCTCGGCTCGGGCTTTGATCCGGGCGTAACGGGAGTGTTCAGTGCATATGCAATGAAGCATGAGTTTGATGAGATCAACTATATCGATATCCTCGACTGCAACGGCGGCGACCACGGCTATGCCTTTGCGACGAACTTCAACCCCGAGATCAATATCCGCGAGGTCTCAGCGAAGGGGAGCTATTGGGAGAACGGCGCATGGGTCGAGACGGAGCCGATGGAGATCAAACGCGTCTATGATTTCGCTGAGGTCGGGCCGAAGGATATGTATCTCCTGCATCATGAAGAACTTGAATCGCTGGCAAAGAATATCAAAGGAATCAAGCGTATTCGCTTCTTTATGACGTTCGGCGAGAGTTATCTGACCCATCTGCGATGCTTGGAGAATGTCGGTATGACCTCGATTGAGCCGATTGATTTCGAGGGACATAAGATCATTCCGCTGCAGTTTCTCAAGGCAGTTCTGCCGGATCCGGCGAGCCTGGGTCCGCGCACAAAGGGCAAGACGAACATCGGCTGCATCTTCCGCGGGAAGAAGGACGGAAAGGATAAGACTTACTACCTCTATAATGTCTGCGATCATGAGGAATGCTACGCTGAGGTCGGTTCGCAGGCAGTTGCCTATACGACGGGCGTGCCGGCGATGATCGGTGCGATGATGGTGATGACGGGGAAATGGCGTCGACCCGGCGTGTTCAATGTTGAGGAATTCGATCCGGATCCGTTTATGGATGCTCTGAACATTTGGGGCCTTCCGTGGCAGGAGAACCGTGCTCCGGTGCTGGTAGACTGATGGCACTGCAAGCGGAATTGGAATGGCGGGCGGAGTGGAACGAGGTCCCGACCCCCTCCTATCTCGTCTACGAAGAGCTCCTTGAGAAGAATCTCAAAATTCTTGCCGGGATCGCAGAAGATACGGGAGCAAAGGTGCTTCTCGCTCAGAAGTGTTTCTCCATGTACCATTACTATCCGCTGATCGGGAAGTATCTCTCCGGGACAACGGCGAGCGGCATCTATGAGGCGCGTCTCTCTCAGGAGGAAATGGGCAAGGAGAATCACGTCTTTAAGCCTGCCTACGATGCGGAGGAGATCCGTCAGCTTGCGCAGATCTGCGACCACATCATCTTCAATTCGTTCGCTCAGTGGGCGCGCTTTGGCAGAGCAGCCCGTGCACAGGGAGCGTCCTGCGGCATCCGCATCAATCCCGAATGCTCGACCCAGGAGCACGCAATCTATGACCCCTGTGCCCCCGGCTCGCGGCTGGGCGTAAAGCTTGCAGACTTTCGCGAAGACCTGCTCGAGGGAATCGAAGGACTGCACTTTCATACGCTCTGTGAGCAGGGAGCGGATGCTCTTGAGGTGACACTCGCGGCAGTGGAGGAGAAGTTCGGCAAATATCTTCACGGGATGAAATGGCTGAACTTCGGGGGCGGGCATCATATAACGCGTGAGGACTATGATATCCCTCTGCTCAAGAAACTGATCCGCCATGTGCAGGAGACCTATGATACTGCAGTCTATCTTGAGCCGGGGGAAGCGGCCGCGTTGAATGCAGGGGTGCTCGTTGCCGAAGTGCTCGAGGTACAGACGGGCGGCAACGTTATCCTCAACACTTCGGCAACCTGCCATATGCCCGATGTGATCGAGATGCCTTATCGCCCTCCTGTCGTCCATGCGGGGGAAGCAGGAGAGAAGACCCACACCTACACGTTTGCCGGACCAACCTGCCTTGCGGGAGATACGATCGGTACGTATTCGTTTGATACGCCGCTCAGTGTCGGCGATCGTGTGGTATTCGGCGATATGGCGATCTATACGATGGTGAAGAACAATACCTTCAACGGCATGCCTCTGCCGAATATCATCGCTGTTTCTCCAAGCGGTGCGTGGGAAATTGTACGTGCATTCAGCTATGATGATTTTAAGATGCGGCTTTGAATAAAAGGAAGGATCGCAGATTTTGCGGTTCTTTTCTTTTGCACTGAGGAATCAACAAAATCTACTGCAGGTTAATTTATGTTTATCTTGTAGGTGCCGTATCGTGTGGATAGAAAGGAGCGAATGCGATGCAAAGGGATGCGAAAGCGGCGATAAGCCGCAGAAGTTTTCTCAAAGGAGGGGGATGTGCCCCTCCTGTCACGGTGTTGCCGAGATCAAGAAGGTAACAG
>NZ_GG749279.1:95914-144583 GCF_000160555.1 Centipeda noxia ATCC 43541
CACGGTACGGTTACGGTGTAACGAGAGCCTGCATGATCCCGCCCCTCTGGCGGGCAATGAGAACCCGCAGGACTGCCACAGCGTGCATCATCTGCAGTCTGCGAAAAAGTGTACGGCATGCCAGGGCGTGCACTGGAAATTGGATGCAAGTTGGGAGAAGAAAAGAACTGTATGGGACCTTTTACCAATGACAAACAGTAAATAAAAATAATTATTAAAAAGTATAAATTTCTATTGACAAGAAATATCCATTGTGATATCATCAAACACATCAAAAGGACATATCCAATCGCCTGGAAGATAAGCGGTTGGTTTCAGCAAAAGGAGGATATTTAATGTCACTCATCAACAAGGAAATCAGCGATTTTAAGGTAGATGCATTTCAGAAGAAGGAAGGTTCTGCACAAGGGGAGTTCAAGCAGTACACAAAGGCAGACCTCAAGGGTAAGTGGAGCGTGTTCTTCTTCTACCCGGCAGACTTCACGTTTGTCTGCCCGACGGAGCTGGCAGATCTTCAGGATCAGTATGCAGAATTCCAGAAACTCGGCTGCGAGATCTTCGGCGTTTCCTGCGATTCCCACTTCGTGCACAAGGCATGGCATGAGAGTTCCGATCTTGTCGGCAGGCTGACGTACCCGATGCTTGCAGATCCGACGGCGAAGCTTGCACGCGATTTCGATGTCTACATTGAGGAGGACGGCCGTTCTGAGCGCGGTACGTTCGTTGTGAACCCCGAGGGCAAGATCGTTTCCTACGAGGTAAGCGCGGGCAATGTTGGCCGCAACGCTGCAGAGCTCCTCCGCAAAGTGCAGGCACTCCAGTTCGTCGCTGAGCATGGTGACGAGGTTTGTCCCGCACGTTGGAAGCCGGGTGAAAAGACACTCAAGCCGAGCTTCGATCTCGTCGGCAAACTCTAAGATACAGGCAAGAGCACTTCGCGAGGGCGCTCGCGAGGTGCTTTTTCCTATCAGCCAGAAAAAGAGGTGCTTTGGTGGACAAAATGTATGATGCCGTTATCGTTGGAGGGGGCCCTGCAGGTCTTTCTGCAGCGATCTATTTGGCGCGTGCGAAATGCAAAGTGCTTGTTATAGAAAAGGAAAAGATCGGCGGACAGATTACCATTACCGCCGATGTCGTGAACTATCCCGGCACGGGGAGGGTCAGCGGTTCTGAGCTTGCAGCGCAGATGGAGCAGCAGGCACGCGGATTTGGTGCGGAGTTCGTTTCCGCAGAAGTCATCGGCCTAAAGCTCGATCAGGATGTTAAGGAGCTTGAGACGACGGCGGGTACAGTACAGGCGCTGAGCGTCATCCTTGCCACGGGAGCAAATCCGCGCAAGGTGGGCTTCCTCGGAGAGAAGAAATTCCAGGGGCGCGGCGTTGCCTACTGCGCAACTTGCGATGCGGAATTCTTTTCCGGGATGGACATCTTCGTCATCGGCGGCGGTCTTTCGGCAGTGGAGGAGAGCATGTTCCTTTCGCGCTACGGAAGATCCGTCACTATACTCGTGCGCAGCGACAAGTTCCGCGCGCCGCAGACAACAGTAGATGCGCTTGCCAACTATCCGAATATCAAGGTGCGCTTCAACACCGTTGTGGAGCGCGTCGACGGTGAGACGATGATCTCCCGTGCCGATTTCCGCAACAGCGCGACGGGAGAGGTGGAGCATTATACGGCAAAAGAAGGAGAGACGTTCGGCGTCTTTGTCTTTGCCGGCTATCTCCCGAATACCGGATTGTTCCGTGATCAGGTCGTACTGAACGAGGACGGCTATGTTATTACGAACGAGGAAAAGGAGACGAGTGTCAAAGGCGTCTTTGCGGCAGGCGATGTCTGCATCAAGACACTGCGCCAAGTTGTGACGGCGGTCTCGGACGGCGCGATCAGCGCCGTTGCAGCGGAGCGGCATGCGGCAGCGCTGCACGATCGATTGAAGCTGCCTGCATTTGTGCGTGCCGAGGTGGATACGAACCGCTTTGAACAACGTAAGTCCTCCATTGAAAAAGAGGCAGCAGAGGGGAATGAGACAAACTTCATCTCCGCCGAGATTCGTGAGCAGCTGGCGGTTGTCTTTGATAAATTTGCGGCGCCGGTCAAGGTTGTCGGTCATTATGACGACGGCGATCTCTCGCGTGAGCTGCGCGGCTTTATGGATGAGTTTGCAGGGCTCACGGATAAGGTAAGCTACGAGGAGCGCAAAGACGCGAACGGCGCTCCAGGGCTTGAACTGTTCTATGCCGATGGGACGCCGAGCGGCATTACTTTCCATGCTGTTCCGGGCGGACATGAGTTCAACTCGTTCATCCTGGCTCTTTACAATGTGGCAGGCCCCGGACAGGAGCTGCGTCCCGAAACGCGCGCGAAAATTGAGCAGATTTCTGCCCCTGCCGATGTTAAGGTCCTCATGTCGCTGTCCTGCACGATGTGCCCCGATGTTGTGGCCGCAGTGCAGCGTATTGCGGCAGAGCGAAAAGATATCCGTGCGGACATCTATGATATCCGCTATTTCCCCGAGCTGAAAGAGAAATACAGCGTCATGAGCGTGCCCTGCATGGTCGTGGGGGAAGAACTGCACTTTGGCAAAAAGAACATTGACGAAGTCGCCGACATCCTCGGGAATCGCTGATCATTACGGCGGAGCATTTCTGTTGCCTGCGTCCCTGAGCAAGGCGCATACGGGCGGAAGAATGTCCTGCCGATTGATATATGTGTATCTGTGTATTATGAAAGAAGGAGAGCATTATGGAACTCAAGGGATCACAAACCGAGAAAAACCTCTGGGCCGCATTTGCCGGTGAATCGCAGGCGCATGCGAAGTATCTCTTTTATGCATCGCAGGCGAAGAAAGACGGCTATGTCCAGATTGCAAACATTTTCGATGAGACGGCGGTTAACGAGAAGGCACATGCGAAGATCTGGTTCAAACTTGTGAGCGGCATCGGCGACACAAAGGAGAATCTTGCTGCTGCCGCCGCCGGAGAAAATGAGGAATGGACGAGCATGTACCCCGAGTTTGCCCGTGTGGCACGTGAGGAAGGCTTTGACAAGATTGCCCGCCTCTTTGATGCCGTCGGCAAGATTGAGAAAGAGCACGATACGCGATACAATTTGCTCCTCGAAAACGTCAAGGAGGACACGGTATTCCGGCGTGATGAGAAGATCATCTGGCAGTGCCTGAACTGCGGCTACGTTTGCGAGAGTACGAAGGCCCCGATGAAGTGTCCAGTCTGTGAGCACCCGCAGTCCTTCTTTCAGCAGCTCGTGCAGGATTATTAAATCTCTTCGTCGAATCCAAGAGATGCACGGCTGCCGTATGAGAAAATCCCCGCCGTAAGGCGGGGATTTTTGTTTCACAGGAGGATAAAATGTCAATGCGACATCAATTTGATCTCTCATCTTATCTCGTCATAGGTCCCGAAAATACGAACGGACGACCCGTTGCGCACATCATTGCAGAAGCGCTGCGCGCAGGATTTACCTTTGCTCAAATCCGCGCAAAGCACGCAGAAGCAGCTGAGATCATCCGGCTTGCACGCGCGGCCGCAGATGCCATCGCCGGGCAAAAGAAGTCGGATGAGGTGGCTCTTGTTATCAACGATCGGCTGGATGTTGTGCTCGCTGCGCGGGAGCTGAGGATAAAGGTGGACGGCGTGCATGTCGGGCAGGAGGATATCCCGCCCGCTGTCTGCCGCAAGTATCTCGGCGTGAATGCCGTAATTGGCCTCTCTGCGCGTACTTCGGATCTGATCAACTATGTGGAGAGCTGTGACACATCGTGCATTGATTACTTCGGCGCAGGGCCGCTCCATGCGACGGCGACAAAGCCCGATGCAGGGATGGATCAGAATGGAAAAATTGTCACACGCAGCCTTGACGAACTGCGTGCGCTGCACCGCGTCAGTCCACTGCCGGTCGTTGTAGGCGGGGGAGTTAAGGCAGATGATCTGCCCGCGCTTCGGGCGACCGGCGTTGACGGATTCTTCGTCGTCAGTGCCGTAGCGGGAGCAGAGCATCCCTATACTGCGGCGAAGGAACTGGTGCGCTGCTGGCACAGCTAAGCAGTTGCAGGGGCTGCGCCAGAGAAAATCATTTACGCATACCAGCGCAGGAGGCTCTGCGTGCCGTCTGCGCCGCCGCCGCGCTCCTCGAGCGTGCGCGCCTCGCACAGCACTTGCTCCAGGATCGGCAGATCGACTCCGTATTCTTTGCTTGTTTCTGTACCAATCGTCATGTCCTTGACAAAATGTTTGATCATAAACCCCGGGGCAAAGTTGCCGTCCAGTGCCATGCGGATCATATGGGACATCTGAAAGCTTGCTGCTGCGCCGCCTGAGATGGATGCAAATACTTTCTCCGTATCGAGACCTGCAGCGCGCGCGTATGCAAACGCCTCGCAAGCTCCTGCGAGTGCACCTGCAATCGCGATCTGATTCGCCGCTTTTGTTTTCTGACCGGCACCTGCGCCGCCCTCGTAGATAATATTTTTGCCCATCACGGAGAAGATGGGACGCATTGCCTCATAGGCCGCTTCACTGCCGCCGACGAGAATATTCAGCGAGGCATTGCGTGCGCCTATATCACCCCCGGTTACTGGAGCATCAAGCGCGTATATCCCGCGTTTTTTTGCTTCTTCGTAGATACGCTCGGCGAGTGCCGGCGAGGAGGTCGTCATATCGACTGCGTACGCGCCGGCGCTGAGGTTTGCGAGAATGCCGTCTGCACCGAGGTAGATTTCCTCCACGTCCTTCGGATAGCCGACAATGGTGATGACGACATCCTGTCCGCGCGCACATGCGCCAGGACTGCTGCAGTATTTTGCCCCGCGGGCGACGAGAGCGTCCCCCTTCGATTTTGTGCGGTTGTAGACGCTGAGCTCAAATCCTGCATCCAGGAGATGTCCCGCCATGGCCGCGCCCATGATGCCAAGTCCGATAAATCCGATCTTTTTCATAACATCTGCCCCCCGTTTCATTATATTGTTTCTGCGTTCAGTGTAGCATAAAATCCTGTGGAAATGCAGGATTTTTTTGTTTTATTCCGAATTTTATAGAGCAAGAAAGCACTTTGGATCACAAAGGGAGGATGTCCTATGCGGATCGAATTTTTGGGTGCGGCACACGTTGTTACGGGCTCATGTTATCTGCTCCATGTGGGGGATCACAGATATTTGGTGGACTGCGGCATGTATCAGGGAACGCGGCGTCTGCGCGAGATGAACTATGAGGAGTTTCCATTTAATCCCGCGGAGATTGAGGCAGTCTTTCTGACGCACGCACATATCGACCATTGTGGGCGTATTCCGCGGCTCGTACGCGAGGGGTTTCGCGGCAAGGTCTATGCAACGCAGTCAACCTGCGATTTGGTCCGCATCATGCTGCCGGATTCGGCGCATATTCAAGAGAGTGATACAGAACTCTTCAATCGAAAAAATGCACGCAGGAGCGAAGCGCCGATCTCGCCGCTTTATACGCAGGCGGATGCCTTTGCAGCGCTCGAACTCTTCGAGCCCGTTTCTTACCATGCCCCGCTGCAGGTGAATAATCTGAAGCTCGTTTTCCGCGATGCAGGGCATATTCTGGGCTCGGCGATCTTGGAAATGACGGTGGAGGAGAACGGGCAGACGACCAAACTTGTCTTCTCAGGTGATCTCGGCCAACCGAATCAGCCTATTCTGCGTGATCCGGAGACGATCGTGGGAGCGGATTTTCTGCTTGTGGAGTCCACCTATGGCGACCGCATCCACCGTGACTACGACAAGGAGACGGCGCTGCTTGAGGTCATCCGCGATACCATGGACCGCGGCGGCAATGTGATCATTCCCTCTTTTGCCGTCGGCAGAACGCAGACCCTGCTGTATTATTTTTACAATCTCTGGAAGGAGGGACGTCTGGAGGGAGACATTCCCATCATCATCGACAGCCCGCTGGCCATCCAGGCAACGCGCATTTTTCTTAAAAACTATGAGGACTTTGACGAAGAGACGATTGCATTCTTCGGCGAGAAAGGAACGATTCCGTCGTTCCCGCAGGTACGTATTGCGGAAACGGCGGCGGAGTCGCGTGCACTCAACTCTGCCGAGGGCTCGGCGATCATCCTGTCCGCTTCAGGAATGGCAGATGCGGGGCGCGTTCTCCATCATCTCAAACACAACCTCTGGCGACCGGAGTCCACGGTGCTCTTTGTCGGCTATCAGGCGGAGGGAAGTCTCGGGCGGCGTCTCGTCGACGGGATTAAGCGCGTACGCGTGCTCGGCGAAGAGATTTCAGTCAAGGCGCGGATTCAAATGCTTGAGGGCTTCTCTGCGCATGCAGATGCTGCGCAGATTGTTGCGTGGATGGGGGCGATTACAGCGCCGCGCCCTGCGAAGGCGTTTCTCGTCCATGGCGAAGGGCAGGCGCAGGAGGCGCTGAAGGAACGCATTCAAGAGGAACTCGGATGGGAGGTATATGCACCCTTCCTTGGGGATATCGTGACGATTCAGGGACGCAATTGTGTACTCATTCCGTCAAATATTCCGTCGGTTTCCGTCGAGGCCGAGATGGAGGATGTCATGCGCGATTTCGACGCCGAGTACCGCCAGCTGCGCAAGGCGATTATCCGCACCGTCGTCCGTCAGCCGAAGCTCATGGAGCCGATCATCCGTACGATGCAGAAAGCCCGGAATTACTTCAAGAAGCTTGCTTCTCCCTATAATATTTGAGTAAAATTCTTGCAATAAAATAAGGAATGATTGGCTTAGAATTGGATATTGCCGGACTGTGGGCCTCACACTTGCATAGTCCTGTGAAATGCGTTAAAATAGGGAAGTTTTAAAAAGGCTTTCCTATTTAATATGTTTCAAAGGGAAGAATTCACCGTTCTTTCCATATGGATATGATAATGGGTGGTGTTATAGTGGAATCCCCATTTCGTGTCGGGGTGGATGTCGGCTCAACGACGATAAAGCTGGTTGTTCTCGGCGAGGAGCATGCGATCCTTTACAAGAACTACGCACGCCATTTCTCGGAGATCGGCAAAGCCCTGCAGGAAAATTTGAGACAACTCAAGGAAGTTGTCGGCGATGCAAAGTTCTCCTTTGCGCTCACAGGCTCGGCGGGCATGGGTATTGCCCAGCGCATCGGCCTGCCCTTCGTCCAGGAAGTCGTTGCCTGCGCTTCGGCGGTACGCCGTCTCATACCGGAGACAACGACGGCCGTAGAACTCGGCGGCGAGGATGCAAAGATCACATATTTCGGCGATGCGCCGGAGCAGCGCATGAACGGCGTCTGTGCGGGCGGTACAGGATCGTTCATCGATCATATGGCATCGCTTCTCTCGACGGATCCGATCGGTCTCAATGCGCTTGCAGAGAAGGGGAAGCGTGTCTATGCGATCGCTTCGCGCTGCGGCGTATTCGCCAAGACGGATGTTCAGGCGCTTATGAACGATGGCGCAGAGAAGGCAGATATTGCGCTCTCCGTGCTTCAGGCAGTTGTGAATCAGACCATCGGGAACCTCGCACAGGGGCGCCCGATCGGAGGAAATGTCGCGTTCCTTGGCGGCCCTCTGCACTTTCTCCCAGAATTGAAAAAACGTTTTATCGAGACATTAAAGCTCGACGATGATCATGTCGTTGATGTGGATTACGGCAATTATTTCGTTGCGGTCGGCGCGGCGCTCTCTGATGATGCCAGAGCAACCGATATGCGGGAGATGGAGACGTGCATCGCGCGTGCGGAGCAGGAGGCAGCGGCGGAAACGCGCACAGCTGACTTCACTCTGTTCAAGGATGCGGCGGACTATGAGGCGTTCAAGCAGCGCCATGACCGTGACCGGGTCAAACGCGGAAATCTTGCGGACTATCGCGGCGCGATCTGCATTGGGATCGATGCAGGCTCGACGACGACGAAACTTGTTGCCATTGGAAGTGACAAGGAACTGCTCTATACATCGTATGGCAGCAACCAGGGGTCGCCGCTGACCTCTGTCATCGAGGCGCTTCGTGCTTTTTATCGTGAAATGCCCGAGGGGTGTCATATCGCAGGTGCTATGACGACGGGGTACGGCGAGGCAATCGTTAAGGCCGCGCTGCATGCGGACGGCGGCGAGGTTGAGACTTTCGCACATCTGCGCGCAGCGCAGGAGTTTTGCCCCGATGTCAGCTTTGTGCTGGATATTGGCGGGCAGGATATGAAGTGCTTCTTTGTGCAGGACGGCAGTGTCGGCAATATCACGCTCAACGAGGCGTGCTCGGCAGGCTGCGGTTCCTTCATCCAGAACTTTGCAGAGGGGCTTCATATGACTCCGGCGGAGTTTGCGGGCAAGGCGATCGGTGCCAAAGCCCCAGTCGACCTCGGAACGCGCTGCACGGTCTTTATGAACTCAAAAGTCAAACAGGCGCAGAAGGAGGGGGCAGAAGTCGCCGATATCTCGGCAGGCATTGCGCTCTCGGTTGTCAAGAACGCACTGTTCAAGGTCATGCAGCTCAAGGATGTCTCTGCGCTCGGCGACCATATTGTCGTACAGGGCGGGACATTTTACAACGATGCCGTCCTGCGCGCGCTTGAGAACCTGATCGGCAAGGATGTTATTCGACCTGATATTGCAGGGCTCATGGGAGCATACGGCGCGGCTATTCTTGCGCTGGAGACGGGCACGGAGCATTCAACCCTCCTCGGGGCGGAAGCGATCGGAGACTTTAAGACCAAGACCAGCTCCTACCGCTGCGGAAAATGTGGGAATAAATGTCTTATCACAATGCAGCAGTTCCCCAACGGTGAACGCTATTTCACAGGAAATCGCTGTGAGCGCGGCATCGGCGGCGAAAAGCATGAGGACGATACGCCGAATATCTACAAGTTCAAGTACCGCCGCGTGTTCAAACACTACAAGTCGCCGGCGGAGCCGCGGCGCGGGCGCATCGGCATTCCCCGCACGCTCAATATGTACGAGGACTACCCGTTCTGGTTCACCTTCTTTGATCAGCTCGGCTACGGGGTTGTGCTCTCGGGGAAATCTTCGCCGCAGCTTTTCTACAAGGGCATGGCGACGATTCCGTCGGATTCGCTCTGCTATCCGGCAAAACTCGCACACGGTCATATTGTCGACCTCGTCGAAAAGGGCGTCGATACAATTTTCTATCCCTGTGAGCCGCACAATATGACCGATAAGCCCGGCTCATCGGCCAATCATTTCAACTGTCCGATTGTTGCGTCCTATGCGGAGAACATTCGCATTAACATGGATATCCTGCGCGAGAAGAACATTCGCTTTATCCAGCCGTTTCTGCCCATCGACGACCGGAACCGCATGATCGAACGCCTTGTGGAGGAATTTGGGAAAATTGAGGGCATCGGCAGGAAAGAGATCGCGGCCGCTGTGGATGCCGGCTATGCCGAGATCGAACAGTATCGGCAGGATGTGCGCGACTACGGTCAGCAGATACTTGAGCGCATTGCGAAGACGGGCGAGCATGCCATCCTCCTTGCGGGGCGTCCGTATCATGTCGACCCGGAGATCAATCACGGCATTCCGGAGATGATCCAGTCCTATAAACTGCCGATTCTATCGGAGGATGCGGTCTACCATATGCCGGTACGGGAACGCCGCCTGCAGGTTGTCAATCAGTGGAGCTACCATGCGCGTCTTTACCATGCGGCGCAGTTTGTTGCCGAGCATCCGAATGTGACGCTCATCCAGCTCAGTTCGTTTGGCTGCGGTCTCGATGCGCTCACGACATCGGAGGTGCGCGAGATCCTCGAGTCACATAAGCGCATCTACACGATGATCAAGCTGGACGAGGTATCGAACCTCGGCGCTGCACGGATACGTCTGCGCTCTTTGATTGCGGCGCTCGCGCGGAGAGAACCTCCTGCCTACCATGAGGTCCCCGTCATCGAGCGGCCGCGCTTCACCGAGGACTGCAAGAAAACGCATACAATTCTGGCGCCCCAGATGGCACCGACTCACTTCGAACTCTTCCGAACGACGATGCGCAAACATGGCTATAACGTCGTCATTCCGCCGATGCCGGACAAGGCAGCAATCGATACGGGGCTGCGCTATGTGCACAATGACATGTGCTATCCGGCGATCGTCATCATCGGACAGCTCCTTGCCGCACTCAAGGCAGGGCTCTGCGACCCCGATCATACGAGCATTGCCCTCTTTCAGACCTGCGGCGCATGCCGTGCGACCAACTATCTTGGCGTGCTGCGCAAGGCGCTCCGTGATGCGGGCTTCCCGAATGTCGCTGTCTTTGCCGTACGCGGCCTGCCCGAGGAGACGGACAGCTTTGCATTTAACCGCGAGATGATGGTGGATGCTGTCAAGGCAGCCATTTACGGGGATCTGCTGATGAACGTGCGCAATCGCATGATGCCGTACGAACTCGTGAAGGGGACAACACAAGCGGCGTTCGAGAAGTGGATGGCGCGTGCGAAAGAGGAACTCGAACACGGCAGCGTGTTCAAGTTTCGCCGAATGATCAAGGACATCGTGCGTGACTTCGATCATATTTCGATCGATGAGCGGCTCTGGAAGCCAAAGGTCGGCATTGTCGGTGAAATCCTCGTCAAGTATCATCCCGTTGCGAACAATGACATCGAGACGGTGCTGATGAATGAGGGAGCGGAAGTCGTTATGCCGGACTTCGTCGACTTCTTTCTCTACTCGGCGTACGATCCGATCGCGCAGCACAAGCTGCTCGCGGGCTCTTACAAAGATCGGCTTTACGGACGCATGTTCATCAAAGTTATCGAATTCTTCCGCGCGCCGATGCGCAAGGCCTTGGAGGAAAGCCGCCACTTCCGCCCGCCGCAGTCCATCGACCATACGGCGGAGCTTGCTGCCCGCCACGTCAGCCTCGGCAATATGGCAGGTGAGGGCTGGTTCCTTACGGGCGAGATGGTCAAGCTCATTGAGGAAGGCGTACCCAACGTTGTCTGCCTTCAGCCCTTCGGCTGCCTGCCGAACCATATCACGGGCAAAGGGGTTATGCATGATCTGCGCAAGGCATATCAAGGAGCGAACATCACAGCGATCGATTGTGATGCGGGCTCAAGCGAGGTCAACCAGCTCAACCGCCTGAAGCTCATGCTTGCCGTGGCGAAGGAACGCCGCCCGGCAAAGGCGGATGCCTCGGCGCCGACCGAAGCAGCAAGTCTGCATTAAAGTGTGGACGCCTACATTCTCGCTTCAAGGACCATGGAAAGACCTCCTAAGTCCGAAGAGATAGGGGGCCGCGTAAAGATAAAAGAATAAAATAAGACAGGAGTTACTGCATATGCGCAGTAACTCTTTTTTTACAAAAGCACGTTCCACGAACAAATTTTTCACAAAAATATGTTCGAAAATAGTTGACCGAACCTCCTTTCTGTGATATTCTATATGCGAACAAAAGTTTTGAGAATGTATATACGAATATTGATATAAATGGAGGGATGGAATATGAAACGCATCGGTTTCGTGCTCAGCATATTTACGCTCGTTTGGATGGGGGTATCTGCACTTCATTTGACGAACCCATATCTGCGTTCATCCGAGTTTGTCGAGGTATCGGTGATACGAGGAGATAGTGTCTGGACGATCGCCCGCAAATATGCGGCGAAAGAAACAATGGCGGAAGAGCTCGAAGAGGCAATCATCGAGGTGAATGACCTTCCGCCCGACGGCGCTGTTTATGCCGGACGCCGCCTGCTTGTGCCGGTCTTGGAGCCCGCCGAGCAGCTGCAGGCAATGGCGGACCACAAAGCCCTTGACACAGGGGGCCGTGCGCCTTATAATGGCTATACCGAGTAGGGTGGAAACATATAGCCTTGTCCCTATGGGATGGATTTCCTATCCCAAGGGGCAAGGCTTTTTTCTATGATTGGGAGGAGAGCGTTCTATGGTAAAGCTGACACTGCCGGATGGCTCCATTCGCGAGACAGAGGCGGGGACGACGCTGCTGGATGTCGTCAAGGGGATGAGCAATTCGCTGGCAAAAAAGGCACTGGCAGCGAGCCTCGACGGGAAGGTTGTTGATCTGACAACGCCCGTAACGAAGGATGCCGCCTTTCAGGTATTGACCTTTGCGGATGCGGGCGGACGGCTTGCTCTGCGTCATACTTGCTCGCACATTATGGCGCAGGCAGTGAAGCGTCTCTATCCAGAGAGCCGTGTGCAGCTCGCAATCGGACCTGCGATTGAGAATGGCTTCTACTATGATTTCGATATGGAGCATCAGTTGACAGACGCTGATCTGCGCGATATCGAGAAGGAAATGAAAAAGATCGTCAAAGAGAATCTGAAACTTGAGCGGCGTGAGATTCCGCGTGATGAGGCAATCGAATATTTCCGCGCCAAGGGTGAAAACTATAAGGTAGAACTCATCCGGGATCTGCCTGCCGATGCGACGATCTCGATCTATACGCAGGGAGAGTTTATCGATCTCTGTGCGGGCCCTCATGTCATGTCGACGGGCAAGGTTAAGGCGCTTAAGCTGCAGAGTGTGGCGGGAGCCTATTGGCGCGGGAGCGAAAAGAATAAGATGCTTCAGCGCATTTATGGCACGGCGTTTGAAAAGCAGGAAGAGCTTGATGCCTATCTCCATATGCTTGAGGAGGCAGCAAAGCGCGATCATCGTAAGCTCGGCCGGGAACTCGATCTCTTCAGCCTGCATGAGGAAGGACCGGGGTTCCCGTTCTTCCACCCGAACGGCATGATCCTGCGCAACGCTCTCTTGGAGTATTGGCGCGAGGTACATCGTCGCTATGGATATCAGGAAATCAGTACGCCCGTGATCCTCAGCCGTAAGCTCTGGGAGACTTCCGGGCATTGGTTCCACTATCGTGAGAATATGTATACGACTGAGATTGATGGAGAGGATTATGCGATCAAGCCGATGAACTGTCCCGGCTGCATGCTTGTTTACCGCTCTCAGCTGCACAGCTACCGCGATCTGCCTCTGCGCCTCGCGGAGCTCGGCCTTGTGCACCGGCATGAGCTGTCGGGCGCGCTGCACGGACTCTTCCGCGTGCGCAATTTTACGCAGGACGATGCGCATCTCTTTGTGACGCCGGATCAGATCGAGGGAGAGATTCAGCACACGATCAATCTCTTTGACGAGGTTTACCGCACATTCGGTCTCTCGTACAAGGCTGAGCTTTCGACACGTCCTGAAGACTCTATGGGCTCGGATGAGATGTGGGACCTGGCGACGGAAGGCCTCAGGAATGCTCTTGAAAATCGCGGTTTAGACTATATTGTCAACGAGGGAGACGGCGCGTTCTACGGGCCGAAGATCGACTTCCATCTGCGCGACTCGATCGGGCGGACGTGGCAGTGCGGGACCATCCAGCTGGATATGAGTCTGCCCGAGAAATTCGATCTGACCTATATCGGAGAGGATGGGGAGAAGCATCGTCCCGTCATGCTGCACCGCGTAGTTTACGGTTCTATTGAGCGCTTTATCGGTATTCTGATCGAAAATTATGCCGGTGCATTCCCCGTATGGATGGCTCCTGTTCAGGTGCGGATCCTGCCCATTACCGAACGGCATACAGCATATGCCGAGAGCCTGCGGGGCCGGATGTTTGATCTCGGGATCCGTGTCGAGGTGGATGACCGCAACGAAAAGACCGGCTATAAAATTCGCGAGAGCCAGGTCAAGAAGACCCCGTATACACTTGTCGTCGGCGATCAGGAACAGGAGACGGGGGCTGTTGCGCTGCGCAAATACGGAGAGAAGGACAGCGTTGTTATGGCGGCGGATGATTTCATCGCACTTGTGCAAGAAAAAATTGCAGTGCGGGCGCAAGAGTATTGACAAGTCTTCGCCATTTGTGATATTATGGCTTCTGTTGAAAGCAGGAGCCACCGCTTCTCACCTGCGGACACAGTTGTCCGTCAGGTCGAAAATAGGATTTTTTAGGGTGGCTTTGTGCCGCCCTTTTCTATTTCCCGGATGATGTATATGAATCCGAACCAGGAGGTGTTCTTGCCATAAGCAGGGAATCTTTGCGAATCAATGAGGAAATCCATATCCGTGAGGTGCGTGTCACCAGTGCGGAGGGAGAACAGCTTGGCATCATGCTGACGCGCGATGCCCTACGTATGGCGGAGGAGCAGCATCTTGACTTGGTCGAGGTAGCGCCGAATGCAAAACCGCCTGTTTGCCGCATTATGGACTTTGGGAAGTTCCGTTATGAGCAGCAGAAGCGCGAGAAAGAAGCCAAAAAGAAGCAAAAGACCATCAGCATCAAAGAGGTCAAGCTGCGTCCGAACATCGATGAGCATGACTTTAATGTCAAGCTGAAGAATGCGCTTCGTTTCGTCGAAGAGGGCAACAAGGTCAAGGTGACAATTATGTTCCGCGGAAGAGAACTGTCTCATCCGGAACTTGGACGCGTGGTTCTCGACCGTGTTTCCGATCGGTTGGGCGATCTCGTAACCGTTGAGCGCGGCGCAAAGCTTGAAGGGAAGAACATGACTATGATTCTTTCCCCGAAGGCACAGAAGCCTGCCAAGGCGGCAAAACCTGCAAAACAGGAAAATAAAGGAGGAAATGACGATGCCGAAGATTAAAACACGCCGTGCCGCAGCAAAGCGCTTCAGCGTAACTGGGAGCGGAGAATTCCGCCGGAATAAGGCGTATAAGAGACATATTCTGGAGAAAAAGACGCCGAAGCGCAAGCGTAATCTGCGCAAAGCTGCGCTTGCCGATACGTCGGATTACAAGCGCATCCGCAAGATGCTCCCCTACGCATAATCGGGGCAAAAGAAAAACCCGTATGTGGGTAGGAACGAGGAGGAATCAAAATGCCAAGAGTAAAGAGCGGTGTCACAGCACATCGTCGTCATAAGAAGATCCTGAAGCTCGCGAAGGGGTATCGCGGCGCACGCAGCAAGCAGTTCA
The DNA here is from genome assembly GCF_000160555.1 of Centipeda noxia ATCC 43541. Taxonomy (GTDB): domain Bacteria; phylum Bacillota; class Negativicutes; order Selenomonadales; family Selenomonadaceae; genus Centipeda; species Centipeda noxia. The sequence continues at coordinate 110,790 of NZ_GG749279.1, forward strand.
AGAAGGCAAATGAGACCGTCATGAAGGCGCTCTACTATGCGCGCCGTGACCGTCGTGCGAAGAAGGGAACATTCCGCCGCCTCTGGATCGTGCGCATTAATGCTGCCGCACGTGCGAACGGCATCTCATACAGCCGCCTGATGGCCGGGCTGACGAATGCTGGTGTTGAGGTCAACCGCAAGATGCTTGCAGATCTTGCCGTCGCCGATGCGGCTGCCTTCACACAGCTCGTCAACGTGGCGAAGGAAAACCAGTAAGAAGAGATGGAGCCTAATGAATCCCAAGATTCATTGGGTTCCTTTTTTGCTATGAATCAAATACAAAGAATTACCAGCGCGTCGAACCCTCTTATACGGCTGACATCTGCCGTTGTACACGTACATCGCCGCGCGGCAAAAGAAGGGCTGTTCACCGCAGAAGGGCTGCGCCTTGCGGAGATGGCGGCAGTTTCCAACTGGAAGATTCGATGTGCATTTCTGACAGAGAATGCTGTGGCAGGGGAGCGCGCGCAGGCACTGCTGAGAATACTCGCTGCACGGAGGGCACCTGTCGCCCTCATCCCGGAGACAATGTTTTCAAACTTATCCGAGACCGAGAGCCAGCAGGGGATACTTCTCCTGATGGAACGGGGAAAAAATATGTCGCTGCGGGAACTCGTCAGGCAGAGGAACGATGTCGATCCACCGCTCTATATTGTGCTTGACCGCGTCCAGGATCCCGGCAATGTCGGGACAATCCTGCGTACGGCAGATGCGGCGGGCGCATCCGGTGTCATTCTCCTGCGCGGATCCGCCGATGTATACAGCGGCAAGGTTGTGCGTGCAACGATGGGGGCACTCTTTCATGTGCCTTTTGCAGAAGGAATTGCGGTGATGGAACTGATGGATTTCGTCCGTTCTGAGAGGGTCACCCTTTGTGCCGCCGCGTGTGATGACGGGGCATGCATGCATTATGCCGCAGATTTGCGCCAACCTCTTGTTATTGTATTCGGAAATGAAGCAAACGGCGTATCAGAGGAACTTTTGGCCGCTTCAGAGCACATCTATATACCGATGTGCGGCAGTGCCGAGTCGCTCAATGTATCCGCTGCAGTGGCTGCCGTCCTATATGAGGCGATGCGGCAGCGTTTCTATACGGAAGGCGTATGATAAAAGGGGTGCCGCACATTGTGCAGCACCCCTTGTGCATTCTGTTCTGATCTACTTTGGCAGGAGAGCGAGCAGGCGCTCCTTTGAGACCATTCCGATCAATTCGTCAACAGGTTCCCCATCCTTAAAGAGGATGATATGGGGAAGGCTCATTACTTCATATTTTCCGGCGATGTCCTGGGCTCCATCCACATTGATTTTGCAGATTTTAATATCCTTGCGCTCTTCGGCAAGTTCTTTCAGGATTGGGGTGAGCATGAGGCAGGGCGTACACCAGTCCGCCCAGAAATCGACAACAACCCATTGATCCGCCTGCAATACCTCAGCTTCAAATGTTTTTCCTGTCACCTCTGCAACAGCCATGACATCCAACTCCTTCGCATTATTTTATGATCCTCGCAGTCATCATAATCAAAAGGAAAATTTTTTTCAAGAGTTTTCGGAGCAAGACTTTTTTTGAAATTTGCTTCCCATTGATTGAGAAGGATGACATGTCTCTATTTTCCTAGCTGCGGCGTACTCTCCACGGATTGTTCGGTTGCGTGTGCCTGCGAAAAGGTATATAATATCGAGGACAGGGGAATCATATTCGCATCGTACATTTGAGAACAGAAAAGTGAGGAAGGGAATATGAGCGGAAAGAAGAGGATCTCGTTGAGCCCTGTGCTGAAGCAGCATAAGTTCATCTTTGATCTGATGAAAAATACGACGTCCGATTTCACCTTTATGATGGACCCGGCTGCCGATATCTTTCTTGCTGCACCGGCATTCGTCCAAACATATGGCCTCCCTGCAGAGACTTTAGTGCATGTTGCGGATGTCTTGGAACCTCTCGTCTATATCCAAGATCGAAAACCTCTGGAGGCCCTCTTTTCTTCGCTGGATCATCTGACAGAGGGACGGGATCGCCAGCTGGATTTCCGCATGCGCGACGCGAAAGGGGATTTTTCATGGCTGCGTTTGAAGGGAAGGCTCGGTTTTGCCGGGGATGGCACGCCGAACCTTTTCGTCGGGACGATCAGCCAGCTTGCGCGGCGCAGCGCGGCAGATTCTGTGACAGGTCTCCTCAATCGCTATCAATTCATTGAGGATCTTGGAACTGCCCTGCGTACGGCACGCGAGACAGGCGGCGGAGGCGGACTTCTCGTTATGGGGATCGACAATTTCCGTACCGTCAACGAGGCGTTTAATCACGAGGTCGGAGATATTATTCTGCGGCAGCTCTCAGAGCGTATTCTCCAGAATATTCCGCGGAAACTCTCGCTCTATCGATTGGACGGCGACGAATTCGGACTCATATACCCAGATGCAGATGAAGAGATGCTCAAGGAGTTCTTTGCCCGTGTACAGCGTGAATTCGCGCATCCTCAGGTCTATGACGGGCGTCAGTATATCGTCACTGTGTCGGCCGGCATGGTGTTCTATCCGCAGTCAGCGCGCGATCCCCTGGTTCTGCACAAATACGCGCAGGCTGCATTGGATGCGGCGAAGGCCGGCGGGAAGAACCGCATCAATGAGTTCTCAAAAGAGGTCTATAACCGTTGGCTGCGCTCGCTTACCATTCAGGAGCAGATTTTGCAGGATGTGAAGGCGGGCTGCCGCAATTTCGAACTTTACTTTCAGCCGCAAGTGGCAGGCGACGATCAGCACTTGGTCGGAGCTGAGACTCTGTTGCGCTGGAAAAACAACAAGGGGCGCATGGTTGCTCCGATGGAGTTTATCCGGATTCTCGAGGAGACCAAGACGATTGTGCCGGTAGGCCGCTGGATCTTCGAGCAGGCGCTGCGTGTCTGCAAGGAATGGAGAAAGCAGATTCCAAATTTCTGCATGAGCATCAATATGAGCTATGAGCAGATCAAGGACCTATCGCTCCTTGAGTTTGTGGAGGACTGCCTGCGGCGGCACGATATGCCGGCGGATGCAGTGGTGCTCGAGCTGACGGAGAGCAAGATTGTCAGCGATCTGAAATTCGTCAATGCACAGTTTGATGCATTCCGCAGACGCGGCATCAAGGTTGCCATGGATGACTTCGGGACGGGCTATTCATCGCTGTCCTCACTTAAGAACCTCAACTGTGACATCGTCAAGATTGACCGCGCGTTTGTCATGCGAATCCTTGAGAATCATTTCGATCGGAAGTTGGTCGAGTATACAGTCGATCTTTGCCACAGCATTGGCATGACGACATGCATTGAGGGTGTTGAACGGCAGGATGAATACGACTGCCTTGTCAAGATATGCAAGACAGATACGATCCAGGGGTATCTCTTTGGTCGTCCCGAACCGCAGGATATATTCGAACAGAAATTTTTAGGTATGTGAATGGCAAGAGAAAAAACGGGGGAAGGGCTTACTCTCCTCGGGGAACAGCGGACAAATTACGGCTATGATTATGCGCCCGAGGCGCTTGAGACCTTCCGGAACAAACATACAGATTATGATTACTGGGTGCGCTTCAACTGCCCTGAGTTTACGACGCTCTGCCCGATTACCGGACAGCCGGATTACGGGACGATTTACATCTCCTATATGCCGGCAGAGCGCATGGTCGAGAGCAAGTCGCTGAAGCTCTATCTAGTGAGCTTTCGCAATCATGGAGACTTTCACGAAGATGTGGTAAATATCATCATGAAAGATCTCATTCAGTTAATGGCTCCGAAATATATCGAAGTGCAGGGGAAGTTTCTGCCGCGCGGCGGGATTTCCATCGATCCCTATGCGAACTACGGCATTCCGGGGACGAAGTACGAGGAGCTGGCATGGACTCGCCTCTCTATGCATGACCGTGTACCAGAACGGGTGGATAATCGCTGATGGCGCACCAGAAACGAATTGCCCTCATCAACGACATCACGGGATTCGGCCGTTGTTCCGTGACGGTGCAGCTTCCTCTGATCTCAGCGATGCGCGTGCAGGCATGTCCGCTCCCGACGGCGATACTTTCCGTGCATACGGGATTCCCGAATCACTATCTCGACGATTATACGGCGCGTATGCGCCCCTATATGGAAAATTGGGCAGAAAACGGACTGACTTTCGATGCTCTGCTGACAGGGTTTCTCGGTTCGGAGGAGCAGATCGAGGTCGTGCTTGAGTGCATTCGCCGTTTTAAGGGGAAGGATACCGAGGTTATTGTCGATCCCGTCATGGGAGACAACGGTAAGCTCTATTCTTCCTATACACCGGAACTCTGTGCGAAGATGCGGCAGCTGCTTCCGCATGCGGATGTAGTGACGCCGAATCTCACGGAGGCGTGTCAGCTGCTGGGGGTCCCGTATCCGCCGGGGGGATTGGTGTCTATGCCTGCGCTTGAAAAGATGGCGGCAGACATTGCGGCGATGGGACCGCGCGATGTCATCATCACGGGCCTTCACGCGGGGGATCGGGTGCGGACCTATCTCTATGGAAACGGCAGAGGCCATTCTTTTGACAATGCAAAGGTCGGCCATGATCGATCCGGTTCCGGCGATGCGTTTGCGGCGATTGTTGCGGCCGCACTCGTGCGCGGTATGCCGCTTGCGGAGGGGGCACAGGTTGCTGCAGATTTCATTGGGCACTGCCTTCTCTATGCTGAGGAGCTTGGCCTGCCGTGGAACTATGGACTTCCGTTTGAAGCGTTTATGGGTGAGCTTACGGTGCTGTGAGTGTCTTTGCATGCAAAAGCTGCCGCGATGCGGCAGCTTTTCTCATATCTGTGTATGATTAGGAGTATATGTTATGATTGTATATGCAACACATGCGGGAGGCCGTTATCTCCCGATGGAAGAGAGCCTTCGCGAGCAGCCGGAGGGGAAGCGTGCCGTCTATGTCAATATTACGAATGACTGCAACTGCGACTGCGTTTTTTGCCTGCGCAGTATGAAGGAGATGGCGCGGGAATCCTCGCTCTGGATCGAACATGATCCGAGTCTCCCCGAGATTGTCGAGGAGCTTGAGCGCCTGCCGTGGCAATATGTGCGCGAGGTGGTGTGCTGCGGATTCGGCGAGCCGCTGATCCGCCTTGACACGGTACTTTCCGTATTGCGCTGGGTCAAGGAACATCATCCGGATATGCCGACGCGCGTTAATACGAACGGCCTCGGCGAACTGGAACACGGATATGTATTTGCTGATCAATTTGCGGGTCTGCTCGATACCGTCTCGATCAGTCTCAATGCTTCCAATGCGGAACGCTATCTCGCGCTCACGCGTTCGAGATTCGGCATCTCCTCCTATGAGGCAATGCTCACATTTGCCGAGCACTGTAAGCCATACGTGCCGAATGTCGTGCTCACGGTGGTGGAAAAGGTCGAGGATGCAGAGGAGATCGCCCTTTGCCGAAGGATCTGTGCAGAGCGCGGGCTGACTCTGCGCGTTCGTCCTTATGAGGACAGTTGACGGGACTGCGCTCTTTGCGCGTGCTAAAATATAGATTTTTTGAGATGGATATGGTAAACTGATTGTTGATATTTTTGTATAAGAGACAGAGTAAGTCCCGACAGAGGATATGATTTCGTGCGCATACAGGAGGACGATATGGACGAGAAAATCAGAGAACTCAAGGCGCGTGCCCGCGCTGCGATTGCAGACACGGCGAGCAGTCTTGGCGAACTCAATGATATTCGCGTGAAATTTCTGGGAAAAAAGGGAGAGATCACGTCGCTTCTGCGCAGTATGAGTGCGGTTGCGGAGGAGGAGCGTCCGCGCATCGGTAAGATCGTCAACGAAGCGCGTGCCGAACTCGAGGCGCTGTTCACGGAAAAATCTGAGGAGCTCTCGCGCCGTGCGCTTGCGGAAAAGATTGCCTCTGAGCAAATTGATGTGACACTGCCGGGACGTACGGAGCAGGTCGGGCATCTCCATCCGCTGACGATTACGCTGAACCGCATCAAGAAGATCTTTCTGCAGATGGGATTCACCATCGAGGAAGGCCCTGAGATCGAGAGTGATTACTATAACTTTGAGGCGCTGAACCTGCCGAAGGATCATCCCGCGCGCGATATGCAGGACTCGTTCTATATCACGGAGGATATTCTCCTGCGGTCGCAGACTTCGCCTGTCCAGGCGCGTACGATGCAAAAGAGCGAGCCAAATGCCCCGATTCGCATGATTGCGCCTGGGCGTGTTTATCGCCGCGATTCATATGATGCAACGCATTCGCCAATGTTTACGCAGGTAGAGGGGCTTGTGATCGACCGAGGGATCTCCTTTGCCGATCTCAAGGGAACGCTTGAACTTTGCCTCCATCAGCTTTTTGATGCGGAGGCAAAGGTGCGCTTTCGACCAAGCTTTTTCCCGTTCACGGAACCCTCAACAGAAGTCGATATCTCTTGCTCCTCCTGTCATGGCACAGGATGTCGTGTGTGTAAGGGGACGGGATGGCTTGAGATCCTCGGTGCAGGTATGGTACACCCGAATGTCCTTCGTATGAGCGGCTACGATCCCGAGCAGGTATCCGGGTTCGCATTCGGTATGGGCGTCGAGCGCATTGCGATGCTCGCCTACGGTGTGGATGATCTGCGCCTGTTCTATGACAACGATGTGCGGTTTTTACATCAGTTTTAAGGAGGCGATACAATGCAGGTTTCCATCAAATGGCTGAAAGACTATGTGGATATTGATGAGACAGCGGAGGAAATTGCAGATCGCCTCACGATGGCAGGTGTCCCCGTGGAGCGCATCGTACGTGCAGATGAAGGGCTGGAAAAAGTCATCACAGGGCGCATCGAAAAGATCGTACCGCATCCGGATTCCGATCATCTGCTCATCTGTCAGCTGAACATCGGTCGAGATGATCTCCTCCAGATTGTTACCGGCGCGTCGAATGTGCGCGAAGGACATGTCGTTCCCGTCGCTCTGGTCGGCTCGATTCTTCCCGATGGGAAGAAGATTTCAAAGGGGAAGCTGCGCGGCATTCCTTCAAACGGAATGATGTGCTCGGCGGGGGAACTCGCGATTGATATCGAAGGACTGCCCGATGAGCAGATTCACGGGATCTATATCCTGCCGGATGACACACCTGTCGGGATTCCCGCAGCAGAGGCGCTTGGGCTGGACGATGTCGTGCTTGAGTTCGAGCTGACGGCGAATCGTGCAGACTGCTTCAGCGTGATTGGGATTGCACGTGAGATTGCAGCACTGACCGGAAAAGAACTGCATCTCCCGAAGATTGAGGTAGGAGAGACGGCCGAGGATAATGCCTCTGATCTCGTCACGATTCAAATTGCAGACGCGGATCTCTGTCGGCGCTTTTCGGCGCGTGTCCTGCGTGATGTGAAGATTGCCCCATCGCCTGCATGGATTGTGGATCGCCTGCACGGCGCGGGTATTCGTTCGATCAATAATGTCGTCGATGTTACGAACTTTGTCATGCTCGAGCTCGGTCAGCCTCTTCACGCCTATGACTACGACGCTGTTGCCGGACATATCCTCACGGCTCGCCGTGCGCATGCGGGGGAAAATCTTCATACACTCGACGACTCCGCACGTACAGCTGTCGGCGATGAGTTGGTGATTGCCGACAGTGAAAAGCCCGCCGGACTTGCAGGCATTATGGGCGGTCTGGAATCTGAGATTACAGACGGGACAACCTCCGTCATTCTGGAAGCTGCGGCCTTCCATGGACCGACGATCCGGCGTACAGCACGCCGCATTGGGCTTCACTCTGAGGCTTCCGGCCGCTTTGAACGAGGTGTTGATGAGACCGAGACCGTGCGCGCGGCAACGCGAGCTGCACAGCTCCTTGCGGAGATGGGAGCATGCACGGTAGCAAAGGGCGTTGTCGATATCTATCCGACGCGTCGCGTCCCGACAGTACTTGAGTTCAGCGCACGCACGGTCGGGGAGCGCATCGGTGCGAATATCCCCGGCGACTGGATGGCATCCGCGCTCCGCTCGCTCGGGTTCATTGTTGAGGAGAAGGCGCTTGAGACCTATCGCGTCGCCGTTCCTTCGTGGCGCGGAGACGTGACGATGATGGAGGATATCTCTGAGGAGGTTGCACGCTTCTACGGATATGATAACATCGCTTCACGTCTGCCCATGGGCGCTGTTCAGCAAGGACGTACGAGTGAGATGCAGGATTTCGTCGATGCCATGCGTGAGTCGCTTTGTGCACTCGGCATGACGGAAGAACTGTCATTTAGTTTTACCAGCGAAAAAACACTCGACAAACTCGGCGTCCCTCCGGACAGCCCGCTGCGTCAGGCAATCCCGATTATGAATCCACTGACCGATGAATATCCGCTCATTCGGACGACGCTCCTTACCAGCATGCTTGAGAATGCAGCACGCAATGTTGCGCGCAAGAATACAGATCTCCGTCTCTTTGATATTGCGCCGGTATTTTTTCCGAAGGCACTGCCTGTCACGGAACTTGTTCACGAAAAACTCAAGATCGCGGGTCTCATTACGGGACGCCGCAGCCCGATCGCGTGGGATACGAGCAATGATCTGGTCGATTTCTACGACATGAAGGGCATTGTGGAGCGCTTCCTCGCGGCGATCGGCGTGCAGAAATATACCGTGGAACGCGGCGAGCACTTTGCCCTGCATCCCGGCAAGACAGCCTTCTTTAAGAAGGGCCGTGATGTAATCGCTGTGGTCGGGGAGCTGCATCCGACGATTGCCGCGAATTTTGGAATCGCACAGAACGTTTATATCTTTGAGATGGATGCGGAGACGCTTCTGCGCTATCGCAGGAAAAAGACCGTGATCGCGGCCCTGCCGAAGTATCCGGCATCGACCCGTGATCTTGCGATTCTTGTCGATGCCGACCTCACGACATCGGAGATCGATCGCGTGATCGCCAAGAATGGCGGGAAATTTTTCCGCAGCGCGACGCTGTTTGATATTTATATGGGCAAGCAGGTCGCAGAGGGGAAAAAGAGCATGGCATTCCATCTGTATTTCCAGTCGGATGATAAGACGCTGACTGACGAGGAAGTGGACGCGGCATTTTCTGATATCCTGCGTGCGGCAGAGGAGCAGCTGCACGCGCAGCTTCGATAGAAGGCGGTGTGAGCCATGGCTGAGGAGAAAAAGGAAATACAACGGGTCGTCGTTGAGATGTTCGGGCAGAGTTACCAGCTCAAGACGGATGAGCCGGAACGCCTCAAACGTCTTGCGGCGGAGAGTGATCGACGCATCAAGGCAATGTCGAAGAAGGTGCGAAGTTTCGATGTGCAGCGCATTGCCTCTCTTACCGTTCTCCAGATGATGGACGAATATGAGCAGCTCCAACGCGACTATGATGAGCTCGTTCAGCTGCTCGAGGAAAAGTAACAGGCATAAAAACAGGCTGCGATGGAATATTTCCATCGCAGCCTGTTTTTGCTTTACCGAAGATTGAAGCTGATCTTTGTGGTGACCGGTAGCGCTGCACCGGTGGGATTTGGAAAGGTACCGACAGCGTATGCTGCATTGACTGCTGCCTCGTCAAGCAAACTGTTTCCTGAAGATGAGGCAACCGATACATTTGTGATCACGCCGGAGGCGCTAATTGTGGTGATAATCGTCGTTGTGCCCTCGATCTGGCGCTTCATAGCCATGTAGGGATATTCCTTGTTCGCATTGACTGCGGCCCAGAAGCCTTCTTTATCAAAAGGAACATTGCCCGTGCCGGAGACATTGCCGTTGCCCGACCCTTGACCTGCTCCAGAGCCCTCGCCGACGCCCTGACCGTCGCCTGTACCGTCGCCGCTGCCCGTTCCTGACCCCGAGCCGTTGCCGCCGCCGCTCCCGCTGCCGCTGCCGGGTTCACCCCCAGTTGATGTTCCTGTTGAGGAGGCTGCGGATGGTGTTGACGCAGATGACTGCGTGGGCGGAGAGACGGCATCCTGTACCGGTGCCACAGTCTCAGATACAGGATGTACCGTTGGCATGGTCTGCTGTACCGTCTCGACACGTTTTGCTACTTCCTCTGCCTTGAGCGGTTCGGGGAAGAGGCTCTCACTGCCCCCGCCGCCCCCGGCATGACCGCTGCCCTGGCTGAAATCAGAAGCCTGCAGGTCGATCTCATACGTCTGCTGCTCTTTTTCGGCAACAACGACGGCAAGACCGATCGCGAGCAGCAGGAAGATCACGAGATGTATGACGGCAGAGACGATATAGGCTTTACTCCATGAGAGTTGCTGCTCCATATATCTATCCCTTCTGTTCTGCGGCGATCGAGAGCCGTTTTACCCCCGCTCCTTTGAGCATATCCATTACGGCGACCACCTGACCGTGTGCCGTGCGCTTATCTGCCTGCAGGACGACCGCAGCGTTCGGGTTCTCCTGCATATGACGTTTCATGATTGCCGCGGACTCTGTGATGCTCACGGGATTGTTGTCGATTGTGATATGACCTTCCTCATCAAGCGTCATAATGATCGGCAGCTGCGCCGGGGCAGTTGCACTTTGCGCCTGCGGGAGCTGAACGGCAAGAGCCTTTTGTGCGACTGTCTGCAGGCTGTTCATCATAAAGAAGACGAGCAGGAAGAAAATAATGTCGATCATCGGGATGATCATGAACTCCGGCTTCTTTTTCAGTCGATGATTGCTAAAATTCATCGTTCCTCCCAGCTTTCTTTTTTCGCAGTGACAATTGTTGCGCAGAGACGCTCTGTATCCGTGACGACAGCATCGAGCTGATGGCTGAAGTAGGTGTAGACGCAGAATGCAATGATGGCAACGCAAAGACCCGTTGCCGTTGCAACGAGTGCCTCACCGACACCACCCGTGATCGCTCCTGCGCCGCCGCCTTCATCGAGGACACTGAATGTCTGGATCATACCTGTAACCGTACCGAGCAGCCCGAGCAGAGGGGCAATCGTGACGATTGCGCTCAGGTAGTCGAGATAGCGGCGGAAGTTGATTGCCTCCATGGACATGCGGTCCGAGAATGCGCCCTTCATCGCTGTCTCTGTGCCGGCATTCTCTATGCCGCTCTCAACGATGCGGCTGACTGCGGAAGGGAACTCTTTGCAGAGCTTGCCGATCGTATCCCAGTCCTTTTGTACAGCGGCGTGATAGACACCGTGGAAGAACGTGCGCGAACCTTTGCGATTGATGCGGTAATAGTAGAAGCGCTCCACAGCAATCGCAAATGTGATCAGCGAGAGAATCAGCAGGGGATACATAACCAGTCCGCCGCTGTGAAAGAGGTGTACTGCACTTTCGAAACCTGACATATGTTGTTGCTCCTTTATAGAATTTAGAATGTCATGCGCATACCGAAGCGGTAGATGCGCCCTGCCATACCAAGGTATGGATCGTATTGATTGAACAGATTCGTGATGCCGGCGTAGAACGTGAGGAAGTGGTGATAGTCCTTTTCGATCATGAGATTCCACAGGCCGTAGTTCTTCTCGCGGGCGACTTTCTCACGGGTGAAGCCGTGCTCAATATCGCCTCGCATGTAAGTTTTTGCATCGCCTTCATTCCGGAATACACGATATACTTCTCCTGTATTTGGATCGGTAAACTCGAGATGCTCCATTGCTCCGGCGCCGCCAAAGATGCGTCCCGTTGCGACGCGGTCGCGGATATCGAGGTAGTTCCGCGTATAGTCGCCCCAGAGGGTAGCGCGCCAGCCGTGTTTACGGTCATCGTAGGTCATCGTGAGGTTGAACATATGGCGGCCGCGCCCCTCCAGGCGGTTGCCGGTCTGGCGGTCATAGGCGTCGAGATAGGTATAGCCTGCCTTTATATTGAAATCTCGAGACATCTGGTGCGAAACCTCCGCCTCAATGCCCTGCGTGCGTGCCTTTGAAATATTTGCATAGGTATAGACATCATCCGTAGCCGGAATACCGCTTGCATAAGAGGAGTCGTCAATCACATTGTTTTCGATGTCCGTCCAGTTGTTTGCTGCTTGAAGTGCTGCTGCAAGATCATCATAGCTGCTGAACCCCCAAGGGTCCGGATATCGTATATGCGTATCATAATAGGTGCGTCCATAGAGATTCTTACTCTCTTTTTCTCCCGTATACATGATCTGCATATAGTCTTTGTAATCGTTGCGGAAGAGTGTAATCTTCGCACTCGTCTTTTTGTCGAAATCCTTTTCAACGGAGATATCCATATTGAGCGCCTTCTCAGGCTTGAGCTCGGGATTGCCTTCGAACAGCCATCCGTTGCGGATCGGCGGTGAAGGGTTCAGGGAGGGCTCATACATCTCCCAGTCATGGTAGAGTTCAGCAATGCCGCCTGTGGCAAAGCTCGTTCCGATGTTTGCCTTGATGCGGACGTTGCTCTGCGGCTTATACGTTGCGCCGATGGATGGTGAGACGTTTACGCCGAAATGACTGTGGTTCGTGTAACGCATGGCAGGAATTACGAGCAGTTTCTTGCCGACCTGCCAGTCATCCATAATATAGGCGCTGTAGTAGTTGAGCGAGGTCTCATAGATATCGCCGGTGTAAGACCGTATATTCGGATCGGACGGATCGCTTGGATTGGGGAAGGTGTAGAGCCTTGTCTGCTGAGATGGCGTTTGTCCCGGGACGCGAATGCGTGTCCCTTCGCCGCTCTCATCATGATAGTCTGCACCGAGAGTCACGTAGTGCTTATCATGCGCCATAATCCCCGCCGACGCCTCCAGGACATTATCCACGCGATTGAAATAATCAAAGTAGAAATGGCGGTAGGGAACGCCGGGCTTGCCGAAGACATCATAATTCACATCGGAGTCATGTTCCGTTTGATAGGCGCGTATACGGTAATCCACGCGATTGGTCTGCTTTTTCCAGTCGACACTGAAGTTATTGCGCCATGCGTCTTCAAATGCTTTCATATCTATGATTCTGCCCAGCGGAGTATCCTTCTCCAAGTCCTCCGTCTGCCGATCAGCAGAAATTGTCAGAGTCTCATTTTTGCCAATATTGAACTCGACGCGTGCGCTCATCGGATTACGCTTTCCGTAGTACTGCATGGACGAGCCGTCCTTATCGTAAAGATACGGCGCAGTCTTGCTCCAGCCATAGGAGAAGTCCATATAGGTGCCGCCGCCAAGATCGCCGGTCGAGTAGCCAATACTGTGGTTGTACTGGCTGCCGCCCGCATCGATCCACGAGCCCTCGGTTGTGAGACGAATCCTCCGTTTGTGCGAGATCTTTGTGATGATGTTGATGACGCCGCCGATGGCATCCGCGCCATAGCGTGCTGTACCAGAACCGCGGATGATCTCGATGTGATCAATGTCATCGAGTCCGATGCGGTTGATTTCATCTGTCGCACCATAATATTTGCTCAGCCCTCCCGCAAGTCTGCGGCCATCGACAAGAATGAGGGTGTGACGAGGTTCTGCGCCGCGGATGCCGACAGTCTTGCGGCCCATGTTGTCCGTTCCCATCTGGATGTCCTGTTCTGCAGCGAGCGCGTCCGAGAGTGTGCGTGCCCCCTTGCGGTCAAGGTCGGCGCGGGAGATGATGGTCTTCGTCTCGGGCGCTTCCTTGAGCATCTCTTTATCAAAGTCCGCTTCCACGTGAATATCTTTGGTTGAGACGTTTGATGTATCCTCCTCCGGAATGTCTTCTGATGCATAGGCATATGGTGAACTAAGGCAAGCAAGTACGGCGGCTGTCAGTACGGCGGCTCTTCCTTGACATATTTTGCCTTTGAACGACATTTTTTTATCCTCCTATAAATGAAGAAAAGATTGAATACCATTATCATTATAGGGGGATAGGGGGATATGTCAATTAAAATACTTTAATAATTATACCAGTGCATTTTGACAATGCAACCTTTTTTTATTATACTGAAAAAGTTGAGGAACACAGTATGAAGCGGTGATCCTGCAAGATATTTATACGAGGGGAGGTGAATATTTGTTACTTGAACGTGTATTACGTTTTTTTGTTGTTCTCCTTATGGCAATTGTCGGCGGAACGCTCTTTGAGCTTGCCGTGCCGACTGCAAATGATTATTTTTCAGCGCCGTTATGGCATACGGAACTTGGAATCTTCGGACTCACGCTTGCGGGGCTCCTCTGCATTCTCACCGGTACGATTCTGGGCGGTATCATTGGCTATCCTCTCGCGCCGTTCTTTACGGGACGTCTCAAACGTTTCTCAGTGTGGGTAGAGGGACAGCTGGGCAAGATGCCGACACGCGATGTCATTGCCGGGGCGATCGGACTTTTCATCGGACTCATCATTGCACGCCTGTTGGGCGATTCGTTTTCTACGATTCCTATCGTCGGCGATTACATTCCCATTGTGTTCAGCGTTGTGCTCGGCTACCTCGGCGTCCACATCATGGTCAAGAAACAGCAGGAAATTACGGAGGCGTTTGACTTTATTCCGCGTTTCCTGCGCGAGATGACGCGCATCCGTGAGGGGCGTGTTCCGGCACCGCTTCCGGTGCAGATGCGAGACGGACAAACGGAACGCCAGTATAAACTGCTCGATACGAGCGTCATCATCGACGGCCGCATCGCGGATATCTGTGAGACAGGCTTCCTTGAAGGAACGCTGCTCATTCCGGTCTTTGTCCTCGAAGAGCTGCAGCATATCGCGGATTCTCCGGACTCTCTCAAGCGCGTCCGCGGGCGCCGGGGGCTCGACGTTCTGCAAAAGATCCGTAAAGAATCGCGTATGAAGGTGGAGATCACTGAGGCAGACTTTGAGGATATCACAGAGGTTGACTCCAAACTTCTTCAGCTGGCGCAGGAAGTCGGCGGCAAGATTATCACGAATGATTTCAACTTGAACAAGGTCGCGCAGCTGCGCGGCGTTTCTGTACTCAATATCAATGCGCTCTCCAATGCAGTGAAGCCAGTTGCTATTCCGGGCGATTTGATGACGGTGCAGATTGTCCGTCCGGGAAAAGAGCATGGACAGGGGCTTGCCTATCTCGATGACGGGACCATGATCGTTGTAGACGGCGGGTTCCGCTGTATGAATGAGGTTGTCTCTGTCGAGGTGACGTCGGCGCTCCAAACGGCTGCAGGCCGTATGATCTTTGCAAAATTGACGCGGTAATCGCCAGGCGCACAGGAGGATATTATGGTTAGTGTGGTCTTCCCGGCGGCGGGTCAGGCGCATCGGATGCAGGCGGGACTGAATAAAGTCTTTCTGACTCTTGCTGGGAAGCCGATGCTTCTTCGCACGCTGCTCACATTTTCCAAAGTGCCAGAGGTCGGAGAGCTGATTATCGCCGTCGGCGCGGATGAGGTGGAACCGGTTACGAATCTTCTCAGCCGCGTCAAGGGGCTTGCTCCGTGGCAGGTCGTTGAGGGCGGTTCTGAGCGCCAGTATTCTATTCGCAACGGATTGAAACTTGTGTCAGAGGAAGCAGATATCGTTCTGGTACATGACGCGGCGCGCCCGCTCATCCGGCGTGAAACGATCGAGGAGCTCATCCGCGTCGTGCGTGCCGAGGGCGCAGCGATTGTCGCTGTGCCGGAGAAGAATACGATCAAGATCGCCTCTGAGGATGCCCTTGTTGTTTCTACGCCGCCGCGCAGCACTCTTTGGCAGGTGCAGACCCCGCAGGGGTTTCGCAAGGATCTTCTGATCGAGGCGAATCGGCGTGCGGACGAGGATAACTTTCTCGGGACGGACGACGCGAGCCTTGTAGAGCGCATCGGCGCGAAGGTTCACATTGTCAAAGGAGAATACAGCAACATCAAAGTAACCACGCCTGAGGACATGATCATTGCGGAGGCAATTCTGCGCAATGATATGGGCGCGGGAGAACTGATGAAGACTGCCGTGCATGAGGCAAAACGTCTGCTTGGCGGGGTCGTTCGGCGGCGAAAGGGGGACGGGGAATGACGAGATTTGGGATCGGCTACGATGTCCACCGTCTGGTTGACGGACGAAGACTTATTCTAGGCGGGGTAGATATTCCGTATGAAAAGGGCCTGCTCGGGCACTCGGATGCAGATGTGCTTCTGCACGCCGTTTCGGATGCCTTGCTTGGTGCAGCGGCGCTTGGGGATATCGGAAAGCATTTTCCCGATACCGATGTGCGTTTTGCAGGCGCAGACAGCGGAAAACTGCTCGAGGAGACTGCTCGTCTCGTACGAGCCGAGGGCTATGCCATTGGCAATGTGGATGCAACAGTTGTAGCTCAGGCACCGAAACTCCAGCAGTATATTCCGATGATGCGCGATAATCTTGCACGCTTCCTCGGCCTTGATGCAGGAGATGTCAATGTTAAGGCGACGACAGAAGAGAAGCTCGGATTCACGGGCGCAGGTGAAGGGATGTCCGCCTATGCTGTTGCAGGCATAGAGCGTATATAGAGTATGTGTTATGGAGGTAGTAGTATGGAAAATCAGCTGAAGAAACTGCTGGGGATTGAGGTTCCTATTATTCAGGGCGGCATGGCATGGATTTCGGAGGCAAATCTTGCCTCTGCAGTCTCGAATGCGGGAGGCGCAGGCATCATCTCGACAGGCGGCCGCACAACGGAGTATACGCGGGATGAGATTCGCCGCTGCCGCACGCTGACGGATCGCCCGTTTGGCGTGAACGTCATGCTTATGGCACCGAATAGGGATGAGATCGTCGATGTTATCTGCGAGGAAAAGCCGGCATTCGTTACGCTCGGTGCGGGCAATCCCGTTCCCTATTTTGAAAAACTCCATGCTGCCGGGGTAAAGGTTATCCCTGTTGTTCCGAGCGTGAAGCTTGCGAAGCGTGTGGAGGAAAAGGGCGCGGATGCCATCGTTGTAGAGGGGATGGAAGCCGGCGGACACATCGGCGTACTCTCGACGATGCCGCTGATGGAACAGGTTATCCCGGAGGTTTCTCTGCCGGTCATTATGGCAGGCGGTTTCGGCGACGGACGGGGGCTCGCAGCAGCACTCCTCATGGGGGCCGCAGGTGTTCAGATGGGAACGCGCTTCCTTGTCGCCGAGGAATGTGTCGTACATCCGAATGTGAAGGCAAAACTCATTGAAGCCGTGGATACGGATACAATTGTCACAGGCATCACTATCGGCGGCGCGGTACGCGGCGTCAAGAATAAATTTTCTGAGGAATTCGTTGCGCTCGAGTATTCGGGCAAGGCGACGAAAGAGGAACTGTTGGACCGTGCAACGGGGACGAACAAGCTTGCCGCGGTGGACGGAGATGTTGTCAACGGTATGGTACAGGCGGGAGAGACGCTGACCCTTCTGCGCAGCATTGAGCCGACGCGCGTCATCATTGAGCGCATTGTGCGCGAGGCACGCGAGACGCTTGCACACGCCAAATCGATTGAGATTTAAGGGGTAAAACAAGGGAATGGGCACGGACGAACTGACACGGATTCATGAACTCGCGAAGCGGGTAACGCTTCTCGAAAAGATGGTGCTGCGTCAGCAGAGCCGCATTGATGAACTGGTGCAGAGCATAGAGCGTGCAGCGGACAATAAGAACCGTCCGCTGTCCATGCGGGCAGATGCGACGCAAAGCGCTGGGGACCGTGCGGCAGAGGAAAATACTACCGCCGTACGTGCCGTTCCCTCTGTAAGCGATCTCCTGGATGAGGAGATGAAGCATGAGCTGACACATGCCTACACGGCATCCCCGGTTCAGCAGCAGGAGCCACCTTGGGACAGAGCTGCGAGTGCGATGGAACGGGCAGCGGGGAGCTATGCGAGAGCAACAGGCGGCAAGGAGCCGATGCAGAGCGACCGTGCAAAACAGAACGAAGCCGCACGCAGGAAAATCGCCGAAGAAACATTGGAACAGATTCCCGTGCATGAGCTGCGTGAGCGCACGCCTGCCGAACGGGCATCAGACTATATGCGGGACTATAATGCACTCTACGATGTGCCGGGGACGATGTTCCAAAAGAAGAGGGCGCAGGATGACTTTATCAAGCTCTATGAAGTGCTGGGCCTGCGCTGTACGAATATGCAGCTGCGCCTGAGCCGCCCTGAGCTGGAGCCTCGTTTTGTTGCCGTTACGCCGACGCGTGACGCTGATTTTTGGGGGATGCCTCTCGGCAACAACCTTTTTGCCGTTGTGCCGAATCCGTTTCTCGTCTATGGCGAAGAGATGCATATGGCGGGCGGTATGCGCGAAGCATTCAATTCCAACTATCGCGCGGGGAATACCTACGGTCGGTTTACGGTCAAGGAAACGGCGACGTTCCAATTCGGCACGATTGGAAAGGTGTTCAAGAAAGGACAGCTTGAAGCTGAGATATAGCAGCAAAAAAATAAGGCAGAGATCTCTGCCTTATTTTTTATGCGTGTCCGCGTACCTGCCGACCTGCGCCTGCGCCGTCAATGGCGACGGCGACACCGGTTTCGGCAAAGGTTTTCATATCGTTTACAACATGAAGAGCAGCGCGGACGATTTCTGTGCCTAGGATGCCGGCGATTCCCGCAGGCATCTCCGTATCCGCTGTGAGCATGTCCGGAACGATGTGCAGAATGTATGGACGGAGCGACGAATTCGTGCCGGCGTACTTACGCGCGACGCGATCCGACTGTGTGTCGCCGGGCAGGATGAGGCTGCCGGCTTCTGCTGCTCCGTTGATTGCCCCGGCAAGAGCATCATCGCCTGCGCCCGCCGCGCCGAGAATGAGGAGCGGATGGCTGCGGGCCAGGGTATCTGCCGCTCTGCGCGCTGCGTTCGATGCAGACATATTTTTCGGGGTGGAGAGAAGATATACGGAGATATGCGTATCGGCGGTTATTGCAGAGAGAATTTTGCTGAGATCTGCTGAGAACAGCTTCCCATCCGCAAGTATAAGGAGCGCTGCTCCCAGATCAGAAGGGGGGCATTCACGGCCGGTAGTCCCTGCAAGCTGCACGGCAATCCGTTCGAGATAACCAAGGCTGTGAATCGGTTTTGCCAGGTTGTCCAGCCGGTATTGACATGCTTCCATCGCAGATGCGCTCGGTGGCGCGAATGTGACCGTGGTTTTTTCTTCCTGTGGGCAAAGAGACGGACATGGAAAGTTGAACGGGGGGGAGAGAGGAGATCCTTCTTTGGCTTCGTCCAATATGTCCCATATCTTTATCATTTGTGTGAGCATGCGGAGCGCAATGGAGGAGCCTGCCGCTTCGCTCAGACGAATATCGAGACGCAGGATGGGGGAGAGACTGAGACGACGTAGTGCATGGGGCTGCGAATGTTCTGTCAGCGATGCGTGTGAGGCGAGGAGATAATGAACGCAGTTCGGAGCAAGAGCGTGGGCAATCAGCGCCGCAGAGGTGGTATTTGCACCGTCAAGCACGATGAGCATTCGTCGTGCGGCGGCGCCCAGGATGAGGCCGGCGATGCAGCCGAGCTCGAAGCCACCGACCTTTGCCAGAACGTCCAGACCATCGTGCGCATCGGGAGCGTTTACGGTGAGGGCGCGGCGGACGATTTCAATCTTGTGTGCCAGACGTCTGTCCGAGATGTTCGCGCCGCGTCCCGTGACCTCCTCGGGAGTGAGCTCCAGCAATGCGGCGACGATCGCCGCACTCGAAGTCGTATTGGAGATGCCCATTTCGCCCGGCAGGATACAGCGATCGCCGTGATCAGCACGGTCATTTGCGAGAGCGATTCCCGCTTCGACGGAACGAATTGCCTGTGCGCGGGTCATGGCAGGTCCTGCCGTCATATTTGCGGTTCCGCGTGCAATGCTCTTGTGCAGGAGTCCTGGAATATCTGACGTATCGGCGTTTACACCGAGATCAGCAACAATAAGCTGTGCATTCGCATAATTGGCTACGGCGTTGGCCGCGCCCCCGCGGGTGATGAGATAGTTGCACATCATGTTGAGCGTGGTCTCAGGGGGGTAGGCGCTGACACTTTCGGCGGCGACGCCGTGATCGGCGCAGGAGATGATGACGCTTGTCTGCGGCGGGGCAGGATGGCGCTCGCCTGTGATGCGGATATAACGGAGCAGTACCTCTTTCAGGCGGCCGAAGTTCATGCTTGTATGTGTTGTGAGAACGGTATCGACGGTATGGGGAAGTGCCGCATCCGGGATTTTTATGGATGAAATTGTCTGTTCTAAAAGATTCATGCGTGTGCCTTTTCCTTTTTGATGCGTTTCAAAGAGAGACCGATGCGTTCGCGTTCCTCGTCAACGCTGATAATCATGACATCAAGTGCATCGCCGACAGACAGTATGTCAAGTGGATGACGCACGCGGCGGCAGCTCATCTCGGAGATGTGAAGGAGTCCTGCCTGCTTGAGCCCGATGTCAATGAATGCACCAAAGTCTGTGATGTTGCGGACAGTTCCCGGCAGAATGGTGCCGATGGCGAGATCGGAGAGCTTCACGATGTTCTGCCGCATGAGCGGCGCGGGGAGTTCCTCACGCGGATCACGGCCGGGACGAGCGATTGCCCGCAGGATATCCGTTACGGTTGGGATGCCTGCACCCAGTTTTTTGGCCAAGCCGGCAGGCTCCGCCCGTGCTGTTTTGAGCGCGAGAGCTGGGAACTTTGCCCGGTCGCGTAGATCATCCTCTGCAGTGCCGAGCTCCGCGAGAATGGCACGCGCGAGTTCGTAAGACTCGGGGTGGACGGCAGTGCCGTCGAGCGGCGTTTCTCCTCCGTAGATGCGCAGGAAGCCTGCACATTGAGTGAAGGCTGCATCGCCGAGACGGGATACTTTATGGAGTGCCTTTCGATTGGTAAATCTGCCGTTTTTATTACGGTAGGCGACAATGTTCTTTGCAACCGCGGCATTGATGCCTGCAATCCGCCTCAGCAATGCGGGAGAAGCGGTGTTCAGGTCAACACCGACATGGTTTACGGCATCTTCTACGGCGGCATCCAGACGTTCTTTCAGTTCTTTTTGGCTGACGTCATGTTGATACTGTCCGACGCCGATTGCCTGTGGATCGATTTTGACGAGCTCCGCGAGCGGATCCTGCACGCGGCGGGCAATGGAGACTGCGCCGCGGATTGTGACATCATAGGAGGGGAGTTCCTCTTTCGCCAGCTGGGAGGCGGAGTAGACGGAAGCGCCCGCTTCGTTTGTAATGAGGTAGTGCACATCTTTGAGCTTATTGTCACGAATCAACGCCGCGACAAATTGCTCCGTCTCGTAGGAGGCTGTACCGTTGCCGATGGAGATGAGCGTAACGCCGTGTGTTTTGATGAACTTTTGGACAGACAGCGCCGCTGCTTTGCGCTCTCCTTCACTCTTTGTAATTTGTATAACACCGCTCGCGAGAACATTGCCTGTGGCGTCAACAACTGCCATTTTGCAGCCCGTACGATAGCCGGGATCAAGACCAAGAACTGTATGTCCCGCGAGCGGCGGCTGAAGGAGCAGCTGGCGCAGGTTGCGTCCGAACAGCTTGATGGCCTTTTCTTCGGCAAGTTCTGTCAGCTGTGCGCGCAGCTCACGCTCGAGCGAAGGAACAAGAAGACGTTTATAACCGTCCTCAATTGCCGTGCGCAGTTCTGCTGAGAAGATTGACGGGTGCCGGCAGATCCTCCCGCAGATCCACTCGATATACGCCTCATGATCAACAGAAATGCGGACGGTGAGGCATCTTTTCCGCTCTCCGCGGTTAATTGCGAGAATGCGATGTGAGGGCAGAGTGCGTACCGGCTCACTGTATCCGTCGTACATCTGAAACACATGTGCATCCTCCGCTTTTACATCAAGGGCTGTCTCGAGCAATGCGTTTTTCCAGAATTTTTCACGAATAAGGCGGCGCAGTTCTGCGTCGTCCGTGACGGTCTCGGCAATAATGTCGCGCGCGCCGGCAAGAGCATCGGCAGGGGAAGGTACCTCCTTTTCCGCGCTTACAAATGGTGCGGCGTATTGCTCCGGTGTGCCGTGCATTTCACTCTGCAGCAGGATGGCGTCGGCAAGCTGCTCAAGACCGCGTGCCCGTGCAATGGATGCGCGCGTATGTTTTTTCTGTTTGTAAGGACGGTAGAGGTCTTCAAGGGACTGAAGTTTTTGTGCGGTTTCAATCGCCTCGCGCAGTGCATCGGTCATTTTCCCCTGCTCCTCAATGCGCGCGATGATCTCCTCCTGCCGCTTGACGAGACTGCGCAGATACGTCAAGCGTGCCGCGATGCGGCGCAGTATCTCATCATCGAGGGAGCCGGTGGCTTCTTTGCGATAACGCGCAATAAACGGAATGGTATTGCCGTCATCGAGCAGCGCAACGACAGATGCTGCCTGCTGCGGACGAATGGAGAGCTCGTCTGCAATCGCGGAGGGGATATCGGAGATGCGCATGGAATCAAACCTTTCTCGACTGAAATATTCCTCATTATAGCATGATTTTAACAAGACGCAAAAAGTGAGATGAATTCGCATATGGGGGAA
Organism: Centipeda noxia ATCC 43541; assembly: GCF_000160555.1. Classification (GTDB taxonomy): domain Bacteria; phylum Bacillota; class Negativicutes; order Selenomonadales; family Selenomonadaceae; genus Centipeda; species Centipeda noxia. Next base: position 133,141 of record NZ_GG749279.1, read on the forward strand.
GATGGGCTGGGACTATTGACAGGAGTTTTCGAATAGAGTATTATGATATATAAATAATAATGATTTTAGTTTTGAGAACATGAAAAGTAGGAACAATTATGCATGAACATACAATGCTGACACTCAATGAGGTTACAGACATTCTGCGGCAGAATAAGAAAAAAGTGACGCCGCAGCGCCTGGCCGTCTATGCTGCTCTGGCGGCAACGCATGAGCATCCTACAGCAGAGACTCTGTACAAGGAACTGCGTCCGAACTACCCGACGATGAGTCTTGCTACCGTCTATAAGTCGCTCGATGCGTTCTGTGAAATCGGTATTGTGCGCGAGCTGAACGTGGGCGAAGAGGCATTCCGTTATGATGCGGATATCTCCGTGCATCCGCATGTTCGGTGTATTTCCTGCGACAAGGTTGCTGATGTTCCGATTGCTGCGCTTCCGGCACTCGACAAGAATGTTTCGTCTGTGACAGGCTACCGCATTGTATCGCAGCAGATGTATTTCTTCGGTTACTGTCCGGAATGTCAGAAGAATAAAACGGCGCAGCGCTGATCTAAAGCTTTAGAGCCCTTTTCGGGCCGACGCGCTTATAGAAAAAACCCTTGAACAAACTCTGTTTATGAGCGCTGTTCAAGGGTTTTTCGCGTGTATCTGGCAGTCGTTTATCTTGGGTACCTATCCGCGATTGCGTCGCGCAAGAATACGGATCACCTTGGCGCCCGTACTTTTGATCTTGCGTATAGGGGCAACGCGGGTTGTGGTTTTCGGACGAATCTCCGACGGTGCGCGAAAGTCGCCTCGCCGCAGATGTGTGCTCTTGATTTTTTCCGGTTGGAATATATTGCGCATGACATGCGCGATGGGATCGAGTGCTGCATCCTCACAGCAGAGATAGATGTCGAGCGATACATGACGCAGATCCGGATGAACGTGAAGTGCGAGATGACCGTCCGGCAGCAGTGCCATCAAGGAGATATGACCGTTTTCCTGTACATCTGTGATCGTCTGCAGAGGAACGAGATCAAGTGCCGCAAGTGTTTCGGAGACTTTGACACGAAGGGCTTCTTCATTGCTGAACGATTCGCCTTTGCAGTTAAAAAAATCCACCGTCAGCAGTCTCGATTGAATGTTCATCGGTCTCTTTCTCCTCCATTACGGTACGTTTACATGATCTCATTATAGAGGAAAGCCCGTCGTCCGTCAAGGAATATGGTCGAATCGTCCTAATTGGGACAAGTGCGGCAAATACAACATTTTTCCCAATAAAATCTCATGGAAAAAAAAAGTTGCTTATGATATACTGATTCTGCATGTCTGTGTACATGGAATTATTGATATGAATATAGGTCGCGTGAATGGAAGGAGACTCCACTTACAATGTTTGGTCTTTTTGGTGGACACGATATGGGGATTGACCTCGGTACAGCCAATACGTTGGTGCATGTTAAGGGCCGGGGGATTGTGCTGCGCGAGCCCTCCGTCGTGGCGATAAGAAACGACTCGGGCGATGTGCTTGCCGTGGGCGAAGAGGCAAAGCAGATGATCGGGCGTACGCCCGGAAATATCGTTGCGATACGTCCGATGAAAGACGGCGTTATTGCAGATTTTGACGTCACGCAGGCGATGCTGAAATACTTTATTCGCAAGGCGATGCGGTCGAAGTCGTTTGTTCGTCCGCGTGTTGTGGTCGGCGTTCCGTCCGGCGTAACAGAGGTCGAAAAGCGGGCGGTCATTGATGCCGCACAGCAGGCGGGCGCACGCGAGGCGTATCTGATCGAGGAGCCGATGGCAGCGGCGATCGGTGCCGGTCTTCCGGTCGAGGAAGCAACGGGCAGCATGGTCGTCGATATCGGCGGCGGCACGACAGAGATTGCGATCATCTCGCTCGGCGGCATTGTGACGAGTTGTTCTATACGCATCGGCGGCGACGAGATGGATTCGGCGATCGTCCAATACATCAAGCGCATGTATAATCTCATGATCGGTGAGCGAACAGCAGAGGAGATCAAGATCGCGATCGGTACGGCGATCGTAACGCCGGATACGGATCGTACGATGGATATCCGCGGACGCGATCTCGTAAGCGGACTGCCAAAGACGCTCACAATCCATGCAAAGGAGATCCGCGAAGCACTGAACGAGCCGATCTATAAGATCATTGACGCCGTGAAAGGGACCCTCGAGAAGACACCGCCGGAGCTTGCTTCGGACGTCATGGATCACGGCATTATGATGACCGGCGGAGGGGCGCTTCTCATGAATCTGGACAAGCTCCTCTCCCATGAGACGGGAATGCCGGTGCTCGTGTCCGAGGATGCGCTCTCCTGTGTCGGTGAGGGGACGGGGCGTACGCTTGAGAATATTGGACTGCTGAAGAGTGTTGTTATGTCTTCAAAGAAATTGAGATAATGATTGATCGCATCGGACGGGCACGACAGGCGGGACATAAGATCTGGGCACTGCTCTTCGTTCTGCTCACGCTTTTCTGCATCATTTTCTTTGCTGCGCGCGGCAGGTTTCAGGCATCTGCGTCGACGAGTACGGCAGGGACGGTTTTGGCGCCGTTTGAAATGGTGTTTTCGTATGTTGGTCAGCAGATCCAGCATATTACGTCCAATCTTTGGGAGATTGCGACGGTGCACGAGCAGAATCAGCTGCTCAAAAATGAAATTGAGCAGCTGCGGCAGCAGAATACGATGGCAGAAGAGTACGCAGCGGAAAACATGCGGCTGCGTGAGATTCTTGCATACAAACAATCGGCGCATCAGTTCGATCTCCTTGCTGCACGCGTGATCGGGCGTGATTCTGCACTCTGGACTAGTATGATCGTCGTCGATCGCGGCAGCAGCGACGGAGTGCGTGAAAATATGCCCGTCCTGACGGGCAAGGGGCTTGTGGGACATGTGACGGAAGTCGGCCCGATCTCATCGAAGGTCCAGCTCATTCTCGATGTCCGTTCCTCGGTGGGGACGCTCATTCAGCGTCCGGAGTCTCGTGTGACGGGAATCGTTACGGGAACGATGGACAATCCGTATATGCCGCAGATGGTTAATATCCCACGCAATGCGGATGTAGAGGACGGTGACGTCATTGTTACATCCGGCTTCGGCGGAATCTATCCCAAAGGGATTGTCGTGGGGCGTGTCTCCTCACAGCACGGCGATGACAGCGGATTGCTCAAAGTAGCCGTGGTCGAGACTGCTGTGGACTTCCAGCGTCTCGAGGATGTAGCGATCATTACGGCATCACGCGAAGCGCCGCCGGATCCTGTACAGGCACAACAACTCAGCCCTGGCGCGGCTGCAGCGGCACAGATCTCTGCTGCGCAGACAAAGGCGGCGGCACAGTGAAAAAATATCGGTTTTTCATATTGTTTTTTCTCACGCTCTTTATTCTGCAGTTCTCTTTTTTGCCGCTCATTGCGGTACATGGGGTGATTCCGGATCTCCTTGTTTTGGCGACAGTTTCTTATGCTTTTCTGCGCGGCAGTGTGTGGGGAAGCTTCGTCGGATTCTCGTTGGGGATCATGCAGGATCTTAGTGCGGGCTCGTTCTTCGGACTGAATGCGTTCACGCTGACACTGATCGGACTCGTCTTCGGACGTTTTTCTGACCGTGTGTTCAAGGAGCAGTTCTTCCTGCCAATCACGGCATCCGTCGCGGCGACCCTTGCCAAATATCTGATGTCGGCGCTGATTGTATATTTGCTCGGCTATCACTTCAACCCGCTGCTGCACATGGGGCGCGTACTCTTTATTCTGCTCATATTTCAGCTGATTTTTGCTTATCCGGTTCACTGGGCGACATTCCATCTGGATAAGCGTGTACATGATCCGGAGCGATAGTGTCAAAAAACATTTTCTCGGAGAGTAATTGTGAACGAAAATGAAGATTTCAGCGGACGGCTGCAATTCCTGAACGTGGTGATTGTGCTGATCATCGCCGTGCTCATTGGCCGGGCGGGATATCTCCAGGTGTATGACGGCGAGCTCTATGCGCGTCTCGCCGAGGGCAATCGCATTCGAATCATTCCGGCAGAAGCGGCGCGCGGGACATTTTACGATCGGAACGGGGAACCCCTTGTGACGAATCGCCCCGGCTTCACTGTTTCCCTCCTTCCTCTGACGGAGCCGATTTCTCCCGAAGTTATTGCACGCGTGTCAAAACTCATTAACGTTCCCATCGAGGAGATTCAAGAAAAGATCGACGCGCATGTCGGATTTGATCCGATTCGAATAAAAAATGATGTGCTGCCGGATATTGTCACAATTATTGAGGAACAAAAGGATGATTATCCCGGCGTTGTCATCGAAGTTCTCCCGATTCGCGACTACATCTATGGGGAGTATGCGGCGCATGTATTTGGCTATGTGAGCGAAATCAACGAGGAGGAGCTCGAACGCCGCAAAGACGAGGGGTACAAGTCCGGCTATATCATCGGAAAGTTCGGCTTGGAGCGCATCTACGACAAAGAGGTGCGCGGGATCAACGGAGGCGATCAAGTAGAGGTGGATGTATCGGGGCGTCCTGTCCAGATCCTCGGGCGTCAGTCTCCTATCCCGGGCAACGATCTCATTCTGACGATTGATAAGCATATCCAGGAGACCGCAGAGCGCGCGGTGGATGAGCAACTCGCTCTTGTGCATGCATATGCAGCCGCAGCAGTAGTTATGAACCCGCAGACCGGTGAGGTGCTCGCCATGGTCAGCCGTCCGGCGTTCAACCCGAATCTCTTTGCGGGGGGAATCTCAACACAAAACTGGAATGTGCTGAACAATAATCCCTATCACCCGATGGACAATAAGGCGATCACGGGCGAATATCCGCCCGGTTCGACATTCAAAATCGTAACGGGGACAGCGGCGCTCGCCGAGCACAAGGTGACGCCGCAGGAAAAGATTTTCGACGCTGGTCACCACTGGATCATTCCGAAGACGAATGCAAGCGGAGAAGCACTCGGATGGATTAATTTTCAAGAGGCGATGGCACATTCGGATAATGTCTATTTCTATGAAATGGGCAATCGTCTCGGGGTTGACACGCTCGAACGCTATGCGCGGATGTTTGGCCTTGGCGCGCGGACAGGAATTGATCTGCCTTATGAGGCGGAGGGGCTTGTACCGAACCGAAAGTATAAGGCGGATAATTACGAGGACGGCGAATGGTATCTCTCAGAGACCTTTGACGCGGCGATCGGGCAGGGGTTCAATCTTGTGACACCTCTGCAGGCCGCAATGGTTGTAGGTGAAATCGCGGCAAACGGCAAGCGATACCAGCCGCATCTCGTTCAACGAATTGTGGACGTAAACGGGAATACGGTGCGTGATTTCCAGCCGGTGCTCCTCTCTGAGCTGGAGGTGAGCCAGAATGTGATCCAGAGCGTGCAGGAGGGACTGCACGATGTGACAAAAATCGGTACGGCGGCAGGCGTTTTCGCCGGCTTTCCGATTGATATTGCAGGAAAGACAGGTACGGCAGAGAATTCACATGGGCGCGATCACGGATGGTTCGTGGCGTATGGACCGTATATGAATCCGAATGTCGTAGTGGCAGTCATTGTGGAGCAGGGCGGCTTTGGTTCGATGTCCGCAGTGCCGATCGGGCGCAGGATCATGGAGGCGGCATTTCGCCTCGACCGTGTGCAGCCGGCTGTAGGGAACAAGTGAGGGAAGGAAATGAGTGAGGAAAAAATCAAGATCAAAGGAGAGAATGACGGGCTGATGCTCGAATTTCCCCCGGATCTGTCTTTTTTAGAGATTGCAGAAGAGCTTTCCAGAAAGCTTGATTCCGGTTCGGGATTCTTTCTGCGCGGAACCCTTGTGCGTGTACCGCGAAATCGTTTCTCAAAAGAGGAACTTGCAGAGCTGCAGGAACTCTTTCGCACGCATGGATTGATTTGTCGCCTGGAAAAACCTGTTCCAATGCGCAGCGCCTCACCTGTTCCGCCTTCGCCGAAGCCCGCTGTTGCCTCCGTGTCCCCGCAGGAAGCAATGCAGGATGCGCCTGAGCTGCAGCGCATGCTTGTCATCGACAAGACGCTGCGCGGCGGTCAGGCTGTTGAAACGGAGGGCTCTGTCATCGTCTTCGGCAATGTCAATCCGGGGGCACAGATTACGGCAGGCGGCAGCGTCGATATTCGCGGCACCTGCCGAGGCCTCGTTCACGCTGGAGCCGCCGGGGATTCAACAGCGTTTATCATTGCGGATCATCTGATGCCGACGCAGATTCGCATCGCGAATTATGTTGCGCGATCGCCGGATGAACCGGAGGACTTCGGTAAGGCGGAACGTGCCTATGTGAAGGATGGTCAGATTGTCATTGAGCCAATAGAGAGGTAGGTTCGAAATATGAGTGAAATCTATGTGGTGACATCCGGAAAAGGAGGCGTTGGCAAGACGACGACGACAGCGAATATCGGTGTCGGTTTTGCCATGCGCGGCAAGAGCGTCGTCCTCATCGATACTGATACGGGACTGCGAAATCTCGATCTCCTGCTCGGTCTTGAGAATCGGATTATGTACGATCTGGTCGATGTAACATCGGGACGCGTGCCGTATAAAAAGGCGCTTGTCCGCCATAAGAAATATGACTCCCTTTATCTCCTTCCTACTTCGCAGGTCAAGGACAAGAGCGCCGTCAATCCAGAGGAGCTTGCAGCTCTGTGCGAGGAGCTGCGCCATTCCTATGATGTTATCATCATCGATTGTCCTGCAGGAATCGAGCAAGGGTTCAAGACGGCGATCGCCGCTGCTGATACGGCGATCGTGGTAACGATGCCGGAGATCTCTGCTGTGCGTGACGCCGATAAGATCATCGGCGAGTTGGGGCGTGCGGATAAAAATGATATTCGGCTCGTCGTGAACCGCATTCGTCCAAAGATGATTGAAAAGGGCGATATGCTGGACATGGACGATATCGATGAAATCCTTTCGGTTGGCTGTATTGGTCAGATTCCGGACGATGAAATGGTTGTGACGAGTACGAACCGCGGCGAGCCCTGCGTGACGATGAAGGATTCTCCGGCGGGACAGGCTTATCTCGACGTAGTCGGGCGGCTCTGCGGAGAGGAAATTCCGTTCCGTGAGTTTACAAAGGATAGTCTCTGGGAGACAATCAAAGGAAAATTCTTTGGGAAAAAGTAAGGAGGGGTTGGCGTGATTGAGGCACTGAAAAGGCTTCTTGGCAAGAAAGAAAATTCCGGCGATGTTGCGCGCCGCCGACTCCAGCTCGTCATTATCAATGATCGAGCAAATGTCTCTCCGGAGATCATGGACAATATGCGCGCAGAGATCATTCAAGTGATTTCAAAGTATATGTACATTGATACGCAGGAAATGGAGTTTGCACTCGAGAACGAAAACGATACGATGGCGCTTGTCGTCAATATTCCTGTTGTCAGCGTTCAGCACGGCGGCAGCGATGTATCCAGGCATCAGCGATGATACTCTCTAAGCGGCTTCTGCGGCGCACAGATTTGACGCTGATTGTGGCAGCGGTCGCAATTGTTATTATGAGCCTTGTCATTATCGGCAGCGCGACTCATGTCAATACGCCGAGCGAGGAGCGTTACTGGTTCGTCCAGCGGCAGGGCATTTCGATCGTTATCGATATTGCGCTGGCTGCGTTTCTGATGAATTTTGACTATAAGATATTGCAGCGATACGGCAACCATTTCTACGTGTTCAACCTTATCCTGCTCATATTGGTTATGCTCGTCGGGCAAACGGCGCTCGGCGCGCAGCGCTGGATCGCACTCGGACCGATCAGCATACAGCCGTCTGAGTTCTCGAAACTTATCATGATCATTGCGCTCGCTGCTATGCTTGAAAAGCGCGGCGGGAAGATCAATACGATTACAGATCTTGCCCCTGTTGCCGCCTATGTCGGTGTACCGTTTCTGCTCGTTCTGAAACAGCCGGATCTTGGCACGTCTCTTGTGTTTCTTGCGATTTTCTTTGGCATGGTGTTTGTTGCAGGAGTTCGTCTGCGCCTGCTCCTCGGGATATTCGGCGCAGGACTTGCTGCGATGCCGGTGCTCTGGCATTTTTTGAAGGACTATCAGAAAATGCGCATCATGGTGTTCATGGATCCGAATGTCGATCCGCTCGGTGCCGGCTATCATATCATCCAGTCGAAGATTGCGATCGGCTCAGGGATGCTCTTCGGCAAGGGACTGTTCGGCGGGACGCAGAGCCAGCTGAATTTCCTGCCGGAGAACCACACGGACTTCATCTTTTCTGTTGTGGGAGAGGAGCTTGGCTTCGTCGGATGTGCGATTCTGCTCCTCCTCTACCTCGTTGTTTTGTGGCGCGGGATACGTATCGCGCAGGATGCGAGCGATATGTTCGGACGTTTGCTCGCAGTCGGAATCACCTCGATGATCGCGTTTCACGTCCTCATCAATGTCGGGATGACCATGGGGATTATGCCAGTTACAGGTATCCCGCTGCCGCTGATGAGCTACGGCGTGAGCTCGCTCACAACGAACATCATGGCGATCGCCATTCTGCTGAATATTCAGCTGCGGCGTCAAAAACTTTTATTCTAGATGTGTATTTGGTGAGGCTGTCTGCCTTCGCGCGACAGCCTTTTTCTTTTATTATGCGGGGGAGAATACGGAACAATGGTGCAGCTCGATCACAGTATCCTGCAGTCGGTACTGAAACCTGCGCGCTATACGGGCGGCGAGTGGAATGCCGTACGCAAGGACTGGGCGTCCGCAGAGTGCAAATTTGCGCTGGCACTGCCCGATGTCTATGAGGTCGGCATGAGCAATCTCGGGCTTGCAATTCTCTACGAGATTCTGAACCGCCGCCCCAATATTGCCGCGGAGCGGGTCTATGCTCCGTGGATCGATATGGAGAAGCAGATGCGTGCGAAGGGGATTCCTCTCTTTTCGCTTGAGTCGCGCCATCCTGTCGCTGATTTTGATTTCCTCGGATTCTCCCTGCAGTATGAGATGATCTATTCAAATGTTCTCAATATGCTCGATCTCGCGGGGATTCCGCTCTATGCGTGTGACCGTGGGGAAGATATGCCGTTCATCGTCGGCGGCGGCCCCTGTGTTTATAATGTTGAGCCGATTGCGGACTTTTTTGATTTCTTTCTGATCGGAGAGGGAGAGGAGGCTGTCCCCGAGTTCTGTGACGCGCTCATTGCGTGGAAAAAGGAGGGCAGTCCGGGCGGACGGCAGGGATTTCTAACGCGTCTGCTTGAGATCGACGGCATTTACGTACCGTCATTTTATGAACCGGTTTACGATGCGGCGGGAAATTTTTCTGAGATGCGGCCTCTGCATCCTGCAGCCCGCCCCATCATCTATAAGCGCGTTGTGCGCGATATGGACAAAGTGCTCTCAGTGGAGCACCCGATTGTGCCCTATATGGACATCGTACACAATCGCATGATGCTCGAGCTCTTTCGGGGCTGCTCACGCGGCTGTCGCTTTTGTCAGGCGGGGATTGCCTACCGTCCTGCGCGTGAGCGCACAGAGGAGCGCCTGCGGCAGATGGCGAACGGGCTTGCAGAGAGCACAGGCTATGATGAGATGAGCCTGACCTCGCTTTCCTCGGCGGATTATTCCTGCCTCGGACGGCTCGTGGATGATTTGATGGAGGATTATGCGGAGGAGAAACTCAGCTTTTCTCTGCCTTCACTGCGCATTGACAGTTTTTCAATTGATCTTGCGCACAAGATGCAGGCGGTGCGTAAGTCCGGGCTCACCTTTGCGCCGGAGGCTGGCACGCAGCGCATGCGCGATGTCATCAACAAGGGAGTGACGGAGGAAAATCTGCTGGAAGCGTGCGGCGCAGCGTTTCGTCATGGATGGAAGCAGGTCAAGCTCTACTTTATGATGGGCCTGCCGACGGAGACAGATGAGGACATTATCGGAATCGCGCAGCTTGCGAAGAAGGTCGTTGATCTCTACACGGAGATTCGCGGCAAGCGCGGCTGCAAGGTGACCGTCTCGGTCTCCTGTTTTGTGCCGAAACCGTATACTCCCTTTCAGTGGTTCGGACAGCTGCCGATTGAGGAATTTCAGCGGCGCCAGCAGTTGCTCAAAGAGCACATTACGGACCGCTCGATCACATTCCACTATCACGATGCGCGTCTCTCCGTGATTGAGGGCGTCTTTGCGCGCGGCGACCGGCGTCTTGCACCTGCGCTCTATGAGGCATGGAGGAACGGGGCGAAATTTGACGGCTGGTCGGATCTCTTTGACGACAGCCGATATTTCTCTGCATTCAAGACATGCGGCGTTGATTGGGAATATTTCAGTCGCCGCACGCGCACGATCGGAGAGCCGCTGCCGTGGGCACATACCTCGCCCGGCGTGCTCGAGCGTTTTTTGAAAGCAGAGTGGCAGAAAGCACTCACCGCCTCTCTTACGGTGGACTGCCGGCGTACGCACTGCACGGGATGCGGCATATGTCCGACGCTTGGCGTGGATATCATCGACTATGAAAAGAGTGAACGGGAGCGCGTCTTAGACACAGGCACAGCAGCAGAAAAAAATTCTGCTCTTTTGCCCCATGAAATCGGGCCGAAAAATCTTCCGGTGCACCGCTCTCTGACGGTTTATCGCGGTATGATTACCAAGGGTGAGGAGCTGCGGTACGTATCGCATCTCGACTATGCGAATCTTTTTGTGCGCGCGTGCAAGCGTGCCGGTCTTCCCATGGCCTACTCAGAGGGATTCAATCCGCATATGAAGGTTGCATTCGCCTCAGCTCTCTCGCTTGGAGCCGCAAGTGATGCCGAATATGTGGATTTCGAGATGACAGAGCCTCTTCCAACGAGCGAGGTGATGGCGCGCCTGCGGGAGCATCTGCCGCACGGTGCACAGATCGTCCGTCTGCGCATCATGGAGGGGAAGCACAGGGCACTCATGGCGGATGTGGACGAGGCCCGCTATCGGATTGTTGTTCCCTATATGGGTGCGGCGGAGCCTGTACGCGAGAGTGTACTTCGGTATAATGCTGCTGAGAGTGCCGTATGGCATCGGGTGACACCGAAGAAGAGCCGAGCGATCGAGACGAAGGACTATAGTAAAACACCCGTCTCCTTTCAGATGGAAAACGGGCGTCTGATTTTTTGGATGAATATTATTGTAACTCCTGCAGGAAGTGTGAAGCCCATCGAGATCCTCAGCGTAATGGCACGGGACTTCGCGCTTCCCATTGATCCCCGTGAGGCATATGTGACGCGTACAGGACTGTTTGCAGACGGAAAAGCTCTAATTGACCGATGAAGTGCTTCTCTTTGGCCGGAAAATCAGCGGCTGCATTTTTGCATCCTCGGCAGTTCTCTGTTCGATGAATCCTTGTGCCTCCATTGTATCCAGTACGATCGCTTGGCGCTTCTTTGCCGCGATGAAATCGTCGAACGGGGAGAGGGCGGAGGGGGCGTTAAGAACGCCTGCGAGCATCGATGCTTCCGGAAGAT
>NZ_GG749279.1:144633-174398 GCF_000160555.1 Centipeda noxia ATCC 43541
CGGCGGGGGACTTATCGTAATATCCTTCGGATGCCGCATTTATCCCATAGAAACCTGCGCCATAGTAGACAACGTTCAAATACATCTCGAGAATTTCTTCCTTGGAGTAGGCAATCTCGATATCAAGCGCAAGCAAGAACTCCTGAGCCTTGCGCGTGAATGTCCGCTCATTGTCGAGGAAGAGGTTTTTCACGAGCTGCTGGGTGATTGTGCTCGCTCCTTCCTCAACTCGTCCGTGCTGGATATTGACGAGTGTGGCACGCGCAATGCCGGTCATGTCAAAACCCATATGGCTGTAAAACCGGCGATCCTCTACGGCGACGACAGCGTTTTTCAACTCGGGCGAGATGCGCTCGATAGGGACGTAATCCGTACGATCGATGCGTGCTTCGATTGCACGACGGATGAAAAGAAAGCGCGCAGCCTGCTCGGCAACATCGGGTTCATGTATCTCATGCAGCTGGTTTGCCGGCTTTTGCCGGTCGGCTGCGGGGAGGAGATCGCCGACGCCCTGCCATATCTGAGGAAGAAAGACGAAGACTGCAGCTGCACAGAGAAGGCTGCCGAGTAATATGCTCAAGCAAAAACGCCCCGTACGCCGCGGCGTTTTTTTGTTTTTTGTTGTACGTTTCCGTGTTGGAGTCCTGCGCCGCCGCTTTTGCTTCGGCGGCGCTTCGTTTATTGTCTCGCGCATGATGTGTGCTCCGTTTGTTTTCAAAAATACAGCGCGCGCATGCGGTCTCTCATTTCCGCGAGGTTGGATGGGAGCAGGCGGATATTGTAGCCGATGAACAGAGGAGAGGTCGAGAAGCGCGGCACTACCTTGATAAAGATATCTGCACCGTCGTGATAGAAGAATATATTGTAGCTGTCCAGACGCTTTCTGAGAAAATCCACGGCAATCTGTATATAGTCGGCAATCGTACGGATCGCATCCGGATCCTGCGGCACAATATTAATCTCCCAGAACCCGACGCGCGGTTGTGTGGAGAGATTCAGTGTGACACCGTCCTGCTCAGCGACGGTTAGACCTTCGAACTCTGCACGGCGGAACGAAAACTCCGGTCGAAACTTGGGAAAACCGACAAGCTGCATATGCGGGTGGCGAATTGTTCCGCCCGAATAAGGACCGTAATTTTTGAAAAAGAGAACGGTATCGTACTTCCCGCTGAAACGCATCCGCGCCCAATGATGCATGCCGAAGGAGAAGACCCGATATAGATGTTCCTTGCTGTATTCTGGAATGTCGCCGACGCATTTCCTGCCTTCGATCAAGACGAGTTGATCGGCCTCTTCAATGACCGGATATTTATTTTTCAGCAGTATAATGTCGCCGTCCGTCGCGATAATGTCCGTGAGCGCTTCTGTCGCACAGAAAGGACAAGGAGCATCCGCGTGGATGATGTTCTCGGGCTTCTGGCGTCCGATCTCCGTATTAAAATGGGCGAGGTTCATATCCATAGATACTCCATGATGTTTCAGTAATATTTTCGTTCCTATTATATCTCTTCTGCGGGGATTCGTAAAATATTTTATGGAAGTACTGCGATTCGCCTTCGTGTTCGTGCTATAATGAAGGTCGTTCAAAGGAATATAAGGAGCCGGTATGAGGATTGATCTTGTGACGCTTTTTCCGGAGATGTTTGCCGGCGTATTCGGCAGCAGCATCATCGGACGGGCGGCAGAGCGTGGGATTGTGGATATTCACTATACGAATTTTCGCGACTATTCGACGGATAAGCACCGCCACGTAGATGACGCGCCGTTTGGCGGCGGGGCGGGCATGGTGCTGAAACCAGAGCCGCTCTTCAGTGCTGTTCGAGATGTTCAGTCAAAAACTTCTGCATATGAGCTGGGCAGGTGCACGATCATCTTCGATCCGGCAGGTGATGTGTTTACCCAGGATACGGCAAAGGAGTTCGCTGCGCATCAGCAGCTCATCCTTATCTGCGGTCATTATGAAGGGTTCGATGCGCGCATTTACGATCTTGCTGATCGGATCGTATCGGTTGGAGATTTTGTCCTGACGGGCGGAGAGATTCCTGCTATGCTTGTCGTAGATGCAACGGCCCGTATGCTCGCCGGTGTGCTTGGTGATGCCGCGTCAGCACCGACGGACTCCTTCTTCGAAGATCTGCTCGGCTGCCCGCAGTACACACGCCCGCGCGAATTCGAGGGCAAAGCAGTCCCCGATGTTCTTCTCTCCGGTGATCATGCAGCGATCGCACGATGGCGGCGGGAGCAGGCTCTGTTAATGACTCTGCGGCACCGGCCCGAGCTTCTGGCGAATGCGAAATTATCGCAGGCTGATCGAGATTTTTTGGCTGAGCAGGAGAAACGGCGATAGGAAACTCCTTTTGCGTGAATGTTGGGTAAATGATATAATAAAACGATATAACCACAGTATGCTGTTTCTTTGCACCCGATAAGGGGGGACTGTATTATGACACAGTTTGATAAACGCAATTTGTCCATGATGATGGATTTTTATGAAATGACGATGTCTTACGGGTATTTTCGTCAGCCTCGCAGTGACGTGCGCGTTGCATTTGACCTTTTTTTCCGGGCAGTTCCCGATCGGGGGGGCTATGCAATTTTTGCCGGGCTTGAGCATGTGATTGAGTTTGTCGAGAACCTTTCATTTTCGGATGAGGATATCGAATACTTTCGACGCCAAAACTTGTTTTCGGAGGAGTTTTTGCAATTCCTGCGGGACTTCCGCTTTCGCGGGGATGTCTATTCGATCCCGGAGGGGACCGTCATCTATCCGGATGAACCGCTGATGACGATTGTTGCGCCGGTGATTGACGCTCAGCTCGTTGAGACGGCGATACTCACACAGATCAATCACCAGTCGTTGGTCGCGACGAAGGCGTCACGCATCGTTCGCGCGGCAGAAGGGCGTGGGATATCTGATTTCGGCGCGCGGCGCGCACACAACATGGATGCGGCGACGTACGGCGCACGCGCTGCATACATCGGCGGTGTCGATATGACGGCGACAGTATCTGCCGGTCAGCAGTTCGGCATTCCCATCTCAGGAACAATGGCGCACAGTTGGGTAATGTTCTTTGAGGATGAATTCACTGCGTTTAAAAGCTATGCGGAAATATATCCTCATGCAACCGTACTCCTCGTAGATACCTACGATGTCGTACATTCGGGCGTTCCCAATGCGATCCGTACGGCACACGAGATTCTGGAGCCTATGGGAGAACGTCTCGCAGGGGTTCGCATCGACTCGGGCGACCTTGCGTATCTCTCGAAGCGTATCCGTAAGATGCTGGATAACGAAGGACTGACAGACTGCAAAATCATCCTCTCGAACAGCCTGGATGAATTTACGATCTCATCCCTCCTCCTGCAGGGGGCACAGGTGGATAGTTTCGGTGTGGGAGAGCGGCTGATTACGGCGAAGTCGGATCCGGTCTTCGGGGCCGTTTATAAACTGGTGGCAGTGGAGCGGGGGGGGGTGTTTGTGCCGCGCATTAAGATGTCAGAGAATGTCGAGAAACTGACGAATCCCGGGCTCAAGGATCTCTATCGCATCTACGATCAATACGGAAAAGCAGTCGCAGATATGTTGGCAGTACGGGGGGAGAGCATCGACAGCACGCGGCCGTTCCGTTATATCGATCCGCTCAAACCGTGGAAAAATCGTTTCTTTGAAGATTTTTCGGCAGTGAAGCTTCAGCGCCTCTATGTAAAGCATGGCTGTCGGGTACAGGAACTTCCGTCGTTGGATGAGATCCGTGCGTATGTCCGCCGGCAGCTTGACGAGGAGATCTGGCCGGAGGAACAGCGCTTCGAAAATCCCCATCGCCACTATCTCGACATGACGCCGGACTATTATGAGGTTAAGATGGGACTCCTCAATGAAGTGCGCGGGAAACACAGCTGATGATGATTACGGGAAAAACGAAGGTACTGGCAGTTATCGGTGCGCCCATCGCGCACAGCCTGTCACCGATCATACAGAATGCGGCCCTGCAGGCGGCGGGGATCGACTGTGTCTATGCGGCGCTGCCCGTACGTCCGGGCGCGCTCTCCTCAGCGGTATACGGACTGCGCGATGCCGGTGTCGTCGGGTTTAATGTGACGATCCCGTTCAAGACGGAAATCATGGAGCTGATGGATGCACTGAGCGAGGATGCACAGCGTATTCGTGCGGTAAATACGGTAGTCGTACAGACCGACGGCACGCTGATGGGGCACAATACGGACGTTGTGGGATTCCTTGCGGGGTTTGCCGAGCACGGCGTTGTCCCTGCGGGCAAACGTGCCGTTGTGCTCGGTGCAGGTGGTGCGGCACGCGCTGTCCTCTGGGGGCTTTTGCGCAGCGGTATTTCTTCGGTGTGCGTCGGAGTGAGAAACGGCGCGAAAGGAGCTGCGCTCTGTGAAGAATTCGCTGCAGATGGAGATGTTCGCTCCGCTGTCTTCGACAATCCGGATTTTCTTGCATGCATCGGATCTGCCGATATTGTTGTCCAGACGACGCCAATGGGAATGACGCCGCATATCGATGCGATGCCGCCTGTCGATGTTGCGGCGATAAATTCCTCTGCAGTCGTATACGATCTTATCTACACACCGGCTAAGACACGTCTTCTGCGTGAAGCAGAGGCCCGCGGCCATGAGACGATCAATGGGGAAATGATGCTGGCGGCGCAGGGGGCGGAGGCTTTTTTCCTATGGACGAATGTACGGCCGGATATGGCCCTGATGAGGCGTGTACTGCGTGAAGAATGCGAGCGCAGAGGCTAGTTTTTGCGTTTTGAAAATCTTTGCCGTTTGTGATATGATACAGTGTGTTTTGAGAATGGTGGTGTATGATTGGCCGCGATTACCTATGAACTGCTTCGCAGAGATAAGACAACGGGTGCGCGTGCAGGTATAATTCACACGCCGCATGGGAGCTTCCCGACACCGATCTTTATGCCCGTAGGTACGCAGGCGTCGGTTAAGGGAGTCTCTCCGGATGAGCTGCGTGATCTTGGCGCCGGGATCATTCTCAGCAACACCTATCATCTCTTTCTTCGTCCTGGCATGGAATTGGTGAGAGAAGCGGGGGGCCTGCATCGCTTTATGCATTGGGACGGTGCGATCCTCACGGACAGCGGCGGATTTCAGGTGTTTAGCCTTGGTGATTTGAGGAAGATCACTGAGGATGGAGCGACGTTTCGATCGCATATCGACGGATCGAAGAAATTTCTTTCGCCCGAGGTGTCGATGCAGGTGCAAAGATGCCTTGGATCGGATATCGTCATGGCATTTGACGAGTGTATCCCATACCCAGCCGATTATGCCTATGCGAAGGCATCGACGGAGCGCACGCAGCGCTGGCTCGTGCGCTGCCGAAAAGCGATGGCGGAGGCTGAGGATCAGGGGCTTTTCGGCATTGTGCAGGGAGGTATGTACCATGATCTGCGTGCATGGCATGCCGCCGAGGCGGCGGCACTCGATCTGCCGGGGTATGCGATCGGCGGACTCAGTGTCGGAGAGCCGCATGCACTGATGGAGGAGATTCTCTCCTCAACGGCGGAGCTTTTGCCTGCAGATAAGCCGCGCTATCTCATGGGGGTCGGTACGCCGGACTATCTTCTTACGGGCGTACGTCACGGTATCGACATGTTTGACTGTGTCTTCCCGACGCGTGTCGCACGAAACGGCATGGCGATGACGTGGACGGGGCGCCTCGTGATGAAAAATGCCGTACACACGCATGAGCACACAGTCCTCTCGGAGGGGTGCGGCTGCTACGCTTGCCGCAGCGGCTATACACGGGCATACATCCGCCATCTTGTACGCGCACAGGAGATCTTTGGGCTGCGGCTTCTGAGTCTGCATAATCTGTATTTCCTGCAGGAATTCATGCAGCGGATGCGCGAGGCAATTCTGGCGGGGACATTCCTGTCATTCTATCAGGATTTTATGAATCACTATCATAAGAAATAACTAGACAATTAAGGAGTTGTATTTATGGACACAGAAATGGTCGCACAACTGAGCTCATGGGGCCCCATTATCATATTGGTGCTCTTCTTCTACTTCCTCCTCTACCGTCCGCAAAAGCAAGCGCAGAAGAAGCGCGAGGAGATGCTGAGTCGCCTGAAGACGGGTGACGCGATCATCACGCTCGGCGGAATGCATGGCACGATTACGGCGCTGGATGAGAAGACAGTCACGCTGCGTATTGCAGAGGGCATTGACGTCGTCTTTGAACGCTCGGCCATCAGTGCGGTGGACAGCCCGGAGCAGATGTAATATTGTCGGATACAACAGATACGCTTGCTGAGGGAAAACATGCGCTGCGGCGCAAAATGATTGCCCGCCGCCGAGGACTTTCCCGCCAGGAGCGCAGCGAAGCTGATGCTGTGATACGCATGCGAGCAATGCGGCTTTCTGCTCTGCAGGGTTCCCGGATCGTTATGCTGTATGCATCAACTGCCGAGGAGATTGACCTTTTTCCTCTGATGGAGGCTCTGCTTGCGAATGGACATCGCATTGCACTTCCTGAAATTACGGGGAAAGGCGTGATGGAAGCACGGGCCTTTTCATCGATGGATGGACTGATCGAAGGGGCTTTCGGTATTTTGACGCCTGCTCCTGAATGCTCGGCGCAGATTCAGCCGGGGGAGATTGACCTGGTTATCGTGCCGGGGACGGCATTTTCTCCGGACGGCAGACGACTGGGGCTTGGCGGCGGCTATTATGACCGCTACCTGCCGCGGGCAAAAGGGGCATTCCGTCTCGCCCTTGCCTACGATATACAGGTCATTTCCGAGATTCCAACGGGCGCACACGATGCCCGGGTAGACTGTATTCTGACCGAGCGGCGTACGATTTGCTGCCGGAATACGATGATGAACAACCTTGAGGAAGAGGTGTGAGGACTGTTGAGACAACATAGTCTGTTAAAGCTGGTGATTTCGATTGCTGTCATCATTGGCGCGTTTTTTTTCCTGGTTCAGCCACTTGCCGGCTCCATTCGCCAGGGGCTTGACTTGCAGGGCGGGACGCACGTTGTCCTGGAGGCGGTTGATACAGAACAGGCCCAGGTCAATGATGATGCTATGAACCGTGTGGTTGCCATCATGGAGAAGCGCGTCAATTCGCTGGGTCTTACTGAACCCATCATTCAGCGTGAGGGTGACCGCCGGGTCATCATCGAGCTGCCGGGCATTAAGGATCCGGACGCGGCGATTCAGACCATCGGCAAGACGGCGATGCTTGAGTTTCGCGACGAGGAGGGAAATACGGTTCTGACCGGGACAGATCTGAAGGATGCACAGGCATCCACAAATCCACAGACAGGGCAGAACGTGGTCAACTTGGAGTTCTCGGATGAGGGCGCACAGAAATTCGCCGATCTCACAACGCGCAATGTCGGAAGGACGATTGCGATCCTGCTTGACGGCGAGGTCCTTACTGCGCCGAATGTACGTGAGCCGATTCTCGGCGGACGTGCCGAGATCACAGGACAAAAAACTCTCGAGGAAGCGCAGAATCTCGCGGTGGTACTGCGCAGCGGCGCTTTGCCGGTGAAGGTTGAAATCATCGAGACACGCACGGTCGGACCAACGCTCGGACAGGACTCGAAAGACAAATCTCAGTTTTCCTTCGTGGTCGGGCTTGGTGCAGTTATCCTCTTTATGATCTTCTTCTACCATCTTTCGGGACTCATTGCGGATGTAGCGCTCATGGCGTATACGGTCATGCTGCTCGGCGTCCTCTATCTGATGGATGCGACGCTGACTCTGCCGGGGGTGGCGGGCATCATTCTCTCCATTGGTATGGCAGTGGATGCGAACGTCCTCATCTTCGAGCATTTCAAGGAGGAGTACCAAGTCAACAACAAATCTCTCCGGCTTGCGATGGACGCCGGATTCAAGCGTGCCTTTACGACAATCTTTGACTCGAATGTTACGACGCTAATCGCAGCGGGCGTTCTCTTCTTCCTCGGGACGGGAACCATACGCGGATTTGCGATCACGCTCGGGGTCGGTACGATTCTCTCGATGTTTACGGCAATCACGCTGACACAGTATCTGCTGAAGCTCATGATCAACTCAAAGCTGTCCGAAAACCCATGGCTCTACGGTGCGAACGGATTTATGCTCGGGATCAAAAAGAAGGGGGATGAGAAGAATGCCTAAGTTCGATATTGCAGGACATCGGAAGATCTGGTTTCTCATCTCGCTTGTACTGATCATTCCAGGGGTTATCTGTATGGGCATGCGCGGCTTTAATTTTGGTATTGACTTTACGGGCGGCACGATTATAGATATGCGCTTCGAGCAGCCGGTGACGCTTGCCGAGATACGATCCAGTCTTGCCAAGTACGATCTTGATGGGAGCACGATTCAGCTTTCCGGAGCAGAGACGGGGGTTGAGTCCTCCGAAAATGTGATGATTCGCACAGTGGATCTGGAAGAAACGCAGCGAAAGGAGGTCATGGCTTCCCTTACCCAGGATGTCGGCCCCTATACTGTGCTCCGCGAGGAGAAAGTCGGCGCAACCATCGGCAGCGAACTTATTACGAATGCTGTTCTTGCGCTCGTGATCTCATGGGCACTCATCATTCTGTACGTTGCTTATCGTTTTGAATGGCGCTTCGGCGTGGCGGCAGTGCTCGCACTGATTCACGATATCGTCATTGTGCTCGCGGTATTTTCATTTACCCAGCGACAGATCGATTCGTCTTTCATCGCGGCGCTCCTTACGATTGTCGGTTATTCGATCAATGATACGATCGTTATCTTTGATCGTATTCGAGAGAATCTGAAACTGCATTTTCGCCGCGGCGGGGATGTGAATGAACTGGTCAACCGTTCCATCTATCAGACATTGACACGCTCCCTCTACACGGTATTTACGGTTCTGTTTACAACATTTGCGCTCTACTGGTTCGGCGGCGAGACGACAAAGGATTTTGCGTTTGCACTTCTCATCGGATTTGCGAGCGGCTGTTATTCCTCCATCTTTATTGCAAGTCCTTTTTGGATTGTGCTGCGCGATCGAACGGAACGGCGTCCTGCCGCAGCTAAATCGGCGACGGCGGAGGGATAAACAAGAGAGCCTGGTTCCGGGACTCCCCGGACGGGCTTTTTTGCTATTGCGGGAAAGGAGGAATGTCTTGTGCTGAAGGAGTGGATCGTTCACAAAGAGTGCGCAGAGGGGATCGAGCTCGCGCGAGAGCTTGGGATTTCGCCGATCATCGGGCAGATTCTTTGGCACCGCGGCATAGGTTCTGCAGATGCAGCGCGGGCATTCCTGCATCCGGAGAATGAGGCGTTTCGCGATCCCTTTCTCATGAAGGACATGGAGAAAGCCGCGCAGCGTATTTTGAGCGCCGTTCATCGCGGCGAAAAGATTGTCGTCTACGGAGACTACGATGTGGACGGGATGACATCGACTGCGATTTTGATGAAAAATATTCACGCGCTTGGCGGTGATGTTTCTTACTATATCCCAAATCGTTTCACGGAGGGCTATGGAATCAATCTTGCGGCGCTGCAGCAGATTGCGGCTGAAGGATGCGGCCTTCTCGTTACGGTGGACTGCGGTATTTCTTCCGTACAGCCGATACAGGAGATCCACGGGGCGATGGATATTATTGTCACGGATCATCATTTGCCCGGCAGAGAACTTCCGGCTGCTCTTGCTGTCGTTAACCCGCATCGTGCGGACTGTTCCTATCCGGACAAGGATCTCGCTGGTGTCGGTGTTGCATTTAAGCTTGTACAGGCAATGCAGATGATTGAGAAGCAAAGGGTATGGGAAGATGACATGGACATTGCGGCTCTCGGGACTATTTCCGATCTCGTACCGCTCGTCGGGGAGAACCGCAGGATCGTTCGTCTGGGGCTTGCTCGCATGTCGGAGAATCCCTGTTGGGGCGTTCGGGCGCTCATCATGGCTGCTGGACTTGAGGGCAAGAAAATCAATACGGGAATGGTCGGGTTCCAGCTCGGCCCGCGCATGAACGCTGCGGGGCGTATTGAAACCGCACGCCGCGGCGTTGATCTTCTCCTCAGCGAAGATGCACAGGAAGCGGAATGCATTGCGGGAGAACTGAATGCGCTCAATGCAGAGCGCCGTTCTTTGGAGCAGGATATCCTTGCGGAAGCGGAAGCGATGCTTGTAGACTTTACGCAGGATACGCCCGCTATTATTGCTGCGGGAGAGGATTGGAACGCCGGCGTGATCGGCATTGTTGCTTCGCGTCTTGTGGAGCGATACTATCGGCCGAGCATTGTCCTAACGCGGCAGGGAGATGTATACAAAGGCTCTTGCCGCAGCATTGCAGGGCTTCATATGTATAAGGCGCTCGAAGCCTGCAGGGAGACTCTCATCCAATTCGGCGGGCATGAGATGGCAGCGGGGCTGTCGGTTGCGTCTGCACAATTGGAAGAGTTCCGCATGGCATTTTCAAACTACGTGCGGACTCATTTGATGCCTGCGGATTTTATACCGAAAACTCAAATTGAGGCGCTTGTTGCTCCTGCAGATTGGACGCTGGAGATGGTGGAGGAACTGGAGCTCCTTGAACCGTATGGGATGGGCAATCCGAGGCCAATCTTCGGCGTGCGCGCGATTCGCCCGCAATCGGCATCTGCAATCGGCGCAGAGGGAAAACACCTGCGCATGGAGATCGGTACGCGGGAGAATCATGTGGCCGCTCTTTGCTGGAACGCGGGAGAGCTGGCGGAGATCTTGACCGAGGAGGACAGTGATCTTGCCTACACACCGAGCATCAATGAGTGGCAGGGGATACGCTCAGTGCAGTGTATGGCAGAGTCCGTCATGCCTGCAGAACACGAACGTATTTTCCCGGATCGCGCTCTGCTGAAGGATTTATATCGATTGCTCAGCAGTCTGCGTGCGACAAACGATCAAATCGCATACAGTACACTGACGCTGACACGGAAATTTTCACAGGAGATGCGGCATATATCGCGCTATACAATGGAATGTGCGCTGCATATTTTTCAGGAACTCGGACTGCTTTCGCCATTGCCGGAGATCGGCTGGCAGTTCATTCCGCCGGCGGGGAAGTTGGAGCTGATGGACGCGCCGACCTATCGCCGGGAGCAGGAAAGAAAGGGGGATGCATGAGATGTCGGATGAGGTACAGAAGGCTGTCACCATTGATATGATTCTGGAAAAGGTTCACTCCTATCAGGCCGATGCTGATCTTGAGAAGATCAAGAAAGCATATTCATTTGCAGAGCAGGCACACCGCGGTCAGGTACGCATTTCCGGCGATGCCTACATCATGCATCCGCTCAACGTTGCTTATATTCTCACCGGTCTCCATCTTGATGATGAGACCGTTTGTGCCGCTCTCCTGCACGATGTAGTCGAGGATACGCACGCCACGCTCGAGGAGATGGAAGCCGAGTTCGGCAGGAATATTATGGCACTCATTGACGGCGTGACGAAACTCGGCCGCATTGAATATATGTCTAAGGAGGATGTAAAGCTTGAGAACTATCGCAAGATGTTTCTCGCGATGGCAAAGGATATCCGCGTGATCATGATCAAGCTTGCAGATCGCCTGCACAACATGCGCACGCTTAAATATATGCGTGAGGACAAGCGGCGCCGCATCGCAAAGGAGACAATTGAGGTCTATGCGCCGCTCGCAAATCGCCTGGGCATCTCCAGCATCAAAGTGGAGCTTGAGGATCTATGTCTGCGATATCTTGAGCCGGAAGCATATTATGCACTTGTGGAAGAAGTCAAGCACAAGCGGCAGGAGCGCCAGGAGTTTATCCTTGACTCGATACAAAAAATTCACGAAAAACTTGAAGCGGCAGATATAAAAGCGGAGATTAAAGGGCGTGCAAAGCACTTTTACAGCATCTACCGAAAGATGAAACGCGACAACAAGAGCGTCAATGAGATCTACGATCTCTCTGCCGTGCGCATACTCGTCTCTTCTGTTAAGGACTGTTACGGGGTGCTCGGCGTTATTCACGCAATGTGGAAGCCGATTCCCGGGCGTTTCAAAGACTATATTGCGATGCCGAAGTCAAACGGGTACCAATCTCTGCACACGACGGTCATGACGCGCGGATATCCGCTTGAGATCCAGATTCGCACAGAAGCGATGCATCGGATTTCTGAATTCGGCGTGGCGGCGCATTGGAAGTATAAAGAGGCTGGGCGAAGCATCGGCGTGACGGATGAGAATGATCAGAAAATGTCGTGGCTCCGTCAGATGGTCAGTCTGCAAAAGGAATATGACGATCCGAAGGAGTTTTTTGAAGCCCTTAAGCTGGATGTGTTCTCCGATGAGGTTTTTGTCTTTACACCGCGCGGTGACGTTATCGATCTGCCGAAGGGATCGAATCCGATTGATTTCGCCTATCATATCCACACGGAGATCGGGCATCACTGCGTAGGAGCAAAGGTCAACGGAAAGATTGTCCCGCTCGAATACAAGCTCAAGAATGGAGATATTGTCTCCATCGTAACCAATAAGGCAAGCAACGGTCCGAGTCCCGACTGGCTGAATACGGTTGCATCTTCGGCTACACGCGGAAAGATACGCGCGTGGTTCAAGAAAGAGAACCGTGAGGAGAATATCGAGCGCGGGATGAGCCTCATCCGTGACGAGGCAAAGCGTCTCGGCTACGCGCCCAAGGAACTGACTGCGGAGAAGCGTCTCGGAAAGGTTGCAGAGAAACTTAATGTGCAGACCGAGGATGATCTGCTCGCTGCACTCGGCTATGGCGGTGTGTCCCTGCGCGGCGTCATGACGAAGCTCATTGAGCTGCATCAGCAGTCGATCAAGGACAGTACGCCGCCTGAGGTGTCGCAGATGCTCTCGGAGCTGAAAGCTCCTCGTCGGGGGAAGCGCAAGAAGGCCAGTCACGGCGTTCTTGTCGAGGGCGAGGGAGGGTACCTTGTACGTCTTGCGCGCTGCTGCAACCCGATTCCCGGGGATCCGATCACGGGTTATATCACACGCGGCCGAGGAGTCTCCGTTCACCGCTCGGACTGCCCGAACGTCCTTAATGATACCGAGGTCACACGGATGATTGAGGTCAGTTGGGATATCGGTCTTGACAAGGAATATACGGTGGGGATCGAGGTCATCTGCAACGACCGCAACGGAATGCTCTCGGAGATCCTTGCCGTACCCGCTGAGATGAAGGTGAATATCCATACCGTCAACGCGATGCCGAACCGCCGGAACAAAACGTCAACAGTGCTGCTCGGACTGAACGTCAGCAATATCGACCAAATCACGCAGGTCATGACCCGTGTGCGCCTGCTCAAGGATGTCTACAGTGTGACGCGCACACTGGGCGGAAATGCTTTCCCGGGGGGCGAAGGGTGATGCTTTCCTTCCTTGCTGCGCCTTTTCTTTTTTGCCGTTTTATGGTAATATCGGACGTATAATTTCGCACATGAGCATCCGCATCGTTGGAGGTATTCATGAAAAAGGGCGCAATCTTTGATATGGACGGCCTGCTCTTTGATACGGAAACGGTGTATCAGAGAGGATGGACGGTAATTGCCGATGAATTCGGCGTCGAACGCAAACCGGAGCTCGGCAAAGCGTGCTGTGGGACGTGCGGCGATCTGACGCGGCGCTTGGTGCACGAGTATCATCCCACAGTAGATGCTGATGCCTATGTCCGCCGTGTGATTGAATACGTTCGTGATGAGGCGGCAAAGCATTTGTCCGTTATGACAGGCGCACGTGAAATCCTCATGTACTTCCGCACACGCGGTATTCGTATGGCGACGGCCAGCAGTTCGACCTGTGAGCAGATTGAACGGAATTTGAAACAGAGCGGACTGTATGAATACTTCGATGCCGTTATCGGCGGCGATTTGGTTGCAAATGGGAAACCGGCGCCGGATATCTTCCTGCTCGCATTGGATCGCATCGGCATTCAGCCAATGGACAGTTATGTTTTTGAAGATGGCTATAACGGTCTGCGCGGGGCAGCGGCAGCGGGGTGCACGCCGGTGATGATTCCTGATACAATGCCGCCGACCGATGAGATGCGGGAGATCTGCGCGGGTATTTATCCGTCGCTGCTGGCAGCGCTGGATGCCGTGCAGCAAGGAAGGATATAGGGACTCTATTCATGCAGCGAGGTGAATCAAATGGATGAACAGAAAACAATGATGTTTTCCTTTGGTGAGGATAAGCCGGAGGCGGATATTGTTATACGCGAGGTTAGTGCCGCGATGCGGGAGAAGGGCTACAACCCTATTAATCAGCTGGTTGGCTATCTCCTGTCCGGTGATCCTGCGTATGTGACGAGTCATCGGGATGCACGAAGCAAGATTCGGAGTCTTGAGCGCGATGAGCTGCTCGATGAGCTTGTGCGCTTCTACCTGGAGCATGATCAGTGAAACGATACATGTCTCTTGATATTGGAGATGCGACAATCGGCGTCGCAGTGAGCGACCTTCTCGGACTCACGGCGCAGGGAGTCGAGACGATACGGCGCAGGGATCTGTCCGACGATCTCAATCGCCTTGGGGTACTTATCCAGGAATATGAGGCGGATGCTTTGGTCGCAGGACTGCCGAAGCATATGAACGGACAAGAGGGGGAGCGCTGCGCGTTGGTACGCGCCTTTATGGCGGATGCAGCAGAGCGTTTTCCAATGATGGAGATACACTATTGGGACGAGCGCCTTTCTACGGTCGCCGCCTCCCGCACCCTGCTTGAAGGCGATGTTTCACGAAAGAAACGGCGCAAGGTCATTGACAAAATGGCTGCGGTATATATTTTACAGGGCTTTTTGGATCGACAGCAGCATCTGAAATAATATGCCGTTTCCATCAAGACAAAAGGAGAACAGAAAAATGACAGAGCATGAAGAACTCCGAGATGAGGATGTCATCGTTGTTATTGAAAATGAGGAGGGCGAGGAACAGTACTATCGCGAGGAAATGATTATTCCCATCGGCGAGGATCGCTTTGCTGTGCTCATTGAGCTCATTGCCTCATCGGAGGAGGAACTTGAGGGTGCTGAGGAGAGTGATGAGGCGACGATCGCAAAGATCGTTGCAGACGAAAACGGCGAGGACATCTATACCGACCCGAGCGATGAGGAATTCGATGCGGTTCGCCGAGCATATGAGCTTCTCGAAGAGGAAGACTGAGAAAATGCAGCCGGCTGTCATCAAGAGAGGATGACAGCTTTTTCATAGGGAGCCATATACAAAGAGAGGGAGGATTCGTTTGAAGGAGTCATTGCAGGGGATACGCGACTTCTTAAACAGCGGTGAATGGAAGGATGCAGTGCGCTCCGTCTATCGCGGCAAGGGGACGCCATCACAAAAAAAGCTTGTGTTCGGGATTCCTGTGCTTGCTGTCGTACTTCTTCTGATCGTATTTTTGCTCATCCCAACATTTGGGACATCCTCTCAGATGAGCGAGAACGGAACACCAGTCTACTTTACCGTTCGTCCCGGTATGAGCGTCAGTGAAATCGGCAAAGAGCTGCACGAGCGCGGCGTGATCGACAGTGAGATGAAGTTCTGGCTGACGGCGAAATTGAACGG
Source organism: Centipeda noxia ATCC 43541 (assembly GCF_000160555.1). GTDB lineage: Bacteria > Bacillota > Negativicutes > Selenomonadales > Selenomonadaceae > Centipeda > Centipeda noxia. The sequence continues at coordinate 160,177 of NZ_GG749279.1, forward strand.
ATTTGAGAACAAAGTCAAGAGCGGCACATTTGCTCTTCATACGGATATGACACCGCGTGACGCTTTGGAGACTCTGGTCTACGGGAATACGGTTGTCATACGCTTTGTGATTCCGGAAGGATTCAGCGTGCGCGATATTGCCGCACGGCTCGAGGATGAGGGCCTGGTGAAGGCGGATGATTTTATTGCACTCGCCAAAGATTACCGCCCTTATCCTTATGTAGAGGCGCATGAGGGCGTGCGCTATGCGGCGGAGGGATTCCTCTTTCCGGATACTTACGAGATCAACGGCTCTTTTGATGCAAATAAGATTATGGAAATGATGGCGGAGAACTTTGACCGCCGTCTGACGCAGGAGATGCGTGACCGTGCAAGGGAGATGAACCTTTCTGTCTACGAGCTCGTTACGCTCGCCTCTCTTGTGGAGAAAGAGGCATATCACGAAGAGGATCGTCCGATCATCGCGCAGATCTTTTTGAAACGCCTGCGTGTCGGCATGCCCCTGCAGGCGGATCCGACCGTGCAGTATCTCCTTGATGCGCCGAAGGAAGATTTGCTCTATCGCGATACCGAGATTGACTCTCCTTACAATACCTATCAAAATATCGGCCTGCCGCCCGGACCGATTGCGAACCCCGGAACGGCATCACTCATGGCAGTGCTGTATCCCGCCGACACGGATTATCTGTATTTTGTTGCAGACCGCGACGGCAATAATTACTATGCGACGAATTATGCGGATCATCTCGCGCTGGTTGAACAGGTGCGATGACGACCGATCAGCGGAGGCGAATGGATGAGACGGAGACCTGAGCTGCTGGCGCCCGCGGGAACCATGGAAAAACTGCAGATGGCGCTTCGTTACGGCGCAGATGCAGCATATCTCGGCGGTGAACAGTTCGGCCTGCGCGCCTCCGGCGGTAATTTTACGCGGGAGGAGATTTGCGAAGCAGTTCGGCTTGCGCATGCGCAAGGGAAGAAGATTTATGTGACGGTCAATGTATTCCCGCATAATGAGGACCTTGTGTCTTTGCCGGATTATTTGCGCTTTCTTGCGGATGCATCCGTGGATGCTGTCCTCGTTGCCGATCTGGGTGCTTTTATGCTCGCGCGCGAGGCGGCACCTCATCTGCCCGTGCATATTAGTACGCAGGCGAACAATGTAAATTGGCGGACAGTGCGGGCGTGGCAGGAGCTTGGTGCAGAGCGGGTGGTGCTTGCCCGTGAGCTTTCACGTGAGGAGATTCGTGAGATTCGCCGGCATACAGATGTGGAGCTTGAACTCTTTGTACATGGGGCAATGTGCATCTCCTATTCGGGCCGCTGCCTCCTTAGTGCATATTTTACAGGACGCGATGCCAACCGCGGCAGGTGCGCCCAGTCTTGCCGATGGAAGTATGCGCTGGTTGAGGAATCACGCCCCGGGGAATACTATCCGATTGCGGAGGACGAGCGCGGCACTTATATCATGAACTCGAAGGATTTGTGCCTTTTGCCGTATCTGGATGAGGTGGTTGCCTGCGGGATTGACAGTCTGAAAATTGAGGGGCGCATGAAGAGTGTTCACTATGCTGCAAGCGTTGTCAAGGCATATCGCATGGCACTGGATTCCTGCCTCTCGGGAGGATGCTGCATCGTGCAGCCAGAGTGGATGGAGGAGTTGGAGAAGGTCTCTCACCGCGCCTATACGACGGGGTTTTTCTTTGGAAGGACGACGGAGGCGGATCAGATCTACGGTTCGTCTTCCTATGAGCAGACTTCGGAATTCGTCGGACTTGTGCGCTCTTATGATCCGGAGACACATCTTGCTGTCATAGAGCAGCGCAATCATATGCATCTTGGGGAGAAGATCGAGTTTTTTCAGCCTCGCGGAACACTCTTTCACCAGAAGCTTGCAGAGATGTGGGATGAGAATGGGCGCCCGATTGAGACGGCGCCGCATCCGCAGCAGATTATTCGGATACGGATGGCGCAGGCTGTCGAACCGTACAGTATTTTGCGCCGTGATGCCCCGGTCAAAAAGGAGAAGCTGTCATGACAGATATCATTCGCCGCTATGCATGTGCCGCAGGGCGTGTGCAGGGCGTAGGATTCCGCATGTTCGTCCGTCAGCAGGCGGTGATGAATGACATCACAGGATGGGTGATGAATATGCCGGACGGCACGGTGACGATGGAACTGCAGGGGACTGCTTCTGCAGTCGAGGCAGTATTTGCGGCAATACGCGCGGGCAACTATTTCATCCGTGTGGAACGCCTTGATATGGAGGAGCGCAGCCCTGTTTTCGGTGAGCGCGACTTTTCGATTCGATACTAGGAGCTTCTATGGCAAAAATACTTGTACTGAACGGTCCGAATCTCAACCTGCTTGGAACGCGGGAGCCCGAGATCTACGGGACTTTAACACTTGCGGATATCAATGAGCGCCTGCGCCGCCGTGCCGAGAGCGCAGGACTGGACATTGAATTTTTACAATCAAATCATGAAGGTGTTCTTGTAGATGCGATTCAGGCAGCGCGCGGAAATGTTTCCTATATCATCCTGAATGCCGCCGCCTTTACACATTACAGCATTGCCATTCGCGATGCGATTACAGCGGCAGAGGTTCCTGTTATTGAGGTGCATCTCTCGAATATTCATCAGCGTGAGGAGTTCCGGCATACATCGGTGATTGCCCCCGTCGCTCTCGGACAGATTACAGGGCTTGGAACGGAGAGTTATATGGCTGCGCTTGAGGCAATCATCTGCCGGACAGGGGATGCGCGATGAGCATGACAGATCGTATCGCCCGCCTGCGGGCGCTCCTTTCACAGAAGATTGTGGATGCCGTCCTTATCACAAAGGAGGAGAACCTCCATTATTTCAGCGGATTTCGTGGTGATTCGACGGTGCTTATCGTAACACATGACCGCCTTGTGCTTGTGACAGACAGCCGTTACACCGAGCAGGCTGCGGTGCAGGCACCGGACTATGAAATCGTCGAGCAGAGGGATGGACTCTATCGGAAGGCTGCCGAGATCGCAGCGGACTGCGGCGTGCTTGCGCTCGGATTTGAGGGCGGTGCGCTTGTTTATGACGCTTATGAGAAGCTGAAGGAACTCCTTGGAGAGATATCCTTCGATACATCGCTGACGCTTGACCGCCTTCGTCAAGTAAAGGACGCGGATGAGATTGCCCTTATCCGGCGCGCATGCGCAATCGCCGATGCAGCCTTTGCCCATATTCTTACGTACATTGAACCGGGCATGACGGAGTTGGAGGTCGCTGCCGAAATGGAGCATTTCATGCAGCGTGAGGGCTCTGAACGGCCGGCGTTTCAAACAATCGTCGCTTCCGGAGTCCGCGGCAGCCTTCCGCATGGTGTGGCAAGCGAGAAAAAGATTGCCCGCGGGGAACTCGTGACGATGGACTTTGGCGCCGTCTGTATGGGATACCATTCGGACATTACGCGAACGGTCAGCGTGGGGCATGCGGATCCGCGCCAGCGCACTCTCTATAATGCAGTCATGACGGCGCAGCAGCGCGCACTTGCGGCGATCTGCCCCGGGGTGACGGGAATAGAGGTCGACCGCATTGCGCGGGACTCCCTCGCGGAAGAAGCGCTTGATCAATACTTTGGGCATGGGCTTGGACATAGTCTTGGACTGGAGATCCATGAGGAACCTCGTCTCTCAAAGTCGGGCAATGATATTTTGCGGCCGAATATGCTCATTACGGACGAGCCTGGTGTATACATTCCGGGATGGGGCGGCATTCGCATCGAGGACACAGTGCTTGTTACGCCGGACGGTGCAGAAGCGCTGACGCGCGCGCCAAAAGAATTTATTGAAATTTGCATATAAAACCGCTATAATATGCAGAGATGATGTAATGTATGGAGGAACGAATCTATGATTAACAGCACCGATTTCCGCACAGGCCTTACCATTGAATACGATGGAGGTGTCTGGCAGATTGTCGATTTCCAGCATGTAAAGCCGGGAAAGGGTGCAGCGTTCGTCCGTACCAAGATCAAGAATGTCGAAACCGGCGCGGTGGTAGAGCGTACCTTCAATCCGAACGAGAAAATGCCGGCCGCACACCTCGAGACGCATACGATGCAGTATCTCTATGAGGCCGACGGCGTCTATACGTTCATGAATACGGAAACCTATGAGCAGACTGAGCTTACGCGCGAGCAGCTCGGGGATGCGCTGAACTACCTCATGGAGAATATGGAAGTTGCAGTTCAGCAGTTCAAGGGCCGTATCATTGGTATTCAGCTGCCGAATTCTGTAAGCCTTAAGGTCATTGAGTGCGAACCAAGTGTCAAGGGCAATACAGCGACGGGTGCAACCAAGATGGCAAAGGTCGAGACCGGCTATGAGGTGCGCGTTCCGCTCTTTATCAATGAGGGTGATGTGCTCCGCATTGATACGCGTACGGGCAACTACATTGAGCGCGCATAAGCGATCTCTTTGCTTGAGAATGGAGGATATGAATATGGAAAATGAGAAGAACGCAGTGAAAAAGGAGACAGGGCTCGGCACGATTCGTGTGGCGGATGAAGTCGTCAGTATCATTGCAGGTCTTGCTACCACTGAGGTTGAGGGTATTGCAGGTATGAGCGGCGGTCTTGCCGGCGGTATCGCAGAGATCCTCGGACGCAAGAACTTTTCCAAGGGTGTCAAAGTCGAGGTTGGTGAAAAGGAAGCTGCTGTCGACCTCTATATCATCGTGAAGTATGGCATTCGTATCCCCGAAGTTGCTCTCGCAGCACAGGAGAATGTGAAACGGGCAATTGAGGCAATGACCGGTCTTACAGTGGTCGAGGTCAACGTGCACGTGCAGGGCGTCGGTTTCCCCGAAGAGGAGCCGAAGGCCGAGGAAGTCCGTGTACGCTGAGCGTACGAGGAACTAACGATGGGAATACTGAATCGCTTATTCCTCTTGCCCTACGCGTTGTTTACAATGGCGCTGTCAATAGCGGTCGCTGCTGTTGCGCTGCGTATCATTCCGGAGGGCGTTTGGCTGAACGAGCTGCGTTATGCGCTGTCTCGACAAGAGCTTTTGGTGGTGTGTGCCATTGCATTTTTGGTTAGCCTCAAGCTTTTCTTTGCTGTCTTTTCCAGAACTTCGAATCCCAGCAGTCGAACACATGGTGAGTTCATGGTCATCGACACACCGGCCGGCGCCGTTCAGGTTGCTGTTTCTGCCGTGCGCGGCATTGTGGAGCGCGTAGCGCTCTCTATGCAGGGGATTCGTGAGGCGGTTGCCGTTGTTTCTGTCCATGATATGAGAAAGGATTCTGCAGCGGCGCCGATGCAGGTGGAACTCAAAATCACTCTGGCAGATCGGACGAACTTAAATGCAATAACGGAGGAACTGACACAGAATGTGCGTCGGAATCTCCAGGATGTGCTTGGCATTTCAGATATCCCGGTGATTATTCGCGTCGCCGAGATTTCGAATGCATCTCAGTCGAAACGATCTATATCTTAGTGAGGGAATTGCATGAAGGAATATGTACTGCTTTTCCTGCAAGATCAATGGCTGCGTCATCGTGGACGAACGCTGGGGCTTTTGTTGGGAGCGATCTTTGGCATATGCGTTTTGCTCTTTGGCTTTTGGCATATCGTATTTGTCCTCCTCTGTGCAGTTGTCGGCATGTATATCGGCTTACAAGCAGAGCGTGCCGGCAGTTGGACGGAACTCATTGACACGTCTGCACTGCATCGGCTGTTTCGGAGAATGCCATGAGCCGAAGGAGCGCGCGGGAAGCCGCTCTCCTAACTCTGTTTCAGTTGGAGTTCGATGCGGATAAGGCGTGTGAAGAGCGTGTGAGCGATCTTGCAATTGATGAGGTGGACGGAATTACGGAGGAGGATCTTCCCTACGCGCATAATCTTGTGCATGGGACGAGGTCGTTCCTTTCCGAGATTGACGCTGAGATTGAACGAATGGCGAAGGAATGGAAGCTTCGCCGCATGGCGGCTGTGGATCGCAACCTTATTCGTATGGCATATTATGAAATGCGCTATCAAGAGGAGCGGATTGATCCTCCGGTTGCGATTAACGAGGCTGTCGAGCTGGCAAAAAAATATGGCTCGGATGACGCGGGCCGCTATGTAAACGGTATCCTTGCCGCGATGCAGAAGGCTGTTCAGTCTTAAAAGAGCTGAAAAAAGAATCCGTTGCGCGACCGTTTCGTGCAATGGTTCTTTTTTTATCAGTGCAGAAAGGTGTTTTATGACTGTTCACAGTGTCAGTGATGTAACGCGATATATCAAGGGACTATTCGAGGGGGAAGAGATCCTCTCGGCTATTCTGATTCGCGGTGAACTTTCCAATTTTAAGCGGTATCCTTCCGGACATTGTTATTTTACGCTGAAAGACGCCGAGGCGAGTATGAAATGCGTTATGTTCAACGGCTATGCGCGAAATCTGCGCTTTACGCCGGAGAACGGGATGCAGGTCATTGCCGGCGGCAGTGTGTCTGTCTATGAGCGTGACGGTGTCTATCAACTCTATGTGAATTCATTAACCCCGGAGGGAGCAGGAGCTCTTGCGCTTGCTTTTGAACAGCTCAAGGAGAGGCTTGCTGCCGAGGGGCTTTTCGATGAAACGCATAAACAGCCTCTGCCCCGTTTCCCGCGCCGCATTGGCATCGTTACCTCATCTGCTGGTGCGGTCCTGCGTGATATTCATAAGGTGACTAAGCGGCGCTGGCCCGGCATCCAGTTGATTCTTTGCCCTGTCCTCGTGCAGGGGACAGAGGCAGCAGGGCAGATTGCAGGGGCGGTGAAATTTTTCAACAGGAAATATCCAGTAGATGTTCTCATTGTGGGACGCGGAGGAGGATCAGCAGAAGACCTCTGGGCATTCAATGAGGAAATCGTTGTGCGCGCGATCTATGATTCGAAAATTCCGGTGATCTCCGCCGTGGGACATGAGACAGATACGACGCTGGCGGATTTCGTCAGCGATCGGCGTGCAGCAACTCCTTCACAGGCTGCGGAGCTTGCGGTTCCGGATGCAGGCGAGCTGTGTCAATATGCCGCGGGTCTCCTTACACGTCTTTCCGCGGGAAGGAAACGCCAGATGGGTCAGCGTATGTCGTATTTGAAAAGTCTTACGGACCGCCCGTGGCGCAGGAATCCGGGCCTCTTGCTTTCCGCTCCAATTCAACATACTGATCATGTGACGGAGCAGCTTTATCGTGCTGTCAAGGAACAGCGTACGAATACGCGGCATCATCTTGAACTCATTTTGAAGCGGCTTGAGCTGCTTAATCCTGTGCAGATTCTGTACCGAGGATTCAGCATCGTCGAGAAAGATGGGAGAACGGTGAGCAGAGCGAAGGAGCTGTCCGTTGGAGATCATTTGAATATCACATTTGCGGATGGGAAAATATCTGCTGTGGTTAAGGCAAAGGAGAAGCAGAATGGCACGTAAAAAAGAGATGACATTCGAGGATGCACTTGGTGAACTGGAGCATATTGTCTCTGAGATTGAGACTGGGGATCTATCGTTGGCAGACCTGATGGCAAAATATTCCGAGGGGATTAAGCTATCTGATTTCTGCATGAAGTCTTTGAAGCGTGCTGAAGAGACGATGGACCTTCTGGTCAAAGAATCAGCGTCTGGCGTTGTGGAAGAAGAACTGCAGATCGGGGGCTGAGATGAAAGAACTTTGGCGGAATCGTCAGGAGCTCATCGAGCGAGCCTTGCGGGATGAACTGGCAAAGACGGATATCCTGGATAATACCCTGCGGGAGGCAATGGAATATAGTCTGATGGCAGGGGGGAAGCGCCTGCGACCTATTTTGCTGATGGCTGCGGCGGATGCTGTGGGCTCAGACGGTACGAAGCTGCTGCCTGCGGCGTGCGCATTAGAGATGATTCACACCTATTCACTCATCCATGACGACCTTCCCGCGATGGACAACGATGACTACCGCCGCGGGAAGCTGACAAATCACAAGGTCTACGGCGATGGCATCGCGATTCTTGCGGGGGATGCACTTCTTACGCTCGCCTTTACAGTACTTCTCCGTCAAAAGGATGTTCCCGCTGTATCGCTGCTGCGCGTAGTAGATGAGATCAGTCGGGCGGCAGGGGCTGAGGGCATGGTCGGAGGACAGGTGCTCGATCTGCAGGCAGAGAATAAAACGATCTCGTTGGATGAGCTCCGACGTGTTCATATGGGCAAGACAGGCGCGCTCTTTCATGCGGCACTGCGCAGCGGCGCGATTCTTGGAGGGGCGTCCGAACAGCAGCTTACAGCACTTACAGCATATGCTGATCATTTTGGTCTGGCCTTCCAAATCACGGATGACATCCTCGATGTGGTTGGAAATGCAGAGGATATTGGAAAGCCGGTTGGAAGCGATGAGAAAAACCATAAGTCGACCTATGTGACGCTGACCTCTCTTTCTGCGGCGCAGGAGCTTGCTCGGCGCACCGTGGATGAAGCCCTTGCGGCGCTTGCCGTCTTCGGTTCGGAAGCATCCTTTCTGCGGGAGCTGGTATCATATCTCGTAAATCGAAAACAGTAGGCGATATTTTGAAAAAAGAGCGGTTGGATCTTTTGCTTGTGGCGCGGGGCTTTGCCGCGAGCCGCGAGCGTGCGAAGCGGCTCATCATGGCCGGTCAGGTACTGGTCGACGAGCAGCGTGTCGATAAGGCGGGGACGACGGTCTCGCCTCTATCCTCATTGCGTGTCGTGGGGGAAGATCTGCCCTATGTCAGCCGCGGCGGATTGAAGCTGGCCAAGGGACTGGAATCATTCGGCACAGTCCTTACCGGGAAAATTGCGGCAGACATTGGTGCTTCGACGGGCGGATTTACAGACTGTATGCTGCAGAACGGTGCGGCAAAGGTCTATGCGATTGATGTCGGCTACGGGCAGCTCGATTGGAAACTGCGCACGGATACGCGCGTCGTCAACATGGAGCGGACAAATATTCGAAATGTCACGGCAGAGACATTGGGACAGCCACTTGATTTTGCCTCGATCGATGTGGCATTTATCTCGCTCGATAAGGTGCTGCCGGTTGTTCGTATACTGCTCAAGGACGACGGAGAAACGATTGCGCTCATCAAGCCGCAGTTTGAAGCGGGGAAAGAGCATGTAGGCAAGAACGGCGTCGTACGCGATCCGACAGTGCATACGTCCGTTATTCGTGCGGTCCTTACTGTGGCAGAGGATCTCGGATTTATTGCCTCCGGTCTTACGTTCTCACCGATCAAGGGGCCAAAGGGGAACATCGAATATCTTCTGCATCTGACGATGGGAGGGGACCACAGTGCGGGATTCGGTGAGAACACGGTCGCTGCCGTTGTGGCAGAGGCGCATCGGACGCTGGATGGATGAGGTGCTTAGATTTCTATGTTGACGGTTGCAATTTTTCCGAATTTGATTAAGCCGGAGACGCGGCAGGTTCTGCTTCGCATTCGTAAATTCTTTTCTGCACGGGATGCGCGCATGATTTTGTCTCGCGAGCGCGCGGTTGAGTTCGGCATGGAAGAATACGGCGTCGATGATATTGAGCATCTGCCGGCAGATTTTGCACTCAGTCTCGGCGGAGACGGAACGCTGCTCGGCATTTGCCGCAGATATGCCGAGAATCCGGTTCCTGTCTGCGGCATCAATATGGGGACGCTCGGCTTTATGGCGGACATCGAGCAGAATGAGCTGGAGGAGAAGCTGGAAAAGCTCTGTGAAGGCAGCTACCATATAGAATGGCGGCCTTTTCTTGCGGGCTATGTGACAAAGGAGGGAGCGGAGCATTTTCTCGGCTATGCAATCAATGACATCGTTGTGACTAAGGGCGATGTCGCGCGCATTATTTCGCTCGGACTGACGGTGAACAAAACGCCGCTCGTCGAATGCAAGGCAGACGGATTCATTGTCGCATCGCCGACGGGATCTACGGCGTATTCGCTCTCGGCAGGCGGGCCCATCATCAATCCGATGGTAAAGGGACTGATTCTCACACCGATCTGTGCACATACGCTCAATATCCGTCCGCTCATCATTCGCGAGGAGGATGTCGTGCATATTCACCTGCTCGATATGCGGCAGAGCATCATTGTCACATTGGACGGGCAGGAGACGACAACGATTCATCCGGATGATATTGTTACCGTGAAATGCTCGGATGTGCGGGCGGGGATCATTAAATTCGAGGACAAGGACTACTATCAGACACTGCGGACAAAACTCTGGAGAAATTGCTAGGAGAGAGCGGAATGAAAAGTCGACGCCACGACCTTATCAAGAAAATCATTGAAGAGGAGATCATTGAGACGCAGGATGCCCTTGCGGAGGCTCTGCGCGTGCGTCATGTGCGCGTTACGCAGGCAACAATATCGCGCGATATTAAGGAACTTTATCTCGTTAAGGTTCCTGCCGGCAACGGCCGCTATCGATATGCTTTGACGCCAAGCGAGAGTGTGCGCTTCTCTGAGAGAAAGATGAAGCGGCTCTTCAAGGACAATGTAGTTCTTTGTGACTTCAGCGAGAATATCGTTCTGATCAAGACCATCCCCGGAGGAGCTTCAACGGTAGCATCTGCACTTGATTCCTCAGGATGGACGGAAGTCCTCGGCACGGTTGCGGGGGATGACAGCATCTTCCTGCTGGTCAAGCCGAAATATGCAGCAGAATCTGTGGCCGCACGCATCCAGGCACTGCTGCGTTGATGGGAGGGGAACGCAATGCTGCATAGCCTCCGCGTATGGAATTTTGCCCTGCTCGAAGAGGTTGCGGTGGAGTTCGGCTCCGGGCTGAATATCCTGACCGGAGAAACCGGCGCGGGAAAATCCATTCTCATCGACGCGATCGGTGCAATTCTCGGACAGCGGATATCGAGCGACATGATTCGCAGCGGCTGTGACTTTCTCCGCGTTGAAGCTGTCTTTTCCGTTGATGAAAGAGATGAAATGCTGCCCCTGCTTGAAGAACAGGAAATTGAATACGATGACGAACTCATCATTATCCGCAAAGTTTCGCGGATAGGAAAAAGCTCAATTCTTGTCAACGGCAGCCATGTAACTTTATCTTTTTTGAAAAAAATTGCTTTGCACCTCGTAGATATCCATGGGCAGAATGAGAACCTTGCTCTTCTGCACGAGGATACACAGCGTCAGCTGCTCGAGGGTGGGGATCGTGATCTGTCGGCATGCCTGGCGGAATACCAGAAGGTCTATGGAGTGTGGAAGGAGAAATCCAGACTCCGAACAGAACGTGCGGAGGAGATCGAAGGGATCAGTGAGCGGCTGGATATGCTGCGCTGGCAGGAACGCGAGATCGCTGAGGCAGAATTGCGTGAGGGTGAGGATGAGGAACTCGCGGCTGAGATTCGTCGGCTTTCCCATTCAGAAAAACTTGCGGAACACGCCGCCGAAGCACACGATTTGCTCAGTGAGGACAGTGCCGAAGGAATCGCTGTACTTTCTGCACTTGCACGGGTTACACGTGTGCTGGATGAGATCGCACGATATGATGACGGCCTTTCGAATGTGCAGACGATGGTTGGAGAAGCTTACATTTCTCTGCAGGAGGCATCGTATGAAGTGCGGGACTATCTGGAGGGCATTGACACGGATCCTGCAAGGCTTGATCAAGTGCAGGCACGTATGGATGTTATTGATCGGCTCAAAAAGAAATATGGCGGAAGCATCTCCACCGTACTTGAGCATATGGCAGATATTCGCGGGGAGCTTGCGGCCGTTGACAACTATGATGCAGATATGGCCAAATTGGAAGAGGATATTGCTGCATTGTACCAGAGACTGCGGGGGCTTGCGGCAGAACTCACAGAGCGCAGACAGAAGGCCGGCGCGGCACTCTCTGCTGAGATTGAGCGTGAACTGCAGGAGCTCGGTATGCCGAAGGCGCGTTTTCATATTCTTGTCTCACCGGAGGGAAAATACACGAGTTGCGGTGCGGACAGCCTTACAATGATCTTTTCCGCAAACGTCGGTGAGGAAGAAAAACCGATCGAGAAGATTGCTTCGGGCGGCGAACTCTCACGCATCGCACTCGCTATCAAGACAGTCATCGCTGCGCGTGACACCAGCACAGCGAGCATGATCTTCGATGAGATTGATACGGGCATCGGCGGACGAACTGCTCAGATGGTTGCCGAGCGCATCGCCTTTGTTGCACATTACAAGCAGGTGCTCTGTATCACGCATCTCCCTCAGATCGCCTCCATGGCGGATACACATCTGTATATTTCCAAATGTGTTAAAGGGGAGGCGACTGTGACGCAGGTGGAATGCCTCTCAGACGAGGAGCGTGTACGAGAAATTGCACGCATGGCGTCCGGTGATGATGTCACTGAGACAGCGCTGGCGAATGCGCGGGAGATGCTGGGCAATGCGCATAAGAAGAAGGATGTGTTCCAGAAGAAAACAAAAGCGAAGAAATGAGAGGTATGCGGTGAAAACACATGGAATGAAACGTGTATTGATTGCGGGACTTACGGCCTCTGCAGTTCTTGTGGGCAGCGGACATACGCAGGCAATGCCCTCGCCGCTCGTTGAATATACAAGCGTGCGGGATGCATGGGCAATTGTCGGGCTTCCTGTCTATACGCCGACACTTTTGCCCGTGGGCTATGTGCAGAAGGACATCATCGTCATTGATAAGAGCCTCGCTGAGATATTCTACCGCAATGATGCAGGCAAGGAAATCCTCTTTCGCATGGCAAAGGGGGATTCGGATATCAGCGGAGACAGCACAGTCTATGAAGTCAATCAGGTGGTTCAAACTGGCCGCCAGTACATCCGCGTCAAAGGCAGCGAAAAACTTGTCAGCCTTGCCCTCTGGTCGCGCGGCGGCTATACATTCTCTCTCTCGTTCGAAGAGCCGCTCCCTGTCGAAGCCGTGCAGGCGATTGTCAGCACAATCCCGTGGAACTGAGGAGAGATTAATAATGAGCATCACACAGCCACGTTGGAAGATTCCGGAGTATTCTCAAAGACAAATAAATGAAGCCGGGCGAATAGTTCGAGATTCAAATACAGATGAAGAAGAAAAAGCGATGGCTTTAGCCATTATTGATAATTGGCGTGCGTCTCATGCATATCCTCTCCATGTTTTTTATATGAATCTAAGGAGAAAAGCGCAAACACGTGTTGATATTCTTGTTGCTGAGCGTATGAAACGAATGGATTCTATCATTGGTAAACTTCAAAGAGAAAAAGGCATGTTGCTATATCGAATCCAAGATCTTGGTGGATGTCGTATCGTTTTACCAACAATTCAGGAGGTATATTCGTATAGTCGACAATTTCAACATTCAAAGATTCGTCATGAATTAAAGAGGACGTATGATTATATCGAACAGCCTAAGATCTCCGGTTATCGCTCTCTTCATTTGGTATATAGGTTTAAGTCTGATAGAGTGGGAAAGGATGCTTATAATCGGTATCAAATGCTAGTAGAATTACAATTTCGGACGCATCTTCAACATATTTGGGCAACTGCGGTCGAAACCATTGGACTTTTTACTAACCAAGCTCTGAAAGCTGGCGAAGGAGATGAAAGAACAAAACGTTTTTTTGTTGTAGTATCATCTCTTTTTGCCCTTAGAGAACAGTGTTCTGTTGTTCCAGGGACATCTATGAATCAAAAAGCACTGATTTCAGAAATTAAACAAATAAATGACAATCATCATGTGTTGGAGATGTTACAGGCAATACGAACTGTAATTGATCATGATGTAGATAATATTCCGGACAAGCGTGGATATTATATTCTGCAACTAAATTATAAAAACCGTACATTACATAGACAATTTTATAAACCGAGTGAAATAGAGGAAGCTAATGCACAATACGATTTCCTTGAAAGCCAGCGCGGTAATATGCCGTTGGATATTGTTTTGATAAGGGCATCTTCTTTTGCAGGAGTCAAAGCCGCTTATCCTAATTATTTTCTAGATATAGGTAAATTTGTTGATCTTGTAACTGAATATTTGAAATGAAATGCTCGACTTGTTAACAATTGAAATCATGTTATCTGCAAGATAGTAATCACTGTAGCTTTGTCAAACATTTGTTACATAAGAGATCCCACTCGCCCTGCCTAGCGTTTGGAATCTCTTTTCTTTTGCAAAGAATCATTAGCCATCTCCCCCTATCCTGTGTTATAATTTTCTTATATTTGAAACGTAGGAGGGAAGGCCGTTGTTTGCAAAGACTTATGGTGCGACGACCCTCGGGATAGAC
>NZ_GG749279.1:174640-182155 GCF_000160555.1 Centipeda noxia ATCC 43541
CCCGAGACGGCAGTGCAGAACGCACTTTTCTCAGCGGAGCTTTCTCTTGACGGGAACTGTCGTCCGATCAGCGGCATTCTCCCGATGGCGATTGCGGCGCGGGAACATGGTCTCACAGAGTTTTACGTTGCGCCGTCTAATGCAGACGAGGCACTCCTCATTGATGGGCTGAAGGTCTATGCGGTCGAGAATCTGGCGCAGCTTGTGCGTCATTTGACAGGGGCAGAAACACTGACTCCCGCTGAGCCACAAGCAACAGAACAGAAAAAGGACGCTGCGTTTACCGATGACTTTGCGGACGTACAGGGGCAGTATCAGGCGAAACGTGCGCTTGAGATTGCGGCAGCAGGAGGGCACAATGTCCTCATGGTTGGCGTTCCCGGCTCGGGCAAGACGATGCTGGCACGTCGGATGCCTTCGATTCTGCCGGAGCTGACAAAGGAAGAAGCCATTGAGATCACAAAGATTTACAGCATCTCGGGACTGCTCGGCAAGGATACGGGGCTTGTGACGACGCGCCCCTTCCGCAGTCCGCATCATACGTCCTCGACGGTGGCGATGATCGGCGGAGGCAGTATTCCGCGTCCGGGCGAGGTGACGCTTGCGCATCATGGCGTGCTCTTTCTGGATGAGCTGCCGGAGTTCAGCAAGAAGACACTTGAGGTGCTGCGTGAGCCGATTGAGGATCGCCAGATTACAGTGTCGCGTGCGAACGCAACGCTGACGTTTCCCTCTAGTATCATTTTGGTAGCCGCAATGAACAACGCTGAATCCATATTGATACGAGGTAAATGCTCCTAGGATGACATTATAAAGATAGAAACGGATCATAAATAAGGGGAGCTAAAAAGGATATAATCAGGAAAGTCGTTTTTCATTTCCTTCAAACATCCTTATAGAAATCAAAAAATTATCTTTACGTTAAATTATTACTACTGGAATAACTACAACGCAGTGTCATTCCTAGGGAATAGCTTCAGTTTTAGGACCTTTGTTCTGTTTGTGCCATAGTTTTGATTATTGTATAATAAAATCAATAATAGAAGCGAATGAGGCGAGAATTTATGAACCGTCAGATCTGTTGCGCTGTACTTTGTACGTTGGCGTTGTCAGGAATAGCAAATTACGCCTACGCTGCACCGGGGGATGACAGCCGGCAGGAACAGTTGGATGAGGCGCGGCGGCAGGAGGCCGAGCGGGAAGCACGCCGCCGCGAGCCGTCGGTGCATCTGACTCCCGGAGACGTCGGGGCGCAGCCGGTGGAGACGTCACCGGGCGGGCAGACCTTTCTCATTCGCGAAATCACGCTGCGCGGCTCCGGTGACAAGTGGAGCTTCCTCACCCGTATCACGAAACGGTACGAAGGCAGAAAAATGGACCTAAGCGCCGTCAACAACATACTGCGCGAACTCAATCAAAAGCTGCTGGCACGCGGCTATGTCACCACACGCGTCACCCTGCCCGAACAGAACCTCAAGGACGGTAGCCTTATGCTCGACCTTCGGATCGGATACATGGGAGAGATAAAGTACGCCGAGGGCAGTCCGCACATCCCGTGGCGAAATTCTTTTCCCATACGAAAAGGCGACGTTCTAAACCTACGCGCCCTTGAGCAGGGCGTTGAGCAGATGCACAAAGTATCGTCGCAGCGCGTTGACATCCGCCTCATCCCCTCCGACAGGGAAGGGTACAGCGACGTAGAGCTCAACGTGCAGCGCGGGAGGAACGTCTTTGGCATCCTCTCCGTCGACAACTCAGGACTTGAAGCTACGGGGAAAATACAGACGGGATTTACGCTCGGCATCGACAGCCCCACGGGGGCGAGCGATCTCCTGCGTCTCGGATTTGACCTGGACGGTGCCCATGACGGCTATCGGAGGGGGACGCGCGGCAAGAACTTTTACTATGCCCTCCCGCTCGGCTACGATACCCTCTCGCTCTCGCACTATCGGAGCGATTACCGGCAGACCGTGCACGTGCGGCCGTATCCATTCGTCAGCGGCGGCGCCTCGCGCACGACCAGGCTAACGTGGAATCGGGTTCTATCTCGGACGCAGACCGGAAAAACGGCGCTTGAAGTGAGTATCCGAAAGAGAGATTCGGAGCAGCGCATCAACGGCGTGCGCATCCCCATCCAAGACAAGGAGATGACCTCCTTAGAGTTCGGCATCACCCAAAAGCAAAACATCGGCAGCGTGCAGATCTTTGGCCGGCTGTCGCACCGCATGGGCGTCGATTGGTTCGGCGCACAGAGAGAAAACACACATCCGGACGCTCCAAAATCCAGATATCATATGTGGCTGCTCGACCTCGACTACCAAAAGCCCATCCTGATGGGAAAGCGCCGGGGTTCCTTTACCTCCTCCCTTCACGGACAGTGGACTACAGGCGGAGCGAGACTCTACAGCACAGACATGGTGAGCATCGGCGGACGTTATACCGTGCGAGGCTTTGATGGAGAACTCACCCTCACGGGGGAGAGCGGCTGGTACTGGCGTAATGAGATTGCCGCATACTTCAAAGAACTCGACGCGAGTCTCTATATCGGCCTCGATCTCGGCATGATCTACGGCCCGAGCGTAGAGACACAGTTCGGGCACAGCCTCATGGGAACCGTGCTCGGCGTGCGCGGCGCCATCGCAAAGGACCTCACCTATGACCTCTTCATCGCCGCACCGATCCGGCGTCCCCACGGCTTTCCCGCCGACCGCATGACCACCGGATTTCGTGCCGCAGTGCAGTTTTAAGTGTTAGAATGACAGAGAGGATAGAGACCATGAAACGTAAGAACCTACTCGCAAAACGCATCGCGGCCTATCTGACGCTCGGGATGTTCACATTTCAGCAGATCAGTTTCGCGGCGGCCGTGCCCGACGCGGCGGCGCCCGAAGAGCGGCGCCCGATCGTAACGCAGGCTGAAAACGGCGTCCCCGTCGTCAACATCGCAACAACGAACGGTGCCGGCGTCTCCCTCAACGAATACAGCGAACTCAGCATCGATCCCGCAGGACTCATCCTCAACAACGGCTATACCATTTCCAAAACCGAACTTGCGGGATGGATCGACCGCAACCCGAACCTCGCCTACGGCCCCGCACAGATCATCGTCAACCAGGTGACGGGCCCAGGCATCACCAACATGAACGGCTTCCTCGAAGTCGCAGGATCAAAGGCCGACGTCGTCATTGCGAACGAAAACGGCATTCGCGTGAGTGGCGGCGGGTTCATCAATACCGATCGGGCGATCCTCACCACGGGGCGTCCAGAGTTTGGAAGAGACGGTTCCCTTGACCGCATTCGCGTCACCGAGGGAGCCGTTTCCTTTGAGGGGAAAGGAATCGACGCCCGCGGAGCGAGCAGCCTCGAAGTCCTCACCCGTGCAGAGCGCATCAACGCCGACATCTTCGCCAATCACACAACGCACATCGGCGGCGCAAACGACGTCTCCTATGACAGCCTCGCAGCCGCACCGATCGAAGGAACCGGCGAAAAGCCGACCGTCACGCTCGACGTTGCGGCCGTCGGCGGCATGTACGCGAACAAGATTCGCCTCGTCGGCACAGAAAAGGGCCTCGGCGTCAACATGGGCGGCAAGCTCATTGCCACCGAGGCCGCCGCCATCGACGCAGACGGCACCGTCCACGTCACGGGACTCTTGAGTAGCGGTGGGAGCGTAGCGGCAGATGCCGGGAAGATACAGCTCGACGAAGGCGGCCGCATCTACGGCAACGACATCGCCATCAAAGCGGACACCCTCGTCAATCAGCGGAACGAAGCGCTAGAGCAGAAACTTCAACAAGAAGTCGCCCTTCTCAAAGAGAAATCCGACGCCCTCGATGCCATCGTCCGGCAGGACGTCACGCAGCTGCGCAGCGCAAGAGCACAGCGCAGGTATCAGCTGGATATCAAGGCCGCAACAGCAGCCTACGAGCAGCAGAAAGAAATCACCGAAACCGCACGCACAGCACTCGAAAAGCGCCGCGCAGGCGCCGTTGCTGCACGCAAGAACCTCAGCGTAGAAGCGGGAGAGATCAAAAACAGCGCCGACAGCATCCTCTACAGCGGCAGCGACATGACGCTCAATGCAAAAGATGCCGTCATGAACAGCGGTGCACGCATCGAGAGCGGCGGCAATATGCACATTACCGCACCGATCGTTCGGAACGAGAACGGCGCGTTTTCCGTGCAGCGCGTCGTCAGCCCTCTGCGGAGCAATCCCCTGCGCATCCGCATCGACGAACCCGGCAACCCTGAACAGGGACAGACCTTCGACGCCGGAGAATTCGACAAACTCTATAACGGATACGGCGCCTACCATCAAGGAAATCCGGATAAATTCCAGCTGTGCACCTTCATCCATACGCAGACCCAGAGCTCAGAGAACGTCATCCGCATGACAAACGCGGGCGTCATCGAGAGCGGCGGGAACCTTACCATCCAAGGAAACCTCAAAAACGACAACAGCCAAGTCGTCGCGGGCAAACATCTCAACGTCACCGGAACGATAGAGAACATTGCCGCCGAGACCGATCCAAGGACCATTACATTCGGCTATACACGAGCAAGCTATACCGAACGGAGGAGTTTTTGGCATCCAGGACACATACGCAAATTCCACGGCGCCGTCTTCATGACCCCGCAGGTAGAAGAGGGTCAGCCGCATTCCCTCGGCATTGCTACCCTTGGCGATGAAAATGACGTTACCCTCCCGACTCGCAGGAATGTGAATAGCTTCCTTGATCCCTTCTCCATCGATAAGACCGCGCAGGAGCTCCTGCACCTCGGCGACGGCATCACAACGCTCAAGGATCCGGGCGCACTCTTTCGGCTCCATCCGGAATCTGGAGCAAAGTATCTCATAGAGACCGATCCCGCCTTTACCGATAAGAACAGATTCCTCTCCTCGGACTACATGCTCGAGCAGCTCAAGTGGAACCCCGATGCCGTGCAGAAACGCCTCGGCGACGGATTCTACGAGCGCCGGCTGATCATCGATCAGATATTGCAGCACACAGGAAGTATCCTTCCCGATGGATACGAGAATAACGATGACGCGATCCAGGCGCTCATGGATGCGGGCGTCGCAGCTGCCAAAGACCTGCAGCTCACCCCGGGCATCGCCCTCTCCAAAGAACAGATCGCAAAGCTCAAGAGCGACATCGTCTGGATCGAAGAACGCGAAGTAGAAGTGGGCGGCATCCGTCAGAAAGTCCTCGTGCCGCACGTCTACTTCACATCGACGAAGGGACTCACACTCAGTCCCGACGGGAGCATCATCAGCGCAAAGAATATTTCTATCAACAGTACGGAAAACGTCCGGAACGCAGGACTGATGTTTGGCAAAGAAGACGTTCGCGTGGATGCGAAGACCTTTACCAACGAGGGAGATATCTATGCGGGGACAGCATCCGTCAAAACGAGCGGCGACATCCGTCAAAACGGCGGCATCACCGCAGAAAGAAAAGCAGAACTCATTGCTGGAGGAAGTATCTCCTCCAAGAACGACATCGAGCATCTCGCCCATCAGGACGTCGCTCGTCGTATGGCAGGCATCTCAGTCACAGGAGATAGCGGCACACTGACGCTTGACGCCCAAAAGAACATAGACCTCAAGGGGGCGACTCTCTCAGCGGCAGGAAAGAACGGCATCGTCGAGCTAAACGCAGGAGAAAGCATTCACCTAACGACCGACACCCTCTCCGCAGATAAAGACATGACCCTGAATGGAGACAACTATCTCCGTACCAAGCGGAGCACAGAGCTCGGCACAACCATCAAAGCGGGCGGCGACGTCTCCCTCACCGCGGGAGAGGACATTGACGCGCGCGCCGCCTACATCCGCAGCGACGAAGGGAACGTCAATCTCAAGGCAGACAAAGACATCTCCCTCACCGCGGGCAGAGAAATTGCAAATGACGCCTACGGGATCAAGTACAAAGCCCAAGGGCTTCTTTCAAGTACCACAACCGCCGTCCGAACCCGCCGGGAGAGCGAGCATGCCGTAGGAACGACGATCAGCGGGAAGAACGTCGACATCTCGGCGGATAACGACATCGAACTCAAAGCCGCGAACATCGCCGCGGACGAGAACGTCTCGGTGGGGGCGAAAGGCGCCGTCAGCCTCACTCCCGAAGCGCAGAGAGACATCTCCGAGAACTATAAGAGCGTCAAGAAATCCGGCATCATGGGACAGGGATTCGGCGTCTTCATCGGGAGCAAGAAGACCACCGACACCTACGAAGGAGACGCCCTCACACAGCGGGGAACGATCATTGCGGCAAAAGGAAGCGTCAACATCGCGGCCGATAAAGACGCGCATCTCGCCAACGCCGCACTCTACGCAGGCAAGGAGGCAAGCATCACCGCCGCTGGCGTTCAGCTTGACGGCAAAGACAACGTCGTCAAGGAAAAGTATACCCATGAAGTATCGCAGTCGGGACTTTCCGTCAGCATCAGCAATCCTGCGATCGATGCTTTCAACACCTTCATCGCGGCGCCGATCCGCCGCATGGGACAGGTAGAAGATAATCGCCTCAAAGCGCTCTATGCGTGGAAGGCAGGCAAAGAACTCTATAACCTTGGCAACGGCATCCGTGAACTTGCGAAATTTAGAAAACGGCTCAGTCCCGAAGACCGCGCAGCATTTGATAAGGAACTGGTGAACCCGAAGAACCTATTCAGCCTCAATATCGGCTTCGGCAGCTCGCACTCATCGAGTACAACGGAGATCCTCTCGCACGAGAACACAGGCAGCAAAATAGAGGCCGGCACCGACCTCTCCCTTCGTGCGCGCGAAACCGACATCTCTATGACGGGAGGCGCACTCCGGGGGAACAACGTCAATCTCGAGGCCAAGAAGAACATTGACCTCCGTGCCGCGGAGAATATCACGCATACCGTGACCAAAGAACGCTCGAGCTCCGCAGGCGTCAGCGTCACCTATAGCTTCGCGGGCGGCATCACAGACGTCGGCATTCACGCCGACCGTGCAAGCAGTACCGGCATCGGCGACCGCACGACCTATACTCCCGCGCTTGTGCAGGCAAAAGAAAAACTCTCCATGACCTCGGGCGCGGATACCGATATCATCGGATCGCAGGCATCGGGCAGGAAAGTTGAGATGCGCGTCGGCGGCAATCTGAATATCGAGAGCCTGCAGGAAAAAGACGACTACAGAGAAAAGAACTCCTCGTCGGGCTTTAACATCAGCGCATCCGTAACCGGCGGGAAGATCAATGCCAAAGATCCCGACATCGGCGCCTCCTACAGCAGAGGGAAGATCGACTCCCGCTGGAAGAGCGTCACGGGACAGGCGGGCATCTATGCGGGTGCAGACGGCTTCGACATCCACGCAGAGAAGAACACCGACCTCAAGGGCGCCGTTATCGCAAGCGAAGCGTCTCCCGAAAAGAACAAACTCACGACGGGAACCCTTACCTATGACAATATAGAGAACAGCGCCTCCTACAGCGCAGGCAGTAAGGGAGTCTCCTACCGTAAATTCGCAAACGGCGT
>NZ_GG749279.1:182643-184210 GCF_000160555.1 Centipeda noxia ATCC 43541
TCGCGCATAAACTCCCGAACGACGGCAAAGGAACGAAAATCCTTGTCCACGCGGCCATCGGTGGCATCATGAGCAGCATCACGGGGGCGGGCTTCACATCGGGCGCCGCGGGTGCGGGACTGAACGAAGCCGTGATTAAAGAAATTGACAAGATTGCCAAGCATGATCCCGGCGCGGCACAAATCGTGAGCGCTATCGTCGGCGCGGCGGCAGCCAGAGCAGCCGGCGGAACAGCGGGAGCAGGTGCCGCAGCGGCGGCAAGCGGGACAAAGAATAATAGCTTGCTCACAGAAATTCAGTTTGTTAGGGAGGCAATTCGGGATGACAATATTGTGCATAATCTACCAGAGGGATATTGTAACCTCATAGGAGTATCCGGTGGAGCATATGGTGTAAGCGTGCAAGGAACAATTATGGTATTTAATGTGGAAGGGACACCGGTGTATAGTTCATATAGTTTAGGAGCTGGAAAAGCTCCTTGGGGGGCTAGCATGATAATGGGGCGAGGGCATTTGGAAGATTCAGATGGAAATATTATCACTGATCCTAACATAATAAAAGAGCAATTGACAGGACCGTCTATTGACGGGGCTATAAGTATGGGGGTGGGAAAAGGAATTGCTTGGGGATTTGGAAAATATTACTTTGTTTATGATTTCGTAGGCACTACGCCGGGGGCCGGGCTTTCTCTAGGAGGAACACTTTACGAAGGAGAACAAAAGGATTTTTAATTATGAAAAAGAGAAAGTTCATCATATTAACTATCTATTCTGTTGCTCTATTATGTTTTGCTATCTATATATATGGGATTAAAACAAAAGAACGAGAAAATTGGAATAATTTTCTCGTTGCTTTTCAAGAACTTGATTTGCCACCTAAACACGATGTCATAGAAGCTATCCCTAGCGATCGCCTTGGTAAACGATTTAGTATAATAATTAAGTACAGTAGCCCACGAGGTATAGAGCAGGAGATGAAACGATACAAAGGAGAATTGGAGTTGAAAACCCATGAAAAAAGTTACAAAGATGGGATAGAGGTTGAATATAATCACTATAAATCACCAGATGAAAATATCGAGTATTCAATATCTCAAAAAGGGAATGAGTATCTGATTCTTATCGGAAATGGGAGAGATGGAGATTGATTGATAGAAAATTTAAAGTTGTGATCATAGGAGTGATACTTATATTTTCCTATGTATATTTATATCTCCCACTCCTCTTTGATAAGCACACGAAAACTCGCGAACTCATTCTTGTTTATGCGCTGCATGATCTAAAAGAGATACAGACCGAAACAGTCCTTGATATTGAAAATAAGACTTTTATAGGAGGAGATCGTCAATTTTATATTAAGGTGAAGGGCGATATGTATCATATATTTAACAAACAGGAAATGATTGCAAATGGGTGGCGTGATGTGACCGAGGGGGGGAATTATATGCGGGGTTATAAAAAAGATTACGTTGCCAAAATTTCTCAAGGAAATGGATATTATGAAATCTGCATATCGGCGATACTCGGAGATGAGGAGAGATAATCTTATTATAGGTGCCGAACATTAC
>NZ_GG749279.1:184682-186053 GCF_000160555.1 Centipeda noxia ATCC 43541
TTGCGCATAAACTTCCGAACGACGGCAAAGGAACGAAAATCCTTGTCCATATGGCCATCGGCGGCATCATGAGCAGCATCACGGGGGCGGGCTTTACCTCGGGCGTCGCAGGTGCAGGCCTCAACGAAGCCGTGATTAAGGAAATCAACAAGATTGCTAAGCATGACCCCGGCACGGCACAAATTAAACAGGCAGATAGTCTTGCAAAGGAGTATAGAAGCCTACAAAAAGAAATCCCTGCGTATGTAGTGAAACAGGGGCGTCTGACAAAAGTAGGTGTGTTAAGTCCACTGGGGCTTATTTATGATACCTATCAAGATGCCCAAAAGTATAATGGTGAGAAGTTTGTTGTAGCCACGGTGATAAACGGTGCCTCTTTTTTGATTACATCAGGTCTTGATAGTTCTTTGACAGCAACTGGAGTTGGGATAATTGCTGTTCCTTTTGTTAATGTTGGTATTGCAACATTTACGGACTATTTAAAGGGATATTATTTAAATCACTAAGTAGTTGCAAGGAGGAAATTGATGAAGGTTGCTTTAGACTTATTCTTTTTGATAATAGGAGGATTATATTTCAAGGATTTATATAATCGACATATTGATTGGAAATATAAAGATGAGCGAGGATATCTTATAAATGTTTGGATATTCTTCATCAACTATCCAATCATGTTTTATCTTATGGATAGGATGGTCTTTTTTGCAATGACGAACAATATGCATGAAGGTTTTTTCTGGCTAAGCATGATGTGTTTTAGTTTTAATCTTCATGTCATATCTTTCTTTAATGCAAAAATCATTGCAATGAAACATGGAGCAGAAAGCAACTGGCCACCTTCAATTTTATTTTCTTTTGAAACAAAAAAAGACATAAGGAGATATCAAATCGTTGCAACGTTTTCTTCCTTGGTGGGTGCTTTGGGGATGCTGTATGTGTATCTAAATTATTGAGAATAATTGTATCTATGATGGGGCGGCTATAGATATTATTGCAAATACAGCGGAATAGCACACCTCTCAAAGAGGCTGTCAAAGAGTGGTTCCAACTGAAACAGATGAAGGGAAAGCTGCTGAAAAAACAAAATAGAGATAACAAGGACGATGCTACATGGATATCCTTATAGGTTTGTTTTATTCTGTCTTGATATTAAGATTCATTCAAACAGTATATTGGTATAGAAGAGGTGAGGCTAGTATACAAGTGTTGCAATGTATGACAGGAATAGCTATTGCCTTTCTTTTAATGGCGCTATTTCCTATTTTGCCCCTTGAATTGTTGTTAGGCGGCCGTTTCGTACAGATAGGCGCGGGAAAGGGGGGCGGGTCTTTTTTACAGGGAGTATATTGTTTTTTTCTTCATATGCACTAG
>NZ_GG749279.1:187234-189949 GCF_000160555.1 Centipeda noxia ATCC 43541
CAAAGGGAGTGCATTTGCACCCCCTTTCGCTATGCCGAGAAGCCGCATAAATTAAGGCTTCATGGCTGATACTCGCTTAACGATAGGCAGGGGGTGCAAGGGGGTGCACCGTTAATCGGGTATAGGGGGTGCATCGTTATATTGTATCAAAATCAGGGGGAAGACGGAATTCCTTATCACGATTATGTCCAGCCTGGCCCAGGAGGAAAGTCGCAACATCTCGGAGAACACCACATGGGGCAAGCGCAAGCAGTTCGCCGAGGGCAAGACCAGTGTGGGCTACAGTGCCTTTCTCGGCTATGACAAGGATTTCAAAATCAACGAGGAGCAGGCGAAAGTGGTGAAGCTCATCTACAAACTCTTCCTCGGCGGGCGATCCTTCTACGCTATTACCAAGGAACTGGAGAAACAGGGCATCAAATCCCCGTCGGGAAAGGACAAGTGGTACATCTCCACAGTGCGCTCCATCCTTACAAATGAGAAGTACCGTGGCGATGCACTGATCCAGAAAGAGTATACGGCAGACTTCCTCGATAAGACGCGACGGAAGAACACAGGGGAGATTCCGCAGTACTATGTGGAAGAACATCACGAGGCGATTATCCCGCCGGACTTGTTCGACTTTGTGCAATCGGAGATAAAACGCAGAGAGCAGAACGGGAAGCACAGCGGCGTGAGTATCTTCGCGAACAAGATCAAATGCGGCTGTTGCGGCGGATGGTACGGGGCTAAGGTGTGGCATTCGACGGACAAGTACCGCAGGGGCATCTACCGCTGCAACAAGAAATATGCACACAAGGGAAAGCCGTGCGGCACGAGGCACTTGACGGAGGAGGAAATCAAACAGGCTTTCGTCAAGGCTCTGAACTGCTTGGTGGAAGTCAAAGAGAACGTAATCGCGGAACTCCGCTCCCTAATTGACAGCGTTTGCCAGATGGAGGAGCTGACGGAGGAACGGGATAAAGTAGAGCGGGAACTCCGTGTTTTGGCAGAACGGCTTGAAACACTGATTCGCGAAAACGCACGGGTGGCACAGGATCAGACGGCATATCTGAAACAGGAAAATGAGATTCGTGCGCTCTATATGGAAAAGCAGGGGCATCTGGCGAGGTCGGATGAGCAAATTGCCGCGAGGGAGAGCAAGAGAAACAACTTGGAGGGCATGATTCAAGCGGTATGTGGTATCGACGGGGAGCAGGTTGCGTTTGATGAGGAGCTATGGGGCGGGCTGCTCGATCACATTGAGGTCAAGAAGGACGGACAGATTGTTGTTGTTTTCAAGGGTGGGATTGAGAGCGGCGTTGATGGATGTAGAGGTTTGTTCTATTTAAGGAAATAAAGCGGATGAAGATTGGTACTCTATAGGGGGACATTGGCAGGGAAAAGATGCGCTGAGAGAAGTTGGACTACAGTTATCAGCGTTTCTTACAATACAGTCAACAAATTAATTAAGAAGTGTTATCCTTAAAGCTTTTCGAGTTGTTTTAAATGATCTTGCACTAATGTGTGTGAATACATTTTAGGTTGATCGGAATCACGAACAATTCGCCATAGGATAGCAGCTGCCTTTAATTTTGATTTGAACTTGTCATTTATGGGATCAGCGCAGAAATCTTTTAAGAAGCGGTTCCATTCGCATACAGAAGAATCATACTTTGCATACGTCGATATCCCCTTATATACATTCAACATGTCCTGTATAGTAAACGATGTGTCGTGATCCGCTTTCACCTTTCGCCATGCGGTCGCCATATCTGCTGTAAATTTAAAGGGAGAAACCCTCGTCAGATTTGAGAAATATGTTCTAAACTTTGTGTTGAACGAAAAGTTGCAAGCAAGTAATGGTGTGTCCAAGGAAATCGCTCCAGATGATATCATCTGCTCTTTTTGGGGAGTGGCTTTGACTATGTTCCCTTTAAAGTATTCTGCAATGTTGTGATTGAGATCTTTTTTTACCCCCCTGTGTGCAATTCCAAGCTTTTTGCAAATCTCTACGAGTTCTGTTCGATACCAATAATATTTTATAAACTCCTCATATGAGCGAATCTCATCAAATGCAGGACGCTGTGTCATAATGACATCTCCTCGTAAATAGCAGGTCAGACGAATAGATGTCTATCATTATATCACATTTATGGTATGACACAACGCATGATTTCGAGATGGGGCAGGCGCGTGTCTTTCGGTGTGGCCGCATCACTGTGGTGGAGGAGTGTACGGATGTGACGGGGATGCCACTTTTATCCTTTGCTCATCCCGCAGAGGATCTCTATTGCCGTGTCGATGCACTCTCCTTTGTCGTCGAGATTACGGCACAGGGACGGGATTTCTTTTATAAAGAACACTATCCATCCATGCGACTTGTGGAGGAGAATGGGCGGTACTATATCCATGGATTTTACAATGTGGGCGAGGAGGAGTTCATCGCGGATTACTTTATCCACTATGGGGATGCAGTGCAAACAGTCGAGCCTTTGGCACTCAGAGATGTGATCCGCACAAGACTGCATACGTTGACGGTGCATTATAAGGAGATAGCGTAATTCTTCATTATGTGTAGAGCCTCCCGCATGGGGGCTGCTACAGGCAGATTTTTTCACAAAGAATCATTAGGCAACAAGCCCTCTCTTGTGTTATAATTTTCTTATATTTGAAACGTGGGAGGGAAGACCGTTGTTTGCAAAGACCTATGGTGCGACGACCCTTGGGATAGAT
>NZ_GG749279.1:190412-472777 GCF_000160555.1 Centipeda noxia ATCC 43541
CCAGAGGCGGCAGTGCAGAATGCGCTTTTCTCTGCGGAACTTTCTCTCGATGGAAACTGCCGTCCGATCAGCGGCATTCTCCCGATGGCGATTACGGCGCGGGAACATGGTCTCACAGAGTTTTACGTTGCACCGTCCAATGCAGATGAGGCACTTCTTATTGACGGACTGAAGGTCTATGCGGTCGAGAATCTGGCGCAGCTTGTGCGTCATCTGGCGGGCACGGAGAAGTTGACTCCTGCTGTGCCACACTCGACAGAGCAGAAAACGGATGCAGCCTTCACCGATGACTTTGCGGATGTGCAGGGACAGTATCAGGCGAAGCGTGCGCTTGAGATTGCAGCGGCGGGAGGGCATAACGTCCTAATGGTCGGCGTACCCGGTTCGGGCAAGACGATGCTGGCACGTCGGATGCCTTCGATTCTGCCGGAGCTGACGAAGGAAGAAGCCATCGAGATCACGAAGATTTACAGCATCTCGGGGCTGCTCGGAAAGGATACAGGGCTTGTGACGACGCGCCCCTTCCGCAGTCCGCATCATACATCCTCGACGGTGGCGATGATCGGCGGCGGGAGCATCCCGCGCCCGGGCGAGGTGACACTCGCGCATCACGGCGTGCTCTTTCTCGATGAGCTGCCGGAGTTCAGCAAGAAGACGCTCGAGGTGCTGCGCGAGCCGATTGAGGATCGCCAGATTACGGTATCGCGTGCGAATGCGACGCTGACCTTTCCCTCTAGTATCATTTTGGTAGCGGCAATGAATCCTTGACCGTGCGATTAACAGATACGGGTGATTCTCCAAAAACATAATGAACTTTGAGCGTTAAACCGTCCTCCGTAGAGATGGCAGTTATCTTTTTTATGAGTGTGTGGAAAATCTCAAACTTGAGATCGAGGCTAACAGTGGATGAATCTGTTAGCTTTTTTTTTATTTCGTTTAAAATCTCCAATGTAGTCTCCTGTTGGTCGAATGTCGCCGATGCTTCGCCACGGCTTTTCAGTGCGGATAGTTCAAATTGTACCGTGCTTTTCTTGTCTGCGACTTTTCTAAGCTGCTTTTCTACCTCTTCAAATGTAATCAGTTTTGCACGGTACACGTCCATAACGCGCTCGCGTTCGTTCTCACATTCTGCGAGCTGCATCTCTAACAGGTGTATTTGCTTGGCTGATTCTGTGGCCTTGCCTCGGTTTGCCGCTATCGCTTCGACAACCATGTTGGGATTGTTGATGTACTGCATACAATCTTCCCATACTTCACTTTCAACCCAGTCCATATTGACAGCTAAGGCGGTACATTTTTCTCTCCCCAGTTTTTTATACATGCGCTTTCCGTTGCATGTGTAATATCTTGTGCCCTTGTCGTTGACTCCGACATAGGTGCTGCCACATGCCGCACACTTAATAAGCCCGCGCAACAAGTATTTCGTTTTCGCGTTACGCATTGCAGTGAGCTGATTGTTGTGCATCACCTCCTGCGCCTCATCCCATATTTCCTTTGAGACGATGGCGGGTACTTCACGTTCAATCAGTTCTCTCCCGTGTGGAGAACGTTTGCCGTACCGATGCACGCCGTAATACGTTGTGTTTTTTGCGATACACAGGACGCGTCCCGTGAACCAAATACCGCGCGTATGATTGTGTCGCTTTCCTTTTATTCCACGAAGTACATAGGAAGGCGGGATTCCTAGACTATTAAGGCGGTGCGCTACTGCTATCGACGACATTTTTTCTTCGGCGATCAGATGGAAGATCAGACGGATAACATCCGCCTCGGACATCCCTGTTCCCGGAATCTCTGTTTCGTTGACTTCAAGGAACCGATCACCGTTGACAATGTATCCGTAGGGGACAATCCCGCCTAACCATTTGCCGGCCGCAGCGGCTCGGTTTGTTCCCAGCTGCATGCGTTGCAAGATATTGCTGCGCTCTAAGTCTGCGACTCCAGCGAGAATCGTCAACAAAAAGCGACCAGATGGGTCGCTTGTATCAAACGGCTCTGTCATAGACTTTAGCTTTACGCCGTATTGCTCAAGTTCATATATTGCATTGATGATTATGCGAGTTACACGGCCGAGACGGTCTAGCTTGAACACAAGGAGGGTAGAGAAAAGCCCCTCTTTTGCGTCTGAGAGTAGCTCTGTTCCAGCTGGACGCTCTTCGATCGGGAGCGTTCCTGTGATTCCGTCATCTTTGTAAATTTTGACGATGCGGATGCCGTTGAGATCACAGTACTTATTGGCGTACTCGATCTGTGATTCGATTGTTCCTCGTTCCGCCTGATCGTCTGTTGAGACACGGCAATATACTGCGGCTTCTTGAATTTGATTGGTGAAGTTCATGATGCGTGCTCCGTCTCAAATTACGTCCATAAAAGAGGAAATCTGTGGAGTTAATTCTTGTTAAGTCCATAAAACATATGATTTTGGTTCTTAGTGCACTGGGAAGAAATAGCGATATTTTCCTACTTAGAAAAATAACTAGGAAAAAACAGCCGATTTTTCCTAGTTATACATTCCTTGATCGAGTCAAGACATAGAGATAAAACAGAAGCGATAGGAGAACGCCAGTCAGTAGCACCACGGTTATGCCAACCAAGACAATATGCCATGTCTCTATGGGTATCAAGATGTTTCCAACACAGGAGATCAGCGTGTATGTAACGAGCATTTTTAGGCGATAGAGGTGATTG
This sequence comes from Centipeda noxia ATCC 43541, assembly GCF_000160555.1. GTDB lineage: Bacteria > Bacillota > Negativicutes > Selenomonadales > Selenomonadaceae > Centipeda > Centipeda noxia. The sequence goes on from NZ_GG749279.1 coordinate 193,101, forward strand.
AGTACGCCCGCTTTTTTGAGCGTGACTGTGATGATCGTGGAAAGGAGCAAGAACAGGAGTGTTTGTCCTGCGCTTGCTCCAAGCAAATCAATCATGGGTTAACATCCACAAGTGGGGCTGAAGGTTCCGTCGCAGCACTTCGTCCGTCCGTTCTCGCATCCACATACACCTTTGTGGTGACTGCAGCAACCACGTTTGAGGTATATCATGCGATGGTTATAGGTGCCGACAATGGAGCCAAGCTCCGGTGGTGCCGCTTCAGAGGCAAGGACGAAGTTTGCAATAGATCCTTCTTCTGCTTGTGGGACTGCGGCAAATACTGTATGGGATAACAGCGCCACAAGCAATGTTGTGAGAATAGAGATGCATTTCATTATTCTTTCTCTCCCTTCATATCTACCATCGGCAGGCGACCTTTTTCAATATGTTTTGCGGCGTCTTTTAAGACCTTGACGTTCGTAAACCCATTTTGAAATAGAATCTGCGCTGCACGAATAGAATAACCGTCATCGGGGCATGAGCAAAAGATCATGTAAGCCTTTGCTTTATCTTGCTCAGCAATGAAGTCATCAAGAGGTTTCTTCTTGTATGGGTTAATCCATATCTCTCCGGGGACTTCTTTCTTACTCCGCGCTCTGCTCTGCTCGGAACGGACATCAATTACCTGCACGGCTTCTGGAGCTTTTAAGTATTCCTTTATCGTTATGAACGAATACTCAACTTGCTCCTTTTGTTGTGACTGCTCTGCTGATATAACACTGGCGTTCAGCAAAACGAGCAATAACATAATGGAGATGCGTAATAGGTTCATTTTCTTCCTCCCTTAGATAATGATGTAGAAGTCTGACATCACCTTTTGTTTAACTGCTTACGCAGATTGTATAGGTCTGATTCTAGGAGGTTGACTTTTCTCTCTAGATCAAAGCTGCTTGCCGTTACAGAAGAATCTACACTGTCGACATTATCCTCTAGGTTTGCAACTCTGTCATCGAGATCGTCGGTCTTCCCCTCGAGATCTAGGAGGTTGCTCTCTAGATCGCTGATTGAGGATTCCATGCTATCCACTTTCTTCAGGAGTTTTTTTGAGGGCGTGTTGTTCTTTTGAACGATCTCATGGAGGGACTTGATATAGTTTTGCTGCTGATAGGTGATAAAGCCGAGGATGATAGAGGATAGCAGAGAGAGCGAAGCGATGTAAAGGCAGATTTTATTGGTTTTATCCATGATGAAATTTTCCTAGTCATATATTGGGGCTAAAATCATAAAATCTGGAGTTGTGAACCAATTTGTCATGGAATAACTCCGCATAAAAGGAAATACCATAAGCAACAACGGTTCCTCGTGAATCAGGTGTTATCTTGATTACCATATTGATTTTGTCATCATTGAGAATATCTCCACGTTGGTTGTAGTATATAAATCGACGATAAGTCACTGTGTTTTGGATAATATCATATGTTTGCAATGTAAGAGCATAGTCTAACTCATTAAATCGGCTATCACCAACACGTTTGGCATATTCTTCTGCCCCCTCTTTAGTGAACACTTCCTTTTCCCAATATGTAATTTTTGTAGTATCCACCGTTTTTTTAGAATGTTCCATTGGATCGTTCTTTAACTCATAATGAATATCATCGAGATTGAAATAGATTGTGGATTTTTCGGTTTCCGACAGTTTCTCCCATGTAGCCTCCGCATATCCAACGTTTGCTGAGAGCATGACAAAGATAGTAATAACAAAGAAAAGTACTAACTTTTTCATGGTGATTACCTCCCTAATTAACCCCTACATAACTTAATCCAAAAAACTAAGGATGCCAGCCCTCAGCGAGAAAACGACTTACATAATATTCGCCTAAATCGTAACGATAGGACATGAGACACTCGGCAAATTCGTTTGCCTCATCCTCTATCCTACTGCTGGAAAAAGAAATGATATGCATGGAGAATGCAGCATATCCAGGGTGGCAAACGACATGACCAAGCTCATGGCAAAGTACTGCCGATTGCTGCCATTCTGCAAGATTTTCATTGATCATAATCAGCTTGCGACGCAAGATTCGTTTCCAGAACCCATTAACGGTCATAGGAAGATCAGAAAAAAGAACGACGCAATTAAGTTCTTTTGCCAGCCGATATGGGTCTGAAGTATCATACCGATCGACAAGGTTTCTCACTCGTAAAGGGATGTTCAGAGACAACAAACACACCTCCCTACATTTCTCTCTCGTTCCCTTATTTTTTATGCCGATTCTTCTCTTTGATATCCCAGAAGGCAAGCTCAAGTGCTTTCCTTACTCTTTCTTTGTCCTCTGCGTTTAGCACTACGCCGTTATATGTAAGTTCGTCGTCTTCAAGAATCTTTTCGAGCTGACGACGCGTGCGGGAATCCATGTGGGGGCGTGGGCGAGCTGGAGAAGATGAATTTTCCTTAATTAATTCTTCGACAGGGATACCGAAAACTCCGGACAGGACAACAATATCATCTTGATTAATTGTTGTAGTATAGCCACGCTCCCAGTTGGAGATAACTTGAGGGGACTTGTTGATCTTAAACCCAAGTTCTTTCTGCGTGAGGCCGTTTTCTTTACGGTAATATTTAATCCTTTCGCTGATGTTCATGGTTTCACCTCCGAAAAATATTTTACTTAATTATAGCATATATAACGGATTCTGTTATAAAAACTAACCGAATTTGAGATAAAAATTTAAAAACAACTTGACAATAACGGAATCCGTTAGTATTATATGAACAGTGGACTGTGTTTAAGGAGGTGATATAGTGTCTGTGAACGAAAATATTGGTCGTATTCGTCGCGCAAAAGGCGTTACTAAAACTCATGTAGCGAAAGCTTTGGGGATGAGCCTCCAAGGCTACCGTTATATTGAGAACGGTGATGTCCGGCTTGACGTCGAACGAATGAAGAAAATAGGAGATTCGTTGGGGGTGGATAGCACTGTTTTTTTGGATGATGAACTAACGGATTCCGTTATAGACGGGCAAAGGAGAAAATATGAAGGAGGTTAAGAAGACGCGAAAACCTCGCAAGCCGAGGCACAAGCTCACTCTCGTGAGCGAGCCCGGAACTGGCTCACCCGCTGAGATGTGGGAGAAGCTGGCGAAGATTGTCCTCGGGCGGGACGTGAAGTTCGTGGACAAGAGGAAGGAAGTGTGCAAATGAACGGATATGCTGAAGATATTATCCTCATGGCGGTTAAGGGCATCATCAGAACTGCTAAACAGATAGAAGATGTGCACTCGCATGAACTCGTAAAACGTGCTGCTGTCACATTACATGAAATCGCAGAGCTGATGGAGGCGGCGGCAAAAGAAAAAGCGCCCGAGGCGGCGGCAACCGCTCTGAGCGCAGAGAAATAAGATTTACACCGTGAGTATATCACGGATGAGGAGGAATAGCAAACATGAGATACAGGGTAAATTTCCGTATTGAGGGGGCTGTCGAGGTAACAGCCTCATCTGAGGAGGAGGCAGAGGAGATCGTCGAGGATATGGAGCGTAGCAAGATGCTCGAGCTTTTCGACTTCGATGAGCAGGGATTCTCGGCGGCGGCGTATGAGATGGATGAGGAGGAGTGATGGCTAAGCTGATTATGTCCGTCGCAGAGATGACGGACGAGAAGAAGTGGCTTGAAGCACGGAGCACAGGAATTGGCGGCAGCGATGCCGCTGCCATCGTTGGTCTCAACCGCTGGAAGTCGCCCTTTCAGCTCTGGCTTGAAAAGACAGGCAAGGCAGAGCCGGATGATCTCTCTGAGAACGAATACGTCTACTGGGGCAAGGTGCTCGAGGAGGCGGTCGCAAAACGATTCTGCGAGCTGACAGGAAAGAAGGTGCAGCGGCGCGGGCTCTTGCAGATGGATGGTTGTCCATACATCATAGCAAGCGTCGACCGTATGGTCGTCGGCGAGAACGCGGGCCTTGAGTGCAAGACTTGCAACGGCTTCGCGGCGAAGGAGTGGGAGGACGACGAAGTCCCCGCCGCCTACTATGTGCAATGTCAGCACTACATGATGGTCACGGGCTGCGAGCGGTGGTACATCGCGGTGCTCATCGGCGGGAATAGGTTCGTGTGGAAGGAGATTCCACGCAATGACAAAGAGATTGATCTCCTGTTCCAAGCAGAGACTGAGTTCTGGCATAAGGTGCAGGAGGGCATCATGCCGGAGGTGGACGGAAGCGAGAGCTGCAAGGATGCCCTCGTCGCAGAGTTTCAGGGCGGCATCGCTGAGCCGTTAACGCTTCCAGGCATGGCAGTGGGGATCATCGAGCAAATCCGTAAAATCGAGGATGCGAAAAATGACCTCGAAAACAACAGCGAGTTCTATAAGAATCAGCTCCGCAAGATGATGGGGAGCTACGAGCTCGGATATGCGGGAGATTACAAAGTCTCATGGAAGGCACAGGCGGGGCGCACAACCATCGACAGTAAGGCACTCAAAGAAAAGGAGCCGGAAATCTACGCCAAGTATGCCAAGCAGGGCAAGCCAACCCGAGTACTGCGGATCAGCTGACAGATAAAGAAGGGAGAAATCTATCATGGCAAGTGTAAAAGGCGGCGCAATCCAGAAAGCGCAGGAACAGAAGACCGTAGCGGCACAGCAGCAGAAGTCAATCAAAGACCTCATCATTTCGATGGAGGGGCAGATCGCGAAAGCACTGCCCTCCGTCCTTACTCCCGAACGCTTCACGCGCATGGTGCTCACGGCACTCAGCACGAATCCAACACTGCGTGAGTGTACGCCGGCCAGTTTTCTCGGAGCGATGATGCAGGCGGCGCAGCTGGGCGTTGAGCCGAATACACCGCTCGGACAGGCGTATCTTATCCCGTATAAAAACCACGGGACAATGGAGTGCCAATTCCAGCTCGGTTACAAAGGGCTTCTCGACCTTGCGTATCGGAGCGGTGAGGTCGTCATCATCCAGGCGCACGAAGTCTACGAAAACGATACATTTGAGTATGAGTTCGGGCTTGAACCGAAACTCAAACACATTCCGGCAACGGGAGAGAAAGGTGCGGTGACGCACTACTACGCTATGTTCAAGACCAAGAGCGACGGATATGGATTCCATGTCATGAGTCGCGCTGAAGTAGAGACTTTCGCGCAAAAGTACAGTTTCGCGTACAAGAAGGGCTATACATCTCCGTGGACGACAAACTTTGACGAGATGGCAAAAAAGACCGTTCTCAAGGCGTGCCTCAAATACGCACCGATCAAGACCGAGTTCGCGCGTACGCTGAGCGCCGACGAGACCATCAAGACATCGATCGCAGCGGATATGGTCAGTGAGGCGGACGAGACGGACTACATCGATGCTGAAGCCGTTGAAGTCGAGGACACACCCACTGAAGATTCGCCGAAGCCAAACAAGTTTATGAGTGCGGCAAAGGATGCGCCAGATAACGTTGACCCGGAGACGGGCGAGATCAAATGATTCTGGTTGGCAGCGTTGTCGGGGAGACGGACAGAGGTATTAATATCTTCGTCCCCTTCCCGGAGCGCATAGATAAGCTCTATGGCTGTCATGAGAGTGTTAGCGTCGAATTCGTGGACAAGCGGCGTATCAGTGCAGACCAGCGTAAGAAAGCCTATGTGCTGATCTCCTACATCGCTGCATGGTGGGGATATACCCCGCTGGAATGCATGAAGGAAATACTAAAGCTCATGTTCATCGGTGAGGCGGAAACGCTGCGAAGGTCATTCTCACTCTCGAACTGTGACATGACGACGGCCCGGCTGTTTATTACGTATCTCATCGACTTCTGTCTGCTTCACGGCGTGGACGTGGGAGAGCCGTTGTATCAGCTCTCAGAGGATATCCCACGCTATGTGTGGGCGTGCCTCATGAACAAGCGGTGCGCGGTGTGTGGGAGGAAAGCGGAACTGCATCACGTCGATGCGGTGGGTATGGGACGCAATCGCAAGGAAATATGCCACATTGGTATGCGGGCGCTGCCTCTTTGCAGGGAGCATCATACGGAGATACATGCAGTAGGGCGGGAGGATTTTCTAAGGAGGTACATCCTTGAGCCGGTGAAGATTGACGAGCGGATCGCGGATGTGTACCGATTGTGGAAGAATAGGAGGTAAAGATATTGTTTATCGTTAAAGACTTGGAACGGCTGAGAGAGTATGGATTTAAACCATTGGGATATAAAAATTCCAAGGGACTTGAAATCTATCAGAAGGAGATAGGTGTATCCAAATATGATGGCGCAATCGCAACTCTAGAACTTATTGTGAATGCTCAAGGGGCAAGAGAGAATGAAGTTATGATTTGCTGTGATGCAGATTTTGTCTCAAGTTTAGATGATACTCGCGCTGTCATGTGGGACTTTGAAGAAATTTCTGAGATGCTGAATGATGATGTGATTGTGTGGAGCAAGCTCCCTAGACCATAGAAAAGCGAGGTGAATGGTGTGTTGACGCTGATTGATCGGTTCAGAATGTTTGCGAGAGCTGCATCGGCGGACGATCGAATCGGCTCCATCGAAATAGCGGTTTATACAATGCTGCTGAGCATTGACAATGACCTGTTGTTTCAGGAGTGGTTCGGGTGCTCTGATCGTCGCTTGCAAGATATGACCAACGTCGGAAGCGTGAATACCATCACAAAAGCAAAGAATAGGTTGAAGCAGCTCGGGTGGATTGATTTCAAGACGGCCGGCAAAAAGACAACCTTGTATAAATTGACTACCCCTGTTGCGACAGTATGTGAGACAGATACTGAGACAGTATGTGAGACAGATACTGAGACAGTATGTGAGACAGATACTGAGACAGTATGTGAGACATTAATAAGACAAGACAAGACTGCTAGACAAGACAAGACTGCAGCAGCTGCAACGCGCGCGCGCGAGGAGGGCAACTCTCTCGCAGAGGTGGTGCAGGTGTTCGAGAATAACATCCACCCCGTCGCAGGGAAGATCGAGCAGGACGCTCTTGTTGACCTCACGGACGAATACAGTGCTCTCTGGGTGACAGAGGCGATCAAGGAGGCGGCGTTATCCAACGCACGAAATCTGCGTTATATCACAGCGATTCTCGAGCGGTGGAAGCGTGAGGGATTCAAGGCACCTCGGAAAGGAGTGAAGAGCAGTGGAACAGGCAGGAGCAATCGTCCAGCGGTTGATGCAAGCCGGTATCAAGATTTCATCGAGGCCGACAAAAACTATACCCCTCCGTGGGAAGTACGACCTAACGACGGAGGAGATACAGCGGCATCGGGATGAGATCGCGGACATCGAGGCAGCGCAAGATCTCTGTCGGGGGTGCAACGGTGAGAGCTGCAAGCAGCCGTCACGGGGGATGATTCCGGTCGTGGACACGTCCTATGGGCGATTCTGCCATGCTCTCCGTCCCTGCAAGCATGAGCGCAATCGGCGGGAGCGTATGCGGATTGCGCGGCTCTTTGCCTCTGCGCGGATTCCTCGGGCATACGAGGGAGACACGTTCGCGGATTATGACATCATGGACGGCAACAAGGGCGCGGTAGCTGCGGCACACCTCATGATCGCGGGGGAGATTGGCGGTCTGTTCATCCACGGTGTCCGTGGCACAGGCAAGACCAAACTTGCGGCGATCATTGCCAATGAGCGGGCAAGGGCGGGGCATCCTGTGCTCTTTGCTTCCGTGCCTGATCTGATGGCAGATATTCGCGGCTCGTTCAAGGACGGCAGTACTTCGGAGACGGTTCAGGCGGTCAAGGAGACGCCCTTCTTGGTTTTGGATGACCTCGGGAGCGAGAAGATGAGCGAGTGGGTCGGCGAGCAGCTCTTTTGCATCGTCAACTACAGGTACAACGAGCGCTTGCAGACGGTTGTCACAAGTAATTACAGCCCGACACAGATCATCGCGCACATGGCAACGGTGGACAGGGACGGCAACGTGATTGACGATATGCAGGGGCAGCGCATCATGTCCCGTATCTACGGGATGTGCGAGAGGGTAGAGATCAAGGGCGCCGACTGGCGCATGAAAGGAGCGTGCTGAGATGGCAGAGATTGACATGACAAAGCCGCAGCCGTGCAACATGTTTGACGTTGTGGATGGTGAGGCGTGGGCAAAGGAACTGGGCAAGCACATGTATGATGTCGTTAGAGATGTGATATACATGGATCAGTTCTTTGATTGTATAGAGCGTGCGGATGAAGAGGCTCTCGCCGAAAAACTCACGGATATCATCACGGTCTGCACGTCGTGGCTTGCCGCGCTCGGCTATGACGAGGAGATGCGCGGTGAGCTTCAAAAGCGAATCAACGAGAAGAACAAGGCGCGCGGGTATTTCTGAATGCGTGTCGGGTTGATCGATGTGGACGGGACAAAGTTCCCAAATATAGTGCTCATGAAACTATCGGCGTGGCACAAACAGCAAGGTGACAGTGTTCGTCTGCTGCGCCCCGAAGACGTTCTGCTCGGCGGTGATCTGTTCGGCGGCTATGACAAGCTCTATGCTGCGTGCGTATTCACGGCAAACGCTGAGACAGCGCAGCGGCTTGAGGACATCGGTGCAGAGGTCGGAGGGACGGGAATATCTCATGCGATCACTTTGCCTCACGAGATTGAGCACGTCTATCCCGATTATGCCCTCTACGGTGACACAGCGACCGCCTACGGATTCCTTACACGAGGATGTCCAAGGGCGTGTCCCTTCTGCATTGTCGCAGGGAAAGAGGGGAGGGAGAGCCGCAAAGTGGCAGACCTGAGCGAGTTTTGGAGCGGTGAGAAGACAATCAAGCTGCTTGACCCGAATTTGCTTGCAGCATCGGAGCACATGGAACTCCTCGGACAGCTTACAGAGAGTGGCGCGTGGGTGGACTTTACACAAGGGATAGACGCGCGGCTCCTCACGGCGGAGAATATCGACCTGCTGAATGTGTGCAAAGTCAAAATGCTCCATTTCGCATGGGACAATCCGCGTGATGAGATCGTTCCTCGTATGCTTCGGATGTTCGCGGAGAAATCGACGGTGACGGACTACCGCAAGCGTAAGGTGTACGTCCTCACAAACTATTGGAGCACGCACGCGGAGGATTTACGGCGGGTGTACTGGTTGAGAGAGAATGGCTATGACCCATACGTTATGATCTACGACAAGCCGCACGCGCCGAAAGAAACAAGGCAGCTGCAACGGTGGACGAACAACAAGATCATCTTTCGAAGCTGTGAACGATTTGAAGATTATCGGAGGTGAAGAACATGGATGAGTATCATCCCTGCAAGAAGCCTGACCCGACGGCGCGGGAGGCGATTGGGAATGTGATGCGGGCACAAAAACAGGAGACCGCAGGGGAGCGACGCCGGAAAGCTGTGCCGAAGGATATGCGCCGTGAGGTCTATGAGATGTACGACGGGCACTGCGCGTATTGTGGTAAGGAGATCGACATCAAGGACATGCAGGTCGATCATGTGCAATCCGTCAAACTCGGCGGCGCGGATGAGATCGAAAACTACCGCCCCGCGTGCCGCTCGTGCAATTTCTACAAGTCCACGATGAGTGTTGAGGGCTTGCGTGAACAGCTGGGACTTATCATCGGGCGGCTCGAAAAATTGTTGACGTTCCGCCTTGCTCTTGCACACGGTTTGATTCGGCTCACAGGCAGACCCGTCAAATTCTATTTCGAGGAGTATGACCGATGATTCTGCATACACGCAGGAAGCCAAACAAGTACAACGCACGCAAGACAACGGTCTATAGGCGCACCTTTGACAGCAAGCGCGAGGCGGAGTGGTATATGATGCTCCGCGAGAAACTGAGACTCGGCGAGATCAAGCACCTTGAGTGTCAGCCAACGTACACCTTGCTTGAGGGGTTCCGGGACAACCAAGGCAAGCCGCAGAAACCAATCACCTATACACCGGATTTCCTCGTCGAGTATGATGATGGCCGGCGCGAGGTGATCGAGGTCAAGGGTGTGCGGACGCGGGACTATCAGCTGCGAAAGAAGCTCTTTCTCCACATGATGCGGGAGACAGATATTGTTTTTAGGGAGGTACGGTGATGACGCTCGGTAGCTTGTTTGACGGAATCGGCGGATGGCTCCTTGCGGCGCGTCATGCAGGGGTAACACCTGTATGGGCAAGTGAGATTGAGCCGTTTCCGTGCTCTGTGACGGCGCGGCATTTCCCGAACGTGAAGCAGTTCGGGGACATTACGCAGATTGACCCAGACGAGATAGATCCTGTGGACATCATCTGCGCGGGCAGTCCATGTCAAGATTTGAGTATTGCCGGGAAAAGAAAGGGGCTGGATGGTGAACGCAGTGGCTTATTCCGAACAGCAGTTGAGCTTGTTCGAAGAATGCGAATACGCACGGGGGGGCGGTATCCTCGTTTCTTTGTCTGGGAGAACGTGCCTGGAGCATTCTCGAGCAACAAGGGCGCTGATTTTAGAGCCGTGCTTGAAGAAATCGGACAGATCGAGATTCCAATGCCTTCAAATGGGAAATGGGCGAACGCAGGACTGGCAGAACTGCCTAAGTGTGACATTGCATGGCGCGTCCTCGACGCTCAATATTGGGGAGTCCCCCAACGTCGCCGTAGAATCTTCCTTGTCGCGGATTTTGCAGCCGATGGAAGACGTGCCGGAGAAATACTATTTGAGTCCGAGGGCGTGTCTGGGGATACTGCGGAGAGCACAGAAGAGAGGAAAGGAACTGCCGGAGGAACTGCGGATTGCGCTCGAACGTCAAGCGATGCTGTGATGCCATTTGACACAACACAAATCACATCCCCTCTGAATGGCAATCGCCCACAATACGGAGATCCATGTCATCCACTGTGCGCTACCGCCCATATTCCCGCTGTTGTTATTAAGACGGCAGGTTTTATCGGGAAAGCTGCTCCCTCTGCGGGAAACATCGGCTATGCAAAAGAACTCGCCCCGACCCTGCTTGCAGGGAAAGAAATGCACGTCGCAGTCTACGACATGACGCACGCGGATGAGGTCATGCGTCCCGTCAAAGATGGCATTGTCCCGACGCTCAACGCGCGTATGGGAACAGGCGGGAATCAAGTCCCCGTGGTAAACGCTTACTGCATCGCAGGAAATACCATTGACCGCAAGATAGAGAACGGCGGTAACGGGAAGGGCGTACTTGTAGAGACAGCATACACGCTGAACACAGTTGACCGTCATGCGGTCGCAGAAATCTACGGAGCGAAGTCCTATAGCGAATACGAAGCGGGAAAAGTCGCAACTCTGCGTGCATCGGGGGGCGCATATGGCGGGGGCAGCGAAAACCTCGCGCTATCATACTCCATCGTGCGCCGCCTCACACCAACCGAATGCGAACGGTTGCAGGGACTAGAGGACGGATACACCGATGGCGGTAGCGACACAGCCCGCTACAAGGCACTCGGAAACGGCATGGCGCAGCCGTGCGCGGATTATGTGATTCGACGGATTGTTGAAGAGACGAAGGAGGCATGAGAAAAATGGCAGAACAGAAATATCCGCAGGACGAGGAACAGAACGAATACCGCTACATTTCGGCATCGTGGCTGGATGAAATTGCCAAGGGACTGACAAAGGGAGCAGCAAAACATCCGGGTGAAACGTGGCGAACCATCCCATCGGACGAACACCTTTCCCGTGCTATGCGTCACATCAACCTCTACCGAATGGGGGATAGGACTGAACCGCATATCATCAACGCGAGTATGCGCTTGATGATGGCGTTTTGCACTACACTTGATGATGATGTGATTCACGCACACAAGAGCAAGCATTATCACGAGGAGTTATCCAAACATTATTTACGTGAGATAGAGGAGAGCCGTGAAACAGATACTTGACGCTTGCTGCGGATCCAAAATGTTCTGGTTTGACCGCGAGCATCCGGCAGCCGTGTTTATGGACAATCGCAGCTTTGCAAAGACGCTATGTGATGGGCGCCGATTCGAGGTCAAGCCCGATCTGATCGCGGACTTTCGAGAGATTCCATTTCCCGACGGGAGCTTCCGGCTTGTTGTATTTGATCCACCGCACCTGTGCAGAGCTGGAAAGAGTTCATGGCTCGGCATCAAGTACGGTGTCCTCGATAGTACGTGGCAGGATGACCTGCGCCGGGGATTCGAGGAGTGTATGCGTGTACTGAAACCTCATGGGGTATTGATCTTCAAGTGGAGCGAAGATCAGATCAGCACAGCGGATGTATCGCAAAAATCTGGTTGAAGTTGCTGAATATCAACCAAAAACGGGAAATATGACACTTATCTACGCGGAAAACGAGATGAAGGAGCAAAGAACATGAATAAGAAATACGCCTACATCTACGACCTTTACGGGGAGGGGTATTGGACGGGATTTGCAAGCGTTGCGGAGGCTCTTGCGGCGGCGCGAGAGCGCGAACCTGATGCATTGATTGTCTACATCACCGAAACAGAAGAGTATGTGCCGCGTGTCTGGTATGACAGCGTGATCGACAATTTGCAAGAGGCGTGTGATGATGAGTGCGCAGGATGCTATGAGGGGTATCTTGATGACGCGTCCGAAAAAGACAAAAAGGAACTGGGTGATATGCTCACGGCTACATTCGTACAGTGGGCAAAGGAACGCGGTATCAAGTATTGGGTAGATATTCCTGCCACGAAAAAAGGTGTCCTGTATGATCTGCAAACAGGAAAGCCCGTAGAGGAGGAATCCGAATGAATCACTTTGTAGGAATCGGACGGCTCACGCGAGACCCGAATGTAAAGTACACGCAGAGCGGGAAGGCTTACGCCTCGTTTACGCTTGCGATTGACCGCTTCGCCTTTCGCTATGCTCTGCCCCGACAATCCTATGCGCTGTCTCTCGTGTCCGATCTCGTCCTGCGGCGCGTGGATGAGTTTGAGGATTGGCAGTTGCGAGATATGATTGGTGAGATCGAGGCACATTGGGAGGAGAACAATGAGATCCACCCGATAGACCGAGATGTGCAGCGGCTCTTTCGAGATCGGCTGCGAGGAGCACTTTTGGAACGCGGTGTAGCACAGGCGGTATAAGAAAAAAGAGCGGCACATAACCGCTCTTTTGGTGTGTAGACAGGAGGAAACAGAGTGAGAGAGTACGGCGACTATATCAGGGAGACAAAGCGGCTTTTGCAGAACTATGCAAAGATGAAGGTCGCCGTCACGAATCTCACAGAGGAGATTGAGGCACAGGAGATGATCTTGCGTGACGAATCCATATCCTCTATCCAATACGGAGATGACCGTATCTGTGGAGGTACAAGGGAACTGACGATTACGGAGGCGGCTGCTGCACGGCGCATTAAGTTAGAGGGGCATATCGCTGATATGCGGATCCGCAGAGATGAAATAGAGCGCACAATACGCGCGATCGATCGAGCCTTTGAGTCGCTGGATGATGCGGATATAGAGCTATTACGGGAGCGGTATATGCGCGGGCAGTCGTGGGTAGAGATTGCTGAGGCGCTGAGCTATACGGAGAAGTGGGTGCGTGATAAAGGCGGGAAGGCTCTCCGTGATGTAGCGCTCATGTTGTTTGGAGTTATTGTGACACCTGCACAATTGAAAATAGGATTTTGATATAATAGAATATAGCTTGTATATTGGAGGGGATTAAAATGATATATGTTTTGATTATTGCTGTGATATTTTCTTTCATGTGTTACAGAAACAATAGATCAGATATCGAAAGATGTATTACAGGGATATTGCTAATAATTTTTTCTATGGCGATTTATTTATTATGCTTGAATTTTGGAGCATATCTTTTTTCTAAAGATAATTTCTATATACTTGTGGGGGCCATTTCGGCATTTATGGTAACAATATCTAAATATTTATTTTCTGAATATCCACGAATATGGTATCCGTTATTAATGAGTGTTTCCTTTGGATGGGGAGCTTATTTCATATGTATTATATTTAATAAAGCTGACCTTGTTAGAGCTTTTTCTGGGTTATCAATAGGTTGTTTTGTTTGGTTTGTGGAATTATTAACAAAACTAATAGCTAAAAGGATAACATCAAGGCGTAGATGACTTATAAAGAACCTTCAACATACATTTTACTTCCGTTTTTGTTCCGTTTTACTTCCTTTTTTTCGATGGAAAATGTGATATGATACTATCATCGAAAACTGAACACAAGGGCATTGCTTGCGCGGTGTCCTTTTTGTATGCAGAGATTGTATCTATACATGGCAATTTTGACAGCAATAATGCATATTGCTGGTGCGAGATATAAATTTCTGCGATTTTTTATACTTCGTATTCGTGAAATGTAAAATATCCGGATTTTTTATAAGTAAGGAGGTGAGTATATGCAGCAGCTGCAGGAGAATTTTTGTGTGGAATTTGTACGTTGTGGAAGCAACGCGGAAGCCTACAAGAAAGCGGGTTACAAGGTCAATTCAGATAAAGCTGCTGCTGTTTGTGCTACCAAATTGCTAAAAAAGGCTAATATCCAAGCCCGAATTGCTGAACTTCGCAAAGAATTTGCTTCCAGCAAAATCATGGATGCGGCAGAAAGGCGTGAATTACTTACGCAGTTTGCCCGTGATGAGGAGACGGCAAAGCCGGATCGTCTCAAAGCAATGGATTTGCTCAACAAGATGGATGGGGTATACATCAACAAAACGCAGGTGAGCGGTACAGACGGTGGCCCCTTGACATTCCGATGGGAGGGCGGCACATGAGCGAGATTGTGATACCGTACACGCCGCGTCCGATCTGGAAAGACACGATTCATCCTGCACTCTCCAAGAATCGTTTCGCGGTGCTTGTCTGTCACAGGCGATTCGGAAAGACGGTCGGCACGGTCAATGAGATGATACGTAAGGCGATACTCAATGACAAAAAAGCGCCTGTATACGCCTATGTTGCACCATATCGCAATCAGGCAAAGCGTGTGGCGTGGGAGTATCTCAAGTACTACACGAACCCTATACCGGGGCGAGTAGTGAATGAATCGGAGCTCTATATCGAACTGCCGACACGGCACGCAAGATCACCGGGGGCAAGGCTCTATATCATCGGCGCAGATCATCCCGACGCATTGCGCGGCATCTACCTCGACGGTGTTATCCTCGACGAGTACGCAGACATCAAGCCAGAACTCTGGGGCGGTGTTATCCGTCCTGCGCTTGCTGATCGGCAGGGCTGGGCGGTATTTATTGGCACGCCGAAGGGGCAGAATCAATTTTATGAGATGTACCAGCACGCGGAGAAATCGGCGGGTTGGTACTCTTGCATTTATAGGACTGATGAGACAGGTGTGCTTCCTGCCGAAGAGCTCAAGGACATGCAGGCGCAGATGACAGAGATGGAGATTCGGCAGGAGCTTTTATGTGACTTCACGGCGTCTGCATCTGATGTGGTTATCCCGATTGACCTTGTTACGGCCGCCGCAAACAGGCTGCTCAAGGATGATGATGTACTCGGACAGCCTGTGATCCTCGGCGTGGATGTAGCGCGGTTCGGCGATGATCGTACCGTTCTTTGTGTGCGTCAAGGGCTATGGCTCAAAGAGGTGCGCACATTTACGGGGCTTTCCACGATGGAGACTGCAAGCCGTGTGATTGACTGTATCAATCAGCATCATCCGCATGCGACATTTATCGATGCGGGGGCGATGGGTGCAGGTGTGATTGATCGTCTGCGGCAGCTGCGCTATCAGGTGTCGGAGGTCAACTTCGGCGAGATGGCGATGGATGCGGCGCGTTACGCCAATATTCGCGCGGAGATGTATTTTAAGTGCCGCGCATGGCTTGAGGCGGGCGGCGCAATCCCGCAGAATGCGGAGCTCAAGACAGAGTTATCCACGGTAGAGTACAAGTTCAATCCGACTGGGCGCATCATTCTGGAGCCAAAAGACAAACTCAAGGAACGGACGGGGAAAAGCCCTGATCTTGCCGATGGGTTTGTTCTGACGTTCGCCCGACCGGTTTATATAAATCCGTCTGCGGGAGGGATTGGAGACGATGCCTCATCGGCAGAATACGATCCGTTTGCGGATATGTGACCCTTGAAAGGAGGAATGTGGTATGAAGTTTGATTTGCAGTTGTTCGGCGGCAGTGGAGGCGGTGGCAGTGCTCCGCCAGTGAAACAGAGTGCGCCGGGTTCTACTGCTGCTGCGACGATTGACAGCGCAACTGCGGGAGAGCGTCAGTCGATCCACGATAAGCTTGCAAAAGCAAGAGGTCGCGCGTCAACGGACAAGACGGGTGGCCTTTTTGGCGGGATGTCGGATATGATGAGCAACATCAAAAAAGCTCTGCTGGGTGAGTGATCTCTATGGCACAGATGCCAAAAGCAATACAGGAGATGCTGCGCGACAGCGATGCCATCCGCCGCAAGAAAAATCTTGTTACACAGATGATGACCGAGCGTACGCAGTTCGAGAGTACATGGAAACAACTCAGTAAGTATATCAATCCGACGCGCGGACGTTTTGACGATGAGGACAAGACACAGGACGGCAGACGCCGCGATTATTTCCTGCTTGACCCATATCCAATGGAGGCGAGCGGGAAGTGCGCAGCAGGGCTGCATTCGGGGCTTACGTCACCGTCTCGTCCGTGGTTTGCACTCGGACTTCAGGACAAGGAGCTCGCGGAGTATCACACGGTCAAGCTGTGGCTTGAGGAGTGTCAAGATGTGCTCATGGGAATCTATGCCAAGAGCAATATCTATAACATGCTGCTCAACATCGAGGCGGAGCTTACGCAGTTCGGCACGGGTGCAGCACTTCTTCTGGAGGACTTCAACACAGGCGTTTGGGCACGTCCCTACACCTGCGGTGAATATGCTGGCAACGTGGATGCACGCGGGCGCGTGGTGCAGTTTGCGCGAAAGTTCAAACTCAATGCGTGGCAGATGGTGGATGAGTTTGGGGAGGATGTTGTGAGTGATGCGGTGCGCAATGCGTATCGCGCGAAGAATCTCAAAGACTATTTCCCTGTGACAATGCTCATCGAGAAGAACGCCGACTATAACCCCGATTCAAATGCCCTGCTCAACTTCAAGTACAAGTCCTACTATTTCGAGGATTCGCAGACAGATGTGTTTTTGAAGGTCAGCGGGTATCACGAAGTCCCGTTTCTGATGCCGCGCTGGACGGTGATCGCCAACGGGATTTACGGCGTTGGACCCGGACACAATGCGCTCGGAAACTGTATGCAGCTACAGAAGATCGAGAAGATCAATATGCGTCTTTTGGAGCATCGCTCCGACCCCGCGTTGATTGTCCCGTCCTCGGTTGGCAAGGTCAACCGTCTGCCGGGCAAAGAAACACTTGTGCCGGATAGCATGATCAATGGGATTCGCCCGCTCTATGAGGCGACAGGTGATCGCGGAGAGGTCATGCAGACAATCCAGTACAAGCAGCAGCAGATCGGCGCGGCATTTTACAACGACCTCTTTGTGATGCTTGCACAGCAGGACAATCCGCAGATGACTGCCCGCGAAGTTGCGGAACGGCACGAGGAGAAACTTTTGATGCTCTCTCCTGTATTGGAGCAGATGCACAACGAGGTTCTTGCACCGCTCACACGGCGGGCGTTTGAAATTTGTTACCGCAACGGGCTTTTGCCACCGTTGCCGGAAGAACTGAGGGGACAGGAGGGGAGTATCAAGGCGGAATTTATTTCGCTTCTTGCACAGGCCCAGAAAGCAGTTGGAACAAACGCAATGGAGAAAACCCTTGCGATTGCAGGGAATCTCATGGGTGCGTCGCCTGAGATCATGGACAACCTTGATCTTGATGCGGCAATCCGCGAGCATGCGCAGATGTCCGGCACGCCTGAAACAATCATGCGTGATGAGCAGGATGTGCAGAAGATGCGACAGCAGCGTGCGCAGCAGATGCAGCAGGAACAGCAGATGCAGCAGGCGGCAGCGATGGCAAAGCCGCTGAGAGACAGCGTAGAGGCGGCAAGGCTTCTCTCCGAAACGCCGGTCAATGAAAACACGATTGGCAGCATTCTGGGGGGAGGTTGATGTATGGATTTAGATACACTCGAAAACATTATGCGGCGTCCGGAAGGGCGTCGTTTTGTTTTGGAGGTACTTGACCTCTGCGGCGTAGATCAACACTACACCACAGGAAACGGGCGTGAGGACATATTCTCCAACGGGCGGCGTTCGGTTGGTGATGAAATCCTGCGCTGCATCCGCCGCATTAAATCCGGCAATGAATCAACAGATGGTCTTGCGTTGGAATATGCCATGCGCCGTGAGCATCAAAGAAGAATGGAGGAATTAGAACATGGACGAGATGACGACGACTGACCCGCAGGGAGGAGAGGGCACACCACCCGCACGGCCGCTGGAGACACCCGCTGCGCCGCCGCAGAATCCGCCGGGTGGACAGCAGGACACACCTCCTGCAACACCCCCTGAAAATCCGTTTGGCTTTCAGCAGGAGGAGCCTGTTATTCCCGATGTGTATGAGTTCAATCTTCCCGAAGGTTTGACAGTCTCGGATGAGCAGAAAGAAGCGTTTACGGCCGTCGCAAAGGAAGCAAGGATGACGCAGGAGCAGGCAAACAGCCTGCTCAAGATGCATGCAGACATTGTGATGGAGCAGCAGCGGCAGGCGGAAGAGATCAAGAACCAGTGGATGAATGAGTGCGCTAAGCAGGGGCTCAATACCCCCGAGAATCTTGCGGCGGCAAAGATCGCTGTGGATACGTTCGGCGGCGGCGATGCCATGAACGCCTTGATTGAATCCGGTGCTGCGTATCATCCGGCGGTACAGGCGTTCTTGCAGCGCATCGGTCATCTTCTGAAGGAGGACAATGCGCCTGACGGCAAGGCGGCGACACAGCCGTCGGCAGCAGATGTGCTTTTTGCGAACAGTAAGTATTAAGAATTGGAGGAACAAAACATGAGTGATTGCGTAACTTTGCATGAGTGGGCGGCGCGTTTCGGTGCGCAGGGACAGCTTAAGGAGCAGAAGATCATCGAACTGCAGAGCAAAACCAACCGTATTCTGGACGTGATGCCGTTCAAGCAGTGCAATACAAAAACAATGGAGGAGGCTCCGGTTCGCGCAGAGCTTCCGGATGTGGCATGGCGTATCATCAACAAGGGCGTAAAGCCCAGCCACTCCAAAAGCAAGATGGAATCCTTCACGTGCGGTGGCATGGAGGCCCTTGCGCAGATTGATGAGAAGTTGATGCAGATCAACGGAAATGACAACGCATGGCGTCTTTCTGAGAACATTGCGCATCAGGAGGCAATGAACCAGGAGATGGCGGCCACCTTCTTCTACGGAGACGAAAAGGTCACCCCGGCGAAGTTCACGGGGCTTTCTTCCTACTATTACAGCAAGACAACACAGGATCGGATTTGGGCAGACCAGATCATCGACGCGGGCGGCACGGGAAGTGCCCTGACATCTCTGTGGCTCGTTGGCTACAGTATGGATACTATCTACGGCATTTTCCCTGAGGGTACGAGTGCTGGATTTAGGTATAAGGATAACGGTCGGCAAGCCCTGTTCGATAAGGAAGGGAATAAGTATTACGGCTACGAATCGCAGTACAACTGGGATATGGGGCTCTGCGTGCGTGACCCGCGCTATGTTGTGCGTGTTGCCAACATTGACACGAGCAAGCTTGCAGGGACGGAAGCAGATGCATTTGTCGAAAACCTCATTCGTGCGTACAACCAGATTGAGAATCCCGACAAGTGCACGATGGCATTCTTCGGCAATCGCGCCGTCCAGACGTATCTTGACATCCTCGCGTCCAAGAAGACAAATGTGCGTCTCTCGATCGACGAGTTCGGCGGCAAGAAGATCACGCATTTCTGGGGCGTCCCGGTTCTGCGTTGCGATGCAATCCTGAACACTGAGAGCAAGATTGACTAAGGAAGGAGTATAGGTTATGGCTTATATTGATAACGAATTGATCTTTTGCAATGACGTTGCAACGGCGGCATCCGTTACGAGTTCGGTGCTTGACATCGGGCTCGGCGGTGCGTTCGTACATCCGCTTTTTATCGACGTTAAGCTTACCGCGCCAGTCACGTCGGGCAAGGTGGAGACGATCACGGTTCAGTCCTCGGCGACGTCGGCGTTTGCTTCGCCGGTTACTGAGATGAGTGTAACTGTGCCGACCTCTATCAACCAGACGAAGAAGGCGGCGACGCTCGCGCAGTTCTATGCACCGATTCGCACGGGCAATCGTTATGTGCGCCTTGTGATTGCAGGAACTACGCCGACGGGCGGTAAGCTTACGGCGTACATGAGCTCTGGAACGGCGGTGAATCTCTAATGCGATATCGCGTGAATACGACCTGTCAGTTTCGCAACAGGCTCTATGAGAAAGACGAGGTTGTTGATCTTCCTGCGGAGGTGGAAGTGCCTCCGTATTTTGATGCGTTGGAAGAGGTTGCGCCGCCCGTGCAGGATACTCCGAATGAGGGCGATGTGAACGACGATACGCCGCCCGTGCAGGAGATTCCGACGACGGCAAAGAGAGGACGCAAGAAATAAGGAGTGGGGCTGATGTATGGGGACAAGTGTTTTCGTGCGTCAGCCCCTTTTCTCTTTAAGGAGGTGGAATGATGGATAAGATCGATGTTTGCAATCTCGCACTCTCGCGAATTGGGATTGATACAGTCGAGGCACTCACAGAAGCAAGTGAGCCGGCGCGTGTATGCAGTCAGTTTTACGATCATTGCCGCCGCGTCGTATTGCGAAAATATCCGTGGACGTGGGCAACGCGTCGAGTGCAGCTTGCAGAGCTCACGGATAAGCCGCAGGGCTATTCCTACGCCTATCGTTATCCTGCGTCATGCGTTGCGCTGCGCAAGCTCTATAATGGTCATTTCGACAACATCCCTGCGTATACGGGGTATCAGATTGTCAGTGACAAAGAAGGGCGCGTCATCTATACCGATGTAGCGAATGTCTCGGCAGAGTATACGGCAGACATCGAGGACACAGGTCTTTTTGATGATCAGTTTGTCGAAGCCCTCAGCTGGAAACTTGCTGGAGCTATTGCATTTAAACTCACAGGAAATGCACAGCTTCCGGGATATTGCGAAGAACAATATACGGCGCTCTTTCTGGATGCTGTGGCGAACAATGAGGACGAGCAGAATGCGGAGGAGAAAGAACCGTATACGCTCATTGCGGCGCGTTTCGGGGGTGACTTCTGATGGCGGGCGGGCAAATGTATCCCCTAAAGCCGAGTTTTGCTGGCGGCGAACTCACGCCTGCACTCTACGGGCGGACGGATTTACAGAAGTATGATGTAGGTGCGTCGACATTAAAGAATATGATTGTCCTACGCTATGGCGGGGCGACACGCCGCCCGGGCTTTCGTCATGTGGCAAAGACGCAGGGCGGGAAAAGGGCGCGCCTGATTCCGTTTCAGTATTCGACGGAACAGAGTTATGTGCTTGAGTTCACCGCTGGATGTATTCGAGTGTTTACAAAAGGTGGGATTGTTGTTAAGGATGATGCTCCTCTTGTGATCCCCACATCGTACACAGAGGCTGATCTATCGGATATCAAGTATACGCAATCTGCAGACGTGCTCTTTCTCGTACACGTCAATCATCCGCCGATGACACTCACACGCTATGGGGTCACGGATTGGAAGTTCGAGCGGATGGATATTGCGGGCGGACCGTTTGAGGATCCCAATACAAAAGATGGCTTAAAGATCGGAGCATCAGGTGTGCAGGGTGAAATCACGTTGAAGGCAAGCGTTGACTATTTCACAGAGGATATGGTCGGCAGTCTCATTCGTCTTGGGCATACAATGAGCGGACAACTTAAGTCAGGTATTCCAACCACACCGCTTGTCGTGCGATGCGTTCCGAGTGGAACAGTCTACGTGGAATCGTTCGGCTTCTGGAACGGCAGTTTTATTGTGGAGAAACATGATAAGTCCACGGATACATGGATTGCATTGCAAGAACAGCATGCCAACCGCACGCAGAACTACACACTCAACTATACAAACAAAGGTGATGATATCGTCGAGTATCGTGTGCGTAGTGAAAAGTTTGATACATCTGTATGGAGCAACGAGAACGAGCGGCAACGGGGATATGTGACCATCCAGACATTTGCGCAGGACTATTATGGCGTTGCGCGAATTACGGCAGTCAACTCCGCAACAAGCGCTGCGGCAACAGTAACGAGAGAACTTGCAGACACGGAGGCGACGAATGATTTCTCTCTCTCGGCGTGGAGCGCGAAAAAAGGCTATCCGCAAGCGGTGAGCTTCTTTGAAGACCGCCTTGTCTTTGCAGGGAGCAGAGCGAAGCCGCAGACCTATTGGGCATCGCAGTCGGGGGACTATTACAATTTCTGGGTCAATACCCCGCAGCAGGACAGTGACGCAATCACTGGAACGCTCTCGGGCGGGCAGATGAACGGTATTCGTGCCATTATCCCATTTGGTGAAATGCTCATGCTCACCTCGGGCGGCGAGTATAAGGTCGGCGGTGGCAACGAGACGTTCACGCCGACGAATCAAAAGGCAGAGCCCCAGGAGTATCGTGGCATCAACAATCTAACTCCGGTCGTCATCGGCGGGCGCATCGTCTATGTGCAGCATCAAGGCAGTGTTATCCGTGACCTCACATATAGTTATGATGTGGACAAGTACACGGGAGATGACGTATCTCTCCTTGCTGCGCATCTCTTTGAGGGGCATACGATTGTTGCGCTCGCCTATCAGCAGACGCCGAACACGGTTGTTTGGTGCGTACGGGAGGATGGCGCGCTACTGGGCATGACCTACATCAAGGAGCAGGACGTATACGCGTGGCACAAGCATACGACGGCGGGGAAATTCACGGATGTGTGCACGATCTCGGGCGATCGTGAAGAAGAACTTTGGGCGGTTGTAGAGCGTGACGGCGCGCATTATGTCGAGCAGATGGCTTCTCAGATACGCAATACCGCGCCTGAGGAGCAGTTCTATGTAGATGCAGGATATATTTATCACGGCACGGCAAAAGATACGCTTACGGGACTGCAGTGGCTCACTGGGAAGACTGTCTCCGTGCTTGCCGATGGGAATGTCCTTGCGGATATGCGTGTGAATGAGAGTGGTGTTCTACAACTGCCGAAAGCGTTCAGCAAGATTACAGTTGGTTTGCCCTTTGAGAGCACGATTCAGACAATGCCAATTGAGTTCAGCGTGCAGGACGGCTCCTATATGGGGCGCAAGAAACGCGTCTCACGTATGACAATCCTCTTCCGCGATACACGCGGTGGGCTCTATGGCGTGGGGGAAAAGAGACTTGATGCGATCAAGTGGCGCAGCACTGAGAAGTATGACAGCCCGATTGCACTTTACAGTGGGAAACGCCATGTCGTCATCCCGAGCGCAAGCTATGAGGATACAGTATATCTGACGATCAAGCAGACTGACCCGCTGCCGATGACGATCCTGTCCATTGTGCCGGAGGTGGAAGCGGGTGGCTAAGTTTACCTACCATGCGCCGACGGATGACGATCTCAGATATCTTGCCGCACATCTGCGCCCGGAGGATCGTCGCGAGATCGTCGGTATGACAGGACCAAATGTCGAAGCGGAGGTCATGCGCTGTTATTATAACAGTACGGCGGCGTACGCCTGTTACTGCGATGAGGTGATCATCTCGGCGTTCGGTGTCATTGAGACAAACCCGTTCCTGCGGCATGGTATCATCTGGATGCTTGCAACGGAGGAGACGGCAAAGCACAAAGTCTATACAGGAAAGAAGACGCGCGAAGGAATCCGCGCGTTTTTGCATGATTGGGAATATCTCTATAACTACGTCGACAAGGGGAATGATGCGACGATTGCATGGCTCAGGTGGCTTGGCGCGGTCGTCCATGAACCACAGCCGATGGGCCTCTATGGACTTCCCTATCACCTGTTCGAGTTTTTCAAAAAGGAGTGATGATATATGGGTGTAGTGCCAATGGTGATTGGAACGCTCTTTACCTCATGGATGCAGGGGCGTGCGCAGCAGGCGCAGGCAGAAGCGGCCGCTCGGCAGTCCGAACAGAACGCGCAGATCGCGCAGATGAACGCCGATAAGGCACAGGAGACCGCAGAGCGACAAGATGAAAACAACAAGATCAATGTCGAGAATGAACGGCGTAGGGCGCTCCTGCGGATGGGACAGCAACGGGCGGCAATCGGAGCGAGCGGGGTCACTGCCTCGGGCAGTGCTGCGGCGGCTCTTGCGGATACAGGATATGCGATCAACGAGCAGACAGGCATGGGCCTCTACAATGGTCGTCAGCAGGTCGATAATATGCTGCAGCAGTCGACAGACTTTCAGAATCAGTCCAATTTCCACAGTACAAACGCACGCAATTATCGGGCCGCCGGCAAGCGTGCAATGATGAACAGTATGCTCACAGGCGCATTCACTCTCGCGAGTAATCTCTATACAGGTGTAAGTTCTGCAGCACAGGAGACCGCAGAGGCGGCAGGCACACAGGTCGGTTCGTTCGGCGGAAAGGATTGGAGCACGGGATTCCACGGATGGGGCGGCAAGGACACGAGTTTCGGGCGTCACATCGGAAGTTATACCACGCGTGGTTATGGGATGCCGCGTCAGAGCACATTTTTTCAAATGAGATAAGAGGAGGTTTGCTTCATGGATTTTTCACCGTTTCAAAACAAAGAGGGCGTTGGTTCGCCTGCGGCACAAATTTCACGTGTGCAGTACAGTAACCAGGGGGAACAGGCACTTGTACAGGCGCAAGGTGAGACCGCCAACGTGCTTACCAAGGGCTTTACGGCGATGAAAGATCAGGTGGAGCAGACACAAGCGCTCGCTGCGAACAATATGTATAACAAGCTCATGAGTGAGGGTACATCTGAACTCATGCAGAAAAAAGAAGAAGGTGCCCTCAATCTCACGGATGACTACGACAAGCTCCAGAAAAAGACGATGGACACGGTATTTGCCAAGTATAGGGGCGTCCTTCGTTATGGCACGGGAGCTCGTGCGTTCAATGAGTTCACGGAGCGTGACAATGTAACACGTCGCGCGAATGTCATGCGGTATCAGCAGGAGCAGCTTGAGGCATATAAGAACACGCAGTATAAGAATGCTGTGGATGTTTGCCTTGACAATGTGCTTGAATACGGCGGGAATGACGCAGCTATCGACATGGCGATTAATCGTGGCAATGCTCTTGCTCTTGGAATGTACGGGGGGCATGGAGAAGAACGGGTCAAGTATGAAACGGAGCTGATTGCGCGGCAAGCCGTGGGGCAAGCAATGTCCCTTGCCATGCAGACGGCGGACTTTAAGCGCATGGATGAAATCAGCAATAAATATGGGAAGTATATGGATTCGAATCAGCGGACAGCGGCTCTCGGTGCAGTGCGCAAACATGCACAGCAGGAGATGGAGTTCAACGAGGCGCAGACAGCGATTAAGGAACTCGGGCTTGAGGCGACGCGGGAGCAGTATCGGGAGTGGTATATCAAGAATCATCATGGGAATGCGCCGAGTTTGGATGCTTTTGATGCCTTTTATAAAAATACAGAAGGTGCTGAATATCAGCTCGGTGCACCCCTCAATGGAGCGAATGGGAAATACGATTGTGGCTCGTGGGTTCTGCAAGCTGCTGCGCTCTATGGACTGAATCTTTCCAGTCGTTGTGCGGACGACCAATATGTTGAATTAAAGGGAATGGGCAGAGCGTTCAGCGACCCGAGTCAATTACGTTCTGGTGACCTAGTGTTCTGGACGGGGACGGGCGGCGAGGAAGGGCAATACGGCATTGCTCATGTCGGTATCTACAATGCGAAGACAGGAAAGGTAAGGCAGGCTGGTAATCACGGCGTTGCTGAGATTGATCTGAACACATATAAGGTCGTCGGCTTCGGGCGCGGCGTAATGGAGACCCCTCCGACCGAGATGGAGATCGAGGAGGGCGTTAATAAGATTTTTGCGGCAAAGGAACAACAGCTCGCAGTGCGTGATCGTGAGGATGGTCGACTCTATAATCAAGTGCTGAATGCAATGCTGGATATTCAAAGTGATGGGGCTTTTCATACGGTGGGCGAGTATCAGGCGATTGCTACGTCGATTGCGGGAGACAATCCGCGTGTTATTTCAAAGGCAATGAATCATGCTCTTAAAATGGGGCGTTCTGATCAGGCCTATGCAGATCAGCAGCAGGAGAAAGAAGAGCGTCGGCAGCTCAGAGCGATGCAGGCGCAGACGCTGGGCGAGTTTAGCTTCTACTTGTATAAGGAGGACTTTGCAAGAAAGCTCCAAAACGGAACGATGAAAGATAACGATGTTCTTGAATACCTTACCATAAATCCACAGCTTACCGAAAAGCAAAAGAAGGATCTGTTGGATATGTCGAAGGATTACCGAAACGGCGAAGGATTGTTTGCGTATGACCTCAATGCAATCAAGGGGGCGGTTAAGAATCGCTTCCCCGGTATGAATCAGGGGGACTTTGATGCATCCTATGCGATTGCACATAGTTCTGTTAATCAGCGTATACAGGACTATAAGTTGAAAAACAACGGACAAAGGCCGACACAAGAACAGGTGATTACTTGGGCGACGGAGGATATAACTACCGAAAGCTATTCGCCGGGCGGGTTCGGAGGTGGAAGTATCGACCTCAATAGAGCACAGCTCTATGACCGTGGAATCGAGAGCATTGTAGAGAGACCGGATGGAAAATATTCGGTTACGCTGACCAATGGATTGGGGACTTTCACTAAAACAAAAGAAGAGGTCACGAAAGGTCTTGTAGGCGGCAAAAACGGCTATGACATTGTGTTTGATAAATAACGGAGGGACGTATGAAACCGGAAGAAGCAGCAGAGCTGCATAAGAGAATACTCAGTGATGCGTTTAATCCTGAGACTGCGTGGTATCCGTATAATCCTGCATACCATAACAGCGACGAACTGAACGATATCGTAAACTATGCGCCGACAAGCGAATACGCGACCTATGACACGGGCAGACGTGACGACGCGGGCAATCCGATCATGAGCAGCGACGTGATGGATTTGATGATGACAAAGTCCTATGAGCCGCAAAAAGAACCGGATTGGTCTGTCTCTAATATCGCGGATGCGGTCTATACAAAGCTGCGGGACAACTTCTATGATGGCAGTGTTCAGCCCGTCGATTTTGACAATCCATATTACACAAAAGACATGACTGCACCGCCGGAGCCGATCACAGGGAAAGACCTCATCAAAGGGGCTATGCCCGAGAGTTTTCAGGCATCCAAACTCTATGCGGATTATTTCTACGGTGAGGACGAAAAACGCGAGCAGATCAAGAAAGCGCATGACCTGACGGGGATTCGCGCGGAGACGATTGCCAATGACCCAGATGTATGGGAAAAGGTCATGAAGATTGTCCAGCGTGCAGAAAAACTCAAAAAACTTCCTGGCATGGTAGATGCGAACGGCGATCTCAATATGAGCCGCGTCTATGAGGCGATGCCGTATCTTCGGGAAATCGTCGAAAAGCACGGAACCAATGAAGCTGTTATGATGCTCCAGAATGCCGAGGGGCTGCGGACTGTGGGCGATGCCTACAACAACGAATTTACCCGGTTTGCTGGAAGCGTAGCGACGGGTGTGGAGCGCGGCTATTATAACATTCGCAAGCAGTTGACTTACGCCAATGCGATGATTGGCAGGCGCAAACTCACCGAAGATGAGCAGAATTGGATTACGGCGCTTGACAAGAAGAAGGAGGAGTTGCCCGAATACTCCTATGGCGGTGTTGGGCAAGCAGTTGGTGCGATGATCGGCGGTGCCGCCGAGAATATCCCGATGATTGCTTCTTCGCAAGGTGCAGGAGGTACGGCGGGCGGTATCACTTTTGCTGTGACAAAAAGCCCGACCGCAGCGCAATGGGTCTACAGAATTGTTTCTACAGCCGTTATGGGGCTTGAGATCGGCGGCAGTCAGTATGAGGAGAATCTCAGCAAACTGGACGCAAAGGGACGCGCGATGTATACGCCGACAGAGGCGGCGGCGCTCTCTGCAACGCAGGGACTTGCCGAAGGTGTCATTGAGCAGCTTGCTTTGCAGAAGATTGCCCGCACGATTTTTGGACGTGGGGATGCAAAGGCACTGCGTGATCTCTATGCAGGTGCAGGAGCAAAAGATTTGGCACTGGCTGCAGAAGGGGCAACTGCAAACGAAGCGGCGCGTGCACTCATCAAGGAACGGATTCTTGGTGCGGCAAAAGCGGGCGCAATTACGTTTAATACGGAGCTGCAGGAGGAGTTTGCCCAGCAGGTCTCGGATATGGTCATCGAGAACATGGCGCAGATGGCACTCAAGGGGGACGATGCCGAGATTGCATCCGTCAGAGAAATCCTGCAGAAATCTACCACCGCCGCAATCGAAGCCGCGCCCTCTATCGCCGGATTCGGGCTTCTCGGCTTTGGCGGTCATGTGGGTGCCCATACGAATACGATGCTGAATGCTCGCTCTCACATGGAACAGCTCGTGAAGAATCGTCTCTATCGGAGTGTCAACGAGAATCAGAACCTCATCAACACCGTGGAGGCGGTCGGGGACAACCTGAAGAACGTGCAGGAACTCCAGGGCAAGGCCCCCGATCTTGTGAATGAGATGCTGGACTCGCAGAATCGCCGCTATGGGATAGAGACAACGGTCGTAGATATTGTGTCACTCAATCAGGAAGAGGGCGGCGCGGAGCTTGTGCAGGAGATTGCCGTCGCAAACAACATCAGTGCGGAGGAGCTGCAGGCGTGCGCGGACGGGACGGGGATGCTTCCCGTCAAAACGTCGACCCTCCAACAGATGACAACGAATCTGGACGAGGAGAAACGCAAGGCACTCTTTCAGAACATCACAAAGTCCTCTGATCTCTACACGGATAAGCAGACGCAGCAGGAAGCGAAGGTCATCAAGGAGATTCTGGGTGCATTCCGTGAGAAGACGGAGGCGGAAGTCGGCGATTCCGTTGACCGCTATGTCGAAAGCGCGTTCACGGAGGACGGGCACCGCGCCCTTGCACGGGATATCTTGCTCGCCGATGTGAATCACCCCGGAGCAGAGATTCAGCGACGTAAAAAGCAGCTGGATGATGCACTTGCAGAGCTGAATACCGCAGCACAGGAGACCGCAGAGGCGGCGGAGTATCTTGCACATATTCAGCCTGAGATTGACAAGATCAACGCGCAGAAGGAAGCTCTTTCGGCGGTCGAGGGCACAATAAAAAGCATCCAACCCGGGGACGTTGCTGCAACAGCAGAGCTGACCCCCGAGGCAAGAGGCGTATATCATGATCTTGCAGGACAGCTCAGTAATGCTAAGAGCAAGAAAGCCCGCACCGCTGCGCGTGCTTCTGCGCTTCTTACTGCGCGCTATGCTGAGCGTATGGCGAAAATTTACAGCGAGGTAAAGGGCGAGCCGTACACCGCCGCAGACTATATGCGCGAACATCTCCGTGTGGATGCGCGTGCGGATGACAAGAAAAGAGAGGCGGCGAAGAAAAAGGCAGAGGTCGTCAAGGATTTCATTGACACGCATTTCCCCGATGCCGCCGAACGCGAGATGGCAGTCATTGCAACGATGCAGGATGCCGTAAGCCCCGCGAAGGGATGGCGTAGGCTCTATAACGACTTTGTGGAAGATCGCGATGAACTTCTACGTCCTGCGCTGGATGCGCTGGGGCGCGGGATGGGCAACGGTGTCGATATTGTTCCGATTGATGATGATGGACGCGGAATACGTGTGTCCAATAATGAACCCTGGTATCGATACTTTTACAAGGAGAACGGGCGACCGCCGCGCAAGGGGGAACTCACCGACCTTGCCTATCGTCTCACCGTCGGTGATGCATCCGCACCGAAAATCGAAGGATGGGCGCCGGCATCGCAGGAAGATATAGACGCGATGGAGGCCACAAAAGGTCAGCTTGACGAACTGAACGGCTACATCCATACCCTTGAAAATATCAAGGAACGCATGATGCAGATGGATACGGAAGCGTTGAATCAGGATGAGGCGCAGACGGGAGTGTTCGGGGACAGGGAAAAAGCAATTGCTGTGCGTGAGATTCGTAATCTTGTTCCGCTGGAGGTTGTTCTAACGGGGAAACCTTTGGATAAGAAGGCGGCAGAAGCTGTTTTTTCGACCTTTGGCGAAGTAGAAAATCCGCGTTATGGAACGTATGCGACATTCCCGAAAAGTATGGTCGGCAAGATTATCAAGCATCGTGGTTTGGATGTATCTCAGATGCTTACTGATATTCCACGGCTGTTTTCTTCTTCTGTACTGGCCCTTGTTGAGCCGGAGTACAAAAAAGAAGGACATAAGGAACATCCTAATATACTTGCCTATCATCACTATGTCAATAAATTTACGGCGGATGGTACGACATACTATATACGTTTTTCGCTCAGAGAAGAGAAAACAAAGAACCGCGCAAAACCAAGCGCAAAACGCATTCTTCACTCGACGGGAATCAGTGATATTCAAATCTACGAGGAAAACAAAAAAGACGTTTCCTCTCAACGTATCCGGGTTAGTGACCCGGGCGAAGAGAGCAAAACGTCTTTTGTTGATCATAGATTAGCAGAACTTTTCGATTCTGTCAAGGATATTCCTGCGGATGAGAATGCAGAAACCTTAGAGCAATCCGCATGGCACGGCTCACCGTATGACTTCCGCGAGTTCCTGCTTGTGATGCTTGACACAGATGGGGAAAACGTTGAATTTGCACAGGAGGAGATTCGGCCACAGAAAGATGTTGTCCGCGCACAGTACGATGGTACAGCTCAGTGGATGAAAGCCCCGAACGGCGAGGACACGAATCTCACTGAAGATCAGTGGCTTGCCGTGCGTACGCCTGCGTTCAAGGCATGGTTCGGGGATTGGGAGAATGATCCCGCAAATGCGTCGAAGGTCATTGATGAGAATGGCGAGCCGCTTATTGTTTATCATGGAAGCGATGCAAACTTTGATGTTTTTGACAGGACAAAAGGGCGCGAAAATATGGACATTCAGGGAATGTTCTTTTCTCCGTGGGAGCTTGATTCAAAGGGGTATGGAAAAAATGTGCGTGCGTTCTTCCTCAACATCCGCAAACCTGCGGTAAATGGAAAGGCGTATGAGGCGTTTAGACGGTATGATGGACAAAACTATGCGGGCATCAAGGCACGCGAGGATTTGGAAAGCAACGGCTATGACGGCGCCATCGATGGGGACATGGAGGATGAGGATTTAGAGTTTGTCGCATTTGAACCAAATCAGATTAAATCTGCGACGGAGAACAGCGGTGCATTCTCTGCGGATGATGCGAATATCTATCATCAATCCCCAAAGGAAAAAGGATCTCCGAAAGGAAATATCACCGCGACGCGCGGCGGTATGCATCGGCTTATCTCTCTCATGCAGTCGGCAGATCAGTCGACGTTTATGCACGAGATGGCGCACAACTTCCTGTTTGATTTGGAGCACATCGCGGAGATTGCGCCCGAGAGCCGATACACGAAAGACCTTGCGACGATTCAGAAATGGGCGTCGTGGACGAAAGGTGCGGCAGATGAATACGCGGGGACTGCGTCTGCGGCAGAGTTCCGTGACCGTGAGGATAAGATTCTCGCGGCAGAGAAAGACGGCAACACGCTGGAAGCTGAACGCCTGAAGCATGAATGGGTTCAGGAGCGTTTTGCCCGTGGATTCGAGGAGTATTTGCGCAGCGGGGAAGCCCCTGCACAGGGACTGCGCGCCGTGTTCCGCCGTTTCAAGGCGTGGTTGACGCGGATTTACAAGGATGTAACGGGCGCGGGAGTACGTGCCTCTGCAGAGGTCGAGGCAATCATGGCGCGTATGATTGCAACAGACGAGGAGATCGAAGCGGCGGCGGTCGTCAAACGTGCGCAGCGTCTCCAAAAGATTGATCCTGAACTTCTCAATGCGGATTCTGCCGAGACGATGATTCAGTGGGAGACAGAGGCCAAGGAGCGCGCAAAGGAAACGCTGCTCAAAGAGCTTATCCGTGAGATGCAAGGGCGCGACGTTGACGCACACATGGAGGAATACGAAGCACAGCTGAAAGCTGAGATGCGGGAGAATCCCGTTTGGCAGGCGGAGGCGGTTGCGGAGACATTTGGCGTTGGTCAGGTCATCGCAAGCGGCTATTATCCTACGGTGGAGTCGTATGAAAAGGCACTCAAAGATGCCGGCGGCGGATTCGACGCAGCTTATAATCGTCAGATGCGCGAGGAGCGGGAACGCTACAAGACAGAAATGCCGAACGCAGAGGCGATTGCTCGGCGAGCAGAGGAGGTGCTTGCATCACAGGAATACACCGCGCGTCAGACGGCACTTGAAGGAGAGCTCCTGAACGAGTATATCAAGGCGTATGACAACGCCCCGCAGCGTCTCAAAGATGCGATGATCGGCGTTGCGCGTGCACTGGAACGTGAGGAGGATGCGCCGCTTGAAAAGGCGGTGACGGCTCTCAAGTATGCGTTCCGCTGGCAGGAGAAACAGGCAAAGGAGATTGAGGACTTGCGGATGCTCCTCTCTGCATCGAAAGAGGCGGGGGAGGAAGACCGTACAAAGATGCGCGAGAAGTTCGGGGAGGCGTTTAACCGACTCAAACTCTCTGCGGCGCAGAACCTCGAAGCCGTGCGCAGCCTCCGTGATTCGGCGGAGGGAAGAGTTGCTGCGATGCGTGTATATGCACAGCAGCACCTTGAGAACGCTCCAATCCACGAGGCGACGAATACGCGTCATTGGATGCGGCAGGTACAGAGCGCCGCAAAAGAGACAGAACGTCATCTCACGAATATGCTCCGCAAGAATAATGGAATTGAGAAGGAGGACAAAGGCGACAAAGACCTTGCGGCGGCACGCACGGCAAAGACCCGTCAGCTTGCGATGGAGGCAATGACGCACGAGAGCGTCAAGCTGAAGCGTGAGCTTGATCGTATGGTGAAATACTTTGCCCGCCGGGAGAAGAATCTTGCCAATGACAAGACGGGCAAGATTGACGGAAATCACCGCTATTTCATTCATCATTTACTCTATGTGTTTGGTCTTCGTCGCTCCGATGGTGTGCCTCTCATGGGAGAAGGTGCGCGTAGCTGGTCGGAATTGATGCAAGAGATCAAGGACTCCAACGATGGCTTTGATGGCGTGGATATTCCCGAATGGCTCACTTCTGCGGCAACGTCCCGCGATACGCAGCGAAAGTATACGGAACTTTCCATGCAGGAACTCCGTGATCTGCGTATGCTCGTTGAATATCTCTATGTGACGGGGCGCAACAAGAACACGCTCCTCACATCAGGTGAGAACATCGATGAGGTTTCGGCTCGTATGTATCAGAACTATGAGGAGCATATCGGTGAGCAGGACGGCGGAAAAGAAGCTCACGCCTATATGGTGCAGCTTTTGAAGCCGGAAACAATGCTCAAGGTCATCGGTGGCAAGAGCGGTGCGATTGTAGACTATCTCTACAATACGCTCTTTGATGCACAGGAAAAAAAGACGGAGGCACTTGAGGAGAACGCAAAACGATTGGAAGTGATCATTGGACAATACTACACGCAGAAAGACAGGCGCAAAGCGTGGAGCAAGAAACTGGGGATAAATCTCACGGATGGCACAGAACTGACAAAGGAGAATGTGCTCTCTATGGCTCTCAACTGGGGCAACGAGGGCAACCGTTCCCGCCTCGTCGCAGGTCTCTCGACGAAAACACCGTATATGGAGAAGGATGTCGAGGAGATTTTTGCAAAGACGATGACCAAGAAAGACTGGGCATTCGTGCAGGAGATATGGGATTATCTCAATGAGCACGGCGATGCGGTCAATGAGGTCGTCGAAAAGAGCGCCGGCACGCCGATGAAGCGTGTTGCACCGGATGAATTTACGATCGAGGCATCGACGGGAGAGTTGCTGACCATTCGCGGCGGGTACTATCCGATTCGGTATGACCCGAAGCGTTCTGAGCGTGCAGCAGATCAGGAGCTTGCAACTGTCGCCGAATCGGTTGGCGGCGCTATGGCGTTTGGGTCTGGAATGGGCTCAACGAAGAACCGTGCAAACGGGGCTCCGCTGGGGCGGCCGCTTGACCTCTCTTTGGATGTCATGTATCGCCACATTGATCAGCAAATACATATTGCTACGATGCGCCTTGCTTGCCGTGATGTCTATAAGCTGCTCAACCATTCGGCGGTTAAAGAACCGATCTTGCAGACGCTCGGAAAAGACGCCTATGACAGTCTGAAACGATGGGTTGAAAATACATGGCAAGAGCCAATGAATAACAATCTTTACATTGAGACTAAAGCGGAGGAGTGGCGCGCGAACACGGTGACGGCGATTATGGCGTTCCGTGTATCGACTGCACTTCTCAACGCATCCAATATTATGCCGATGGCAGATCGCCTCGGCACAGTCAATGCAATTCAGGCGATGTTGCAGTATCTCCGGCACCCGCAGAGGATCCGTCAATTCGTACTCAATGATTCGGCGTTTATGCGGAACCGTGCTCATAATATGGATCGCGATCTGAATACCAAAGGAAAAGACATTTTCGGCGGAAAGAACTCCGTTCGGAAGTGTCTTATTAAGTATGGGACATGGCTCATGGAGGAGACAGACATGCTCTGCAGTGTGCCAACCTATTATTGGACATATCAGGGGCGGTACAACAAGGAGGTAGCGGACGGGACAGATGAGATTATCGCCCGTGAGCGTGCGCACCGAGAAGCCCATGAAGCAGTACGTTCAATCTTCGGTTCTGCAGATTCGATTGACCGCTCGGCGGTGCAGCGTTCGCAGAGCGGGCTTGTCAAGGCGTTTACGCCATTCTTTAGCTTCTTTAACGCACAAATGAACGCGGTGTGGGAGAAGTATTATGCAGGGCGTTATGATAAGCACAAGAGCAGCTTTGTCGAGCGTTATTCCGGGTTTGTTCGTTCCTATCTTTTCCGTTTTGTCGCAATGGCCGCAATCGAAACGATGATTCGGCAAAGCCTTGAAGCTGTTTCGGCGGGAAGTGGTGATAAAAAAGATAAAGACGAATGGTATAAGAAATTTTTGAAGCAGTGGGCGGCAAATTCTCTCGGGAGCGTCGCAAGCGGATTCCCGGTGATCAATATGGTTGGCGAGATCGCACAAGGGATGATTACAGGAAAACTGCAACAAGGGCGCAATAGCGGCGTTGTATTCGCGGCCGTTGGGCGACTTACCGACCCAATACAGATGGCGTATTCGCTGCAAAGCGATAAGTCCAAGATTGACGCGATTGATTTTGGCCGCGCGCTGACAAAGGGAATCGCAGGAACGATGTATGCTGTTCCGGATACCTTGACCGATGGCTTCTGGAATACGGCGCGCTTCATGGCCGACAATTACCGTCTCAATAATCCAGATGATCTGCGTGAATTTATCGCAAAGACAATTCTGGATAAGAAACTCAAACAGAAATAGGAGGTATCAACATGACTGTTGAAAATCCGAATGTCAAGAATACGTATGGGGGGAACGGTTCTACAACCGTTTTCCCTTTTACATTTCTGCTCAACTCTGAGGACGTGAATAATGTTGTCGTCACGCTGACCAATGAGGACGGTGCGGAGACGACAACAACAGATTTTGTGTTGTCACTAAGCGATAAGAGCGTGCTCTATCCAAAGAGCGGAGCACAGCCGCTGCCGAACGGGTGGAAGATTACAATCCAGCGTCAAATCCCTTACACTCAAACACTCAATCTGATTAGTCAAGGGATATTCTATGCCGAGGACATAGAGGCACAGCTTGATCGACAGGAGATGCAGATACAGCAACTCGCAGAGATTGTCGAGCGCACTGTGCGCGTCGCGATCAGCTCTGACATTGACCCTGCCGAGCTGATTGCAAAAATCTTCCAGACGGGTGTTGATGTTGCTGCGCAGCTTCTCGCCGCACAGCAAAGCGCATCTGCGGCGCAGCAGGCCGCACAGAACGCACAGGAAAGCGAAAGCAACGCGTCGCTCGATGTTGTCCTCGCAACCAATGCAAAAAATACCGCAGAGGAACATCGGCGTGCCGCCGAATCCGCCGCGGGCGCAGCGCAAACGGCGCGAACGGAAGCAGAGCAGAGCAGACAGGAAGCCGGCAAAAGTCAAACGGCAAGCGCCGCATCCGAAACGCACGTCAAGGCAATGGAGGAAAATATTACCTCCATGAAACAGCACATCGACGGAATCAACGTCGAAGTCGACAAAGCCGAATCTGCCGCAAAGAGTGCACAGGAAAGCGCAAAAAGTGCCAAAGAATCTGCCGCCGCCGCACAAAAAGCCGTCGGTACCTATTCCAAAGCCGATCTGGATAAAAAATTCCAGGAGATCGACCAACAGAACGCCTCTAAATTTGTCGCGAAATCCGGCGACAGCATGACAGGTGCGCTCACGGTACCTGCTCTGACCGCTACCGGAAAGATCAAAGCTGATGGCGGAGTAGAGGGAAATGCCTCGACGGCGTCGGCACTCAGCACAAATGTCCTGACGTTTGCCAACGGAACAAAAATCTGGGTGGAGTGAGATCATGGCGGAACTGGTTAAAAAACTCAAACTGCAAAATACCAAAGGCGTCGTCGAATCCTGCACGCTCTACTCAACAAAAGAAGAAGCGAACGCAATGGGCGGTGTCCTGCCGCTCCATGTGGACGGCGTCGACTGCTTCACAGCGCTGGGGGCTGTCACCGAAAGCGAAGCGACCAGCGGCCGGCAGGAGAAAAACGGAGTATCGCTTGCGATCTTAAAGCAGGGTGGAATCACGCCGGGGAGTATCACCGTGCAAGGAACGGGAACATTTACCGTCCCGAAAGGTGTTGCTGTTTTGCAGCTGACATATTTAAACGTAAACCAACAGAAAATCACTAGCTATGTAAAAGTAGAAGCAGGGAAAACGTATGGATACGAATCAAATTATGTATTTGCGGGTCATGCTGGCGGTCGTATAGTCAAAACAGTGTTTGGTAATTTCACTTTTCAAGCAGGCGGCATACACGGAGAACCAATAGGAAGTGGACCATTACCAATCACCATCGCATGGTCAAACAGCATCAATAAAGAGACGCCCAACGGCACCGCATAAAAGGAGAGCACAATGAACAAATACGCAGAAATCCTATATGGCAAAGTCCGCTCCGTCCACGAAGATGAACGCGACTTTGATACATGGCGAAGCATATTCTCGCCCTCTACCTACTGGGTAGACGTCACGGGCGTGGAATGTAAAGTCGGCTACGTTGTCACATTTGACCCCAATATCGGACTTGTCCTTAGTCCTCCGAAAACGGAGACACCAAAGGGAGAGGATACGCACCCGACGGAAGAAACAGCCGACGAAGAACGCGTATCCATATTTGAAGCTGTCGCCGCACAAGAAGTGCGCCTCGCAGAAATCGAAGAGGCCCTGCAAACACTGAAAGGAGGTGAGAAAAAATGAAGAAGTACAGCTATATGATTCCCGTCTATGCATTCCTCGTGCGTCATGAAAAATACGCAATTTCTGAGGAGAGCAAGACGGAAGGACAAAAAGTCGTGCCTGTCATCTATCAAGAGGATGTCGCCCTCTACATTGCGGAGCATGCGGAGAAAGAAGTGTAATCACAGGGAGTAGGGGCGTTACTCCGTCGGAATAGCGCCCCTATGTATAAAGAAACAATTAGGAGGCGCAACGTGGCAAGAGGAGAAATACTGGCCGAGCTCGAGAGCATCAAAGCGCAGATTAAGATCCTTGCGGAAAAACTGCCGATGGGACGCGATCAGCTCTATGCAATCAATGAGCGGATTGCCCGTCTGGAAGAAAGCACAAAGTCCGCGCATCATCGGCTGGACGAATTTAAGCATGACGTCTGTTGGACGATTGGGATGAGTACGACCATCGTCGGCATCTTCGCGTCGATTCTGACGTGGGCGCTCGGAGGAAGGTGAGACGATGCTCAAAGTCTCACAGTGGCTCAGGAAAGGCAAAAAGTACCTGCGCAACATGACCAAAAGTCATGCGGCCATGCGTTACATAGTATGGTATGCGGCGATGCTCGTTATCGGCTGTACCATCTACGTTAGCGCATGGCTCTATGATTGGTATACTGCGCTGCGGCCCGATCTCGTGGAGTTCCGAAATTTTCTCCACGAGATCAGCGGGGCGGCATGGATTGCGGCGATTGGTTTTTTGGCCAAAGCGTTTATTGACCAAAATAACAACGGAATCCCGGACCAATACGAAGAGAAGGAGGACAAGGATAATGGAAAGAGTAAACCTGAAGGACCTGCATCTGACGTATGATGCGGGAAACCTGCAAACGCGCAGAGCAACCGATATGATTGTCCTGCATCACACGGGAAATCCCACGGATGATGATCTATCTGCGGAGGAGATCAACGCATCGCATCAGGCGCAGGGGTGGACGTGTATCGGCTATCACTATGTTGTGCGCAAGGATGGAACAGTGGAGATTGGCCGCCCGCATTGGACGATTGGTGCGCATGCGGCGGGAGAGAACTCGCACACAATCGGCATCCACGTCTGCGGCAATTTTGAGATCGGATATCCGACAGCCGCGCAGATTGAGAGTACCGCGATGCTGTTGGCTAACGTCTGCACGGATTACGGACTGCCGATTGACCGCGATCACATCGTCGGGCACAGAGAGCTGATGGGGACGGCGTGCCCCGGGCAGAATCTATTTGTGCAGATGGATGAGATTGTCGGCAAGGCGAATTTTTATGCCAATCAGTGAGGAGGTGAGCGAAATGCTCCAAAAAGCAAAAGACTTTGTGGCAAAACACAAAACAGCCGTGCTGGCGATCCTGTGCATCCTGCTCGTCGGCATCGCATACGCCGTCGGCAGACACTCCGCGGCAGATACGGAAGCCGAAAAACCTGCCGTCATGACGCAAGAGCAGACGCAGGATGTTAAGACACTGCGGGCGCAGCTGGACATCAGCAAGAGTAACGCTGAGACATTACAGCGGCGGCTTGCGGACGTGCAGGCGGGACAGCACGTTCCTGCGGCTACCTATTACGTACAGGCGCAGACTGTTGAGAGAGCTGCGAAGGCCGTCGAGCGGCAGATCAAGACGGACGACCCGACGCTGCCGAGAGCAGCACGCGAAAAGTCTGATCGGACGGTCGTAACACCAATCACGATGGACAAGGATGGCAAAGACCTGCCGCCCGAACAGCAGAAGGTTGACGTCTATAAGGTCAACCTGCGCAAAGATCACCGCATCAAGGCGGGGGCAACCGTGATTGACGGCAAGGCGCTTATGTCCGTTGGCTACGAGCAGGGGCGTTTTGAGGCGCTTGCTCACCTTGACGGCGGACGTTACAAAGGTGTGACCGTGATGTATAACATTGCCGAATGGTAAAATTTCCCCGGTGTAGAAAATCTACACCGGGGCTTTTTTGTTTTATAAAGATGTTTTATACTATGGGGGTAAATAACCTGTGAAAGGTAGAGATATTCAATGAAGCCTTATATAAAGAGAAAACATATTATCATTTTAGGTGGATTGGTGGTGCTTTTACCAGTAATACTTCAGTATACTGTTTTTGCAAACAACATCATATCAAATACATCAAATGACGGTTGGGCTTCCTTTTTAGGGAGTTATATTGGCGGGGTGTTTGGTGGTGGAATGACGTTGACGGCTGTTTTGATTAGCATTCAAGAAACAAGACGTATACAAGAGGAAAACAAAATAGAGAGTAGAACCCGTTTAGCCAGAACAGAATTTCGAGATTCTATAAGGACAAATAAAATCCAACATGAAAATGAGATTCTGCAGAAACGTAAAGAACGTATAGGTTTTTGTAATGAGATAGCTGAATTAATTGGACGTTATTGTGCTGATATATCACGATACTTTTATGACTGTAGATTTGAACCCAAATTGGCCGACAGAATCGTGAGTAACGAATGTTTTTTTATACTCAATATAAAATTAAAAGACATAGATATTGCGAAAAACTTACTCGATGAATTAAATGATGTTCATAATGCGGTATGGTCGAATGATAGAGAGCTCGAGTATATCACTGAAGCTACGTCTAATTTAATGACTATAACGGTCAGCTTTATCAATGCCTATATCGAGGATGTGGATTTGACATCATAGATCAGGTAACACCGTATTGAAATATATGTAAAAGTAGAAAACCCGTTTTTTGACAGAGGCTATTTCTTCGGTGTAGAATTACGAGGGTATGCACGCTGTGGAGTATATTTGAGAATGGTGACTATACCCGAGTTGTTATCTACATGCTTGTCCCTGCGGCTATCTCGGCGATAAGAACCATGTGTGTGAATGCGGTGCAGGGGAGATTAAGCGCTACGCGCGGAAGTTGTCCGGTCCGCTGCTGGACCGCATTGATCTTCATATTCGTGTGTCTCGTGTAGAGTATACAGATCTGCATAGTACCCGGAAAGCTGAGTCATCTGCCGCGATTCGGCAGCGGGTCGTGGCGGCACGTCTGATTGAGCAGGAGCGTCTGCGCCGTCATGGCCTCTTTTGTAATGCTCAGATGAACCACAGCATGATCAAAAGATACTGCACACTGGAGAAGGATGCAGAGAATCTGCTGGAAGCAGCGTTTCATCGAATCAATTTGTCGGCGCGCTCCCATGATCGCATCATCAAGGTGGCAAGAACCATCGCTGACCTCAATGCCAGCGCGTCCATCACGGCGGAGCATATCGCAGAAGCGATACAGCTGCGCAGCGATGTCGGACTGAATATTGAGTGACTGTTCGTGCGAAAGTGGGGGTATGATGACAGAGCAGAGGAAATATGTAAAGCTTGAGATCTTTATTCCGGAGACTCATTTCAGTGCGTTACGAAAGGCCCTCCAAGAGGCGGACGCCGGGCATATCGGAGCGTATGACTCCTGTCTTGCCTATTCACATGTAATGGGTACATGGCGCCCGCTTGCGGGAGCCTCTCCGTACGAGGGAACTGTGGGGGCGATTTCGGAGGCGCCGGAGCTCAAGGTCGAAGTGTGCGTCGAAGCGGCGCGCCTTGAGGAAACAATGGCCGCAATTCATGCCGTACATCCCTATGAGACACCGGCGGTCTTTGTTATTCCTTTGTGGAATTGAACGTGTTGACGGATACAACTTCTTTCGAGAGTATGATATAATAAAGCGGATATGTACTCAATAGAATGGAGGAGCAGTGCTTGGCTGAAAAAATTCGACCGGAACTCCTCTCTTTTTTACGTCCGGATACTGCTCCCCTGCGCATTCTTGTGGTCGAGAGCCTGGACTATCTGCCGCGGCTGCGCGAGATGTATCCACGAGCTGATCTCTATGCTGCAACAGCTGAGATTGATGCATGTGATGCGGATTTTCCCGAGGGGATTCATTGGCAGATCCTTGATTATCTTTCGGTTCCGCTTCCCTATATACGCGGATATTTTGACTATATTATCTCTGATCTTGCGTTGGAACAGGCGGATAATCCGCAGGATATCGCCGCAGGTTTTTCGATGTTCCTCAAAGAGACGGGTGCACTTCTTACCAGTTTTCGCAATATACGGCATTGGTCTGTTTTGCAGAATCTCATGGAGGGGCATTATTATAATGTGGTCTCGCGCCTCTATGCCAGACCAGAGTTCGAGAATCTGCTCTATGCATCGTTTTATAAAAGTGTGCGGGTTAAAATGCAGCGGCGCAATGCGCCGGAGGGATTCCTCAATCGTCTTATCGCGGCGGGGTTTGAGAATCAGCAGAGCGATCTCGAGGCGGAGTTCTATCTCGTTCGCGCAGACCGCTCCATGCCGGAGCTCTCTCTTTTAAAATCAATGTATACGACATCACAGCGCGAGCAGATGGTACGCTTGATTCACCGCATTGAGTACGATGTCGTATGTTCGGAATCCGTGCGGGCATTGTGGAAGCTCTTGGAGCAGCTTGCTGTTTTTCCGGCATATATCGCTTCTCTCGTTCATGAGACGGTAATCCATACGGACATTTTTTATCGCCGTTTGTCGGTGTATTCTGCGGACCGTAATTCCTTTATCGACGAGATGCTGGGCACGGCCGCGGATGAGAGCACCGATCCTATAGCTCGGAAGATGTACCGCGAATTGCAGAGAGAACTTGCGGAATGAAGAGAGACAGCAATATGAAAGATTTGGATCAAAATAGGATTGCCTTCATCACCTGCGTTAACGATGAAGATATGTACAGTGAATGCATTCTATATCTAAAGTCGCTCCATATCCCGAGCGGCATGGAGGTCGACTATGTCCCAGTTCGCGGCGCCGCATCCATGTGCGCCGGCTATAATAAGGGGGCACTCGCAACAGATGCGAAATACAAGGTATATTTGCACCAGGATGTGCTGGTCGTCAACAAGAATATCATATCCGATTTGCTCTCTATATTTGAGGATCCGACAATCGGTCTTATCGGCATGATCGGCTGCCGCAGTCTGCCGCGCTCCGGGGTCTGGTGGGATGGGCTGCGCACCTATGGACGCGTTCTGCATCACTGTGAGCCGGAGAGCGTTGTGGACTCGCACTGCATGGAGCCGGACGGCGCATATATTGACGTTGAAGCGGCGGATGGATTCTTCCTCGCAGCGCAGTATGGCATTCGATGGCGCGAAGACCTGTTCACCGGATGGCATCTCTATGACACGTCCATGTGCATGGAGATGAAGCGGCATGATCTTAAGGTG
Source organism: Centipeda noxia ATCC 43541 (assembly GCF_000160555.1). Classification (GTDB taxonomy): domain Bacteria; phylum Bacillota; class Negativicutes; order Selenomonadales; family Selenomonadaceae; genus Centipeda; species Centipeda noxia. Next base: position 235,773 of record NZ_GG749279.1, read on the forward strand.
GTCGTGCCGAATCAGGAAGAGGACTTTTGGTGTATTCACTGCCCGCATGAGAAGCCGCTCGCTCCGGAATACAAACGTTATCAAAAGATATTTTTGCAGGAATATGGTGCGGAGCTGAATCCTGAAGTTTGAGAGGAAGATGGGGAAAGGGAGGATTTTCATATGCAGGGGCAGCCGCCGCGGGAAGAGCACGCGGCAGAAGAAAAGATCAATTGGCTGAAACTCGCGACAAAATTCTCTGCGGACGGCGATCTGAAGGGAATGCGTGCCTGCGCTCAAGAGGTTGAGCGGCTAAAGGAAGGGGATATCGATGCTGCTGCCGTCAACGCCGAAGTAGCACTCTACAGCGGGCGCGTTGATGAGGCAGAGGAACTTGCGGCCAAGGTGCTCCGTGTGCAGCCGCATCACCCGCGCGCACGTATGGTGCAGGCTGGACTTGCAGCGCTTGAGTTTCGTTTGGATGATGAAATTCCGCTCCTTGCCGATCTGATTGAGGAACTCTCCCGTAAGGAAAAAGTGCTTGGCAAGGAAGACCTTTCCTACACCATCTATCGTCAAATGCTGCGTCGTGCGCGCGGATGGCTTGCCGATGCGCTCTATCTTGCCGGGGAGCCAAAGGGTGCCGCACACGAGCTCCTCATGTCAAGCCGTCTTGCAGATGAGGCGTCCGAGACGGCAGAACTGTACAGCAAGTATCTCTTTATGCGCAACTACCGCTATCTCGGCGCAAAGGAGGGCCGACAGAAGGCAGAAGTCTATGACAGCCTGCTGGGTGTAGTCCCATATACACATGATACAGCTGCGCGCTCTTCCGATCGAAAGCTGCGCATCGGGTATATATCGCCGGACTTTCGCGAGCATGCCGTCTCCTATTTTCTGATGCCGTTTCTGCGCCATTTTAACGGGAGCCGTTTTATGGTATTTTGCTATGCGACCGGCAGAAGTGACGCTGTCACCGAGCGGCTTCGCACACGCCGCGTGACGTGGCGTGATCTGCGCGGTCGTTCGCCGCGGACGGCCGCACGCCTTATCACAGAGGATAAGATTGATATATTGGTCGATCTCTCAGGACATTCGCAGGACAGTGCTCTGCCTGTTATGGCATACCGTCCGGCACCAATTCAGGTATCGGGGATTGGGTATACCAATACGACGGGGCTGCGCGTCATCGATTACTTCCTTTCCGATGAGATCTGTATTCCCCGGGGGGATGTATCAGCTGAGGCCGGTTTTACCGAGCAGATTCTGCGCCTCCCGCATTCTCATCTTTGCTATGCACCGGAGGAGATCCGTGCGATGCCGGAGACAAGCTATGAAGCGCCGGTACGAAGAAATGGATATGTGACGTTCGGCAGCTTCAACAACTTTGCCAAGGTGACGGATGAGATACTGCTCCTTTGGCGTGGTATTTTGGAATCAGTTCGCGGAGCAAAGCTGGTCATCAAAGGAAAGATTGCGAGCATTGATTCCGGTCTGCATTTTGCCAAAAAGCGATTGTCGATACTGAATTATGATCTCACGCGCGTGGAGTTTCGTCCGTTTAGTCCGGACTATCTCGAGCAGTATCGGGACATCGACATTGCACTCGACACAGCTCCATACAACGGCGGATTGACGACATGCGAGGCGCTCTACATGGGCGTTCCGGTTATCGCGCTGCGCGGACGTACACATGGGGCGCGATTTGGTGCATCCATTCTGACAAATGCAGGGGTACGAGAGCTGGTCGCTGAAAATGACATCAACTACGTACGCCGTGCAGTCCAGCTCGCGGAATCGCCAAAGCTGATCGACGGCTACCATGCAGGACTTCGTACGAGTATGAAGAAATCTCCGCTCATGGATATCCAGGGCTATATGAACGCTTTGGAAGCGGCATATGAGGAGATTTGGAAGAAGTTTTGCGCGGTGCAGTCTTCTTCATAACGATATTATGGAACTGAACGGAAGGGAGGAAATCTATGGCATTTGCTCATCTCCATGTGCATACGGAATACAGTTTGCTGGACGGCGCAAGTCGGATCAAGGAGCTTGTGCGCCGCACGAAAGAACTCGGGATGGATTCGGTCGCTATGACCGATCACGGCGTCATGTACGGTGCGGTTCGATTCTATAAAGAGGCAAAGGCACAGGGGATCCATCCCGTTATCGGATGCGAGGTCTACCTCGCACCGCGTATGCGGCAGGAACGCGCAGAGGTGGATGGTCAGCGCTATTATCATTTGATCCTTCTTGCCGAGAATGAGCTGGGCTATCGTAACCTTGTTCAGCTCGTATCTCTCGCAAATATTGAGGGATATTATTATAAACCTCGCATTGATAAGGAACTTCTGCGCCGCTACCATGAGGGAATTATCGCGCTTTCCGCCTGTGTTGCAGGAGAGATTCCGCAGGCGATTCTGCGCGGGAATATAGAACAGGCGGATGAGATCGTTCGCGAATATATCGACATATTCGGGCATGCGAATTTTTTCTTGGAAATACAGGATCACGGACTCCCTGAAGAGAAAACGGTGAATCATGCTCTTCGTGATCTGGCAGAGAAGCATGGTGTCCGACTTGTCGCAACAAATGATGTCCACTATGTTCATGCGGATGACAGCGAGTTCCATGATATCCTGCTCTGTGTGCAGACGGGGAGAACAATCAACGATCCTGACCGCATGCGCTTTTCGGGACCCGACTACTATCTGAAATCTGAGCAGGAGATGGCGGAACTCTTTGCAGATTATCCGGGAGCACTTGAAAACACGGTGAAGATTGCCGAAAGATGTCAGGTGGATTTCACTTTTGGCGAACTGCAGCTGCCGTATTATCCAATGCCGAAAGGGTATGAGAGCGATGATGTCTATCTGCGTGCGCTCTGTGAGGAACGTCTTCCCCTGCGCTATCCGGATGCAGACGATGAGATCCGTCAGCGGCTTGATTATGAGCTTGGCGTCATTCACAACATGGGATATGCCAGCTACTTCCTCATCGTTTGGGATTTTATCAACTACGCGCGGGAACACGGCGTGGCCGTCGGACCTGGGCGCGGATCGGCAGCAGGCAGCATCGTTGCCTATCTGCTCGGCATTACGAACATCGATCCCCTCCAATACGCACTCCTCTTTGAGCGCTTTCTTAACCCCGAGCGCGTGTCGATGCCGGATATCGATATTGATTTTGACGACATTAACCGCGGACGGGTTATTTCGTATGTCAAGGAACGCTACGGCGAGGATCATGTCGCGCAGATTGCGACCTTCGGCACAATGGGCGCAAAAGGCGCCATTCGCGATGTCGCACGCGTACTCGAGATGCCGTTCAGCGAGGTGTCGACAATCACAAAACTCATCCCGGCAGAGCTTAATATAACGCTGGATCGAGCGCTTCAAGAATCGACGGACTTTCGCAAGCGCTATGAGGAGGATGAGGCGGCGCGCAGGGTCATCGATCTTGCGCGAAAGATTGAGGGACTGCCGCGTAATACCTCCATTCACGCAGCCGGTGTCGTGATCGCAAAATCTCCGCTTGCAGATCAGGTGCCTGTATGGGTCTCCGAGGGGACGCTTGTCACAGAGTTCGACAAAGACGATGTGGAGGCGCTCGGCCTCCTCAAAATGGACTTCCTGGGGTTGCGCACGCTGACCATCATTGCGGATACGGTCAACCATGTCCGCCGCTCCCATGGAGTCGAGCTGGATATTGATCAGATTCCGCTGGAGGATGCGCAGACGGCAAAGATGCTTTGCAATGGCGATACGGGGGCCGTGTTTCAGATGGAGTCGGCGGGCATGACGAACCTGGTCAAGGATCTCCAGCCAAAAGGCTTTGTCGATCTGATCCCGACGGTGGCGCTCTATCGTCCCGGCCCCCTCGGCAGCGGCATGGTGACGGATTTCATTGATGGTCTGCACGGGAAAAAAGAAGTTGTCTATATGCATCCGCTGCTTGAGCCGATTTTGAAGGAGACCTTCGGCGTTGTGCTCTATCAGGAGCAGGTTATGCAGATCGTCCAGGTGCTCGCAGGGTTCACTCTCGGTCAGGCAGATATCCTGCGCCGCGCTATGGGAAAGAAGAAGCATGAGCTGCTGATGGCACAGAAAGAAATCTTTCTGCAGGGCTGCGAAAAGAACGGGATCGAGGCTTCGCTTGCCAATCGTATCTTTGACCTTCTGACACATTTTGCAGACTATGGCTTCAACAAGTCTCACAGCGCGGCCTATGGGCTGCTCGCGTGGCAGACGGCATATCTCAAGGCGCATTACCCCGTGGAGTTCATGGCAGGGGTGCTGACGAGCATTATGGATAAGACCGATAAAATTCCCGTCTATATTCAGCTCTGCCGTCAGATGAAGATAAAAATACTTCCGCCCGACATCAATTCCAGCGTGGCAACCTTTGGCATTGAAGGCGGTGCCATACGGTTCGGTCTTGCCGCCGTCCGCAATGTCGGAGAGAACGCCATTGCAAGTATGGAGCGCGTTCGTGCAGAGGGAGGGAAGTTCCGTTCGCTTGTTGATTTCTGTGCGCGTGTGGATATGCGCACACTCAATAAAAGGGCGATTGAGAGCCTGATCAAATGCGGCGCATTTGACAGCATCGGCATGGAGCGAAATCAACTGCTCGCAGCACTTGATGCGGCGATGCAGGATGCTGCACGGCGGCAGAGGGATCTGATAAGCGGTCAGATTGGCCTGTTCGGTCAGGATACGATGGAGGAGGTCCAGCAGATTCAGATCTCCTCTGATGTCCCTCCGAGTACGACCCGTGAACGGCTGACATGGGAGAAAGAAGCAACGGGATTTTACATTACCGGGCATCCGCTGGATGATTACAGCGATACGCTTGCATGTCTCCTGCCGATTGGGGATATTCCCGGTACAATACGTAAGGACCGGCAGCTTGTACGCATCGGAGGCATACTGACGAATACGAAGCGCTTTACGACAAAAAAGGGCGATACAATGCTCTTTGCAGAACTCGAGGATTTCACAGGACGGATTGAGGTCACTATTTTTCCGCGCGTATTCTATGCGCATGTTTCTGATTTGGAGCCCGATAGTATTGTCGTCATACAGGGGCGCATTGATGCTGCAGGAGAGGAGCCGAAGCTGCTGGCAGATGAGATCTGGCAAATGAATGAATATCGCACCTCATTTTATCTGACTCCGCCTGCAGATGCAGAGAGGCGTAGATTATGGACACAGATGCAGGAACTGTTTGCCGGTCATCCGGGCGATCATCCTGTCTATGTGCAGAGTGAGGGGCGTTGGCGCCGGCTGGAATCCTCCTACTGGATCGACGGGTCTGCAGAGGTCCTGAAAGAACTTGCAGAACTCATGGGAGAACGGGGCGTCAAGATACGTTAGGAGGCGTCATGGAAGAACGACTGCAAAAAATCCTCAGCAATGCAGGCGTTGCATCGCGCCGCGCTGCAGAGGATTTGATTCGCGCCGGGCGGGTCGCTGTGGACGGTGTTGCCGTAACTGAACTCGGACGTAAATTCGATCCGGCAAACCATACGATTACTGTAGATAGCAAACCCATCCATTCAGATGAAAAGCGGTTTTATATACTGCTCAATAAGCCGCGCGGCTACCTCTCAACGGCTCGGGATGACCGAGGGCGAAAGACGGTTCTCGACCTTCTTCCAGATTTTCCGGCACGGCTTTATCCTGTGGGGCGTTTGGATGCTGATACGGAGGGGGTGCTGCTCATCACAAATGATGGGGCCATTACACAGGGCCTCCTTCACCCGCGCTTTGAGATCGATAAGGTCTACCATGCAGAGGTTGCGGGTCCTGTGACAGAAGGAGGGCTTACAAGGCTGCGCCGCGGGATTCTTCTCGAGGACGGCATGACAGCTTCGGCAAAGCTGCGTATTCTTCGAGCAGATAAGGGATACACTGTGGTTGAGACAATTATCCACGAAGGCCGCAATCGCCAGGTGCGCCGAATGTTTGCTGCAATTGGCTGCCGCGTGTGTGCGCTTCGCCGTGTTCGATTTGCGATGCTGACGCTGCGGGGGCTATCCTGCGGCTCATTTCGTCATTTAACACGGGATGAGATTCATGAACTTCGAATAATTGCGGGGGTGATGAGCAGTGAAGAGGATTGTCGTCGCGGGTGCAGGCCCAGCGGGCATGATGGCAGCGGCCGCAGCCGCGGAATGCGGCGGGCACGTCCTGCTCCTCGAGAAGATGCCGCGTGCCGGCCGCAAGATGATGATCACGGGAAAAGGCCGCTGCAACGTCACAAGCGCAGATGATATTCCGGACATTATAAAGAATACGGTCGGGAACGGCAGGTTTCTCAACAGCAGTTTGCGTGCCTTTGACAATGTTGACGTGATGACTTTTTTTGAGAGCCTTGGAGTACCGCTCAAGATCGAGCGCGGGAACCGTGTTTTTCCGCAGAGTGATCGTGCCTCTGACGTGGTCAATGCGATACTGCGACGTCTGCATGATCAGAACGTAGAGATTCGCACAAATGCTGCAGTAAGCGAACTGCTTGCTGCAGATCACAGTGTGCGCGGCGTTCGCCTGAAGGACGGCAGCGATATCGAAGCAGATGCCGTGATTCTTGCCGTGGGCGGCGCATCCTATCCGGCGACTGGTTCTGCGGGTGACGGTTATACTCTGGCGCGCGGAGCTGGACATACGGTTGTGCCGATATTCCCGGCGCTTGTCCCTTTGGTGACGGAGGAGGCATGGGTCAAGGAACTGCAGGGACTTTCTCTCCGCAATGTGCGCGCAACGCTCTATTATGCGGGGAAAAAGGCTCAAGAGGAATTCGGCGAGATGCTGTTCACACATTTTGGCGTCACGGGACCGATCATCCTGCAGCTGAGCCGCTGTGCCTCGGAACTCCTCTCCATGGGAGCCGATACACTTGAGCTCCGTTTGAATCTCAAGCCTGCTCTTACATATGAAGTCCTGTGTGAACGGGTGGAGCGTGATTTTGCGAAGTATGAACGTAAACAGCTCCGCAGCGGTATGATCGATCTCCTGCCCAAGCGACTCATCACACCCGTACTGAATACGGCGGGACTATCGCCGACATCCTCTTGCGGACAAATTTCAACAAAGGAGCGCAAGCGCCTTGTACACGTACTGCAGGCGCTGCCGATGACGGTTATCGGGACGCGTCCTATCGCAGAGGCGATTGTGACAGCCGGCGGAGTGGATACGCGTGAAATTAATCCGCGCACGATGGAATCAAAGATTGTGAGCAATCTGTATTTTGCCGGCGAACTTATTGATGTTGACGCCTATACGGGCGGCTATAACTTGCAGGCGGCGTTTTCGACGGGACATGCCGCCGGCTGTCACAGTGTATCAAATTTAGAGGGGCGTGAAGACGATGGCGGAACTGAGGACAATAGATCAGGCACAGCGCGGTTGGCAGGGGGAACTATCGATCCCGGGGGATAAATCTGTCTCGCACCGCAGCGTTATGTTCGCAGGACTCGGCGACACGCCCGTTCATATCAGGAACTTCCTTCATGCTGAGGACTGCTTGTCGACTGTCGGGGTCATGCGCGCGCTTGGAGTGGATATCGAATTTTTGAATGAACATGAGCTTGTAGTCAAGGGAAATGGGCCGCATGGCTTATCCGAGCCCTTTTCCGTGCTTGATGCGGGAAACTCCGGGACAACGCTGCGCTTGATGATGGGGCTCTTAGCCCCACAGCCATTCTTCTCGACATTCAGCGGAGATGATTCGCTGACGCGACGCCCAATGGGGCGAGTACTCCTTCCGCTCGCACAAATGGGGGCAAAGATTTTTGGACGCAGCGGGAACAATAATCTCCCGCTTACCATTCTGCCGGCAGAGGGAAAACTGCACGGCATATACTATGAAAGTCCCGTTGCAAGCGCCCAGGTCAAGTCTGCAATTCTGCTTGCGGGACTCTATGCAGATGCTCCGACCACCGTCACGGAGCCCTACATCTCACGTGATCATACGGAACAGATGCTTGCGAACTTTGGTGTTCGCCTCGAGCGCAGCCGAACGAGTGTTACAATCTTCCCCGTGGAAACGGAAACATATCGGGCTCCAAATGAGATTATAGTGCCGGGGGATATCAGTTCGGCCGCATATTTCCTCACTGCGGGAAGTATTATTCCCGGCAGCCGGCTCCTGCTGAACAATGTGGGCATCAATCTGACACGCACAGGAATTTTGGATGTGCTCTCGGAGATGGGGGCACATATTACGCTGCGAAATAAACGTCAAAGCGGCGGAGAGCCCGTTGCCGATATTGAGGTGCAGGCAGCGCAGCTGCACGGCGTGTCCTTTGGTGCGGAGATCATGCCGCGTCTGATCGATGAGATCCCGATCCTTGCCGCGGCCGCTTTCTTTGCCGAAGGCGATACCGTCATTTCGGGGGCCGAGGAGCTTCGCGTGAAGGAGACAGATCGGCTGGATGCGATTGCCGCGGAATTCTCCAAAATTGCTCCCGGCAGTATCGAGGAACGGGAGGACGGATTGGTAATCCATGGGCAGCGGAAGCTTCGTCGGGCGAAGGTCAGCAGCCGGGGTGACCATCGCATGGCGATGTCACTTGCCGTTCTTGCGGCGGCTGGGAAGGGGGCTGTCTTAGAGAATCCGGACAGCGTGAATATTTCTTACCCAACATTTTTTTCTGAGATGGAGCGGCTCAGTGCAGCTAGGAGGAAATCTGTATGAAGCGTGTGATTGCCATTGACGGGCCTGCAGGTGCGGGCAAGAGTACCGTTGCAAAGATTGCGGCGGAAAAGCTCGGCTATACTTATATCGACACGGGGGCCATGTATCGCGGTGTCGCATGGAAGACCCTTCGGGAGGAGGGGGACACGAGCGATGCTGCAATCCTGCGTGCGGTCCGTGATATTGATGTGCGCCTTGCCTGCACAGAGAGCGGAACCCGGGTCACCGTCGACGGAACGGATGTGACGTCAGAGATTCGCACGCCGGAGGTCACGCATATCGTCTCTCGTGTTGCCGCGTTGGCTCCTGTGCGGGAGAAAATGGTGGAACTGCAGCGTGTGATGGCGCGTGATGGCGCAGTTGTAATGGACGGACGCGACATCGGGACGAACGTGCTGCCGGATGCCGATGTAAAGATTTTTCTGACGGCCTCCGTAGAGGAGCGCGCGCGGCGCCGCTATGAGGAGATGAAGGAGAAAGGATATGCGGTGGATTTTGACGAGCTGAAAGGGGAGATCGCATCGCGCGATAAGCAGGACAGCGAACGCGCAATTTCTCCGCTGCGTCGGGCGGACGATGCCGTATTGCTGGATACAACCGCGCTTTCGATTGATGATGTTGTTGCGCGAATTCTCGAACTCTGTGAATAGGTGGGCCAGACATGTTTTATGCTTTTTTTCAGCATCTTTTTCGTTTGCTCTTCTATACTGTTTTTCGTGCGCGGGTCTATGGACGCGAGAATATCCCGCAGGAGGGGGCTGTCATCCTTGCTGCCAACCATGCGAGCAATATTGATCCGCCCCTGATGGCGAGTCTGATCGAGCGGCCCGTCAGCTATATGGCAAAGATTGAACTGTTTGAGAATCCGATCTTTGGTGCTGCGATCCGACGCTGCCATGCTTTCCCTGTAAAGCGCGGAGAATCCGACCGCGGGGCGATCAAAGCAGCGGTTGGAGTGCTCAGAGAAGGACGTATCCTTGGACTTTTCCCAGAGGGAACACGCAGCAAGACCGGTGAGCTGCAGAAGGCGGAGGCCGGCGTTGCTCTTATCGCTGCTATGACGGGAGCGCCGATTGTTCCTGTTGCCATACTGAACTCACATCGTATCTTTGCCAATGGAGGATTTTTGCCGCAGCTGCGTATTATGTACGGAGTGCCGATTTCATTTCATGGTGATCGAAAGAGTAAGGAGGCGCTGGATGCATTTTCCTCCGAGGTTATGGGTCATATTGCGCAGATGAAGGATGAACTGAAGAATAAATAGGATGATATGGCCGCAGTTTCTGTTTGGAACAGCGGTTTTTTCTATTTCAATAGAAGAATAATCTTAACATCGTCCATAGAAATTTTGCAGGAAATTTACAGAAAAATGGAATATCATGATGAACATGAGAGGGGGCTGTTCGTTGCAGGTATCCATACTGGCGAGCGGAAGCAAAGGGAATTCGATTTATGTTGAGCTCAACGGAGCGCATCTGCTCATCGACGCCGGCATCAGCGCAGCATGTATTACAGAACGTTTGAAAGAGCACGGTATTGAACCGCAGAGTCTGGATGCGGTACTGGTGACCCACGAGCACATTGACCACGTACGCGGACTTAAAACGCTTGCCAAACAATATCATCTGCCGATCATTGCAACGCGGGGAACGCTTGCCGGAATTGATGGAGGAGCAGCATTTGCAGATAATATGCAAAGCATCACAGATGATTTTACAATCGGTGATGTTACGGTGCGGCCGTTCGCCATCTCTCACGATGCCGCGGAACCCTGCGGTTTCCGTATTGAGGGAGGGTACTGCTGTACAATCGCCACGGATCTCGGTGTCGTTACGGAGACGGTGCAGCACGCAATGGAGGGGGCGGATGTTCTTGTCCTTGAGGCGAATCATGATGCGGATATGCTCCGTCAGGGAAGTTACCCGTGGCCGCTTAAGCGGCGTATTTTGTCGAACCGCGGACATCTTGCCAACGGGGATGCAGCATGGGCCCTTACACGTATGAAAAAATACCCGCGCAAGGTCTATCTGGCGCATCTCTCGGAGGAAAACAATCGTCCCGGGCTCGCCCTCGATACGGTGAATGATATTCTCGCATCACGCGGCGTTGTCCTTGATATAGAGGCTTGTCTGCCGCAGGGCGGCGCAGAAATAATTATGTGAAAAGGAGATGCTTTTATGAACATCCGATTGAAGCGCGGCAAGGGGATTGTCGTTACGGCTGCCGCGGTTCTGGCTTCTCTTGTCATCTTTGGCGGCTGCTCGATGGGAACGGCTGCCGACAACAGTGTCGGCGGGATAAAGCCGGCGCAGTCCGTTGACGTTTCCGGGCTTTCCGATGCGCGAAATACCCCTGTGGTCCGTGCTGCAAAAGCGGTGGGACCTGCTGTCGTCGGGATCACGAACAAGGCAGTCGCACGCGACTGGTTCAATAATCCCGTTGAGACAGAGGGCGTCGGCTCCGGCGTGGTTTTCCGCAGTGATGGTTATATTGTAACGAACTACCATGTTATCAGCGGAGCAAAGGAGATCATTGTTTCTCTCTCCGACGGACGCAGCCTCAAGGGAAAACTCATCGGACAGGACGAATTCACCGATCTTGCCGTTGTCAAAGTAGATGCGAATGATCTTCCAACTGCCGTATTCGGCAACTCAGATACGGTGGTAGTCGGCGAACCCGCCATTGCTATCGGAAATCCGCTGGGGCTGGAGTTCCAGGGCAGCGTCACGGTAGGGGTCATCAGTGCACTGAATCGTACACTCGATGTCAGCGACAAGCGTGTAAAGCTGCTTCAGACCGATGCGGCGATCAGTCCGGGTAATTCGGGTGGGGCTCTTGTTAATGCCGACGGTGAAGTCATTGGCATTAACAGTGCCAAGGTAGCAGCAGCCGCTGTTGAGGGGATGGGCTTTTCCATCCCAATCAATACGGTGCAGACCATTATTAATGAACTGATTGAAAAGGGATATGTGGCACGTCCTTATCTCGGCGTTTCCGTCTTTGACCCGACGACGGCTGCACGCTATGGCTATCAGCTTAATATTGACAAGGGCGTTTACATTTTCCGACTGGCACTTGATGGACCGTGCGGAAAGGCAGGCTTCCAGCGAGGCGATATCATTTTGGAGATCGATGGCGAAGAGGTCAACAGCGTGGCGGACCTGCGCAATAAAGTCGCCTCGTACAAGGTCGGCGACAAGATAACGATCACCTATGATCGCAACGATACGAAGCACAAGGCCGAGGTCGTTCTTGAAGAGATGCCGCAGGATGATCGATGAAGATCACCATTGTCTGTGCCGGTAAACTCAAAGAAAAGTACCTTCATGACGGGATCATAGAGTATGAAAAGCGTTTGCGTTCCTATGCAGATGTAAGTATCATCGAGATCAACGAAGAGCGCATGAAGGAAAGGCCCTCTGCGGCAGAACGAGAGGAGACGCTGCGCCGCGAGGGAAAGCGGTTGCGTGCGAAGGTCCCTCGGGACGCATATCTCATTGTATTGGATATTTCGGGGGAGGCCTATACGTCGGAGGAACTCTCGGCCAAAATAGATCGCATCGGCCTTGAGGGACAGAGCCACATTGTCTTTCTGATCGGCGGCCCCTTTGGCCTCTCAGAAGAGGTGGGCCGCGTTGCTGATCTGCGGCTCTCCTTCTCTCGATTTACATTCCCGCACCAGCTTATTCGGCTTTTTCTCATGGAGCAGATTTATCGCTCCTTTAAGATTAGCCGCGGAGAGCCATATCATCTATAGAATACAAAGAGGTCTCTGCAGAATATGCAGAGACCTCTTTTTGTATTTTTGGTGCATATTGTATTCATTGCCATAATGTCTATACAAACTTCCATTCCCTGTGCTATACTCTGTCACGTTCGCTGAATAGCCATCGAGCAAACAAAAGGAGGAAATACCATGTCCGACATGAAACAGTATGTAAATGAAATTCTCGATCTTGTATCGAAGCGCGATCCTGATCAAAAGCAATTTAAAAACACAGTCGCGGAGGTTCTGACATCTGTCGTCCCCCTTTTGGAAAAACATCCGGAATACAAAGCACATAAGATCCTGGAGCGTATGATTGAGCCGGAGCGCATTGTCTCATTTCGTGTGCCATGGGTGGATGACAAGGGCGAGATTCAGGTCAACCGCGGTTACCGCGTGCAGATGTCCAGCACAATTGGACCGTATAAGGGCGGTCTTCGCTTCCATCCGAGCGTAACGCTCGATATTCTGAAATTCCTTGCCTTTGAGCAGGTATACAAGAATGCACTGACTGGACTCCCGATCGGCGGAGCCAAGGGTGGTTCGGACTTCGATCCGCACGGTCGTTCGGACAATGAAGTGATGAAGTTCTGCCAGAGCTTCATGACGGAACTCTATCGGCATATCGGTCCGAATGTCGATGTTCCGGCAGGCGATATCGGCGTCGGCGGACGCGAGATCGGCTACCTCTTTGGCCAGTACAAGCGTATTCGCGACTCCTATGACGCGGGCGTTCTGACCGGAAAGCGTATCGATTATTGGGGCAGTCTCGCACGTACGGAGGCGACGGGATACGGTCTTCTCTACTTCGTAAAGAATATGCTGGACGCGAAGGGCATTGACCTTGCGGGAAAGACGGTTGTGGTCTCCGGTGCCGGCAATGTTGCGACCTATGCTATCGAAAAGGCGCAGGAATTTGGGGCGAAGGTTGTGACCTGCTCGGATTCCAACGGCTATATTTATGATCCTGACGGAATCGATCTTGCGGCGCTCAAAGAGATCAAGGAAGTGCGCCGCGCCCGCATCAAAGAGTATGCAGGTACGCATCCGAATGCCGAGTATCATGAGGGCTGCCATGGGATCTGGTCAGTCAAATGTGATATTGCACTCCCCTGCGCGACGCAGAACGAAATCGATCTGGAGGCGGCAAAGCTGCTTGTTGCGGGCGGTGTTCAGGCAGTCGGTGAGGGAGCTAATATGCCTTCGTCTCTTGATGCCATTGCATATTTTCAGAGCCATCACGTCCTCTTTGCCCCGGCAAAGGCTGCCAATGCGGGCGGTGTCGCAGTCTCTGCCCTCGAAATGTCGCAGAACTCTGAGCGCCGTCAGTGGACGTTTGAGAAGGTGGATACCCGTCTCAAGAAGATTATGGCAAATATTTACAACAGCGCAAAGAAGAACGCCGAGCTCTATGCGGATCCCGATGATCTCGTCGCCGGCGCAAACATTACTGCCTTTGCAAAGGTTGCAGATGTTATGCTTGCACACGGCTTGGTGTAAGAAAAGCATATTAAAAAATCGTATTGAAAAAAGCTGCTGTGGCAGCTTTTTTTGTGCAGAATACCGGGAACTATGCTATAATAGGCAGGATTTTATCGGCGTTTTCCTTATGAGGGAGGATTATATTTACTGTGGGTATTGCATTTATGGAGCTGGTGAAGGTTGCTGTTCTGGGGATTGTAGAGGGGGTGACGGAATGGCTGCCGGTATCCAGTACGGGCCATATGATCCTCGTCGATGAGTTCATCCGTCTCGACGTGTCGACGGCGTTTATGGATATGTTTCTCGTCGTAATCCAACTTGGCGCAATTCTCGCTGTCGTAGTCCTGAATGTCGGCAAGCTCAACCCGTTTCTCACGAGTAAATCGAGGCAGGAGCGGCGCGAGACATTTGATCTCTGGGGAAAGGTTATTGTTGCATGTCTTCCGGCAGCAGTGATCGGACTTGCTTTTAATAAATATATGGAAGAGCATTTTATGAATGCCCCAGTCGTTGCCGCTATGCTGATCCTCTATGGCATCCTGTTTATCATTGTCGAACGATGGAACAAACGACGCGTGCCGCGTGTAGAGAGCCTTGCCCAACTGGATTATCGCACGGCATTCATCATCGGCATATTCCAGGTGCTCTCTCTCGTACCTGGAACGAGCCGTTCGGGTGCAACCATTCTCGGCGGCATTATCTTCGGTGCGAGCCGTTATGTTGCAACAGAGTTTACCTTCTTCCTTGCGATTCCCGTCATGTTTGGGGCGTCTTTTTTGAAGCTTGTGAAATTTGGATGGAATTACTCTCGGACGGAACTCGTAATTCTTGGCGTTGGCATGGCAACGGCGTTCATTGTGTCCATCCTCTCGATCCGTTTCCTCCTCCGTTATATCAAACGCAACGATTTTACGGTGTTCGGCTGGTATCGCATTGCGCTCGGCATCGTCGTATTCGCCTATCTCTTTATTATCGGCGATCCGACGAAAGGGTAATACATGAAAATTATTGCAGGACTCGGCAATCCCGGTGCGGAATATGCCAAGACAAAGCACAATGTTGGCTTTATGCTCATGGATGCGCTTGCGGCGCATCTGAATGCAGCGTCATGGAGGGAGGCTTTTCATTCTCTTGTTCTGGAAGTTCGCATCGGCGGGGAAAAAGTATTCCTTGTAAAGCCGCTGACCTATATGAATAACAGCGGGGAAGCTCTCGGACCAATGCTTTCCTATTATAAACTCGATACGGAGGATCTCGTTGTCGCTCACGATGATATGGATATCCCGGCAGGCACGGTTCGTATCCGGAAGAAGGGCGGCTCGGGCGGACACAACGGTATTAAGTCCATTATCGCCCATGTTGGGAGCGAGAATTTTGCCCGTGTCCGTATTGGCATCGGTCGTCCGCCTGCAGGGTGGAGCGTCATCAATCACGTGCTTGCGCCGTTTTCGGCAGAAGATGTGCCGCGGATTCGCGAGGCGATCGACTATTTGCTGCCCGCGATGGAGTGCATCGCGCAAGACGGTACAGATCTCGCGATGAATCGCTACAATCCGCATAAGAAAAAGGCGCGAAAACAAGAGGGAAGCCATGAAGCCCAACAAGAAGAAAATTCGTCCGCGTCGGGCGAATGAGATCACAGCCGTCTATGCGGACCGCAGCGGCAGTATCTGCGAGGCAGACGACCTGCGCGCACTTGGACGCATCGGTGCCCACAATGTTCCCATCACGTCTGGGGAATTGATCCCTCTTCCTGACAGCGCTGATCTCATGTTTATGCCGGCACACACTGCCGTTGGGATGAACGGTGCAGGAGAGGAGGCGGAGATTGTCGGGACTGCCGTCGCAGCGATTCTTCCGCAAGGCTATACGCGCACCTATCTTCCTGCATTTCACCGTGCGCCGGACGCTGCGCCCCTGCCGCTCTACGGATATACGGCTGTCGTCTCCTATCGCGGAGAACTGTGTGTTACAGCGGTCTATACGGACGAAAATGAGAAATGGGACCCTGCCAACTATAATGGAAAAGAATTGAAGAGGCTCGTGCGCAGAACGATGAAGGAGCTGCCGGATAATCGGATTGTGGAGCAGGTGGGGAACTGTTCAATAAACTATCACTGCCTGACTGCTCAAAATCTCTTTTATCGGCGTTGGGAGTGCGGTGTTCCGACATCTCCCGTGTGCAATGCGAATTGTCTCGGCTGTATCTCCCTTCAGAGTTCGGAGTGCTGTCCCTCTCCGCAGGAGCGGATTACATTCGCCCCGACTGCAGAGGAAATCGCCGAGGTCGGTATCTACCATCTCTCGATTGCACCGGACGGCATTATCAGTTTCGGACAGGGATGTGAGGGAGAGCCGTCGCTTGCAGCCGACCGCATCGCAGAGGGCATTCGAAGAATCCGTGCCGTAACGCCGCGTGGTCAGATCAATATGAACTCCAACGCCGGATTCCCGCAGGGAATGAAGAAGATTGTCGATGCAGGATTGGATTCGCTGCGCGTCTCCATTATCAGTGCACGCGAGGAAAGTTATGACGCATATTATCGTGCAAGCTATCCGCTCGACAATGTAAAGGAATCCTTGCGCTATGCGCTTGACCACGATGTCTATGTCTCGCTGAACTTGCTCCATTTTCCGGGGTTTACGGACCGTGTGGAGGAACTGGCGGCCTGGCAGGAGTTTTTCCGCGTGCTGCCGGTTCAGATGATACAGATGCGGAACCTGAACATTGATCCGACGCTGTTTCTCCGAACCATGCCGGAGGCGGAGAGCGATCCCGTCGGAACAAAGAACTTTATGGACACACTGCATGCTGAGTTTCCGCAGCTTGTCATCGGCAGTTTCAGTCACTATGTCAATGTGTAATTAATTGACTTCTCGTGCGATATCGGATAGAATGTCCCTGTGTATCATAGATACATAGGGATTTCTTTTACGGAAAAGGGATAGGTTCTTACTATTTCTTAGCGCTGGCTCTGGAATGCAATTGGGTATTTCAGAGGACGAGGAGAAGGTTGTCGAGCCGTCAGCGGATGCCTTCCGGCATTACTCTGCCGAGAGTCTGCAGTCAAAGCGCAGGAGTGATCCTGCGGACAAAGCTGCAGTCGGAGTGAAATCCCTGAGCGAAGTGTTTTCGGTCAGGAGGTATTTTGTATGTGTGGAATTGTTGGTTATGTCGGGGACCGTCAGGCGGCGGAGTTCCTCTTGGACGGACTGTCCAAGCTGGAGTATCGCGGCTACGATTCAGCAGGGATTGCGGTCTACGACGGCGAGAAGATCTGTGTTGAAAAGAGCGTCGGGCGCCTTGCGGCACTGCGTGAGCAGATCAAAGGGCATGTGCCGATGGGGACTCTTGGTATCGGGCATACGCGCTGGGCTACGCACGGGCGTCCGTCGGATGTAAACGCTCATCCGCATACGGATTGCCACGGCGATTTTGCAATTGTCCATAACGGCATCATCGAGAATTACCTTTCGCTTAAGGAAGATCTTGCGGCAAAGGGGCATGTGTTTAAGTCCGAGACAGATACAGAAGTAGTTGTGCACCTCTTGGAGGAGGTCTACAGCGGGGACTTCATTGCTGCGGTGCGTGAAGTCCTGCATCGGATTGAGGGCTCATATGCACTGGTATTTATGAGCCGCAGGCATCCGGATATGCTCCTGTGCACGAAGCAGGATAATCCTTTGATCATCGGACTCGGTGAGGGAGAGAACTTCATCGCCTCTGATATCCCTGCGATCATCGCACGCACGCGCCGCACCTATATTCTGGGCGACGGTGAGCTTGCCGTTGTCCGCAAGGACAGTGTCGAGGTTATGGATCGTTCGGGAGCGCCCGTCTCAAAGAAAATCTTTGAGGTCACGTGGAATGCCGAGGCTGCAGAGAAGGGCGGATACGAGCACTTTATGCTCAAGGAGATTCACGATCAGCCCAAGGCGGTGCGCGATACGATGAGTCAGCGCATTACGAGCGGCAAGAAGGCGATCTCCTTTGAAGAACTCGGATGGGACGCTGCATATCTTAATTCGTTCAACAAGATCTATATTGTTGCCTGCGGTACAGCATACCATGCGGGGCTTGTCGGCAAGTATTATATTGAAAAGCTGGCGCGCGTGCTCGTTGAAGTGGATGTCGCCTCGGAGTTCCGCTATCGCGATCCGATCGTTGATGAAAAGACACTTCTGATTGTGGTTTCGCAGTCCGGCGAGACGAGCGATACGCTTGCGGCGCTGAAGGAGTCGAAACGCCGCGGAGCCAAGACGCTTGCCATTACGAATGTGGTCGGCTCATCCATTGCGCGTGAGGCGGATCAAGTTGTCTATACATGGGCCGGTCCTGAGATTGCTGTCGCGTCGACCAAGGCATATACGACGCAGCTTGTCCTCTTCTTTATGCTTGCGCTTTATATGGCAGAGATCAAAGAAACGATTGCGCCGGAGCATACGGCTGAGCTTGTGACGCGTCTGCAGGAGATTCCGTCGCAGATCTCGGAGATCCTGTCGGATGTTGATCCGATTAAGACCTTTGCAAAGCAGTATGGATTCAACGAGGACGTATTTTATATCGGCCGTGGACTGGACTATGCCGTTTCTCTGGAAGGTGCGCTCAAGCTTAAGGAGATTTCTTACATTCATGCCGAGGCATATGCTGCGGGTGAGCTAAAGCACGGCACGCTTGCACTGATCGTTGAGGGGGTTCCTGTGATCGCGCTTGCTACGCAGCGAAATGTTTACGAAAAGACGCTCTCCAACATCAAGGAAGTCAAGGCACGCGATGCCCTTGTTATCGGCATCGCCGCTGTAGGCGATACAGAGCTGCAGAAGTATGTCGACCATGTCATGCATGTGCCGGCATCGGATGAGTTTATCATGCCGATTCTCTCCGTCATACCGCTCCAGCTTCTTGCTTACTACGCTGCGATTACGCGCGGCTGTGACGTGGACAAGCCGCGCAATCTTGCGAAGTCAGTAACGGTAGAGTAAATAACGGATGAAATATGACAGCAGAGTGCAGAAGTGCACCTCTGCTGTTTTTCTTCTGTAAAAAGGCGTGACAAGAGAGCCGAGTCATGCTATAACTATGTTCATTATGATCAATGAAACAGCAAGAGCAAATATTAATAATATTCTCGAGCGCGCCATCGATATCGGTCAGCGCATGCTCGTGACGGGGGCAGAGGTCAGTCGCGTGGAGCGTACGATCACCTTTATCTGCCGCGCTTACGGAGTGCGCCATGTGGACGTAATGGTCATTACATCCAGTATAATTGTGACAATTCGAGGGAACGATATTGGCGTCATGACACAGATGCGCCGCGTGCCGGGACAAAATTTTGATTTTCAGCGCCTCAAGTCACTGAATCAGCTTTCACGCGAGATCTGTGCACACCCAATGACTTCAGATGAAATCAAAGAACGCATTCGTGCAATTGATACGACGGATACGATTTCTCTCAAAGCTTCGCTCTTCTATTGGGCTTTGATTGCAGCCAGCTTCTCGGCCTTTTTCGGGGGGCGTTTGGAGGATGCTGTTTGCGCGGGGATCGTTGGAGTGTTTCTCCGCCTTTTGCAATACCTGCTCAGCCAAACAAAGCTGAATCCATACTGCGTGCTTGTCCTGCTCAGTTTTGTTGGGGGGATGCTTGCCAATTCCTTTATGTGGTTCGGGATGGATATTCACCCGGCAGCGATCAATATGGGCAATATCATGCCCGTAATTCCGGGCCTTGCACTGATGAATTCGATTCGTGATATGTTCAGTCAAGAGACCATATCAGGGCTCCTAAAGAGTGCTGAGGCAATTACTCTGAGCCTTCTCATTGCAACTGGTTTTGCGTTCAGCGCAGCAGGTACGATTATTGCCTTCCAAACATTGTGGTGGGTATATCTGCTGACGTCATTCGTCGGCGGCTTTTGCTTCCATTTGCTCTGGCATGGTCATGTCAAGGATGCTGTTGTGGGGGCAATCGTATGTATGGGTGCATGGGGATGTACCATGCTCTTTCTTGCGCTTGGCTGGAATGAGTTCGCGGGATACTTTGCAGGTGCAGTTTTTGCGACAATAGCGGCGGAGATATTGGCGCGCTTTTACAAATGTCCTGCGACGATCTTTCTCATCATTGGTGTCATTGCGATGGTGCCCGGCGGTGCCCTCTACCGTACAATGTTCTACGCTGTTTCGGGGGAGTGGGGGATGTTCGGCACGCAGGGGATCAAGACCTTCCTCTATGCCGTGTCGATTGCGGCGGGGATTGTGATTGCAACGGCTGTCTGGGAGACTGTTAAGGCATGGCTGACGATCCAGAAGAACGGGGGATATCCATCAGAGGAGTGCTGTTCTCTGCGTAACTGATATCGAAAGAAGGGGGGGGCGCGGCAATGAGCGCACGCAGGCGTCTTTGGCTGACGATATTCTTAGGAGTGATGACGGCGATAGCACCGCTCTCAACAGATATGTATCTGCCGGCATTGCCGGAAGTGCAGCAAGATTTTGCCGTTTCTACCTCACTCGTTCAGATGACGCTGACCATGACGACGCTCGGCATGGCACTCGGACAAATCCTCGTGGGGCCTCTGAGTGATCTGTTCGGCCGCCGCCGACCGCTTTTTATCGGCATGCTGGTATTTATCGGCGCAACCCTCGGCTGCGTTCTTGCAGCGGATATCTATCTGTTCCTTTTCTTTCGTTTTTTCGCGGGCTTTGCCGGTGCGAGCGGGATTGTTATTGCGCGTGCAATTGCTCGAGATGTGTGTGTGGGCGCGGAGCTCACGCGATTTTTTTCCGTTCTCATGATGGTGAATGGTCTTGCGCCGATCATCGCACCCGTGATCGGCGGGCAGATTCTCCTTTTTTTCGAGTGGCGCGCGACCTTTGTACTGCTCACGCTCATCGGTGTGTTTCTTGCAGGAGCAACGCTGATCTATCAGGAGACGCTGCCGAAAAATGAGCGAAACAAAAACATAACGGATTCACTGAAGAAATTTCCTGCGCTCCTTCACGATCGCTACTTTCTGGGACACTGCCTTCTGCAGTGTTTTGTGTTCGGTGCATTTTTTTCCTATCTTTCGGGATCTTCGTTTATTTTTCAAAATATCTATGCAGTGTCGCCGCAGGTTTACAGTATCATCTTTGCTGTGATCGGAGCAGGGTTACTGCTCACAGGCGCTTTGCCTGCGCGTCTTGCGGGGCGTGTGCCGGACATTGTCATGTTGAAATATGCCGTACTGGTACCGCTGATCGGTAGTGCGCTCCTTCTTCTGGGATTTTATTTCTCTGCGCCGCTTGTTATTATTCTTATTGTTCTCTTTATCACAATCGTCCCTCTTTCCGTAATGGGAGCAGCTAGTTTTTCGCTGGCGCTTTCGCGGCAGGGAAAGAATGCCGGGAGTGCGTCCGCACTCATCGGCTGTTTTTCTATGCTGCTCGGCGCCTGTATGATGCCTCTGGTTGGCATTGCGGGAGATTATACCGCGATTCCGATGGCAATAATCATGTTGGTTGGGCACGGACTGGGGACTTTCGTTTTCTATCGCATGATCACGGCAGATCATCCGCAGTAAAACGGGAGGTAAAAACATATGATGAGAGCATTTATCTACGACATGGACGGCGTCATTGTCGACAGTGAGATCATTCACATGAAAGCGGAAAAAATCTTGTTGGAACATTATGGCATTCAGGCGGATGAAGCTTTGCTGATGCCGTATCGCGGGACAAGCGATGCGGCTATGTTTGAAGATATCCGGTTGAAATACAATGCTGCCTACGATGTGGAGGGAATCGTGGCGGAAAAGGATGTGCTGATGCGGCGTCTGCTCCAAGAGGAAGAGCTGGTACCCATCGACGGATCCTTGGCACTCATTGAAGCGACCAATGCGCTGCGTGCACGCGGCATCTATACGGCGATTGCAAGCTCCAGCCCTCATGAAGTAATCTCTCATGTAACCGAGAGCTTTGGGATTGCA
Source organism: Centipeda noxia ATCC 43541 (assembly GCF_000160555.1). Classification (GTDB taxonomy): domain Bacteria; phylum Bacillota; class Negativicutes; order Selenomonadales; family Selenomonadaceae; genus Centipeda; species Centipeda noxia. Next base: position 257,662 of record NZ_GG749279.1, read on the forward strand.
GATAAGTTTGATGTCATCGTATCAGGCGCAGAGCTGCCGGTGTCGAAACCGGATCCCGCAATTTATCTGCAGACGGCACAACTTCTTGGCGTTCATCCGGGCGATTGTCTTGTCCTTGAGGATGCGGCGGCAGGTGCGCAGGCGGCGACGGCCGCGGGAATGACATGCATCGGCTTTCGCAGCCCGCACAGCGGCATGCAGGATTTTTCGGCCTGTGCACGCATTATCAACCATCCTTTGGAGATCTGTCTGAACGATTATTTTGCTTGGTGACGGGATCCTGTTTTCAGCTATCTTTCACCCCATTTGCATATAATTCATAATATAGTACAATAACGGGAGATGATACCATGCGCGTGCTTCTTGCTGAAGATGATATGCGTCTCGGAAAGCTCATTCAATATATGCTCGAACAGAACGATATCGATGTGGAGTGGGTGACGGACGGCAATGATATCTATTCGTATGCGACATATGCAGAATATGATATTCTGATCCTAGATTGGATGATGCCGGGCGAGACGGGCGTCGAGGCTTGCGCGCGGCTGCGCCGCAACGGATACGACCGCGCAATTCTCGTGTTGACGGCACGAGATGCTGTAGAGGATCGCGTGACGGGGCTTGATGCAGGGGCGGATGACTATCTTGTCAAACCGTTTGAGTTTTCTGAACTGTTGGCGCGTTTGCGTGCGCTTGGTCGCCGTACGACACAGCGCATCCAGCATGAGGTCGATGAGATTGGCGGGTTCAAGCTGAACCGAACGGCAAATATCCTCGAAAAAAATGGGAAGATGATACAACTCTCGCCGCGCGAGTTTCAACTCTTTGATCTCCTCGCACAGAATATCGGCATCGTCGTTCCGCGCGATATTATCCTGGATCGTATCTGGGGGTTGGAGTCAGATGTCAGCTCCAACAACATTGACTCCTATATGAAGATGTTGCGTAAAAAACTGGATGCAGCAGGGGAAGGCTCTGTCATTAAGACGATCCGCGGGGTCGGATACAAGTTGGAGACATCGGATTGAATAAGCAGAATGTATTCGGCCGCAGCCGTCTGCGGCTGATGCTGCGTTATGCGCTTGTTATGGGAGGACTGGTCATCGTCCTTCTCTTTGCTATGCACAAGACAATGGAGTGGGCAATCACCTCAGAGCAGGCCCGGGAACTGCTGGATACGGCGGACAGCGTCGCAGAGTCGCAGGCTTATTATGAGCTCCACGCAGGCGCGGATGATGAGACGCAGCTCTATCGGAGTACAAACGATCGTCTCTTCTACTATGTTTTTGACGGTCAGGGAAGGCTGATTAATTTTTCCCGCGCATCGCTACGCATCGAGTCATTCGTTCTTGATATTGTCACTGCATGGGATGCGCCGGAGGGCGAGGTGCGTGTCTTTACCAAGACGAATGAGCGCGGAGGGAAGACGCGGGTGATGATGACGTCGCAGACGGTGTTTAGTCCGCCGCTTCCCGTCCAGACCGTTTACGTCGGCAAGGACGTTACTGCCATGTACAATGGAATGGATAAAGCAACCTCGGCACTTGCTGCTCTCGGGGGGCTCGCGCTTATCTTTGCCGCTGCCATTGGCTACATACTTTCAGGCGGTGCAATGAAGCCTGTGCGTGAGGCATATGAGCGTCAGCGTCAGTTTGCCGCTGACGCTTCGCATGAGCTTCGTACGCCGCTTGCCGTTGTACTTGCATCGGCAGACCTCCTACGGAGCGATACCTCGATTACATCGCCGTTTTTGAAGCAGGTTATTGAGGATGTGCGTGATGAGGTTAAAAAGATGACCAAGTTGGTCGGTGATCTCCTCACAGTTGCACGTACGGATGGCAGTGCCAATCAGATCAAACCTGTGCGGATGGATCTGGTTGCCGCTGCACAGAAGACGATTCGCATTATGCGGCCTTTTGCTGAGAAGAAGGATATCGTCATTGAGGAGATTCTCCCAAAGCAGGCGGAACTGTATGCGGATGAACAAAAAATTCGGCAGCTGATCCTGATTCTGGTTGATAATGCCGTGAAGTATACGCCGGAACATGGGCGCATTACACTGTGTATCGACCAAGCGGAGAAGGGGTATATTCACCTGTCGGTCGCCGATACGGGCATTGGGATTGAGCCGGAACATCAGGAACGTATTTTTGACCGTTTCTACCGCGTTGATAAGGCGCGGTCGCGCCGTATGGGGGGCAATGGCCTCGGGCTTGCGATCGCACAGGAGATTGTTGAGGCGCATGACGGTACGATTTCGGTTGAGAGTGAGGTCGGCAAAGGAACGACATTTCATGTGAGCCTAAAGGCACGAATAAAAAAATAGCGAGATGATAGGACTTTATGCAGGCAGATAATTTTTTTGAGCTGGATCGTGTTACCCACGTCTATCAAAGCGGGGCAGAGAAGACGCATGAGGCACTGCGCGGCATCACACTTTCGATTGCCGCAGGAGAATTCGTTGCCGTTCTCGGGGCAAACGGCTCCGGGAAATCCACCCTCGCACGCCATCTGAATGCTCTTCTTTTTCCAACGGAGGGGCGTTGCCTCGTATGCGGATGGGATACAAAAGATGAATCCAAACGATGGGATATCCGTCAGGAAGTCAGCATGGTATTCCAGAACCCGGATAATCAGCTCATTGCCGCGGTAGTCGAGGATGATATCGCATTCGGTCCTGAGAATCTCGGTATTCCGTCAGAAGAGATACGCGAGCGTGTGCGTTCTGCCCTTGCGCTCGTCGGCATGGAGGCCTATGCACATGCTGCGCCGCACCTTTTATCGGGCGGACAGAAACAGCGGATTGCCATTGCAGGCGCGATCGCCATGCAGACGCACTGCCTTGTGCTGGATGAACCGACGGCGATGCTCGATCCGCGCGGGAGGGCAGAGGTGCTGGCCGCTGTAAAAAAACTGCACGACGAACATGGGATGACTATTGTCTACATCACACATTTTATGGAGGAAGCGATTGCAGCAGAGCGTATCGTATTGATGGACGACGGACATATTGTGATGGATGGAACGCCGCGGAAAATTTTTTCACAGTCGGAGCGTGTTCGGGCGTTGGGACTTGATATCCCTCTGGCCGCCGATCTAGCGCAACGGCTGCGGCAAGGCGGATATGACCTCCCGCAGGATATTTTGACGGATGAGGAGTTGGTACAGTGTCTATCGAGATAGAATCGATTTCCTACACTTATATGGAGGACACGCCGCTCTCTCATACCGCTCTGCACGATGTGACCTTAACCATTGCGGAGGGAGAATTTACAGCAATTGCGGGAGAAACCGGCGCGGGAAAATCCACTCTCATGCAGCTAATCGGAGGACTGATTCAGCCGACGGCGGGCAGTATTGCAGTGGACGGTGTTCCTCTCCGCGGGAAGAACAAAGAAGAGCGTGAAGCAGCGCGGCAGGCGCGCTTTCGGGTCGGTATGGTCTTTCAATATCCGGAGCATCAGCTCTTTGAAGAAACCGTCTATGCGGACATTGCCTTCGGTCCGCGCAACCAGGGACTCAGCGAGTCAGAAGTGGAAGCACGTGTCAAGGAAGCGATGGATCTCGTTCATCTTCCCGCTTGTTATCGAGACCGTTCTCCCTTTGCACTTTCCGGCGGAGAGCGCAGACGTGCAGCCATTGCGGGGGTACTCGCTCTTGCGCCTCGTTATCTTGTATTAGATGAGCCTGCTGCAGGGCTTGATCCCCGCGGGAGAGAAGAGCTGCTGTCCATGTTGTCTATGCTCCATCGGGAGCACAATATGAGCATTATCCTTGTATCGCACAGCATGGAGGACATTCTCCGTACGGCAACCCGTCTTGTTATTCTCGCTGCCGGCCGTCTCGTCGGTGAGGGCGTACCGTATGAACTTTTTCGGGATACTGCGCTCATTGAGCGGGCCTCTCTTGACATTCCGCACATTCTGCGTTTGGAACGGCAGCTCGAAGCCGCGGGCTATTCTGTCAAAGAGTGCACGACGGTAGAAGATTTGGCGGATAGAATTCTCGCGTCAAGATAATCGGCACAACAAAAATCCGGACAGATTATTCTGTCCGGATTTTTGTTCGTCAGGCTCTTTGTCTTCTCATCGTGGGCGGCAGCCATACACCGGATGATTTTATTCCCGCTGCTGGGTCCTTCTTGCGCTCTTCCTCCAGATAATAGGAGGGGTCTACGCCGAGTTCGTGGATGAAATGATAGAGATCATTTCCTGTCGGGACAACCTGTATCGATTCCGATCCGTTCGGTACATCAGAGAGATCAATCACAGAGCGCTGTTTTAGGAGCTTTCCGTTCGTATCAGCAAAGAGAATAATGATCGGTGTTGTCGTTCTCCCAAACTTACTTTCTTTGACAACAGCAAAGCCAAATGTCGTTTTTAATACGGAGCCTTCCGGATACAATGCCACATTGTTGAAGAAGGTATCCAAAAGTTTACGGTCAAATTGCCCTTTGTTGATATTATGCATAATATTGTAGGCAATATTTGGCATGTACGCTTTTTTATAGGGACGTTCGCTGGTCAGCGCATCATAAACGTCCGCAACAGCTGTGATCTTTGCGAATCGGTGTATCTGCTCACCTTTGATTCCACGCGGATAGCCGGTTCCGTCAATGTGCTCATGATGCTGTCCTGCAATGGCGGCAAGGAGGCTTGATTTGGGAAGGCCGCTCATTTTTAAAATACGCCGTGCGCCCGTTGCAGGATGCTGGCGCATAATATCAAATTCGCTGGTGCTCAGACTGCGTTTTTTATTGAGAATATCGGTATGTACATCGATTTTTCCAAGATCATGCAGCAGCCCGCCTAACGTAATAAGCGAAACATCCTCTTTCGGGAGATGGCAAAGCATGCCTATCATAGCAGACAGTACGGCGACATTGACGCTGTGTGCAAAGGTGTAAGAGTCATGGGTTCGAATATCCGTGAGCTGAACAAGATTTTCGTGATTTTCGAAGAGATCAAAAACAATAGAGTCGGTTACCTTCTGCAGAGTGTTTACATCCAACGTGCCGTTTTCCTCGATGGATTGAAATGTATTGTAGACCGCGCCGATTGCTTTGATGCGTGTCTTTTCTTCGATTACGTCGGGCGGAGGCGGCAGTTTATATTTCGGGTCCATGGAAGTTACGGTCACAGATTGAATGCCGAGCTCGTGCAGTTTACGGATATAATCGATTGTAATCGGCTGACCCTTGACAAGATAACTGCCTCCTGCAGTATTGAACAAACTCTGTCCAAGAACCATACCGCCCTCTAGTTTTGAGACGGGAAGTCGCAGCATATTTTCCTCCCTATTGTAATGGAACGCATGTCGCCGAATTCTTCCGCAAACAGGAAATACTCTTTGCTCCCCAGCGACTATAAATTAAAATAATATGTGTTTTGTATGTAGTTAGTTTACATGAATTGTTTTTTTTTGTAAAGATAAACTCTCTCGATTTGCATAGAACTCTTGTTTCTGCTATACTGATATGAAATTTCTTTGCAGAGAGGGCGGCGCGCAGTGTGATGGAACAAGAACCTAAAATCGATTCGGAACAGGAGAACAGCGATAACCGTACTTTTATCAAGTATGCGGGAGCTGTTTTTTTCATTTCTTTTATATTGGTGTGTTCTGTCTACTATTTGGGCGGATATTTTATGTCGGGATCGCTGCGCGGTATGAGCGGTATTGATGATGCGGCAGGGGACAATCTGACCTATGTTCTCCTTATGGGGGTTGACCGCAGAAATGGGGACAGCGGGCGGAGCGATACATTGATACTTGCCGCAATCAATGAGGAGCAGGGACGGGTATCGTTGCTTTCGATTCCGCGTGATACACGCATCAAGGTCGGTGATTACGGCTATGATAAGATCAATCATGCCTATGCGTATGGCGGCCATGACATGGCTCTTTCAGCGGTCAGCGGACTGCTTGGTGTCCAGGTGCGCCATTACATCATTATTGACACCTCGGCGTTTGAGCGCATTGTGGATGCGGTCGGCGGTGTGGATATCAATGTGGAAAAGCGCATGTATTATGAGGATCCCTGGGACGACAATGGAGGTCTTATCATCGATCTTATTCCCGGCGAGCAGCACATGGATGGTGCGCATGCAATTCAATACGTACGCTATCGTGACGGAGAAGGAGACATCGGACGTATCGGACGGCAGCAGCGCTTTATGCGGGCATTCTTTGCGCAGCTTATATCCCCGGAGGTGTTTCCGCGGCTTTCAGCCGTAATGGAGGAAGTGAAGAGTGCCGTCGAGACAGATTTGTCCGTACGGCAGCTTATTACACTTGTGAATCGGTTCAAGAATGCCGCATCCGACGGCACCGCTATCCAAATAGCTGCGGGAACACCGGCATATCTTGGGGATGTGAGCTACTGGATTCCGGATATCCAAAAGACACGAAAAGCATTGTTTGAAGGAGTGGGCAAAGAACTGTCCGACAGCATGTATGCAGCGGCAGAACATGACGCAGCCGTATATCGGGCGGATATGCCTGAACGCCTGCGTTTGATGGCGAAACAGGATGCCCGTGAACTCCTGCCTTCCTCAGAGGAGCTGCTCGCGGAGGGAGACCGTGTGATCAGTAAACAACGCGATTCTGCTGAAAATATGTCTGAAGAAGTGCAGACGGAGAAAAAACAAGAGGAAAAGAGAACAGCGGAGAAGAAAGCCGGCGTTCAAGATCAATCGGGGGATATCTCCGTCATGGTTATCAACTCAAGCGGTATTGACGGAGCGGGAGCTGAGGTTGCTGATATCCTGCGGACAAAGGGGTTCCGTATATCGAGCGTTGAGACGGGGCACTCTTCGGATCGTCCAAAAACGGCCATAATGACGGCTGATGCGCATGTGAACATGTTCTACGGGATGCCGTTTCCCTGTGTTATCATGCCCGTCGATGGCGCGGGAGAGAAGCAGGCGATTGTAATTATCGGCCGCGACTATCGGCCGGATGCCGCGGACAAGGATGGAGAAGAGTGATATGGGCAGTTTGAAGGTGATAGGACTTGAAAAGTCCTATGGCATACGTACACTTTTTTCCAACGTGAACTTCGAAGTGATGCATGGCGATAAGATTGGGCTTGTCGGTGCGAATGGGAGTGGAAAGACAACACTCATGCGAATCCTGCTCGGACGGGAGGAGTCTGATGGCGGACGAGTAGTGATGGATTTCGCCGATACTGTCGGTTATGTAGAGCAGCAAGCAGATTTTTCCGGCGATACGCTCTATGATGAGCTGCGCGGTGCTTTTTCCGATATCATTGCACTCGGAGACGAAAAGGGGCGAATGGAGCAGCATATAGCATCGGGGAGGGCCGATGCTGCCGAGATGGCTGCTTACGGAAATCTGGTGACGCGGTTTGAGGCGATGGATGGGTATGATTTTGAAAGCCGCATCCGCCGTGTTGCATTCGGACTTGGATTCTCCGAAGCGGATCTCATGAAGGATGTTCGACATTTTTCCGGCGGGCAGACAACGCGGATCTGTCTCGCAAAGGCACTTCTGCGCGAGCCGGATTTTCTCTTTTTGGATGAGCCGACGAATCATCTGGATATTGGGATGATCGAGTGGCTGGAGAAGTTCCTGCAGTCCTATCGCGGCGGGGTACTCCTGATCTCACATGACCGCTATTTTCTCGATCGTATCGCAACGCGTATTTTGGAACTTGACCACGCGGAAATCGCGGCGTATACGGGAAACTATACGCATTATATGCGGGTAAAAAATGAACGGCGGGCAGCTTTGCAGAACGCCTATAAGAAACAGCAGGAGCATATTCGAAAGACAGAAGAGTATATCAGCAGGTACAAAGCGGGGATTAAGGCGAAGCAGGCGCGCGGACGTCAGAGTCAGCTGAATCGTCTGGATCGGATTGTACTGCCGCCCGAGGCGGCGCGTTTCAAATATTTTTCCTTTACGCCGCCGGCAGAATGCGCCCAGAGGGTGGCAGAGCTGGAGGATATCACATTCTCTTATCCCGGAGGCCGGCGTGTTCTCGACAACATTTCTCTTCTCATACGAAAGGGGGATGGTGTGGCGCTTATCGGCGAGAACGGCGTCGGAAAGACGACGCTCCTGCAGATTCTCACAGGTGAGCTCGAGGCAAGCGGGCGTGTTAAAATCGGCAGCCGCGTTAAAATCGGATATTTCTCACAGCAGCATGAGGGGCTCGATCCATCGAAGTCGATATTGGATGAGATCTGTTATACCTATGGACTGGATGAGGAGACGGCGCGCAGTTATCTGGGCGCGTTCCTCTTTCACGGCGACGACGTACTGCGTCTCATCGGGGCGCTCTCAGGCGGCGAACAGGCGCGCGTAGCATTCCTCAAGCTGATGCTGACGGGGGCGAATTTCCTTGTGCTGGATGAGCCGACGAATCATCTCGATATTCCTGCACGTGAGGCTGTGGAGGAAGCGCTGATGGCGTTCCCCGGCACCTTCATTGCCGTATCGCATGACCGCTATTTTCTCGATAAAACAGCAAACTGCACGCTGGAACTTAAAGACGGAAAGCTCACAGAGTATCTTGGCAGCTATGGATACTATCTCATGAAGAAAGCCGCCGAAGAGGAGGAATCCCAGCGAGCAGAGAAGAGTACCGGAAATCGGATCTCACCTGCCGAAAGGGAGAAGGCTCCTGCAGAGAAGGCATCCTCTGCAAAACAGACGGCGCACAGTGCATTGTCTCCCGGCAGGAGGCAGGAGATGATCGAGCGGACTGAGGCAGAGATCGCGATGGCAGAGGCTGAGCTCAAGGGGCTCGAGTATGAGATGAATCTGTCAGAGACACAGGAAGACCCGGAGCAAAGCCGTGCTATTGCCGAAGCGTATGCGGAAAAGGAACGCGAGATCATGCAGCGCTATGAAAAATGGGAACAGCTGACGGAGGCATAAGTATGGAGCGCCGGCAAAATCTTGATTTTCATCCTGCAGAGGAGAAACTGTCGGGCGTCGTCGAACATATTATCTTCGCATCAAATGACGGTGCATTTTCCGTGTTTCGTTTGCGTTTGGAGCAGCAGGGAAAATGCACGGTGACGACAAAAGGGGCTGCACCTCTGGTTGGACAGGAGGTCCTCCTGAGCGGCACATGGATCACGCACCCGCGCTTCGGCCGACAGTTTCAGGCGATGCATATGAAAGTCAGCGCACCGACAAATTCAGCAGGCATTGAACGATTTCTTGCTTCCGGTGCAATTGATGGAGTCGGGCCTGCGATGGCACGCCGTATTGTGGAACACTTCGGTACAGAGGCACTTCGCATCATCGAGTCTGTACCGCACCGTCTCAGGGAGATTTCTGGCATTGGACCCAAAACTGCCGAGAAGATTGCTTCCTCCTATATGCGTCAGTCGGAACTGCGGGATATTATGCTTTGGTTGGAGGAACATGGGGTTACAGGAACATATGCTGCACGTATTTTCAAAGCATATGGTTCGCTTGCAGTAAAAGTGATGGAATCTGCCCCTTACCGCCTTGCGCAGGAGATCGACGGGATCGGCTTCATTACGGCGGATACCATTGCCATGGTAGCAGGCTGGGAAAGAAATTCTTTCGAGCGGATTGAGGCGGGACTATCCTATGAGCTTTCTCAGATATCTTCCGGCGGACATTGCTGCATTCCCGAAGGGATACTTGCGGATCGTGCGGCACAGCGACTTGGTGTTGCACGAAACGAGATTATGGAGGTGCTTAGCCGCGCGGTAAAGATGAATCGCCTCTATGCGGTAGATGATATGGGAGAACGCCTCATCTATGCGCCTCAACTCTATAAGGCGGAGGAGGAAACGGCGCGTCTGCTTCGGATGATTCAGCGCAAGGCAGAACGCATTCACGTCAATGATACCGCTTCTCTTGTCTCCGCATGGGAAGAGCATCATCATATGAGGCTCGCACCCGCTCAGAGGGAAGCCGTGGCTGCCTCGCTGCTGCACGGTGTCCTGGTCTTGACCGGCGGTCCCGGAACGGGGAAGACCACGGTCATCCGGAGCATTATTGACATCCTTGGGGCCCAGGGGATGGAGATCCTTTTGGCTGCACCGACGGGACGTGCGGCAAAGCGCCTTGCGGAGGCAACGGGCTATCCGGCGGCGACCGTTCATCGCATGTTGGAAGCGCAGGGCCGGGAAGATGGGGAGATGCGTTTTGCACGAGACGCAGAGACACAGCTTGAGGCAGATATTATCATTGTTGATGAAGTGTCGATGATGGATATTGTACTCATGCAGCATTTGCTCGTTGCCGTTTTGCCCGGGGCACATGTCATATTTGTCGGCGATGTCGATCAGCTCCCTGCCGTCGGCCCCGGTTCTGTGCTCAAAGACATCCTGCGCTCGGGCGTAATCCCAAGCGTACGTCTTACGGAGATCTTTCGTCAGAATAATACAGGGACGATTGTGCTCAATGCACATGCAATCAACGCCGGACGTGTGCCGTCATTTACGGAGGCGGACTTTTCTTTTATTCCTGCGGTTTCGAACGAGGATGCCGCAGGACAAATTGTCGCTCTGTGCAGGCAGTTTATGAGGGAAGGGATTTCTCTCATGGATATGCAGGTGCTCTCTCCCATGCGGCGTGAAGCCTGCGGCGTGGATATGCTCAATCGAAGCCTCCAGTCCGCCCTCAATCCCCGCACGGCGAACGCTGTGGAAACAGTGGGATTTCGTCTTGGCGATAAGGTCATGCAGATGCGGAACGACTACACGAAAAATGTGTTCAACGGGGATATTGGGATCGTTGTCCGAATTGATACAGAACATATGGATGTGCAGTTCTCTGATGATCTGGAGGTATCCTATGCGAGAGATGAATTTGGCGCACTCACGCTTGCCTACGCAATGAGCGTCCATAAGAGTCAAGGGAGCGAATACGATATCATAATTCTCCCGCTTGTGCGCGCACATCACATTATGCTGCAGCGGAATCTTCTCTATACGGCGGTGACCAGAGCGAAGAAGCGCGTCGTCATTATCGGTGATCGTGCGGCTCTCTATGCCGCCGTGAGCAATGATCGGACGCGGCGCCGCTACACGCTTCTTGCAGAACGCCTTGCAGAGCGTCTCTAAGAGGATCAATGTCGATTTATTTCACAGGAGCTCTACGGGGACAGTTGATTTTTGAAGAGGAAAACGCTATAATAGGAAAATAAAGTGAAGGGTCGAATCGGCACTTCCATACACATTACCTTTTAAGAGGTCCTGTGAGGCCTTAAAGGAGTCTTCAATGAAATATGATATGCAGTCCGTCTATCCTATTTTAGAATACAGAGCTTTCTTATGCCTTTCTTTAGGTATGGGAAAGCTTTTTTATTGAAGGGGGATGCACATGGGTCAGGAGTTATCGCTTAAGGGCCGGGACATTCTTGCGCTCAAGGATTTTACTGCGGAGGAAATTCGTCTCATTCTGAATACGGCACAGGAGATGAAGAATATCGTTGGCCGCGATATCAAGAAAGTGCCGGCATTGCGCGGAAAGGCAATTGTGACGCTGTTTTATGAGCCAAGTACGCGTACGCGGACATCATTTGAACTGGCAGGCAAGTATCTCGGCGCAGACGTCGTAAACATTACAGCGAGCACATCAAGTGTTGTCAAAGGTGAAAGCCTCAGGGACACACTCTATACAATCGAGGCGATGGGCGTGGATGCTATCGTCATGCGGCATAAAGCAGAAGGAGCAGCGGCATATGCAGCGGCAGCGGTATCCCCAGTCATTGTCAACGCAGGCGACGGCGCACATGCACACCCTTCGCAGGGGCTGCTGAATCTCTATACAATCGAGGAAAATAAGGGGAAGCTTGCGGGGCTTAAAGTCGCCATCCTCGGTGATATTCTGCACAGCCGTGTTGCACGTTCGGATATTCAAGGCATGCGAAAGATGGGCATGGATGTTCACATCGCAGGTCCAAAACCTTTGATGCCGCGTTTTTTGTATGAGGAAGAAGGCATCACAATTCATGATCGAATTGAGGATGCACTGGAGGGGGCGGATGTCGTTGAGGTGCTGCGTATCCAGCTTGAGCGAATGAAGGGCGGTATGTTCCCGACAACACGTGAATATGCTCGTATCTATGGACTCAACGAAGAACGTCTGGCACTCGCAAATAAGGATGCGCTTGTGCTGCATCCGGGGCCGATGAATAAGGGGTGGGAAATCTCTGAATCCGTCGCCTATGGCATACAGTCACGGATTCAGGAAGAAGTAAAGAACGGCGTTGCCGTTCGTATGGCGCTGTTTACCCTTGTCTTGATGGGAGGGAAGAGCTGAATGAGTGCATTATTGCTGAAGGGCGGCAGAGTTATTGATCCTGCTGCAAAGTTAAATCAAGTCTGTGATGTTTTGATCGAGGACGGCATCATTCAGAAGGTCGGGCTAGATATTCGAGCAGATCAGGCCGAAGTCTATGACGCCTCCGATAAGATTGTTGTACCTGGTCTTATTGATATGCACACACATCTTCGTGAGCCCGGACAGGAGGCGAAGGAAGATTTTGCCTCGGGGTCTCGTGCAGGGGCTGCCGGCGGTTATACCACAGTTGCGACAATGCCGAATACTTCGCCTGTGGTTGATACAGCGGCGCTTGTCACGAGCCTGCAGAAACGGGCGGAGGATGTCGCCATAATCCATATCCATATCATAGGTGCAGTGACGAAGAACCAGGAAGGCAAGGAACTCGCAGAATTGGGGGATATGGTCGCCGCAGGAGCTGTCGCCTTCTCGGATGACGGACATTTTGATCCCTCGGCAAAAGTTTTGCTCAGTGCGTATGACTACCTTGTTCCCTTCAATAAGGCGATTATCAATCACGAGGAGGACACATCTCTCGTTGAAGACGGAGCGATGAACGAGGGCCATCGAAGCGCTATGCTCGGCTTCAAGGGGCGCCCGATTGTGGCAGAGGATATTGCCGTTGCACGTGATATTATGCTTGCTGAGTATGCAGGGGCGCACGTCCACGTAGCACATATCAGTTCGGGACGCGCCGTAGAGCTGGTACGTGAGGCAAAGAAACGCGGCGTACATGTGACAGCGGAGGCCACACCGCATCACCTTACAATGACCGATGCGCTTGTCGATCCTGCCGACAGTTCGACTAAGGTCAATCCGCCACTGCGTACAGCGAAGGATGTCAATGCAGTGGTCGCAGGACTTTGCGACGGTACCATTGATATGATTGCAACGGATCATTCACCGCATGCGGCTGAAGAAAAGGACCGCGAATATATTTATGCGCCCAGCGGATTCCCAGGACTGGAGACGGCAATTGGCGTGCTGATGACCGATCTGGTCCATACGGGAAAGCTTCCCTTGGAGACATTGATTGAGCGCATGACCTATGCACCTGCACGCGTGTTCCAACTGAATGCCGGGACACTTCGTGAGGGAGGTCCTGCCGATGTTACCGTCATTGATCCGAATCTTGTTTGGACTGTTGATGAAAAGAAGTTTTATACAAGGGGAAGCCATTCTCCGTTTGTTGGACGTGAGCTTACAGGAAAAGCTGTCCTGACTGTTGTTGACGGTCAAATTGTTATGAAGGACGGTGTTATAATCGTATGAAAGGAAAACTTATCCTCGAGGACGGTTCAGTTTATATGGGCGAACTTCTTCAAGACAATACAAAGATCGTGGGAGAGGTCGTATTTACTACGACTATGACGGGATATCAGGAAAGCCTGACGGATCCGTCTTTCTGCGGACAGATTCTCACCATGACATATCCGCTCATCGGAAACTATGGTATTGCGCAGAAATTCATGCAATCGCGTCGTTCCTTTGTGCGCGGATTCGTGATTGGTGAACTCTGCGATGCGCCGAACAACTGGCAGTCAGAGGAAAACTTGGCAGCTTTTTTGGAGGAAAACAAAATTCCATGCCTGTATAATGTGGATACGAGAGCTGTTACGCGTCATATACGTTCTGCAGGCGCGATGAAGGGGGTAATTGTTCCTGCGGATACAGAGGAATCGGAAATCAATGCTCTGCAGAAAGAGGACCTTCCTCGCAATGTGGTAGAGATCGTGACAACACCAGAAATCTATACGCTCGAAACGGAACAGTCCAATGCACCGCATATTGTGGCGATGGACTTCGGCGTTAAGCGCAGTATTCTACAAAATATCAACCGAATCGGTGCCAAGGTAACCGTTGTTCCGGCGCATACAAGTGCTGATGAAGTCCTTTCGTTGAATCCCGATGGTATTTTTTTGTCGAATGGTCCTGGTGATCCCGCTGATGTTCCTGAAATCGTTGAGGAAATCCGCAAGCTTGCGGGAAAGAGGCCAATATTCGGCATATGTCTCGGACATCAGCTGCTTGCACTTGCTTTTGGTGCAAAAACCTACAAGATGAAATTTGGGCACCGTGGCGGAAATCAGCCGGTCAAGAATCTGAAGATGGGAAAGGTACATATTTCTGCACAGAATCACGGCTATGCTGTTGATCCGGCATCTCTTGAGAAAACTCCTCTTATTGTTACACATTTGAATGTCAACGACAATACAATTGAAGGCTTACGACATACATCTCTTCCTATATTTTCGGTGCAGTACCATCCTGAAGCCGCACCGGGACCAGATGACAATATGTATCTTTTTGATGAGTTCTGGAACCTCATGAAAGGGGCGTGACATATGCCGCGCAAAGAAAATTTAAGGAAGGTCATGGTCATTGGGTCGGGGCCTATTATCATCGGGCAGGCAGCAGAATTTGACTATGCAGGTTCGCAGGCCTGTCGTGCTCTGAAAGAAGACGGGCTGGAAGTAGTGCTTGTCAACAGCAACCCTGCGACCATTATGACCGATACTAATATTGCGGATCGTGTTTACATAGAGCCATTGACCGTGGATTTTCTTGAAGAGATCCTCTCTAAGGAAAAGCCGGACGGTTTGCTTGCGACACTTGGCGGGCAGGCAGGTCTCAACCTCGCTGTTCAGCTTGCCGAAAAAGGTATATTGGAACAGCATGGAGTGGAACTCCTCGGCACCTCTCTCGACGCAATTGAAAAAGCGGAGGATCGGGAACGCTTCAAGGAGACAATGGAGAAGCTCGGTGAACCGATTCCGGAAAGCACAATCGTCGAAGATGTTCGCTCTGCAGTAGAATTCGCAAACTCCATCGGATACCCGGTTATTGTTCGCCCTGCCTATACCATGGGGGGGACCGGCGGCGGTATAGCGGAAAACGAAGAAGAGCTCATTGCTATTGTGATCAAAGGACTTAATTATTCGATGATCGGGCAGGTGCTTATTGAACGCAGTGTTGCCGGATGGAAGGAAATCGAGTTCGAAGTCATTCGCGACGGCAATGACAACTGTATTACTGTCTGTAGTATGGAGAATTTTGATCCTGTTGGTGTACATACGGGAGATAGTATTGTAGTTGCTCCTGCACAAACATTGACGGATCATGAGTATCAGATGCTTCGAAGTGCAAGCCTGAGGATCATTCGTGAACTGGGGATCGAGGGCGGCTGTAATGCTCAGTATGCTCTGGATACGATGAGCGACAAATATTACGTCATTGAAGTCAATCCGCGTGTCAGCAGGTCCTCTGCACTTGCATCGAAGGCTACGGGTTATCCCATTGCAAAGGTATCCTCAAAAATTGCGATCGGCTATACTTTGGATGAAATTGTCAACTCCGTTACCAAAAAGACAAAAGCCTGTTTTGAGCCGACAATTGATTACTGCGTTGTCAAGTTTCCACGTTGGCCATTTGATAAATTCATATACGCTGACCATACACTTGGGACACAGATGAAAGCGACAGGCGAAGTTATGTCCATTGATCGTAGCTTTGAAGGGGCAATCTTAAAGGCTGTACGATCCTTGGAGATCGGTGTTAATCGGCTTTTTATCGATCGCTTCGCCGAATGGGATAACGAGCGCTTAGAGAAACAATTGTCTTTTGTCAACGACGAGCGAATCTTTGTTATTGCGGAGGCGTTGCGCCGCGGAACATTGTCCGTGGATAAGATTTCGAATATCACTAAGGTAGATAAATGGTTCATTTATAAACTCAAGCACATTGCAGATGTGGAGAATCAACTCTCCTCGTTGCCGCTGACGCCGAAGCTTCTCGCTGCAGCAAAATGGGTCGGCCTCGCAGATATTTCGATTGCTGAGATCACGAATAAAACAAGGGATGAGATCCGCACGATGCGGCGCAGTAACAATATCCTGCCCTGCTATAAGATGGTGGATACATGTGCTGCAGAATTTGAGGCAATGACACCGTACTATTACTCCACTTTTCGCGCAACAGAAGATGAGGTCACTGTATCCAATAAAAAGAAGGTGATTGTGCTCGGATCCGGACCGATACGAATCGGTCAGGGGGTTGAATTCGATTACTGTTCGGTGCACTCAGTATGGGCGCTGCGCGAAATGGGGATCGAGGCGATCATTATCAACAATAATCCGGAGACGGTGAGTACGGATTTTGACATTTCAGACCGCCTTTACTTTGAGCCACTGACAGTAGAAGATGTGCTCAATATTGTTGATAAGGAAAAGCCGGATGGAATCATCGTGCAGTTCGGTGGGCAGACGGCTATCAATCTGGCGGCAGAACTTGAGCGTGCGGGGCTAAGGATCTACGGAACCTCTGTCAACGATATTGATCGTTCCGAAGACAGAGAGCGCTTTGATGAGGTGCTGACCCAGACGGGAATTTCACGTCCGGAGGGCATCAGCGTGACAAATCTCGAGGATGCCATAGCGGGGGCAGAACGCATCGGATACCCTGTAATGGTGCGCCCGTCCTATGTACTCGGCGGACGAGCAATGGAGATTGTCTACAATGAGGAAGAACTGCGGGATTACATGGGGCGTGCCGTAAAGGTGACGCCGGATCACCCTGTACTTGTGGATCGCTATATGCAGGGAACAGAGGTTGAGGTCGATGCCATTTCAGATGGGGTTGATGTCGTTATTCCCGGCATTATGGAGCATATTGAGCGTGCAGGCATTCATTCAGGCGACAGCATTGCGGTCTATCCGCCGCAGACGCTTCCTGCGCGTGTGATCTATACAATCATCGACTATACGAAGCGCCTCGCCGTCGCTCTCCATGTGAAGGGGTTGCTTAACATACAGTTCGTCGTTGTACGCGACGAGGTGTTTATTATTGAAGTGAATCCGAGGTCCAGCCGCACAGTTCCATTTCTGTCTAAGATTACAAATGTCAATATGGTAGGTGTGGCAACGCAGGTAGCGATGGGAGCGACGCTCAAAGAACTTGGTTTCCATTCCGGACTAATCCCGCCGCGCCCGTATGTTGCGGTTAAGGCCCCTGTGTTCTCGTTTGCAAAGATGACGGATGTCGATATCTCCCTCGGGCCCGAGATGAAGTCGACGGGCGAAGTCATGGGCGTGGATTATCACTATGCGCGTGCACTCTATAAGGCAATTGTCGGCTCGGGGCTCAATATTCCAACCAAGGGCTGTCTGCTTTTTACTGTTGCAAATAAGGATAAAGAGGAATTGAAGCAGCTTGCCAAGGCATTTTCCGAATTCAACTTCGATATCGTTGCGACAGAGGGAACAGCAAAAGCGATCGCTTCGCTTGGAATTGATGTCGAAGTTGTCGGCAAGGTGCATGAGCGAAGTTCAGATATCATTGAAATGATCAAGAGCGGGAAAATTAATATGGTCATCAATACGCTGACCCAGGGCAAACATTCTGCCCGCGACGGATTTAAGATCCGACGCGCAACCGTTGAGCACGGGATTGCCTGCCTCACCTCGCTGGATACGGCGTGGGAGGTGTTGCGCGTGCTTGAATTTATGCAGAAAAGGCGTCTTGTATATACATTGGCTATTCAAGATTATGTCGGTGGAGGGGATGATCTTGCCTAAGGTGATCGAAGAGGCTCGAGTTTTATCGCATGCATATCCGATCAGCGGCGTGGATATTCTTACCATAGAAGCCCCCATGATTGCACGCGGCGCACTTCCAGGGCAATTTGTACAGATTACCGTGCCGGTAGGCGGTGGATTTTTACGTCGTCCACTCGGAATTGCCGAAGTTTCGCGAGATAAGGGATGGATACGCCTCATCTATCGACAGGTGGGACGCGGCACAGCGTCATTGGCGGCGGCGAACACGAGGGAAACGGTTTCGGTTCTTGGTCCGCTTGGACATGGGTTTAATACCTCCTTTCGTCATCCACTGCTTGTCGGGGGGGGGATGGGGCTCACACCGCTCCTATTCTTTGCGGCAGAGCATCGTCGTACGTCGATTCTCATGGGAGGGCGTACAAAAGAAGAGCTCTTTTGGGAGAAAATCTATCAGCCCTATGTGCGTGCATGCTTTATAACAACAGATGACGGTTCATACGGAAACACGGGGGTTGTGACGACGCTCCTTCCAGAGCTGCTTCAGCGCGGAGATTACGACAGTATTGCCGTTTGCGGACCATCTGTCATGATGGAGCGTGTTGCCGCCATCGCTGCGCAGCACGATATTCCATGTGAAGTATCTCTCGAGCGCCGTATGGCGTGCGGGCTTGGGGCCTGCCTTTCCTGTGCTGTGAATACAAAGAGCGGTCGGCGAAAGGTCTGTAAGGACGGTCCCGTATTCTCTGCTGCAGAGGTATACGATAATGTTTCATAATAATTCGAACTATGCCTATGACAACCTCCTTCATACAAATATTGCGGGGATTGAGATGCAAACACCTGTCCTGGCTGCATCCGGAACCTTTGGTTTTGGTGAAGAGTTTGCCGACTTTGTCGATCTCGCACGACTTGGCGGAGTTATGGTTAAAGGGACAACGCTTTTACCGCGGTGCGGGAATGATGGTGTTCGGATCGCAGAGACGCCGGAGGGAATGCTGAACTGCATTGGGCTTGAAAACCCGGGCGTAGATGTCTTTTTGACAGAGATACTGCCGCGCATCAGGAACTATGGCATGAATGTCATTGTCAATATATCAGGCAGTTCTGTTGATGATTATGCACATATAGCCGCAAGACTTAACGGTTCTGATATAGCTGCCCTCGAAATTAATATTTCCTGCCCGAATGTTAAGGAGGGGGGGATTGTTTTTGGTACGGACCCGCATGCTGCAGCTGCCGTCGTTCGTGCAGTCTGTGTACAAACGAATAAGCCGGTCATCGCCAAACTCTCACCGAATGTTACCAGTATTACGGAGATGGCGCTCGCAGTCGAGAATGCCGGAGCAAATATTATATCTCTGATCAATACCCTTGTTGGTATGCAAATAGACATAGACCGTCGTCGGCCAGTTCTTGGCAACTGTACGGGGGGGCTTTCCGGACCTGCGGTCAAACCGATCGCTTTGCGCATGGTATGGGAGACCGCACACGCAGTTCACATTCCTGTCATAGGGATGGGCGGGATTGCTTCATGGCAGGACGCCGTCGAGTTCTTCCTCGCAGGAGCATCTGCTATTGCGGTCGGAACAGCGAACTTTATCGATCCAAATATTACGATGAAGATATGTGATGGTCTCGGACATTACTTACATAAAAATAATATCTCTAACATACGTGAGTTGATTGGTAAAGCATGGGATCGTGACGACGTATAGAAAAAGCCTTATTTCTAATGAAAAAAATTTATACTAAAATCGTTTTTTTGTTCGCTAATCGAAGATCTATCCTATGTATTACAAGGGCCTGAGAATATTTTGACACCTGTACTCCACATGTGGTATAATCTTTGCGTTGGTATGAGAAACCGAGACAATCGCGCTTATTTTATTAAATGAGTGAGGAAAGTCCGAGCTCCGCAGGGCAGTGTGCTGGATAACGTCCAGCAAGGGCAACCTTAGGGACAGTGCCATAGAAATTTAAACCGCCGATCTGATCGGTAAGGGTGGAAAGGTGCGGTAAGAGCGCACCAGCAGTCAGGTGACTGGCTGGCTTGGGTAAACCCCACATGGAGCAAGACCAAATAGGGAGGGATTCTGACGGCCCGTCAGCCTTCCGGGTAGAGTCGCTTGAGGCACCCGGTAACTGGTGTCCCAGATAAATGATTGTCGCCGCCGTAATGGCGGAACAGAACTCGGCTTATTGGTTTCTCACAGCCAATACCATTTCGTATCTTCGTGTGGAAGGAAGTGTTTGCTTGCGAAAGAAAATCAAGATTCTTGCTTTATCCGCAATGCTCCTCTGCTCCGCATCTATTGTGAGCGCAGAGTCATTCCAGATTGGTGATCAAGGAACGGATGTTGCTGAGATTCAAGGACAGCTTTCCAGTTTTGGATATGATGTTGTTGCTGACGGTGATTTCGGCCCGGCAACGGCAGAAGCTGTTAAGGAATTCCAAGCAGCGAATGGTCTGGCCGTCGACGGTATGGTTGGCCCGGTCACCTATCAGGCACTTCTCGGGAAATCGATGCCGCAGGTCAGCCGAGGTTCCAACTACATTGTTCGGCGCGTGATTTCCGACTCCATGCAGTACATTGGCGTTCCATACTCCTTTGGCGGAACGACGCCGTCCGGGTTTGACTGCTCTGGATTTGTGCGCTATGTATTTGCAAACGCAGGCATCTATCTTCCGCGTACTGCAGATGCACAGTACGATGTCGGATATCCGGTTTCATCGGCTGAAATGGTGCCGGGAGATCTCGTATTCTTTTCCACCTATGAATATGGACCGTCGCATGTGGGCATTTATCTTGGAAATGGAAATTTCATTAATGCCTCGTCAAGCCGCGGCGTTGCGATTGACAACCTGTACGGCGGTTACTGGGGCGCATGTTATATCGGAGCGCGCCGCGTTATGTGATAATGCAGAATCTGGGGAGGGGCATAGCCCCTCTTTTTTTATAGGAGTACAGTTATGTCAGATTTGTTCCTAATCCTCCTCATTTTCTTGATGCTCTACTATGTCTTTGGTGATGAATTATTTCCAAGATAATAAATGATGCTGGTTGCAATCTTATATGAATTTATGTAATATGGGGAGCGTGTGAACATCAATGGAGGATCGATGGTATTTGGCAGCGTTGCTCCAATGCCGCCATATCGGGAGTGTGCGCATGCGCCGCTTGTATGCGGCCGTATCTTCAGCGAAGGAGATATGGTCGCTGTCCTTTGGGGATCTTAAAGCAACGGGTGCTCTTTCGCCGACTCTGGCCGAGGAGCTTATCCAACACATCGAAGGGCATCCTGATCTGCCGGAACAAATTGAGGAAGACTGCACACGGCAGAGAATTGCTGTGTGCACGATTAATGATGATTTATATCCGATCGTTTTGCGGGAAATCTTCGATCCACCACTGGTGCTCTATTATCGTGGTACGCTGATTCCGGATGCACGCCGGATTGGCATTGTCGGCGCACGTAAATTCACAGCTTACGGCGAAGCTGCAGCGATGGAGTTCGCCGAGCGGCTTGCGCGGTCAGGAGTGACTATAACCAGCGGCGCAGCGCGCGGGATTGATACCCGTGCACACCGTGGAGCACTCCGCGGAGGGCGGACAGTCGCTGTCCTCGGATGCGGTGTTGACATTGCCTATCCGCCAGAAAATCGCCGCTTGCTGTCGCAAATTGTCGAGTCGGGGGGCGCGGTCCTTTCAGAGTATGCGCCTGGTACTCAGCCTCTGCCTGCCTTTTTCCCTGCACGCAATCGCATCATCAGCGGATTATCGGAAGGTACGCTCGTTGTCGAAGCGGCAAAGCGCAGCGGGTCTCTCATCACAGCAGAAATGGCCCTCAGTGAGGGCAGGGATGTATATGCCGTTCCGGGCAGCATCTACTCTCCTCAGAGTGGCGGGTGCCACAATCTCATTCGTGCAGGAGCTCGGTTGGTAGAGTCGCCGCAAGAGATATTGGAGGAAATGCATTTGGCAGAACCCCCGCGTCGTCCTGTGCGTGAACAGATGACTCCGGAAGAGGCTCGTATCTTTCAGGTCTTGTCTTTCGAACATGCGCTGACCATGGATGAAATAATGGATAGTCTTCCGGATACCATAACGACAAGCATCCCGCTTCTGTTACTTCAAATGCAGCTCAAAGGGCTTATTACAGAAAATGAAATGCATGCCTACCGGCGTGTCGAAAGGAACTGACAGATTGGCTACGCTGACATCTGCGCAAAAAACAAAAAAGTCGAACACAAAATCGGTGAAAAATCTAAAAACAACAGGAAAAAAATTGCCCCAAAAAATACTTGTCATTGTAGAATCTCCTGCAAAGGCGAAAACAATTGAACGGCATCTCGGGAAGAACTATGTTGTCAGAGCATCTATGGGACACCTCCGAGATTTGCCGAAGAGCCAGTTTGGTATTGATGTGGAGCATGATTTTTCTCCGAAATACATTAATGTTCGCGGCAAAGGAGAATTGATTCGCTCCCTAAAAAAAGAAGCAAAAGACGCGGATAAAATCTATCTGGCCAGTGATCCAGATCGAGAGGGCGAGGCCATTGCTTGGCATCTTGCCTTTATTCTTGGCATAGATCCAAAAAAAGATTGCCGTATTGTTTTTCATGAAATAACAAAGCCTGCCATCGAAGAAGCCGTTCAGCACCCCCGTCCCATTGATATGGAGCAGGTTGACGCCCAACAGGCGCGACGTATGCTTGATCGCATCGTGGGCTATAAACTCTCACCGCTCCTTTGGCGCAAGGTGCGCAAAGGGCTCTCCGCCGGGCGCGTGCAGTCTGTGACTGTACGGTTGATTTGTGATCGTGAACGCGAGATTGATAGTTTTCAGTCCGAGGAGTATTGGACAGTTGAAGCAAAACTTAAAAAAGGGGAAAAATCCTTTGCGGCAGAAGTAACGCATGCACACGGGAAAAAACTGTCTTTGCACAGCCAAGCAGATACGAAAACTCTGACTGACGATCTGGCACAGCAGAAGTTTCTCGTCAAAGAAGTCAAACAGAGCGAGCGGCGCAAAAAGCCGGCGCCACCGTTTACAACGAGTTCTCTCCAGCAGGATGCCGCGCGTAAACTGGGATTTACCTCCGGGCGTACGATGATGATCGCACAGCAGCTCTACGAGGGAATCGTGTTGGGAAGACAGGGCGCAACTGGACTGATCACATACATGCGGACAGATTCAACACGCATCTCTAATCTTGCTGTGGACGAGGCACGCGGCTATATCAGTGCCGAATACGGAAAAGAATATATTCCGATGCGTCCCAACATCTACGCGATGGGAAAGAAGGCCCAAGATGCCCATGAGGGAATTCGCCCGACGAGTATTTTGCGGACACCGGCAGATGTTGAGCACTATCTCAACCGTGATCAGC
Source organism: Centipeda noxia ATCC 43541 (assembly GCF_000160555.1). Taxonomy (GTDB): domain Bacteria; phylum Bacillota; class Negativicutes; order Selenomonadales; family Selenomonadaceae; genus Centipeda; species Centipeda noxia. The sequence goes on from NZ_GG749279.1 coordinate 280,906, forward strand.
TGCGCCTCTATACACTCATATGGCAGCGATTTGCCGCGAGCCAGATGTCTGCAGCCGTATATGATACAATATCGGCACAAATTGCAGCAGGCGACTATCAGCTGCGCGCACACGGATCAAAACTCAAATTCAGAGGCTATACTGCGGTTTATGTGGGGGCTGAGATATCGAAAAAGGAAAAGGACACTCTTCTGCCTGAGCTTGCGGCAGGCGATTCTCTTGCACTCTCAAAACTGAATCCGGAGCAGCATTTCACAGAGCCTCCGCCGCGCTACAATGATGCATCAATTGTAAAGACGCTTGAGGAAATGGGCATCGGGCGCCCGAGCACGTACGCGCCTATTATTGAAACTATACAGAAACGCGGCTATGTTGAACGTCGTGAAAAGCAATTTCACCCGACGGAGCTCGGCTTTATTGTGACCGATATGCTCGAGGAATACTTTAAGCATATTGTAGATGTGAAGTTCACTGCAAATCTTGAGGGAGAGCTGGACGAAGTCGCGGATGGGAGCCTTGACAAGAACGATTTACTCCGAAATTTTTATAATCCATTTGAGGAGACGTTGAAAAAAGCAGAGAGCGTCATCGGCGAGGTGGATATTCCCGATGAGGTCACGGATATTCCCTGTGATAAATGCGGACGAATGATGGTCGTGAAGCAGGGACGTTTCGGTAAGTTCCTCGCCTGCCCTGGATTTCCGGACTGCCGGAATGCAAAGCCTCTTCTGCGTGATACGGGCGTTTCCTGTCCCAAATGCGGAGGGAAGATTGTCGAGCGCAAGAGCCGTCGCGGGCGTTCTTTCTTTGGCTGTGACAATTACCCGGCATGTGATTACACCACATGGGATGAACCACAGAAAGAGACCTGCAAAACCTGTGGTGCGTTCATGCAAAAGCATCGTTACCGTACGGGACGCGCCATTCTCTATTGCAGCAATGAAGCCTGCACCACGCGCATCGGCAGTCCGATTGAAAAAGAGCTTGCACGTCAGAGAGCTCGCACACAGGCCCCCGGAGGGACTGATGAGAAAGAGCAGAAGCGTGCGGCGGTAAAAAAGAAAACATCAGGCCGAAAAGGAACGCGTTCGTGAAAAAAGTCATTGTTGTCGGTGCAGGACTTGCCGGAAGCGAGGCAGCATGGCAGGCTGCTAGAGCCGGCGCATCGGTGGAGCTCTTTGAAATGCGCCCCCTGCGCAGATCACCTGCACATAAGACGGACGGATTTGCAGAACTTGTATGCAGCAACTCTCTGCGTGGAGCGGGCCTTGAAAATGCTGTTGGTGTGCTCAAGGAGGAAATGCGCCGCCTCGGATCTCTTATCATGCAGGCAGCAGATGCAACCGCTGTGCCTGCCGGCGGAGCGCTTGCTGTTGATCGTGCTGAATTCAGTGATTATATCACACAACATATTGTGCAGCATCCCAATATCAGTGTTCACCATGCGGAGATTACAGAGATTCCTTCTGTGGATGACAGTGTTGTCATTATTGCCTCAGGGCCTTTAACGGACGGCGCTCTTTCCCTTGCGATTCGATCGCTGCTGGGGGATGCTGCCCTGTACTTTTATGATGCCGCTGCTCCTTTGGTGAGTTCTTCAAGTATTAATATGACGGCGGTATATCGTGCCTCGCGCTACGGAAAGGGAGAGCCCGCATACATCAACTGCCCGATGAATGAGGAGCAGTACGATGCTTTTTGGGATGCTCTCGTCCATGCAGAGAAGGCCGAGGTACATGATTTTGAAAAAGAGATTTTCTTTGAGGGGTGCATGCCAGTCGAGGTCATGGCGGCACGCGGAAAGGACACTCTTCTCTATGGACCGCTCAAGCCGATCGGCTTAGAGCATCCAGTGACGGGAGAGCGCCCCCACGCCGTCGTCCAGCTTCGGCAGGACAATACGGAGGGGACGATCTATAATATCGTTGGATTCCAGACGCGGCTCAAGTGGCCGGAACAAAAGCATGTTTTTCAGATGATTCCAGGACTGGAACAAGCAGAATTTCTGCGCTACGGTGTCATGCACCGGAACACTTACATCAATGCACCGCGTCACCTGCGCCCAACCTTTCAGCTGAATGTGAACGAGTGCATTTTTTTTGCGGGGCAGATGACCGGAGTAGAGGGATATGTCGAGTCTGCAGCATCAGGACTTATGGCGGGGCTGAATGCTGCACGTCTTGCACGGGGGGAATCGCCCCTTGCATTCCCGCGGATGACCTGCCACGGAGCCCTTGCGCATTATATTACCTCCTGTGATTCGGCTCATTTTCAGCCGATGAATATCAATTTTGGGCTGCTTCCTCCGCTTACAGATCTGCCGCGGCGCACGCGCAAGCCGCAGAAAAAGCTTCTGCTCGCCGAGCGGGCACTGAATGTGCTGGAGCATTTTCATGAGAGCATGTGAAAGGAGTATGTGCGAAATGATATTTCACGCAACAACGATAGTGGCGGTTAAAAAGGGGAACAAAGTTGCCGTCGCGGGCGACGGACAGGTCACCTTTGGCGAACGTGCAATCATGAAGGCAAACGCGCGCAAAGTTCGCCGCCTCTATCATGGGAAGATCCTCGCCGGATTTGCCGGCTCTGTTGCAGATGCGTTCACCTTATTTGAAAAATTCGAAGTAAAACTCGAGTCATACAGCGGAAATCTCCAGCGCGCAGCTGTGGAGCTTGCAAAGGATTGGCGTACCGACAAAATTCTGCGCAAACTCGAGGCGCTTCTCCTTGTGGCAGATCAAAGCAGCATTCTTATGATCTCCGGCAATGGCGAAGTCATAGAGCCGGACGGAGACTGCACGGCAATCGGCTCGGGCGGATTCTTCGCACTCGCCGCAGCTCGTGCTCTCACCGCGCACAGCGATATGGATGCTTCTGCAATTGCCAAGGAAGCTCTTTCGATTGCCGCAGATATCTGTGTCTATACGAACCATAATATTACAGTGGAGGTGCTGGAATCATGAGTCCTGTCGGAGTCAATGAGCAGACGCCGCGTGAGATCGTTGTCGAGCTTGATAAATATATTGTGGGCCAGCATGAGGCGAAACGATCTGTTGCCGTCGCCCTTCGCAACCGATGGCGCAGCCGACAGCTGGATGCGGAGCTGCGGGACGATATCATTCCGAAGAATATTCTCATGATCGGCTCAACTGGCGTTGGCAAGACAGAGATCGCCCGTCGACTGGCACGCCTTGTCCGTGCGCCGTTTTTAAAAGTAGAAGCGACGAAATTTACGGAGGTCGGCTATGTCGGCCGAGATGTCGAGTCGATTGTGCGGGACCTTGTGGAAACTGCTGTGCGAATGGTGCGTCAGCAAAAAATAGAGGAAGTCCAAGAGAAGGCGGAGGAGAATGCAGAGGAGCGGCTCATTGATGTCTTTGTTCCGGTTCAGAAGAAGTCCAGTAATCCGCTCGGAAGTCTCTTTTCATCGGAACAGGAAGAAAAGATCGAGGCACAGGAGCCTCCCAAATATCAGGCCGGTCGTGAATGGGTACGCAAGCGTCTGCGCAGCGGAGAGCTGGAGGATGACCTGATCGAGATTGATGTAGAGGAATCTGCCCGTCCGATGGGTGGAATGTTTGCCGGATCATCTCTTGAAAGCATGAGTGATAATCTGCAGTCCATGATCGGAAAGCTCGTTCCGAAACGTCATCGAAAGCGTAAGGTTACTGTCAATCAGGCCCGCAAAATCTTTGCAGCAGAGGAAGCAGACAAACTCGTCGACATGGATGTCGTTGCCGAGGAGGCGGTGCGCGCTGCAGAGTATAGCGGTATTGTATTTTTGGATGAGATCGACAAGGTTGCTGTCAGCAGCGGACACAGTACAGGCGCAGATATCTCGCGCGAAGGTGTGCAGCGCGACATCCTGCCCATTGTAGAAGGATCTACGGTGGTGACAAAGTATGGTCCCGTGAAAACCGATCATATCCTCTTCATCGCAGCCGGAGCGTTTCATATCGCAAAGCCGTCAGATCTCATTCCTGAACTGCAGGGGCGTTTTCCCATCCGTGTGGAACTGAAATCTCTCGTCAAAGAGGATTTTGAACGCATCCTTACAGAGCCGAAGAACGCGCTGATCAAGCAGTACAGTGCGCTTCTCGGTGTGGAAGGCGTATCTCTTCACTTTGAGGAGGATGCAGTCGGGCGCCTTGCTGAGCTGGCGGAAACAGTCAATGAACAAACAGAGGATATCGGCGCGCGGCGTCTTTATACACTGCTTGAAAAACTCCTTGAAGAGGTTTCCTTTAATGCGCCGGATCTCAAAGAGAAAGAGATTGTCATAGATACTGCATATGTGGATCGCTGCCTTGCCGATATTGCCGGCGATCACGATGTGTCACGCTTCATTTTGTAAACGCATAAACGCAGACGGTTCGGGGAATAATCATGAATCCCGGGCCGTTTTTGCTATTGCCTAAGTTTCTTTTTTATGCGATAATCCATAACAAGAGCATACGGATATCGGAGGTGGAGACGGAGATGGACGAACAGGGCGGACTTTTTGAACGCACGGCATATCAGCCCTTAGCAGAACGTGTTCGCCCGCAGTCGCTCGAAGAGTTTGTCGGGCAGGAACATCTCTTGGGGAGCGGAAAAGTGCTCCGCCGCCTTATCGAAAGTGACCATATCACCTCCATGATTTTTTGGGGGCCGCCGGGAGTTGGTAAAACGACACTTGCGCAAATTATTGCAGCGCAGACCAAAGCAAAATTCATTACCTTTTCTGCGGTGACGAGTGGGATTAAGGATATTCGTACAGTCATGCAGGAGGCCGATCGCCGCCGTATCTACGGAGACCGGATCATTGTTTTCGTCGATGAGATACATCGCTTTAATAAGGCTCAGCAGGATGCCTTTCTTCCGTTTGTCGAAAAAGGGAGTATTGTTCTCATTGGCGCGACGACAGAGAATCCTTCTTTTGAAATCAACAGCGCCCTTTTGTCACGCTGTCGTGTTTTTGTCCTTCAGGGCTTGACAATCGATGATATCAAGCGCCTGCTGCAGCATGCACTTTCTTCGGACCGTGAACTTAGGGTACTTCGGATTCATCTTTCCGATGAGGGGATTGCAGCGATTGCCGCCTTTGCCAACGGTGACGCGCGAAGCGCTCTGTCAACGCTTGAGATGCTGATTCTGAACGCAGATGAAAGAGACGGCGAGATCTATGTGACAGAAGAAAATCTCGCACAGTGCATCACACGAAAATCGCTGCTCTACGACAAGAGCGGAGAGGAGCATTATAATCTGATCTCCGCCCTGCATAAATCTATGCGCAACTCTGATCCAGATGCTGCAGTCTACTGGCTTGCCCGGATGCTTGAGGCAGGTGAGGATCCTCTCTATGTTGCGCGGCGCGTAACTCGATTTGCTGCCGAGGATGTGGGACTTGCAGATCCACGGGCACTTGAGATTGCCGTTGCGGCATATCAAGCATGCCATTACATTGGTTTTCCGGAGTGCAACGTCCACCTCACAGAAGCCGTGATCTATCTTTCTTTGGCGCCGAAATCGAATGCCATGGAGACGGCGTATCTGTCGGCAGCTGCAGATGCACGGAACATGCTTGCGGAACCTGTTCCGCTTGTGATCAGGAATGCGCCCACGAAGCTCATGAAAGAACTTGACTACGGCAGAGGTTATCAATATGCTCATGATGCTGCTGAACGTATAACAAATATGCAGTGCCTCCCAGATTCACTCGTTGGGAGATCTTATTATCATCCCACAGAACAAGGGATGGAAGCGCGTTTCCGTGAACGCCTGGATTGGATAAAAAAATGGAAGATGGAACATTCATCCAAATAATTAAAAATCGAAATAACATATAAACGACTGTAAAGCGAGATATGTGGTGCATATTTGTATCTGTCACAGAGAGAAAGGAAGGAACTTCGGCATTGGATGGGAAGCTGAAATTATATGGGTTTAACAATCTCACAAAAGCGTTAAGCTTCAATATCTACGATATATGCTATGCAAAATCAGCGCGTGAGCAGCGAGATTATATCAAGTACATTGATGAACAATATAATTCGGATCGTCTCACTAAAATTCTTTCGCAGGTAACCGATATGATCGGCGCACGAATTCTCAACATTGCGAAGCAGGATTATGAACCGCAGGGGGCAAGCGTCACAATGCTGGTCGCCGAGGAGGCAGCAGTAGTTTCAGGAAGCAAGACTCCTGTGAAAACGGAAACTGTGTCACCAGAGACGATTTTGGCGCATCTCGATAAAAGTCATGTGACCGTACACACGTATCCGGAATATCATCCCGATACAAGCATTGCGACCTTTCGCGTAGATATTGACGTTGCTACCTGCGGAGAGATCACACCGCTGCAAACGCTTGACTATCTCATCAGTCAGTTCGATTCGGATATCATTACAATGGACTATCGAGTGCGTGGTTTCACCCGGGATCTTCAGGGGCGGAAGCTGTTTATGGACAGTAAAATGACCTCCATTCAGGAATTCATCAAACAAGAGACTTTGGATGAATACGATGCCGTGGACATCAATCTTTATCAGGCAAGTCTTTTTCATACCCGTATGCTGATTAAGGAGCCGCAGCTCCAGAACTATCTCTTTAATACCGATGCTGATGAGATACCACCAAAAACGCGGCTCCTAATCAGCACCAGTCTGCGTCGTGAAATGATTGAGATCTTCAGCGGAAGGAATGTCTACTAGGAGTCAGTCTTATGCCAATGTTCAAGAAGTCGCTTATCATCCTTCTTGTTCTTGCTCTTGCGACGCTCTGCGGAACAATGTACGGCTATTATACGCAGCAGGAGACCATCGTGCTGGATGAGGGAACGAGCGCCAAAGCAGAAACGCCGCGTACAATTATTGTCTATGTGACAGGGGAAGTGAAAAAGCCAGGATTGGTTTCTCTGACCGAAGGTCAGCGTGTTGCTGATACTGTGAACGCCGTCGGCGGCGTCATCGAAACAGCGGATATCGACCGCGTCAATATGGCGGCACTTTTAGAGGACGGTATGCAAATACGCGTACCGGAGCGTCTTGCCGGATCGGCTGAGGGCGCCAAAGCTCCGATTGCGGGGAAGAATGCTGAGAAACAGATTAATCTCAATACGGCGAGTGAGAAAGAGCTGCAGGAGCTCCCCGGAATCGGTCCTGCGATGTCTGCACGCATTATTGAATATCGCGAAACGAATGGTCCTTTTCAAAAGATTGAAGACATCAAAAAGGTGCGCGGCATCGGCAATGCAAAATTTGAAAAACTGAAAGATCAGGTGACCATATGAAGGTGGGGCAGTATCAACTCTTCTTTCTCATAGGGTTGCTCATGGCGTTTTGTCTCGGCATTACATGCAGTGCATGGTGGAATATCTCGTTCTCCGCATGCCTGCCGCACTTCATTATTCTTCTGCTCGTTTTTTCCACTGCCTCCGGCATCCTTGCTCTCAAACAGCATGAGTATACATGGATTGCCTTTGCGGGGCTTTTTTTCATGTTGGGAGCATTTCGATTTGCTGCGGCTTATGAGCTTCCGGCACAGGATATCTCACATGAGCTGCAAAATAATATTTCCATTGTAGGGAGCATCTTGGATGCGCCTCGAATTACCGTGGATGCAGATGGTGTGCAGCATATAAGATATACAGTATCTGTACATGGAGTTCGACAGGGGAAGGAAGAACATTCTCGAAGCGGAAAACTTTTTATTTATACAAGAGGCGCCGATCAAGACCTTTCGGAAATAGGGAATATCGGAGATGAGCTCAGAGCAGACGGAAAAGTTCGCCGCCCGCACGGCTATCAGAACCCAGGTCAGATCGACACAGTGTTTCTTCTTCGGACACAGGGGATAACGGCATCCCTCTCTGCGAAGAAAAACAGCGTATCGATTACACCAAATGGAGATATATCTTATCAGCAGCAATTCATGCGTTGGGCCGCGGAATTGCGTGCGCACTATCTTGAGCGTATGTCTGCAATCATGCCGCGCACAGATGCTGCGGCAATCTTTGCGATGCTATTCGGCGGCTATGAGGGAATTCGTCCTGAGCTTCTCGAGTCATTTACAACGACCGGAATTGTGCATATTCTCTCCGTTTCCGGCTCTCATATCAGTCTTCTCGCTGCTGTCATCGCTTGGCTCGCAGCATTTTTTCGGCTGCCCAAATGGATCGGCGCCGCTGCGGTTATTTCTGCTGTTGTTGTCTATGTTATTCTTGCGGGGGGTGTTCCCCCTGCTGTACGCTCAGGAATTATGGGCGGTGTTGCTTTTCTCGGGCTTGTGCTTGGGAGAGAGAAAGATGCGCAGTACCTTCTGATTGTAACCGGACTTTTTATGCTCATTATTTCACCGCTTCTCTTCTTTCATATCAGTTTTCAGCTGTCTTTCTTAGCGACTGCCGGTTTGCTTTTTTTAGCGCCTCTTTTGAATCGATGGATGAAACGTTTGCCGCATGTGCTTGCAGGAAGCCTCTCTATCACGATTGCTGCACAGCTCGCTGCTTTGCCGATACTCGCATGGCATTTTAACCAAGTATCTTTTTCCTCGTTGTTTTCGAACTTATTTGTTGTTCCTCTGGTTGAACTCATTATTATTCTTGGGCTAGCCGGCGGGCTGGCAGCATTTATTGTACCGATCCTCGGCAATATCGTTTTTTCCTTTGACAGTATATTGCTTGGTGCTGTATTTGAAATGACACGGGCACTGGCTGCGCTTCCGTTTTCCAAAATATGGCTGCCGTCGATGGGGATTCTGCCGGGAATTTGTTATTACATACTGCTTGTATTTATATGTATGCCGAAAGAATACCGCACACGGATATATTCGGTTTTCAAGGAGTACCGACAAGCAATTGGGATCGCATGCTGTGTACTTTTGATCTCCGTGGTTTTTTGGCGTGCGTTACTTCCGAATGAGATGGAAGTACATTTTATTGATGTCGGTCAGGGGGATTGTGCTCTTGTTTTGACACCGCATGGACATGCCATGTTTTTTGATACCGGGGGAACAAAAGATGGTTCGTTTGATATTGGTGCCCGGGTTGATATTCCATATCTTTTGCACTATGGAATCCGTGAGGTAGACTATATTTTTCTTTCCCATGCGCATGAAGATCATGCAGCAGGTGCAGGGGCCATCCTCTCTCGCATTCCGGTAAAACATGTTTATACGGCGGATGAAGGAAGGGCTGCATATGCGAGAAGCATGCGGTTCGGAGACAATAATCCGCTCCTCTCGAAGATGAGCAGAGCCGTGGCAGGTCAGACGATTGTTATTGATGGTGTCAGCGTAGATATCTTGTATGCGCCGCCCTATGATAAAATGGACAGCGCAACGGGAAATGAAGTGTCCAATGTCTATCGTGTGCGTTACGGGAATTGCTCTTTTCTCTTTACCGGCGATCTTATCAAAGAACATGAGGAGAAAATGATTTCGATGTTGGGAGACCTTCATGCAACAGTTGTCAAGGTGCCGCATCATGGCTCGGATACATCCAGCTCGGAGGATTTTGTCGCGGCCACAAGCCCCCTCTATGCTGTTTACTGTGTCGGTGCAGATAACAGCTTCGGGCATCCGCGTAGCTCCGTTGTTGAGCGCTATGAGCGAAACGGGGCAAAGACGCTTCGTACAGATCGAGATGGCGCCATTGTCTTTCGTACGGATGGAAATCGTTTGACTGTCCATACATTCGCCGAAGGAAAAATTTTTGGGGACTAATTGCACGGGATGGCTACTTCCCTTATAATATGAAAACAGGTACAGTATATGGAATGAGGACATTATGGACATTCGCGGCGTAGTATTTGATGTCGATGATACCTTATATGATATGGCACAGCCCTTTTTCAGTGCATATCATGCGATCTATGGGGCAAAGCATCATTTGCCGATGCAGAAGCTTTTTCTTTCCTTTCGTCGTTACAGTGATGAAAAATTTGTGGATTCGCAAATGGGGAAGATGACAATGGACGCTTTATATATTTATCGCATACGTATGGCTTTACGCGATTACTGCGTTGAAACAACAGATGCAGAGGCCATGGAATTCCAACGTTTCTATATGGGATTGCAGTATCAAATAAAACTATCTTCGGGTATGACAAGTTTTCTTGATAAACTCAGGAAACATGCGGAAATCGGCGTTATTACCAACGGAGAATCCAAGCATCAGCGAAGAAAAATACATTCTCTCGATATATCTCCGTGGGTGTCGGAGGAGCGGATCATTGTTTCCGGAGATTATGCGTTTCGCAAACCGGATGTTCGGATTTTTCGCGAGATGGAACGCCGTTTAAATCTCGCGTCGGAACATCTTCTCTACATTGGAGATGCTTTTGACCTCGATATTGCAGGAGCGCAGGGGGCAGGGTGGAAGTCGATATGGTTCAATCATCGCCGACGAAATCGGCCCGATGGCGAACAAATTTATCCGTATGCTGAAGCGCATACGGAGGAGGAACTTTTCACAGCTGTTATGCCGATGATCGAAAAATAAATACTTGATTTTTAGGTTAAAAGTTGATAGAATACATATCGTTGTCGGGATGTGGCACAGTTTGGTAGCGCGCATCGTTCGGGACGATGAGGCCGCAGGTTCGAATCCTGTCATCCCGACCATTTTGTTCGACATACAAAGACCAGCCGAGGGGCGGGTCTTTTTCTGTTTTCAAACGACTGCGAGGGCTCTTATGACATCTGAAGAAAAGAATTGTGCCGAAGAATTGATTGCATTCATTGATGCGGCAACATCGCCCTATCATGTAGTGGACAGCAGTGATGGAGAATTTTTACCGCCTAATAAAATGAACGGGGAAGATCTGCTTCCGGGACAAAGTTACTGTTTTTCATTATTCAATACGGGAGCTGTCGTTGTTTCGATTGGAGAAAATCCCCGCGGGCCGCTTCGCATTGCATGCGCCCATACGGATTTTCCATGCCTTCGTATTAAGCCCAATCCCGTACTTAAAGAACATGGATATGGTAAGCTGAATGCTGAGGTATATGGCGGAATGATCCGCAATACATGGCTGGATCGTCCGCTCTCCCTCGCCGGGGCAGTTTCGCTGCGCGGAACCGACCCATTTGCGCCGCGGCTGAGGCTCGTGGATTTTCGCCGCCCGCTCATGATTGTTCCAAATCTCGCGATCCACATGAATCGTAAGGTGAATGAAGGAGTCGAGTTAAAGCCGCAAAAGGACCTTCTTCCCATCTTCTTTCAAAGCAACAGCAGCGACACCGATGATTCGAAGAAATTGCTTTCTCTGCTCGCAGATGAATTGGGGGTTCTGACAGAGGATATTCTCTCTTATGATCTGAATGCCTACCCGTGTGAGCGCGGATGCATGCTGGGCTGCGACGATGTATTTCTCTCGGCGCCGCGTCTCGATAACCTGTCATCGGTCAAGGCATGCCTGGATGCAGCCAATGCGTGGAAAGGTACAGACGGCATCCGCATTGTTGCGCTCTTTGACAATGAAGAAGTGGGCAGCAGGACGAAGCAGGGGGCTGGATCGACCGTTTTATCCATGATCATGGAGCGTATCTATATGGCGCTTGGCTTTTCTCGAGACGAATATCTGCATCAGATTTTGGACGGATTCTGTTTCTCAGTGGATGTTGCTCACGCGCTGCACCCCAATGCACCGGAGAAAGCAGATCCGACCAATCAGCCGCTTCTGGGCGGAGGTATTGTTCTGAAGGTGGCAGCAAACCAGTCCTATGCCGGAGATCCGGAAGCTTATGCTGTAGCCGCAGATCTGTGCGAAAGGGAAGATATTCCTTATCAGGTCTTTGCAAATCATTCGGATGCACTGGGAGGAGCAACGCTTGGCTCCATTCTCTCCACACAAATCCCCATGCGAACAATGGATATCGGCGTTCCTGTTCTAGGCATGCATTCGGCCAGGGAAACGATGGGCACTAGGGATCAAATGTCTCTTTCTCGTTTCCTTATATCTTTTTTCTCTGCTTGAGAAAGACATCTATAATAAAGCGTGCTATAATAAGGCACATTGAGCAGAAAGAGGGAGTTTTCTTGCGTGCCGTAGTTACACGAGTGAAAGAAGCGTCCGTTCGAATCGATGGAATCATATGCAGTCAGATCTGCGTGGGTTATCTTATTTTACTTGGTATTGCGCCGAAGGATACCGATGCCGATGCGGTACATCTGGCAGAGAAAATCGTGCATCTTCGCATATTTTCTGACGAGAAAGGAAAAATGAATCGCTCGCTTGCCGAAGTAAACGGTCGTGTTCTAGTGATTTCGCAATTTACGCTTTTTGCAGATTTAAAAAAAAGAAGACCCGGCTTCTCCAAGGCGGCAAAGCCAGACCATGCAATCCTTTTGTATGAGAAATTCATGAAGCAGCTCACCGAGCGCGGTGTTCATGTTGAACACGGAGAGTTTGGCGCCGATATGCAGGTGTTTTCTATTAATGACGGTCCTGTAACTCTTATTTTTGATACGGCCGAGGTATGAGAAAAATGAAAAAAGATTTACTCAAAAAATATGCATCTCTGGTTGTTCGTGTCGGCGTGAATTTACAGGAGAATCAGCCCCTTGTTATCCACGCGCCGATCGCTTGTGCCGACTTTGTGCACACACTTGCGAAGGAGGCGTTCTGTGCAGGGGCGTATGACGTCTCTGTCAATTGGAATGATGAAGTGTTTTCACATATTCGCTATAAAAACGCGCCTCTGGAACGGTTTCGCGAATTCCCCGCATGGCGAAAACTCTTTTACGATGATCATGCAGAACGAGGGGCCGCATTCATCTCGATTTCCGCTGCGGACCCTGATATATTTTCAGATGTGGAACCGAAACGTCTCACGGAGGCGGGAGTGTCAGCAGGAAAAGCTCTTATGGAATACCGCACGCGGCTGATGAGCAATAAGAACAGCTGGTGCGTTGTATCAGTCCCCACGCCCGCATGGGCGCATAAAGTCTTTCCGGATGTTTCAGCTGATCAGGCAATGGAGCGACTATGGGCAGAAATTTTAAAAGCAGTTCGTATTTCTGCCGAGGAAGATCCCATATCTGCATGGATGAATCATATTGACCATCTGCAAAAGATTACAGAGTTTCTCAATGCGCATGACTTTGCCGAGCTTCACTATACAAATTGTCTCGGCACAGATCTCCATGTTGAATTGCCTCCGGGACATATCTGGATGGGCGGTGCTGAGCAATCAGCCGCGGGGCATCTCTTCGCTGCGAATATACCGACAGAGGAGGTATATACACTCCCGCAACGAAATGGAGTAAATGGGATCGTAGCTGCGTCGAAGCCTCTGCACTATAACGGAACCTTAATCCATGATTTTACGCTTACCTTTCGTGATGGAAAAGTGGTGGATTACACAGCCCGAAAGGGAGGAGAGCAGCTGAAGGAACTCTTGGAAACAGATGAAGGGGCGTCCTTTCTTGGCGAAGTGGCCTTAGTACCGCATACATCTCCTATTTCACAAAGCGGTATTCTCTTTTACAATACCCTCTTTGATGAGAATGCATCCTGTCATCTTGCTCTTGGCAAAGCTTATCCGACTTGCATGCAAAATGGAGAAAACATGACCGAGGATGAATTGTGTCGGCATGGCGTAAATCATTCATTGGTTCACGAGGATTTTATGATTGGGACAGCGGATATGTCCGTCATTGGACGAATGCGTTCCGGCAACAGCATTCCCGTCATAGAAAATGGGGACTTTTCCTTTTAATATTTTGAGGTAGAGACTATGCAGAGATATTTTCTTCGTATCGGCTTCCTTATTGTGGTACTTTTCCTTTCATTGGCGTGTTTTTCACATGTATTTGCCTCCGGGAAGATCAAGGCAGAAGATTTTTCATATCATAAAATCTCATTGGGAGATCCTGAAGTGAATATTCAAAAACAATGGGGAGAGCCTGATTTTGAAAATACGCAGTCAATCTGGGGAATCCATCTCAAAACTTTTACTTACGGGGACATTGTTGTATCGACCTCCATTGCGAGCGGAAAAGTTGTTGACATCAATCTCATCGGCGATAATTATCAGCTTCGAAAAAACGTGCGTTATGGCACAACAAGCAGTTATCTTCTCAATGTATACGGGAAAGCTTCGCGCCAATTCTTAGATGATCGTACCTGCTATATCTATGCGCATCCGGCACACCCGCACCGGCATCTGATTCTGAACATAGATTCAGAAAACGGTTCTCTGGTGTCTGCGCGGATTACCATGCTTCCGCTCACGGATGAGGAGGCTGACGAAATGGCTTTATCGGACGATGATTCCTTTGTTGAGCTCGATCTGAATAGAGGATTGATCAGTACAAAGGAAATTGACATATCAGCTCTTCCGAAAGGCGAAAACGCCAAGCTTGGAGGCTATGGGAAATGATGCATAATCTGCATATGCGGGTCCTGGGACATCGTGTCATGCGCTATACTGGAATGACTCTCGGATGCCTCATTGCAAGCTGTGCGATTAACCTATTTTTGATACCAGCGCATCTTCTGACCGGAGGCGCAACCGGTATTGCCATGATTGTTTATTATCTTTTCGGTCTTCCCATCGGTCTTCAGACCTTCATTTATAATATTCCTCTCCTTTTTATGGCATGGAAATTAATGGGACGGACCTATACAATAGATATTATCATAGGAACGGCCATTTTTTCCTTTTTCCTCGATCTAACCCGTCCGCTTAATGCGTATGCACCTGTCAGTGACATGATGCTGACGACTGTGTATGGGGGCGTATTTGCGGGCCTCGGATATGGTCTTGTATTTCGAATGAACGGCAGTACGGGAGGTTTTGATATCCTTGCTGCTATTGTTCGCAAATACTATGACCTGCATATGGGAGGCGTACTGTTTTCGCTCAACTGCCTGATTATGCTTGTTGCGGCATTTCTGTTTGGTATGGCTCCTGCAATGTTCACGCTGATCTATATGTTTATCAATGCAACTGTGATGGATAAGATCGTTGCAGGATTCAACCACCGCAAAGCCGTTTTGATTGTTTCGGATAAACATCAGGGAATTGCTGCAGCAATCATCGACCAAATGCACCGCGGCGTAACATTTTTACATGGGCAGGGGGCATATACGCGCCGTGAGCGTAATGTGGTCTTTGTCGCCGTCGGGACGACACAGGTGGGAAAGCTGAAATTCATTGTCCACAATGTAGATCCGCATGCCTTTGTCATCATAATGTCTGCTAATGAAGTCATGGGACGTGGATTTGGGCGCATTAATCAAAATGATGCTTCGGCATCGGATGATAATTTCGATGATGAAACAGAGAGGAGATGACATATATCACAATGGAAGCAACATATTTGCTGAACAGCGGTTTTTTAGTTCGTGTCCATGATGTTCTGCTTGTTTTTGATGCATTTGACGACCCTGCAGATGTGCTTTCCCGCACATTGGAAGAAGAGATATATACAAGGCTTTATTTTTTTGTGTCCCACGCACATTTTGATCATTTTAATCCGGAGATTGGCAAATTTGCATCGAAGGCAACGCGCTATATCCTGAGTGAAGATATTCGCGCACATGGAGAATCCGGTCGTATCCCTAGTGATCAGATAAGCTGGATGGGGACATATGACTCTTGGCAGGATGACAGAATAACAGTGACATCCTTTTCATCGACAGATGAAGGAACTTCCTTTTTGGCAGATGTGAACGAACAGAAGATCTTTCATGCCGGAGATTTTAACTGGTGGGATTGGACAGGGGATACAGCAGAGAACCGAAAACTCGCAGAAAATGCTTTTCGTAAGCAAATGAAACATCTTGCGGGACGCAGTTTTGACCTTGCCTTTTTCCCTGTAGATGGCCGTCTCGGACCATCTATGGAGCGCGGAGCAAAGGTTTTCTGCGAACAAACGTATCCGAAGGCCCTCGTCAGCATGCACTCTGTCGGTTATCCCGCATGGCAGCCGTCGATCGGGTTTTTCTCAGAGGGACATGAAATTCCTATATGGTCGCCGTGCATCGCTGGGGAACACCATACTTTTTGAAATTTATGTTGAAATATGGGAGGGCTTTCGGTAGAATGGGGAAGAAATTTTATATCCTTATGCTATGTTTAGCTGCCGCCGCTGTCACTACATTCTTTGCGGCGCACAGCGGAATTGCAGGAATGTCATTCAATACGCTGTTGGATCAGCAAAAAGGAGAGAATAGAACCGTGGCAAATCGTATTGCAGTATTTACAACGAATAAGGGAACTTTTGAGGTTGAACTATTCGAAGATAAGGTGCCCATTACGACAAAGAATTTTATCGACCTTTCTGAAAAGGGATTTTATGACGGCCTCATCTTCCATCGCGTCATTGACGGATTTATGATTCAAGGCGGTGATCCGAAAGGGAATGGGACCGGCGGTCCCGGCTATACTATTCCGGATGAGTTCGACCCGACGCTTAAACACAACGGGGAAGGAATTCTCTCCATGGCAAATGCCGGGCCGAATACCGGCGGCAGTCAGTTCTTCATTACGCTCGCCGCGACGCCGTGGTTGGATAACCATCATGCAGTCTTTGGAAAAGTGATTGATGGCATGGATGTCGTACGTGATATAGGACATACGAAGACAGAATACGGTGATCGACCGATACATGATGTTGTGATTGAGAAGATTACCATCAAAGACGCAACAGAATGAACTACGCATATCTTTTATTGTGTGCGGATGGAAGTCTGTATGCCGGCTGGACAAATGATCTCAGACGGCGCCTCCATGCCCACAATGAAGGAAATGGCGCGAAATACACGCGTTCCCGCAGACCGGTTCGCCTCGTTTATGCTGAGTCTTTCGATACAAAAGAGGAAGCGCAAAAAAGAGAGTGTCAGATTAAAAAAATGCGGCGCATCCAGAGATTGGCGCTGATCCAATCAGGGATGGAACATGAGGCGTTGACCGCGTTGTTGGAAGATATTAATAAAAAAGAACAATAAAGGAGAGTATTATTTCATGACAGAGAAAAAGGTCATGCTGACCGAGGATGGCTATAATAAATTGGTGGAAAAGCTCGACTATCTCAAGAGTGTTCGACGCATAGAAGTTGCCGAGCGTCTGAAAGCTGCGATCGCGCTCGGCGATCTTTCGGAAAACTCTGAATACGATGATGCAAAAAATGAACAAGCCTTTCTCGAAGGTGAGATTCAGGAGCTCGAAACAAAGATCAGAAACTCTGATATCATCAAAGCAGGAGACGGAAAAAGCGTTACTATGGGCAGCCGTGTAAAGGTGAAAGATCTGGAATTCGATGAAGAGGAGACCTTTTTGATTGTCGGCTCTACGGAAGCTGATCCTGATGAGGGGAAGATCTCGAACGAATCGCCTCTCGGGATGGCTCTTCTGGGGCAGAAGATTAACCGGGTGATCAAAGTCAATGCACCTGCGGGCATCATCCAGTACAAGATCATTGACATTAAAAAGTGAGAGGAGAACCGATGGTTGAGGAAAAGGAAATCGTGTCTTGTCCGCCAGAGCAGGATCTCAATGAGATGATGCGTGTCCGACGTGAAAAAATGGACGCATTTCGCTCCATAGGGGTTGCTCCGTTTGGGCATCGTTTCGAAGTCACGGACTACGCAGCGGATCTGAAGGAAAAATACGATTCCCTCGCAGAAGATGAAGAAGGAAAAGAAGTTTATATTGCAGGACGCCTTATGGCGATACGGGGACACGGCAAAGCGTCCTTTTCTACGCTCAATGATCGTACGGGAAACATACAGGTATATTTCAAACTGGATGTGCTGGGCGAGCAAAAATACAAAGAGGAATTCAAACGCCTTGATATTGGCGACATCATCGGAATTCGCGGAGTTGTATTTAAAACGAGGCGCGGAGAGATCACTGTCCGTGTCGAGGATTTTAACCTGCTCTCAAAAGCGCTTCGGCCACTGCCTGAGAAATTCCACGGATTAAAGGATGTAGATACACGCTATCGTCAGCGTTATATTGATCTTATGGTCAATTATGAGGTCCGTGATACTTTCCGCAAAAGGACAAGGATCATACAGTCCATTCGTCGCTATCTCGATGAGCGCGATTTCCTCGAGGTGGAGACGCCGGTGCTTTCGACGATTGCCGGCGGAGCGGCGGCACGTCCCTTCATAACACATCACAACGCGCTTGACATTGATCTCTATCTCCGTATAGCAACGGAGCTTAATCTCAAGAGGCTGATTGTCGGCGGATTGGATCGTGTCTATGAGATGGGGCGTATTTTCCGCAACGAAGGGATGGACGTACGACATAATCCTGAGTTTACTACCATTGAGATCTATCAGGCCTTTGCCGACTATCGTGATCTTATGGAAATCACGGAGGGAATTGTCCGCCACGCTGCTAAGAGTGTCCTTGGGACGACGCAGATTGCATACCAAGGAGTTAACATTGATCTGGACAATGTCCGCACGATCAGCATGAATGATTCCGTACGTCAAGCAACGGGGAAAGACTTCCTCTCTTGTCAGACTGTTGACGAGGCACGCGCGATGGCGCGTGCGATTGGCGTGCCTTTCGAGGAACGTTACGGCATCGGCGGCATTCTCAATGCCGCCTTTGAGGAAAAAGTAGAAGAGACACTGATGCAGCCTACCTTTATCACAGGGCATCCAACCGAGATCTCACCGCTTGCCAAGCGCAATCCGGATGATCCGCGCATCACGGATCGCTTTGAGTTCTTTGTTTACGGACGTGAACTTGCCAATGGATTTACGGAGCTCAATGATCCTATTGATCAGGAGCAGCGTTTTCTGGAGCAGCTTGAGCAGAGACAAGCAGGCGATGCCGAGGCACACGTTATGGATCGGGATTATATTACAGCACTCGAATACGGGCTTCCTCCGACAGGCGGACTTGGTATCGGCGTTGATCGACTCGTGATGCTGCTGACAGACAGCCCGTCGATTCGCGATGTTTTGCTCTTCCCAACAATGAAACCTCTTGCAGAGTAAGACCGAAAAATGCCTTGACAAATTCTTAGATTATCGCATATACTTGTCGAGGCTCATGGGTAGGTGGCCGAGCGGTTAAAGGCAACAGACTGTAAATCTGTCATCTTCGGATTACGATGGTTCGAATCCATCCCTGCCCACCATCGGCGGCATAGCTCAGTTGGCTAGAGCATGCGGTTCATACCCGCAGTGTCCGGAGTTCAAATCTCTGTGCCGCCACCATACGATCTTTAAAAACTCAGTCCATTTAACGGGTAGGGGCTGAGTTTTTGTATGTAAAAATAATGTGACAATGTTATATTATAACAAAAAGGAATTATTTTCTATGAAATATTGAATAATTCATTACAACACAATTGCTTTTTCTAAATGAGAATGCTATAATATCTCCATAGTTGCAGTTTATTGGTATATTCTGTTTCACATTGTGTTACTTATCGTCGAAAATGAGTTGCGAGACGCTCTTTAAGGAGGAAATACGGATGAAGGTAACTGTTGTTGGCGCAGGCAATGTAGGTGCTACGGTGGCAAATGTCATTGCCCTCAAGAAATTTGCGAGCGAAGTTGTTCTCATTGACATTAAAGAAGGTGTTTCCGAAGGAAAAGCAATGGACATGATGCAGTCTGCACATGCCCTTGGTTATGATACGACCGTGGTTGGCGTTACGAACGACTATGCAGCTACGGCAAACTCTGATGTCGTCGTTGTTACCTCCGGTTTGCCGCGTAAACCCGGAATGACCCGTGAAGAGCTTGTCGGAGTTAACGCAAAGATTGTAAAGAGTGTTGTAGAGCAAGCACTTAAGTATTCTCCAAACACAATTTTCATTATTATCTCCAATCCGATGGATGCGATGACCTATCTGACACTGAAATCGACTGGACTTCCCCGCAATCGCGTCATTGGTATGGGCGGAATGCTTGACAGCAGCCGATTCCGTTATTATCTTTCTGAGGCGCTCAATAAAGCAGGGCATCCTGCAACGCCGACAGACATTGATGGTATGGTCATCGGCGGACACAATGACAAGACGATGGTTCCCCTCGTCAGCATTGCAACGCTTCGCGGCATTCCCGTCACGCAAATGCTCTCGAAGGAAGCTCTTGATGATGTCGTACAGAAAACGAAGGTTGGCGGCGCTACGTTGACGGGACTTCTTGGAACGTCCGCATGGTACGCGCCGGGAGCCTCTGCAGCAGCCTTGGTCGAGGCAATCGCACTTGATGCTAAGAAAATTATTCCGTGCTGCGTTTATCTCGAAGGTGAGTACGGAGAGAAGGAACTCTGCGTCGGTGTTCCCATTGTTCTTGGTAAGAACGGCTTTGAAAAGGTTGTCAATGTAAAACTTGAAGGCGAAGAGAAAGCAAAGTTCGACGAGAGTGTTCGGGCGGCACGCGAAGTCAATGATCAGCTTAGTGAGGCGCTGAAGTAAGCTGCTTATCAAATAGAAGGAAAGGGCTTTGCGGAAATGCAAGGCTTTTTCATTTGCTTGAGCCCGGATTTCCCTATAAATCCGATGTAAAGTCCTTGACAGAGGTGTTGTATTTCCACTATAATAGCACTGCGCTTCACGCGCGTATCCGACTCACTAGCTCAACTGGCAGAGCAACTGACTCTTAATCAGTAGGTTCACGGTTCGATTCCGTGGTGGGTCACCATGCATTTAATCCGCCAAGACGGTTTTGGAGAAAGCAGGTTGGAGCAGCTTCAGCCTGCTTTTCGTATATTCTGGGATGATTATGGGAGATATATCTTTGAATATCCTAATATTAAATGATGATGGCATTGCAGCAGAGGGACTGCGGACACTCGCGAAGCATCTTGCCCGAAGACATTGCGTTACGGTTGCTGCGCCGATGCATCAGCAGAGCGGCACATCGCACGCATTGACGATCGGCAGCGCAATTGAAGTGCGTTCCGATAAGACATTCGATGAGGTGTATGATATTGCAGCTTGGGCGATTGACGGCACGCCAGCAGATTGCGCAAAGCTCTATTTGGATGCGATTGCGGAAGAGTTGCCTGATGTTGTCCTCGCCGGCATTAATCATGGCTCAAATCTTGGTACAGATGTGATATATTCCGGCACAATCGGAGCGGCATTTGAGGGATTCTTTCACGGAATTCCATCATTTGCGCTCTCTCGGACAGAAGATAGCCGTATTTCTTTTTCCGAGGCGTCTGCTTGCTTTGAGCCGTTTATGGAAAAGGTCATAACGTTGAATGAGAAGCCCTTTCTGCTCAATGTCAATTTTCCCAAAGAGTTTGCCGGAGATACCCCTCGATTCATCTCCTGCCGCCAAGGCGGACGCGACTATATCAATGCCTTTGAAAGGATTGAGGAAAATGGACGTATACATTATAAAGTAGAAGGGGAAATATCCGATACAGATAAAGGCGCGGGAACTGACATTTATGCAGTAGAACACGGACTCATCTCTGTTACGCCGGTCGGAATTGATATGACGGACTATCCTTTGCTTGAAAAATTAGGAAAATCTGTATGACAGAGGAGGCATCCGTTGATAATCACTATAAAAGAGAAGGGATCCTGTCGACTCCTCTTTTTTTTTGAGAGCATTTGGGGTATAATAACGAATATGAATAATATTCACGTTTTGTTCGGGGGGAGTCTGCGTGCTGTATCCGCTGAATATTGATCTGAGTGGACGGACGATCATTGTTGTCGGCGGCGGTAAAGTTGCAGAGCGTAAGGTATGCGGTATCCTAGCTGCGGGTGCGGATGTATCTGTGCGTGTGATTGCACCCGATATGTCGGCGCGACTCCGAGCGTTGGCGCGTACAGGTAAAATTGCATGGATGAAAGAAAGCTATTCGTATCGTATGCTCGAAGGGGCTTTTCTTGTCTATGCGGCGACAGATAAGCGAGAGATCAATGCATCAGTGGCTGCTGAAGCAAAAGAATGCGGAATTTTAGTCAATATTGCCGATGATCCGTATGGCTCTTCGTTTCAGATTCCCTCCTCAGTTCGTCGCGGAGATCTCTTGCTGACCGCATCGACAGGCGGCGGGAGTCCTGCACTGGCACGCAGCATACGAATGGAGCTTGAGCAACTCTATCCAGCGGCTTTTGGACTGTGGCTGAAGCGTGTCGTAATTCTGCGTTCGGAACTACAGGCGATGCTTCCAATCGGTAAAGACCGCCGCTTGTATTGGCGCATGGCACTGCGCCCTGATATTTTGGCAATGGTTCGCAATGGAGAGTTAGAGAAAGCAGAGGTTGAATTACGAAATGCAGCTCTTGATATTGGGGCTCAATCATCGGACGGCTCCGGTTGATGTACGTGAGTGGGTTTCATTTTCTCGCGAGGAACTGCGTTCTGGCCTGCTGAGTTTGGGGGAATATGACGGACTGAGCGGTTTGGTCGTGCTTTCCACCTGTAATCGAACGGAACTCTATGCTGTTGCAGATGATTATGAGCAAGGAATGAAAGCCCTAAGGCAGTTTCTTAATGATTTGGCGCAGGGCGGAGATGATCTGGATGAGTATCTGTATACCTATGTTGATGATGCTGTCATACGCCATCTTTTCCGCGTTGCATCCAGTCTAGACTCCCTTGTCCTCGGAGAGGGGCAGATTCTGTCGCAAGTAAAAGAAGCCTATGCAATTGCCCGTGAGGCAGGGACAACGAGTACAGTGCTTAATCTGCTTTTCCATCGTGCGATTGCAACAGGAAAGCGTGTGCGCACGGAAACACGCATTGCGCATCGCTCTGTATCTGTGAGTTATGCAGCAGTGGAACTTGCCGCTGCATCGCTCGGGGGCCTTGGGGGATGCAGTGCACTGATTTTTGGTGCAGGCAAGATGGCAGAGCTGACAGCCGAGCATCTGCGCGCACACGGGATCGAGACGATATTCGTAGCAAATCGGCATATCGAACGCGGCAAGCGTCTTGCTGAGCGTATTGGCGGCGAGGCAATCCCATTTGATCGCGCAATGGACTACGCGTCCTGTGTTGATGTAGTCGTTACCTCGACGGGCGCTCCGCATTATGTGATCAAAGCATGGGAGGCACGCAGGTTGATGGCGCGGCGTCAGGGCCGGAGAATTTTCCTGATCGATATTGCTGTTCCGCGTGATGTAGATCCAGATGTTGCCGGAATCAAAGGGATTGAGCTCTATAATATCGATGCATTGGAAGCCGTGGTAGATGAGCACCTCGGTGAACGGCAGGCCGAGGCAGTCGAAGCTGAACGCATTGTGGATGAAGAGGTAAGTACTCTCTTGGAACGGTTCAAATATCTTTCATTTCAGCCGTTGATGGCGCTTTTGTCAGGTCGTTGTGAGCGCATACGAGAGCGCGAGATTAAGAGGGTGAGTGCAAAGTTGCCGGATCTCTCGGAGGAAGAGGAGCGACAGGTAGAACATATGAGCCGTATGATTGTGCGCAAGATCCTTCGTATTCCGATGATGAAGCTTCGAGCATCCGCAGGGACTGCCGACGAAGCATTTTATATTGAGGCAATGCGTGCACTTTTTAAACTGGATGCAATAGGAGAAACGGGAACCAGTGAAAAACGGCATAATCAATATCGGTACGCGGGCAAGTAAACTTGCTCTGTGGCAGACTGAATATGTAGCGGCAGAGATCGAGAGACACCATCCATCCTATCGTACAAAGCTGAAAAAAATGACGACAAAAGGAGACCGCATCCTTGACGCGCCTCTGGCTAAGATCGGAGGAAAGGGACTCTTCACGAAAGAGTTGGAGCAGGCGATGCTTGCCGGCCAAATCGACATCGCCGTGCACAGTTTAAAAGATATGCCGACGGAGATTCCGAAAGGGCTGATCATCGGCGCGATTACGAAGCGGCTTGATCCGGGGGATGCATTTGTCAGTGTAAACTATACGTCAATAGAGGAACTTCCCATTGGAGCCAAGGTTGGAACATCAAGCCTTCGGAGACGCGCGCAGCTGCTCGCTGTTCGGCCGGATTTGCAGCTCCTTGATTTGCGCGGCAATGTCAATACACGGCTGGCAAAGCTCGACGCAGGAGATTTCGACGCGATTATACTGGCTGCTGCCGGATTAAAGCGTCTTGGCCTGGGGAATCGAATCCGCAGTATTCTTTCGCAAAGAATGATGCTTCCTGCAGTAGGACAGGGGACGCTGGCCATTGAATGCCGTGCAGATGATACCCGGATCCTCTCTGTGATAGATTTTCTCCATGATCGCAATATGAGCGCGGCAGCGATGGCAGAACGTGCATTTCTGTGCCGTGTCGAGGGTGGATGCCAGATTCCTGTCGGCGTTTATGCAGATTTAAAGGAAGACGGGCTTCTTCATGTCGATGCAATGATCGCTTCCGTTGACGGTATGCGTGTCTGTCGTTCGCGATGCACGGGATCTGCAGAGCGGGCGGAGGAGCTGGGTATCTCTCTCGCAGAGGAATTGCTCGATGCCGGCGGTCGTGAGATTTTAAAAGAGATAGGAATTGCAGTATGAACGGAAAAGTATTTCTTGTTGGCGCGGGTCCCGGAGATCCGCGCCTTTTGACGGTCGGTGCGATGCAGTGCCTAAAGAATGCGGATGTCGTTGTCTACGATCATCTCGCGGATGAGAGCATTCTTTCTTATGCGCCTGCTTCAGCAGAAATTATCTATGTCGGAAAGCAGTCATGCAAGCATACGATGCGTCAAGAGGATATTAATTTGCTGCTTGCTGATAAAGCGGAAGAAGGCAAGACGATTGTTCGCCTCAAAGGCGGTGATCCCTTCGTCTTCGGACGCGGCGGAGAAGAAGCACTTCTACTCTTAGAGAGAGGAATTCCCTTTGAAATTCTGCCGGGAGTGACCTCTGCGATCAGTGTTCCAGCGTATGCAGGAATTCCTGTGACACATCGCGGAATTGCTGTATCTTTTGCAGTCGTTACCGGACATGAGGACCCGTCAAAATCGGAATCGCATATTCGATGGGAACAGCTTGCGACCGCAGTAGATACACTGATTTTCTTGATGGGCGTTGCCAATCTTCCCATAATAACGCAAAAACTCATTGAGAACGGGCGGCCCGTCAATACACCCGCAGCAATTATTCGCTGGGGGACACGGGCGGAGCAGGAGACCTATATCACGACAGTTGGCGAAGCCTCTGCGATGGTACAGCGGGAAGGAATTCGTCCGCCTGCAATCTTTATCGTGGGCGATGTGGTCAAACTGCGCGATCAGCTGCGTTGGTTTGATCGTCCAGATATTCGCCCACTCTTTGGGAAGCGCATTCTTGTCACGCGCGCACGCGCGCAGGCCTCTGCTCTGACAGAGAAACTAAGAGAGCTCGGGGCCTCTTGTATAGAAACTCCGGTCATCCGCATCGTCCCGCCGTCGGACAGTTATGCAGCAATGGATGCAGCGATTAAGGAACTGCAGGGATATCATTGGCTGATCTTTACCAGCGTCAACGGAGTGGAACATTTCTTTGCGCGCCTGCACCACGCAGGGAAGGACACGCGTGCCCTTGGCTATGCGAAGATTGCTGCAATCGGATCGGCAACGGCAGAGGCACTTCATTCCTTCGGGATCCTTGTTGATCTTGTGCCGAAAGAATTCCGTGCAGAGGCTGTCGTTGAAGAGATGATGCCTATTCTTCCGCCGCGTGCCCGTATTCTTCTTCCGCGTGCACATGAGGCGCGCGATATTCTCCCGGAGGCACTGCGTACACACGGTGCTGAAGTCGATGTGGTATCCGCCTATAAGACGGTGCCGGAGCTGGACGACGGAACGGAGATAGCGAAGCAATTGATGAATGGAAAAATTGATTTTGTGACGTTTACAAGCTCCTCTACCGTGAAGAATCTGGTTAAGCAGCTTGGCAATATTACACCACTCCAGCAGGCAAAAATTGCCTGCATCGGTCCGGTTACGGCGGAGACAGCACGAAGCTTTGCACTTGAACCCGATATTATAGCAGATACATATACAATTGACGGGCTTATAGAGAGCATAAAGGAGTACGTTAAATGAATTTGATTCAGCGACCACGCCGCCTGCGTATTTCATCCGGAATACGTGACCTCGTGCGTGAGACAGAGCTCTCTCCGCGTGATTTGGTTTATCCGATTTTTGTCGTCCCCGGCGTGCATATAAAAGAAGAGATCCCAAGCATGCCTGGGTGTTTTCACTATTCTGTAGATCAGGCTGCGTTACTTGCACGGGAAATTGCAGAGCGTGGGATTCCGGCAGTTGAAGTATTTGGTCTTCCGGAGTATAAAGACGAAATCGGTTCGAGTGCATGGGATATGACCAGTCCCGTTCAGCGTGCAATTGCGGCGATTAAAGAGGCTGTTCCGGAACTCATTGTGATTGGCGATGTCTGTCTCTGTCAGTATACGAGTCACGGTCACTGTGGTGAACTTCACGACCGCTATGTGGACAACGACGCGACTCTGCCGCATCTTGTCCAGACAGCAGTTAGCCAAGCGCGTGCTGGTGCAGATATTGTCGCGCCATCCGATATGATGGATGGGCGCGTAGCAGCTATTCGCTCCGGACTCGATGCCGAAGGATTTGTGAATACGAGCATTATGAGTTATGCCGTAAAATATGCTTCCGGCTATTACGGCCCCTTTCGCGATGCGGCAGACAGTGTACCCTCATTCGGTGATCGCAGGCAGTATCAGATGGACCCCGCAAATGTGCGTGAAGCGTTAAAAGAGGCTGCGCTCGATATGGATGAAGGAGCAGACATTATCATGGTAAAACCTGCGCTCGCCTATCTGGATGTTGTGCGTCAAGTATATGAAGCGACTGATCGTCCGATTTCTGTTTACAACGTAAGCGCAGAGTATTCCATGGTCAAAGCAGCTGCTGCAAACGGGTGGATTGATGAGCAGCGCATTGTTCTGGAGACGCTGACAAGTATGAAACGTGCCGGAGCAAAGATCATCATCAGCTACCATGCGATGGATGCTGCTGCATGGCTGAATGTATAAGGAGATCTTCCATGCGGAATACAGAAAAGTCAAGACTCGCCTTTGACGAGGCGAAACAGTATATGCCGGGCGGAGTCAATAGCCCCGTTCGCTCGTTTGCAAATGTGGGCGGCAATCCTCTCTTTATTGCGCGCGCGCAGGGATCGAAAATTTATGATATCGACGGGAACGAGTACATTGACTACGTTGGTTCATGGGGACCGATGATTGTCGGTCATGCACATCCCCAAGTGGTAGGTGCATTGCAGGAGGCTGTGACGCACGGGACAAGCTATGGTGCTCCGACTCTCCTTGAGACGGAGCTGGCAAAACTCGTCAAAAACATCTATCCGTCCATTGAAGTGATTCGTATGGTGAATTCGGGGACGGAAGCGACAATGAGCGCTCTTCGCCTCGCACGCGGATATACGGGGCGCGATAAGATCGTAAAATTTATCGGATGCTATCATGGGCACAGTGACAGCCTGCTTGTCAGCGCAGGCTCTGGGATGGCGACATTTGGGGTACCGAGTTCTCCGGGGGTTACGGGTGGAACAGCTGCAGATACGATTGCCGTTCCTTACAACAACGAGAATGCAATTCGTACGGTTATGGAGTATGACGGAGAGCATATTGCAGCAGTTATCGTAGAACCGGTGGCAGGAAATATGGGACTTGTACTGCCGCGTCAGGGATATCTCTCACTCCTACGGGAGCTTACGGAAAAGCATGGCGCACTCCTTATCTTCGATGAAGTAATGTGCGGATTCCGTGCCTCGCTTGGCGGGGCTCAGGCCGCATATGGTATCCGTCCTGATCTCACCTGTCTTGGCAAGATCATTGGCGGTGGACTTCCCGTAGCGGCATATGGTGGACGACGCGAAATCATGGAATATATTTCCCCTGCAGGGCCTGTTTATCAGGCAGGAACGCTCTCGGGAAACCCACTTGCAATGACGGCTGGCATTGAGACGCTTAGAATTTTGACGGCAGAATCGAAAGAGGGAAAGGCAGATTACAGTCGTGAACTGACCATCAAAACGAAGGATCTTCTGCTCGGGTGGCAGCGCGCTGCAAAGGATGCCGGTGTTCCAATCTGTGCTCACCAAGCGGGCTCGATGTTTGGTATTTTCTTTATTGACCGAGATGTTTATGATTACGACGATGCTGTGTCTGCAGATCAGGATGCCTTTCGTATTTGGTTCGAAACAATGCTGGATGAAGGAATATATCTCGCGCCATCCCAGTTCGAGACGACTTTTCTATCGGGGGCTCATACGGATGAAGATATTGCGCGCACGATTGCGGCGGCAAAGAAAGCGTTTGCAGCAGTAAAAGAGAAGCGCAGTTAATTTTGCAGAAGCCTCCTGTGGGAAAATTTCTCACAGGAGGTTTTTTATTTTTGGAAAAGTCCGTCAGCAAGAGATTATCCGGATTGCTCCGAAGAATGGCATATGCTATAATTCAAGAGTAAGTCGTAAAATGTGTATCCATTTGCAGATATTCAAAGTATCATATTGAGGCGGTGTTTCTCATTAGTGAGATAGATATTGCTGCAGGGAAAAGCAGCAAGGGAGAATCCTTCCTCAAAGGAACCTTTGTCCTGACGATCGCGGGTTTCGTGGTTAAGGTCATTGGTTCATTGAATTGGATCTTCGTGTCCCGTATCCTTGGAGGCGAGGGAATCGGGCTGTATCAGATGGCTTTTCCCATTTATTTTTTTGCTATGACGGTCTCGCAGGCAGGCGTTCCCGTTGCTATTTCAATTATTACGGCAGAGCGTGTAGCATTGAACGATATCTACGGAGCAAAGCGTGTTTTTCGCATCTCAATGATGCTTATGCTGTTCACGGGACTGTTTTTTTCTATTCTTACCTATCTGGCTGCTGATTGGCTGATTGACTGGCAGCTTATTCGTGATGCACGTGCATATAAAGCGGTTGTCGTACTGGCGCCCACCGTCTTTTTTGTGACTCTTCTTGCAAGCTCACGCGGCTATCTGCAGGGCTGGCAGCGCATGACACCGACGGCAGTCTCACAAATCGTAGAGCAGGTCTTCCGCGTTGTGACAATGATCGTTCTTGCAAGTCTCCTCATGCCGTGGGGACTTGACTATGCTGCTGCAGGCGCTTCGCTTGGCGCACTTGCTGGAGCTGTGACAGGACTTATCGTCCTCGTTTACTTTCATATCAAACTGGAGCGGGATATCGCACGTGATTACGGTACGCAAGTTAAGCCGTTGCCAGGTGCAGCGTATGAATCCAGGCGCTCTATTATCAAGCGTATTTTCAAACTGGCTCTTCCGGTATCGGCGGCAAGTATTATGCTACCGGTCGTATCGAATCTGGATCTCATGATCGTACCACAGCGCCTTGAGGCGGCAGGCTACAGCATCAGTGAGGCAACAGAGCTGTTTGGCTACTTGAACGGAATGGCAGTTCCGCTGGTAAATCTCGCAACGATATTGACGGCATCGATGGCAATGAGTATTGTACCTGCCATTTCGGAGTCCCGGGTACTCGGTAATCGGGCACGTGTTTACGATCAGACAGCTGCTTCGGTTCGCATTTCGAACTTTGTCTGTTTTCCTGCATTTGTCATCGTATTTATCCTTGCAACGCCGATATCTGCTTTGATCTATAACGCGCCTGGGGCCGGTCCTGCGGTGATGATCTCAGCGGTGAGCATTATTCTGCTTGGACTGCACCAGGTCTCGACAGGTATTCTCCAGGGGCTTGGGCATCCCACGATTCCAATGGTGAATATGATTCTAGCCGCAGCGGCAAAGGTTTTCTTAAACTGGCACCTGACTGCCATTCCCTGGCTCGGTATCATGGGAGCTGCATGGGCGACAGCGGCGGATATGGGTGTTGCTGCGTTAATAAATCTGTACTTTATCTATCGTTTTATCGGCTACCGCATTGAGTTCCTGCAGCTTTTCAAGACAATATGCTCTGCAGGCATCATGGCAGGGGGTGTCTATCTTTTCTATATATGGACCCTAGCGTGGTGGGGGATTGCTGCGATTTCTACATTTGGGGCGGTATTCTTCGGATGTGTCATCTATATTGCGGCAATGATTCTTCTGCGTGCATTGATTGAAGAGGATCTTCGGCGACTGCCGATAATTGGTACAGTTGGAATTCAATTTCTGCAAAGGATTGGGGTTTTTAAGACATGAAAAAACATGGGCTAATCTATAATCCCGTCTCCGGGCATGCTCTCTTTAAAGGAAAACTCGATCTTTTAATTGAAATGTTTCAGCGTCATGATATCTTGCTCTGCCCCTACCGCACACGTGGAGGAAAGCAGGATGATTTGGGTCGTTTTCTCCGTGAGGTTCATCCGGACGGCGTCCTTGCGGCCGGTGGAGACGGCACAGTGCATGCCGTCGTAAATGCCATGCTGGAGTCGGAAACAGATGTACCGCTTGGCATACTCAGCAGCGGAACCTCTAATGATTTTGCGACACATCTCGGTATCCAGGGAGATTGGGAATCCTATATTGAACGCATTGCGGCAGATGAGTCGCGGCGTGTCGATCTGGGCATACTTGACGGACACGGAAAATATTTTGTCAACGTTGTCAGTGCGGGAATGCTCACAGGAATTGCACATGAGGTAAAATCCGCCTATAAAAATACGCTGGGAAAAGTTGCTTACTATCTGAAAGGAATCGGTGAGCTCCCGCGCCTGCGCTCTTTTTCTGTCCAGATTACGGCAGACGGAGTTGTGTATGATGCGGATATATTTCTTTTTGTTATAGCAAACAGCCCTGTTGTTGCCGGGATGAAACAGATTGGTGATCATATCTCAATTGATGATGGAATGCTGGATCTTTTGGCAGTCAAAAAAACAGGACTGCCACAGTTTATGTCCGTTGCAGCAGACCTATTTTCCGGAAAAACAGTAACAGAACGGGAGAATATCCTGCACATTCGTGCAAAGGAATTTGAAATCCGAACAGATGAGCTCCTATGCAGCGATATCGACGGTGAGTGCGGTCCGCTGCTCCCTCTGCGAATACGTACGCTTCCGATGGCGCTCTCGGTATACTGCTGATCCTTAGTAATTCCCGAGGTAGTACGCGACGAATTGCTGCGCTGTACGCCCGCTGCGTCCGCTGTGGGTCATCTCCCAACGCAGTCCGGCAATACGAAGTTCCTCAGGAGAGAGGTGTATGCCTCGTTGTGAGAGCATGTGATCGATAATTTCTAGATACTCATCTTGATCTGGCGTGTGGTAATGGATAATGAGACCAAAACGGTCTGACAACGATATGTTTTCATTTATACTGTCGTTGCGATAGAGTTCATTCTGCTCACGTTCACACCATGTCTCGCGTACAAGATGACGACGGTTGGAGGTCGCATAGAGACGTACGTTCGGTGGGCAAGAGGAGACGCCTCC
Source organism: Centipeda noxia ATCC 43541 (assembly GCF_000160555.1). GTDB lineage: Bacteria > Bacillota > Negativicutes > Selenomonadales > Selenomonadaceae > Centipeda > Centipeda noxia. Next base: position 312,193 of record NZ_GG749279.1, read on the forward strand.
CTCAATGGCGGATTTGACCGCTTTAAACTCGGCATCGGAGTCTTCAAACGAAATATCGTCGAGAAAGAGGACAAACTTACGTCCCGCGTAGCCCCGCAAAGCATTCATAATCTCAGGTAGCTTTCTCAGTTGCTCCTTTGTGACCTGAACAAGACGGAGGCTATTCTCCTCGAATTCTCCGACAAGCGCTTTGACTGCCGAAGATTTTCCTGTGCCGCGGGCGCCGACGAGCAGAACGTGATTTGCAGGCTTTCCCTGAACAAAAGCACGTGTATTTTGAATGAGCTGTTCTTTCTGACGCCGGTATCCGATGAGATCTTTCATCCGCATGCATTCAAAATGTGTGATGCCGCAAAGCCGTTTCTTCGATTCATCCCAATGGAAGACAGCATACGCGGCAATATCTCCGCAGCCATAACGTGCATAAAATGTGAGAAGTGCCTCTGCATAGTCTTCTGTGCTATTTGCAGTCTCAAGCCATGGAAGCAGAAAATCTTCCGTTTTATCATATGTTTTTTTTGTAGGTTCGTAGTCGTCTAAAATTTTTTCGCCGAGAAAATTGCTGGTCGGTGTGATAAGAAGCGGGTGTAGAAGCGCAATATCCCGATAGAAAATGTGGCGAAGACTGTTTCCGGGGGGGAGTCCTGTACGCTCCATGATTTCAGAGACGATATTGGATCTGTAGATGATTACGTGGAGCAGGTAGCGGGAAAGCAAATTGCCCTTGAGGCCAAGATTCTCTGCCGCAGTGATCAAGCGGGAACAGCATTCATTCCGTTCTTGCATACCGTTCTCACCGAGCAGTATGGCGTTTTCGAGAGCTGAGATAATTGGATCATGACGGATTGATCGCAATGCAAGAAGCTTGGATAAATTTACATGCGGATTCATGGAGCCCTCTCTTTTCCTCTTTACAAAAGCTGAGGCGAAGTAATGAAATCTGTACGGCAGGTATCTTTATGTTCTGTCAAAAGCGTTAGGATACGAAGTTCCGTTGCACGCGTATCAAAGGAAAGCATTTGCTGAAGTAGTGACAGCTCACTGCTAGGAACGCTGCGTTGACCACTTGTCAAAAATGCAGCAGTACGTGTGACAATCGGAAGCTGAGTATATTTTTTTATTTGACGGAGGATGTTTCTCCCCTGCGTATTGAATGCCAATGGCCGGATATAGGAAGCGCCTTCCTTGTCAAATACTGTTGTCTGCGCCTTTTGTAAGCACAGCAGCAGATGTACGATCAGGCGGGCAATACGGCTTTGCGGATAGCGTTTCGTCGATACTTTTTTGATGAGGTCGTTGTATTCAGCTGTTGTTTTTAGACAGTCAACGAGGCGATTTTCTATTCCCTCCGCAACTCCGCAGATATTATTCAATTCACTAGTATTTCGTATGAGCAGCTCATACCGCAGCAGGCGGAGGAGTTCATTTTCTTCCGGAAGGCCAAATAAATATGCCGTATGCAGATCACTGAATACGAGGGGCAAGAGACTTTTCTCCAACAGATTCCATGCCGGAGGAATTCTGCGAAGGGCAGTTCGGATGGATGAGGCGCTTGTAATGCCTGCATATAAATGTACATCACTGTGCTGCACCGATTTTCGCTGAACGGGGATAGGAGTTATCTGCGGAGCAAATTGATGCAGTGCACGCAGATACTCGACGGCAAGAATATTATTCGGCGCGCGGAGCATATCCTCGGATACGCCAACATCCATGAGTGCATGAGATAAAGCTGCAGCATAGGAAAAACCTGCGTCGATATACTCGTATATTTTTTCCTGAACGGGATCGGAATCAATCTGCAGCGCGATCTCCATGAGCGGCGCTGTCTCATTTGCCTCTGTACCGAAGGCGAGATGACTGACGACACCAAGGCGTGAGAGCAGTGAAATTCCGCCGCGTGCAAAGTCCTGCGCACTGCGGCAGGCAAAGACAAACGGAAGTTCAAGTACGAGATCAGCCCCGCCAGCCACCGCATGGCGCGCTCTCCTCCACTTGTCCATGATGCACGGTGTACCGCGCTGTGTAAAGCTGCCGCTCATTGCAACGATGATCCCGTCAATATCCGGATATCTTCGGCGCAGCTCACGAAGCTGCCAAACGTGTCCGCAATGGAAAGGATTATATTCAGCAATAATGCCGATAAATTGCATAAGATTCCTCTCTTCACCAAATTTATTTCCATTTTAACAAAAAAAATACGATTTGTGTAGACTCTATGGAACATATACAATATCTTGTATTTTCCGAGGGCAAATGCTATACTAAACGAAAATTTAGGAGAATAATTAATCTGTGGAGCGTAAGATGAAGAAGGAACGCGTTGTGGTCGCTATGAGCGGCGGCGTAGATAGTTCTTTAGCGGCGGCACTACTGCAGGAACGGGGATACGACGTTGTGGGGGTAACAATGCGTCTTTCGGCGGAAAACAGAGATGCACCTTCGAATGACCGCAGCTGCTGTTCATTGATCAGCGTTGACGATGCGCGGCGAGTTGCAGATGTTCTTGGAATCCCGCACTATGTTATGGATTTCACGGAGCCGTTTCAACATGCTGTGATCGATTATTTTTTCAATGAATATCTGCATGGACGCACGCCGAACCCTTGCATTGCCTGTAACCGCTTTATTAAATTTGAAGGACTCCTTCATAAATCAAAGGAACTGGGGGCCTCCTATATCGCAACCGGACATTATGCACGCATTGATCATGGGAAAGACGGCACGTATCGTTTACGTAAAGGATTGGATCTGGAAAAGGATCAATCTTATGTCCTCTACCATATGAACCAGGAAATACTTGCGCATGTACTGTTGCCGCTGGGCGTGTTCAGTAAGCATGAGACACGCCGTATGGCAGAACAATACCATCTTCCTGTTGCATATAAAGCAGAAAGCCAGGAGATTTGCTTTGTGCCGCGTGATGATTATAAATCCTATCTGCGCGAAAAACGTCCAGAATCCTGCTGCCCAGGGAATATTGTAGATCGTGCTGGGAATGTTCTCGGTATTCATGAGGGGATCGCATTTTATACGATAGGACAGCGAAAAGGTTTGGGAATTGCGGCAACGCAGCCGCTCTATGTGACTGCATTGGATACGTTGCACAATCGTGTTGTTGTAGGAACCGCAAATGAAGTCTATGCTCGAGGATTGACAGCATCCGATCTGAACTGGACCATGCCGATTGCACTGGATAATCCTCGTACAGTGCAGGCGAAGATTCGCTATGGAAAAAGGTCAGCTTCTGCAACCATTACATCACATAAAGATGGGGAGGTGCATGTACTCTTTTCAGAGCTGCAGCGCGCTGTTACGCCCGGGCAGTCCATTGTATTTTATGAAGATGATGTTGTTCTTGGTGGTGGGATCATTGATCAAATGATTGTTTGAACTGTTAATATTAATAATGGGGGGGAGTGTGATGATGAGCCGTGCTACAAAAGCGAAGGTTGTCTGTGCTGCGCTGCTCGGAGTTGTAGTAATGCTTGCGGGGCTCTTTTGGTATTTTCGCGTTTATACGAAGACACCGGAATATGCACTTCGTTCTGTTGAGTCGGCATTGGATCAGCACGATGAGCCGCAGTTTCTGCGTTATGTTCGCTTGGATTCCATACTCGATTCCGGTTATGATGATTTTATGGCAGGAACAATGGAAGCTGAATTTGGGCATTCACGTGAAACGTCTACTGCCCTTGAAGACTTTTCCAGAATGCTCAAACCCGCCTTTATCAAGATGCTGAGGGACGCTTTGGATACGCGCCTAAAAACAGGAGAATGGCCCTCCGCGGATGCGGCGCAAGAGGGGGCGGACGCCGAAAATATCCTTTCTCGCATCGGTGTACGTGATTTAAGTTTACGTGAAATTGCCAATCTGACCGTGGATGAAGAGGCACAGACTGCTTTGGCGGATGTGGTTACATATCAAGAGGAAGCAGACAGCAACTTTACATTCAAAATCAGCCTTGCTCCTTCTGAGGAAGGAGATTGGCAGGTCGTTTCCATCGAGAATCTGCATGAGTATGCCGTATTCTTGGGAAAATCACGGCGTCTTCGTGTCGAAGCCTATTTGGAGGAAACGGATGCCATTGCGGAACGCCATGATCAGAGCATTGCTGCGGCCCGGATACGGCTTTACAGTATATTGGGGGCAGGGACTCTTGGAAATCAGGCAACTCGGGATATGGCACGCCAGACCATGGAACAAGATATCCTTTCAGACTGGCAGAAACGCCGTGAGGAACTTGCAGCTGTCACTGTTCCGCGGACGATGCAGAGTTTGCACCAACTCCGTCTTAAGATATGTGATCTGCACATTGCGTACGCCCAAGGCTATGCTGCGTGGATGACGGATAAGAATGCGGTCACCATTCGCGCAGCAGAAAATAATCTGCGTCAAGCGGACGTGCTGGAAATCGAAGCAGCATTTCTTGCACAGCGAGCCAGGCGTTCCTTTTCTGACAGGGTAGAGTGAGGAGAGATGCATAATGCTCGATTCGAGCAATGATACCGTAGCAATTCTCTATGATATTGAGAATGCGCCAATCGAAATGCTCCAATATACCATTGATAAAGCACAGCGCTATCAGCCCTGCCGCATGATTATCGTTTCTGATTGGGAGGCGCATCCCGAACAGAAACGCTGGGATCGCCTTATGCAGTATCCTGATTTTACATTTCGACAGATCAGCAGGACATTCTACGGAAAAAACTCACTTGACTCTGCACTCTATGATTCCGCACAGATTCTCTATCAGGAAGGAGTGCGGAAGTATTTTATCATTACAACAGATTCAGATTTTGTTCGCATTGCTGAATCCTTAAATGCAGAGGATCCGTCCTATATCATAGGAGTCGGGACGAAACAGGCAAGTGAAGATTTGCGCAACGCATATAATGAATTCTTCGTCTATCCACCAGAGCGCAAAAGCGGAAAGGATAATACAGCAAAGAACCACGAGAACCAGAATACGGAGGAAACATCCATGGCAAAGAAGAAATCGACAGAAGAAAAAAATGTAAAAAACGGTCAAAAAACGATTGCAGAGAAAGCAGGAAAAGTGCAGGAGCAAAAAAAACGCACTGCGAAGGTCGTAAAGAAAAAAAATGCACCGGAAAATAAGTCGGAAGAGATAACGATAAAAGAGCCACAGAAATCTGAACTCAAATCCAAGAAAAAGCCCCCACAGAAGTTAGGCGGATCAGCCGATCTTTTAATGAATGGTTTTTTGGCGGTTCGTCTTCCCAAGACACTGCGCACATCACTTGAGAAAAAAATGCTGGAGGAAGAAGTCTCCCTGGATGAACTTGTGACCTATCTCTTAATGCGCGGATTATCCGCAAAATAATTGGATGGCATGATGGCAAAAAAAGAAGAGCGCGTGTTTCTCTATCAATTTCCGGAGGATCAGATCCACACGGCAAAGAATGTATTTCGTACGCTCGGAATCCGTATACAGACTCTTTCTCGGGAGGCGTGGCGGGAGAAGGTCGGCTGGCTGTTAGGTATCAAGGGCTATAAGCCCGCATTTCCTTCACCGGCAGATGAGCCTTTTGAGTTCCCGCACCGGCTCCTATTGCTGGAGCACATTCAGGGAAAAAGGATGACGAAGGTTCTCATGGCATTGGAAGATGCGGGAATTCCTCGCATTACGTATAAGTCGGCAATTACGCCGTACAATACAATGTGGACACTGCGCTATCTCTGCGAACACATGGAAAAGGAACACGCTCCAACTGTTGAAGATCGGGAAGGGAAGGTTTGATGAAGAGAATTCTTTCCATTGTACTGGTGGTGATGCTTTTTGTAATGGTGGGCTGCGGTTCAGAGCCGCAGGTAAAAGAGCAGAAGCTTTCAAAATTAACCATCGGACTGATGCCGGATACAGACTCGATTCCGTTTATCATCGCTGCAGAATATGGATATTTTGCGGAAGAGGGGCTCGAAATCGAACTCATTCCTTTCAAAAGTGCTATGGAGCGGGATGCGGCGCTTCAAAGCGGCAGCCTCGACGGTGCGGTCTCTGACCTGCTTGCCGTCATTTTTGCGCGTTCAGGCGGTTTTTCCGTATATGCGACATCCTACACGGACGGAAGCTATAACCTCGTTGCGGGCGGAAACACGGACATTGCCTCAGCGGCAGACCTGCGCGGCAAGGAGATCGCCATCTCCCGCAACACAATCATCGAATACGTGACGGATGAAATTCTCGCGGTGAATGGGGTGGGGGAAAAGGATGTATCAAAGGTCGTCATCCCGCAGATTCCCGTACGCCTTGAAATGCTGCAAAGCGGGAATCTTGCGGCAGCAGTCCTTCCGGAACCGATGGCAAGTGTCGCTGAGTTTTCGGGAAGCCGTTATGTGACAGGATCAGGGGAGCTTGGAATCAATCCGGGCGTAATTGTCTTTACGGACTCTGCAATCAAGGACAAAGAGCAGTCCATTCGAGCAATGTACCGCGCCTATGACAAAGCAGCCAACTACCTCAACAATACCCCCCGTGCGGATTATATTGATCTCATAATGGAGCGGAGCGGTTTTCCTGGACCCGCACGCGATGCTCTCGTACTTAAACCCTATCACTTCGCTGGGCTTCCAGCAGAGAAGGACGTTGATGAAGCAGTGCGGTGGGTGAAAAACAAAGGCCTCGCAGGAGATTATCGTTATGACGAACTCGTTTCCAAACTCCTCACGGAGGGGAAATAATGCCGTACCTCTCTCAGACGAGTGCTCCTATTCAGGAGGCGCTTGAGCGGATGAAGCGTGCCCGCCTTGTTCCCTTTGATGTCCCGGGGCATAAGCGTGGTCGTGGAAATCCGGAGCTTGCAGCATTTCTTGGAAATGCCTGTCTTGATGTCGACGTAAACTCCATGAAGATGCTCGATAATCTCTGCCATCCTGTCTCCGTGATTCGCGATGCGGAACATCTTGCAGCTGAGGCATTTCGGGCTGCACATGCTTTTTTCATGGTGAGCGGCACGACCGGCTCTGTGCAGGCGATGGTACTCTCGGCAGTAGGACGCGGCGATAAGATCATCATGCCGCGTAATGTGCATCGAAGCGCCATCAATGCCCTGATTCTCTGCGGTGCAATTCCGATCTATGTAAATCCCGGCATCGATGATTTGCTTGGCATTGCACTTGGTATGCGGGCGAAGGATGTTGCCGCAGCGATTGACCGCCATCCTGATGCCAAGGCGGTATTTGTCAATAATCCGACCTATTATGGAATTTGCTCCGATCTTCGTGCAATTACAGAGCTGGCGCATAAACACGGTATGAAGGTTCTCGTAGACGAGGCACACGGAACACATCTGTATTTCAGTGACCGCCTGCCCGTGCCTGCGATGGATGCAGGGGCGGATATGGCGGCGGTAAGCATGCATAAATCCGGCGGCTCCCTGACGCAGAGTTCCATCCTCCTCTGTGCCGAAACAATGCCGCTCGGCTATGTCCATCAGATCATCAACATCACGCAGACAACAAGTGCATCTTATCTGCTTCTGGCCAGTCTTGATATTAGTCGCCGCAACCTTGCACTGCGCGGGCGTGAGGTCATTGATAAGATTATCGACCTTGTTGCATATGCACGTGACGAGATTAATGCAATTGGCGACTATTATGCTTATGGGCGTGAGTTAATTGATGGGTCTGCAGTCTACGATTTCGATACAACGAAGCTTTCGATTTTTACGCGCCCGACAGGACTCGCGGGAATCGAGGTCTATGACATCCTGCGCGATGACTATGACATTCAGACAGAGTTTGGTGATATTGCAAATCTGCTCGCCTACGTCTCCGTCGGGGATCGTCCGAAAGACATCGAACGACTTGTTGCAGCACTCGCTGAAATACGGCGAAACTACCGCAAAGATCCCTCCAAAACCCTCAAGATGGAGTATATCGATCCCGTTGTCGTCTGCGGACCACAGGATGCATTCTATGCAGAGAAAGAGTCGCTGCCCATTGCAGAAACATGCGGACGTATATGCAGTGAGTTTGTGATGTGCTATCCGCCGGGGATTCCAATACTTGCGCCGGGGGAACAAATCACGGAGGAAATTCTGACCTACATTCGCTATGCGAAGAAAAAAGGCTGCCAGATCACAGGCCCCGAGGATATGAGTATACATCGCCTCAATGTGATGACGGAGAATTAGATGATGGAATTTTGGTATACGGAACAACATACACCGGATGTACGTTTCTCGATTCGCGTTGACCATCAGCTCTACAGCGGACAGAGCGAGTTTCAGCGGATCGATGTATTTGAGTCACCCGAGTTTGGACGATTTCTGACGCTTGACGGCTATATGATGCTGACAGAGAAGGATGAATTCATCTATCACGAGATGATTACGCATGTGCCCATGTGTGTTCATCCGGAGGCAGCGGACATCCTCGTCATCGGCGGCGGAGATGGGGGAACAGTACGCGAGCTTTTGCGTTATCCGTCCATACGCCATATTGACCTTGTAGAGATTGATGAGATGGTCGTCAATGTCTGCCGCGAATATCTGCCCTCTACCGCGTCTGGGCTGGATGATGTACGCGTCAGCATTCACTACGAAGACGGACTGCGCTTTGTACGAAAACCAATCAATACCTACGATCTCATCATAGTGGACTCAACAGATCCGTTTGGTCCGGGGGAAGGGCTGTTCACGAAGGAATTCTATGGGAATTGCTTCAAGGCTCTGAAAGAGGACGGCATCATGATCAATCAGCATGAGAGCCCGTTCTACGAGCAAGACGCCTATGCCATGCAGCGTATGCATCAGCGCATTGTTCATTCATTTCCGTTCAGCCGCGTATATCAGGCTCATATCCCAACATATCCTTCCGGCCATTGGCTTTTCGGGTTCTCGTCCAAACTGCGGCGTCCCGTAGAGGGCGTGAACTTTGCACGATGGAAATCCCTTGGAATCAAGACGCGTTATTATAATACGCAGCTTCATGCGGCTGCTTTTGCCCTGCCCAACTATGTGGAGGAGATACTTGAAGATGTGGAACCGCAATGTTGAAACGTTCCTTGGATGTGACGGGACATACGAAAACAGCCATATTGTGATTTTTGGTGCACCATTCGACTCGACAACGTCCTATCGTCCAGGAACGCGGTTCGCTTCCCGTACCATGCGCGCGGAGTCCTACGGACTGGAGACCTACAGCCCATATCAGGATCTCGATCTCGAGGATGCATATGCATTCGACGGCGGCGATTTGGAGCTGCCGTTCGGAGATACGGAACGTGCTCTTGATATGATCCATACATACGCAAAGAATATCCTAGAGGGGGGACGGCTGCCCTTTCTGATCGGGGGTGAGCACCTTGTGAGCCTGCCTGCAATCAAGGCTGCGGCAGAGAAGTATCCGGATCTTGCAGTGATTCACTTTGATGCGCACACTGATCTGAGAGATGAATATCTTGGAAATCACCTCTCCCACGCAACGGTGATACGACGTGTGTGGGACATTTTGGGAGATGGGTGCATCCACCAGTTTGGGATCCGCAGCGGAGAGCGTTCGGAATGGGAGTGGGCACGCAAGGGACATACAAATCTTCATCCCTTTACCTTTACCGGTCTTTCAGAAACAGTCACCGCAGTCAAGGATCGCCCTGTCTATCTCACCATTGATCTCGATGTCCTTGATCCTTCAGCCTTTCCCGGAACAGGAACTCCAGAAGCTGGAGGGGTGACGTTCATTGAACTTATGAAGGCGGCACTCTCTGTGATTCGTGGATGCAATGTCGTTGCTTGTGATCTGGTAGAGCTCTCACCGCCGCTTGATCCGAGCGGAACATCCACAGCGACGGCCCTAAAAGTCCTGCGGGAGATGATTCTGGCTTTGGAAGCAGATTTTATACACCCGCCTCGTATCTGATGATTTCGTTTGATACCTGCGGGACGATTTGCTATAATAATTCAGATACTGTAAGGAAAGATGGTGTAGGAAATGAATGTAACGGAACAGGATCTCACGACGACGGCGCATCTCTCGCGCCTTGCAATTCCTGCTGCTGAGAAAGACGCTGCGCTGAAAACACTGGGGGATTTCCTCACGTATGTGGATAATCTTTCCGATGTCGATACAAAGGATGTGCAGCCGACGACGTATGCACTGCCCATCGAAAATGTCTTCCGTGCGGATGAGGTACGCCCGTCCCTTTCAAATGAAGCGGCACTTTCGAATGCCCCGCTCCACGAGAACGGCTATTTCAAGGTACCGAAAGTACTCGAAGGGTAAGGAGGAGCTGTTGTGAGCTTATATGAAAAACCGGCGCATATCCTTCATGATATGCTCACGCGCAAAGAAATCAGCGCACATGAACTGACAGAGGACGTGTTTGCGCGCATGAATGCTGTGGAAGGAGAGGTCGGCGCATATCTTCTGGAAACGCGCGATACTGCACTTGCTGAGGCAGATCGTGTAGATGCAAAGATTGCAGCAGGGGAAGAGATTCAGTTTCTCGCGGGTATCCCCGGCGCTGTCAAGGACAATATCTGCACGAAGGGGATACGCACAACAGCGGGTTCAAAGATTCTTGAAAAATTCGTACCCCCTTATGATGCAACGGTTATGTGTAAACTGAACGCCTCCGATGCAGTTATTATCGGCAAGGCGAATCTCGACGAGTTTGCAATGGGAGGATCAACGGAGAACTCCGCCTTCCATCCAACACGGAATCCTTGGGATGTGGAGCGTGTACCCGGCGGATCCTCCGGCGGCAGTGCAGCAGCAGTTGCCTCTGGAACTGCAGTCTGGGCACTCGGCAGTGATACGGGCGGATCGATCCGTCAGCCTGCCTCATTCTGTGGGATTGTCGGACTGAAGCCAACCTACGGACGAGTCTCTCGCTATGGGCTTATGGCATATGCCTCTTCTCTCGATCAGATCGGCCCCCTAACGCGCAATGTCACAGACGCTGCGCACATCATGAATATCATCGCAGGCCATGATGTCATGGACTCGACCGCAAGCAAGGCTGCGGTTCCGGACTATACTGCAGCCCTCCGTGGAGACGTGAAGGGGCTAAAAATTGGTATGCCTAAGGAATACTTCGTCGCAGGGATGGACTCAGAAGTAGAGGCTGCGATCCGCAAAGCAATTGAGGACTTCGAAACGATGGGCGCAGAAGTCAGAGAGATCTCTCTCCCACACACGGACTACGCCGTCTCCACCTACTACTTGATCGCGCCCGCAGAAGCCGCAACAAATCTTGAACGCTACGACGGAGTAAGCTATGGTGCGCGCGTAGATGGGGAAGATCTCGTCGATATGATGACACGCACGCGCACGGAAAAATTTGGTGCGGAGGTTAAGCGCCGCATCCTCATCGGAAACTATGCACTTTCAGCAGGCTATTATGATGCCTACTATCTCAAAGCGCTGAAGGTTCGGACCCTCATTCAGCGAGATTTTATGCAAGCATTCGAGGATGTCGACATTATCATGACGCCGACGGCACCGACAGCCGCATATAAGATTGGCGAGATGACGAGCCCTCTGCAGATGTATTTGCAGGATATCTCGACTGTTCCAGTCAATCTTGCAGGGCTTCCGGGTATCTCCATCCCTTGCGGCTTTACCTCATCTGGGCTTCCCATCGGGTTGCAGATCATCGGACGCCCTCTTGCAGAGGAGACGATCCTGAGCGCAGCATACGCCTACGAACAGGGGCATGATTTCCATACGAAGATGGCGCCGATTGGAGGAAGGGCATGAAATACGAAACCGTCATCGGCCTTGAGATTCACTGCGAACTCAAGACAAAGACCAAGATTTTCTGCGGCTGTACCACAGGCTTCGGCGCAGATCAGAATACGCACGTCTGTCCTGTCTGTCTCGGCCTTCCCGGTGTCCTGCCCGTCGTCAATCGTCAGGTGGTAAACTACGCCATCAAGGCGGGGCTTGCAACAAATTGCGAAATCAACGGTTACAGCAAGTTTGACCGAAAGAACTACTACTATCCTGATCTGCCGAAGAACTTCCAGACTTCTCAGTTTGATCTCCCGATTGCGGAGCATGGCTGGGTGGACATTGACACGGAAGCAGGGAAAAAACGCATCCGTCTCACACGTATACACATGGAAGAGGATGCGGGCAAACTTGTCCACTCCGGCACGACAATCAAGGACTCCTCTTCATCCAACGTGGATTACAACCGTACGGGGGTGCCTCTGCTCGAGATTGTCTCCGAGCCCGACATGTCCTCAGCGGAGGAAGCACGTGCCTACATGGAGAAGATCAAGGCGATCATGGAATACATTGATGTCTCCAACTGCCGCATGGAGGAGGGTAATCTTCGCGCGGACATCAATGTCTCCTTGCGCCCCACCGGTTCAGATGTGCTCGGTACACGCACAGAGATGAAAAATATCAACTCCTTCAAGGCGCTCGAAGATGCTATCAACTACGAGGTCGAGCGTCAAACCGAGGTGCTCGAAGAGGGAGGTCACATTATTCAGGAGACTCGCACGTGGGATCCAGAGCGTGGCATCACACTCTCCATGCGCAGCAAGGAGGAGGCACATGACTACCGCTATATGCCAGAACCAGATCTTCCGCCTATCGTGACAAGCAAAGATGAGATCGAAGCGATTCGCAGGGAGCTGCCGGAGCTGCCTGATGCACGTCGTGCACGTCTGATGGATGAGGCGGGGCTCTCTGCCTATGATGCGGGCATCATCACAAGCTCACGTGCAATGGCGGAATACTATGATTCCATTACCGCTACGGGCGCGGATGCCAAGCTTGCAGCAAACTGGCTCATGGGTGACCTTGCAAAAAACCTCAACGCTGAAGGCAAGACGATCGAGGAATCGCCCGTCGATGCAAAGCGTCTCGGCGAGATGATCCTCCTCATTTCAAAGGGGACGATTTCCTCAAAAATCGGAAAAACAGTGTTCAAGGAGATGTGGACATCGCCCGATGCTCCTGAGAAAATCGTTGCAGACAAGGGCCTTGTTCAGATCACAGATACGAAGGAAATCGAAGATATCGTCGATCAGGTCATCGCAGCAAACGCAAAAGCGGTCGAGGACTACAAGGGCGGCAATAAGAAGGCGATCGGCGCACTTGTTGGGCAGGTCATGAAGCAGTCCAAGGGTAAGGCAAACCCACAGATGGTCAACGAGCTCTTAGCAAAAAAACTCGGCTGAGAACAAGGAATTGCTGATAAAATGGAGTCCGTCAGATTGGTGCAGAATTTTTATTTTGTCAGAGAAGCACACCGGACGCATGGCTACTGCGCTATGTAGAGAGGTTGTTGACGCCGGCAGTGCAAAAAGATACACCAAAATGATGGCACTGAATTTATCAGTGCTTCTACAATCAAACAGCCTTTTCCGCAGGGGAAAGGCTGTTTTTGTCAAAAAGGGGGGTATTTCCATGAAATACGAAGCTGCTATATTTGATCTGGACGGCACATTGGTAGACTCATTGGACGATCTGGCGGACAGTGCAAACGCTGCACTTCATGCACATGGATTTCCAGAGCACGAAGTAGCAGCATATCGCTATTTCGTGGGCGATGGTTCCCGCAAACTGATCGAGCGGATTCTTCCAAAAAAACACGCAGAGGATGCAGGATTTGTAGACGCATTTATGGCAGAGTACAAGAACTTCTATGCCGAGCATCTGCTCCATAAGACAAAACCATATGACGGAATCATGGATATGCTGGAAGAGCTTCGCCGGCGTAGAATTCCTATGGCCATCTGCACCAACAAGCATCAAAATGCCGCAGAAAGTATCGTGGAGGCACTGTTTCCGCATAACATATTTCATGAAATCATTGGTGATCAAGATGGACTGCCCCGCAAGCCTGATCCGCAGAAGGTTCTTTATATCATGAAAAAATTCGGGGTTACAGGAGCGAATACAGCTTATTTCGGTGATACAAATGTGGATATGGATACTGCGCGTAATGCAAAGACGTTTGCTGTTGGCGTACTCTGGGGATTCCGCCCTAAGGAGGAACTCGTTGCACATGGTGCAAACGTGCTGCTGGCACATCCGATGGAACTGTTTAAAAAGGTGACATTTGCAGAGCAATGAAACAAAAAGAGAAAACAAAGCGCACAGCGATGATTCCTGTCCGCAAAGGGCAGATTTATAACATTCCAATCGACCGCCTTGGGACGAGCGGGGAAGGAGTCGGACGATATGAAAACTTCACCATATTTGTCCCCAATGCACTTCCAGGTGAAAATGTCTGCATCATCATCGAAGAAGTGAAAAAAAATTATGCACGCGGGCGCGTGAAGGAAGTTCTGCAAGCAAGCCCGAAGCGCATTCCTCCGCATTGCGAGATTTATGCAGACTGCGGAGGCTGTCAACTCCAACACCTCTCCTATGAGGCACAGTTAGATGCGAAGCGTGCACAGGTCGCAGAGGCGCTGACACATATCGGTAAACTCTCACAAATCCCAGTGAAAGAGACTATGCGCGCAGAGGAGCCATGGAACTATCGGAATAAAATGCAGTTTCCCATCGGCATTAACAAAGGAAAGATCCTGGTTGGCTGCTTCGCACAGGGAAGCCATAATATAATTGACACGAAGAACTGCCACATCCAGCACACCGCAAACAATGATCTTGCAAATGCTATGCGCGATATCGTCGAACACCTCCATATCCCTGTCTACAACGAGGACACCCATAAGGGGGTTATGCGCCACATCATCGGACGTGTCGGACGAAACAACGATCTCATGGCGGTCATCGTAACCGCGACGAAACACCTTCCACGGGCAAAGGATGTCGTTCGTATGCTGCGCGAGCGTCTGCCAAATCTCGTCAGTATTCACCAAAACATCCAAACCTACCACAACAACGTCATCATGGGGCGAGACACCCAGCTTCTGTGGGGACGTCCGACCATCATTGACTCTTTGGGGCGGCTGAACTTCCATATCTCGCCGCGCTCCTTCTTTCAGGTCAACACGAGGCAGGCAGAACGCCTTTATGAACAAGCACTTGCCTATGCCGATCTGCATGGTACAGAGACTGTCATTGATGCTTACTGTGGTACGGGAACGATCACTTTATTTTTGGCACAACGGGCACGAAAGGTCTACGGCATCGAGATCGTACAGCCCGCCATCCTCGACGCACGGAAAAATGCACGGGACAACCATGTAAAGAACGCTGAGTTCATTGTGGGCGATGCGACCGCCGTCATGCCCGCTCTCTACAAGCAAGGCATTCGCCCTGATGTCGTCGTCATTGACCCGCCGCGTGCCGGCTGCAACGAGACTGTCCTCTGCACCTTCGCAAATATGAGACCACAGCGCATCATCTACGTCTCCTGCAACCCTGCAACACTTGCTCGGGACCTCGCCATATTGAAAGAACTTGGCTATATAACCCAGGAAGTCCAGCCCGTGGATCTTTTTCCACAAACTTCGCATGTAGAAAACGTGGCACTTATTACCAAAAAATCCATTTGAACAGGAAGATGAGTGGTAAGTATTAATTTTACTAGAAAGGTCATAATGGAAAACAACAATATAATCGACATTCCAAGCCTCCAGTGGTACCCCGGACACATGCGGAAGGCGGAGCGGCTGGTCAAAGAAAATCTGAAGCTTGTAGATGTAGTAGTTGAACTTCTGGATGCACGAATTCCGATGAGCTCAGCGAATCCCGTATTGCGGGAGATTGTGAACGGAAAACCGCGCCTTATTGTGCTCAACAAAGCTGATCTTGCAGATGAGACGGCGACGCGTGCATGGGTGAAATACTTCGCTGCAGAAGGACTTACGGCGGTTCCGGTAGATGCGGTAAAGGGGCGCGGGGTTAAGGAGCTTGTGCAGGCAATTGCAAAATGTGCGAAGCCGAAAACAGACAAACTCGTACACCATGGAGCAAAGGCGCGGGCAGCACGCTGTATGATTCTTGGTATTCCAAATGTGGGAAAATCCTCGCTTATCAATCGACTGTCGGGCGGATCAAAGACGAAGGTGGAGAACCGTCCCGGTGTCACGCGCGCAAAACAGTGGATCCGTCTCGGCGCACAGCTGGAACTTCTCGATATGCCGGGAATACTCTGGCCAAAGTTCGAGGATCAGCATGCGGCACTTCACCTTGCCTTTACGGGAGCAATCAACGACAACGTCTACGATGTGGCAAGTGTTGTTCTCCTGCTTCTTGATACGCTTCGCACAGCATACCCATCCGACCTCATGGAACGTTATCGACTGGAGGGGGAGCTGCCAAGCGGTGCAGCACTGCTTGAGGAAATCGGACGAAAACGCGGATGTCTGCGTGCGGGCGGTAAGATTGACTATGAAAAAGCAGAACAGATTGTATTGACCGATTTCCGCAGCGGACGTTTGGGACGTGTTACATTGGATGTTCTGCCATCTATTCCCGCCACAGAGAATGCGCGGTAAAGGAAATAGCGAAAATGACGATAAAAGAGATAGAGAGTATCTTTCTGCATGGCAATGTGACAGATGATTTCATCGAAGGCTGCCGGAGTGATTCACGAAAGTCAGTACAGACCATCCTCCGCCGCTATGAGCGCGCGCAGAAGGAGCACGAGCGTCTGCACGCCATGTACACATATGAACGCGCCGCCATTGAGGCGGGACATCTCATCGTCGCAGGAGTGGATGAAGCAGGACGCGGACCTCTGGCAGGACCTGTCGCAGTCGCCGCTGTGGTTCTGCCGATGGAATGCCACCTGTCGCACCTCAACGATTCCAAAAAGCTCTCACATGCAGTACGTGAAGAACTTTTCGCACAGATCACAGAACAGGCGTTTTCGTATCATATTTCGCTGATTGATGCTGAGACCATCGACCGCATGAACATTCTTCAGGCAACGAGGATGGGGATGTACGAGGCAATCGCAGCCCTTACGCCCGCCCCCGACGAGGTTCTGATCGACGCAGTGGAGCTTCCAAAACTCTCAATGTCTTCAAAATCCATCATCAAAGGAGATGCAAAGTCGGCATCGATTGCAGCGGCATCCATCCTGGCGAAGGTGACGCGTGATCATTTGATGGAACAATACGATACAGAATATCCGCACTATGGCTTTGCAAAGCACAAAGGCTATGGAACACAAGAGCATATCGACGCGATTCGCAAATATGGTGTCTGTCCTATTCACCGCAAATCCTTCGAGCCGATACGCTCCATGCTGAACGATATCTAAAGGACTCACTGATAAATTTACTGATTCACTAACAGAAAAGGCTGTGAATACCGTGTCGATGGAAGCAAATACTACAACAGCATCTCCCGTAATTCCTGCCGTATCTCAGATTTCACAGGGGAAAATGACCGAGGCTGTTCAAAATCGTGGAGATCAAGGAGATTCGTCCGCTGCATTCAGCCAACGTACGAACGTCTCGATTGAAACTGCCATCGACCATATGGCAGATATCCTTTCGAAGATCAATGGACGTCAACAGACAAATGTACAGCAAATGCCTCAGGAGCTTAAAGAGCTCATCCAAAATATGATACGACAATCCTTTTCCCTTGAGACGACGCTCGGTCAAGGACTTGGGAGTACTGCCGCAAGTCAGCGCTTTTCCACTGATCAGCTGACAACCCTTGCGCGTATACTCAATCAGTTGGGTGCAATGGCAGAAACGGACAGCAGCGGCATCCCTCGTGTCGGAGATGATCTTGCAGCACTTCTTACGGGGTTAAAAACGGCACTTATCAAAGAAGCCGGAGGAACATTCGAGCCGATCATGCTGACAAAGGCAGCGTTTCAGCTGCTTGATACCGGAAACGCCGAGTTCCTTCCAAAAGATCTGCAGACGTCTCTCTCCCAACTGAATGCACAGGGCTCTGCATCTGCCTCCTTATCCGGCAATGCAGGAACGACCTCGCTTTCCTTCCTGAATCAGTTGGTTCAGCTCCTGATGCCTCATGATGCGGCAAGCACTGCGCAGTCGATGCCGACAAATGGAAGCATGCAGGAAGGCACACCTCAGACTGCACCTCAAAATCTAATAGGCGAACAGGAGGGACGTGCCTCTTCGACTGTGCAGAATACAAATACTGCTGTGCCGGAGGAAAATTTGCTGGAACAGCCACCAAATGCAACGAGAACGAATGCGTTGGCAAAAGAAAACACGACGGCAGCACGACAGGCAGAAAAGGCACCGAGCGCACCTACACCATCGAATACATCATCTGCACAGGGGACAAATGAGACAGGAACAGCTCAGAAGGCGATGATGGGGGACATTCCTTCGGGAACAAATGTCCCCGGACGTGAGCAAAATTCTGCGACACCGACAGAGAATACGCAAATCCCCGCACAGTCCGGAAAAGAAGCGGCCCCTATGCCCAGGCAGGGAGATCCGCAAACTTCTATGGAAAACAAAACACCTCCCGAAGGGGAAGCACAAACGGTGTCCCGTTCGGAGACACAAACAGTAAAAGCAAATCTGCAGGAAGAGACTGCCGCACAGCCTGCACGCCCCCAGAGCGAACGCGAAGCAGAACTGAAAAATGCGGCAAAGGTGCCGACACAAAGCGCGGCGCAAATGAAATCCGCAGAGATACAAGGCACGATTCCGCGATTCTTTACACAGATGATGGAGAATACGCCGCAGACCATGAATGTCCTGCGAAACCTCGCACAGTCACTTCTCCAAAACGATAATCTAAGTCAGCGAGAGACGCGGCTGCTGCAAAACTTTGTGAATGGGCGCAGCCAGACGTTGAGTGATGGAGATGCAAAACAGCTGCAGAAGCTTATCCATCTGACGCAGCAAAACATTCCCGGGACTGTACGTCAAGCCGCACTTGAACAACAGATGCCGGATCTTCCGCGCCTTTGGGCATTTATGCAAATGGCAGATATTGTAAAGACACGTAAGATGACAGCGGAACAATATAAACGTGCTGGCAGGGATGTTGCGGCTCTCGCGCTCACTATGCGCAACGCACTTGAGGGTGAAAATGCGGCACCACAGCCGGGGCAGCGTTCGATGAACTTTATCATGCCTCTCTTTATGGGGGCATCTGAATATCCTGCGTACATCCATGTCTACGATGAATCACATACGGATGAGGATACGGGGAACCATAGAAAGGAAACATGGCTGCGCATTTGCGTGCTTACAGACAACATTGGCACGGTAGAGCTCATCAATCGAATTTACGAGGAAAATCACGTTGATATGCGCCTCTACTTCTCGGATGCGGATGCTGCATGGGAGTTTCGTAATGCACTTGACACCATACGAGAGACAGCAGATGGAACCTCGTTCATCATCGAAGGCATCCAAATTGGAGCCATCGGTGAGCGGCGTTTCTTTACAAACTAAGTCTCATACCCCTCAGCGCACTCGTTACGTAAAATGCACCGGATTGTACCATATGAATATCAAAATCAGACACAAGGATGGGTGAGAGATGGCGGAACGATGGGATAACGACACTTCTCCTGTCGATACTATACCAAAAGAGCAGGAACAGGAGCAGCGTGCCGTCGCGATCAAATATGATGTCAAGAATGACCAAGCACCGCGCGTTACGGCAAAAGGGCGTTCGCTCGTTGCCGACCGTATCCTTGCAGAAGCACGCAAAAACGGCATTCCCGTCTATCAGAACAAATCCCTTGTCAATATGCTGATGGCACTCGAAATTGACCGTGAGATTCCGCCGGAACTTTATCGCACGATTGCGGAGGTGCTTGCCCATGTCTACCGGATTGACCGCCATGCGGGCGATCGGAGATCATCATGAGCAATAAAACGCTTGGCGATCAGGGGGAAACCTGTGCTGTTGAATATCTTCGGCGACAGGGGTGCCATATTCTCACTCGTAATTATCGAACAAAGCTTGGGGAAATCGATATTATCGCGGATGATCACGGCACTTTAGTCTTTATCGAGGTAAAAACACGCCGCAGCTCGCATTATGGTCTTCCTGCAGAAGCAGTTCACTATAGGAAACAGCAAAAAATTATACAAACAGCATATTGTTATTTGCATACACACCACATGGAGAATCATCTCTGCCGTTTCGATGTTCTTGAGATTTACGCAATGAAAGATGGCTGGAAAGTCAATCAGATCAAATTTGCTTTCGAAGCATAAAATTGAATATATGGATGTCAGTAGTCCAATCTATTGACATCTTTTTATTTTTGCAAAAATTGAATCACTTCAATGAGTATGTTATAATGGTAATCAAGATATGCGGCGTGTGGAAGCCGCAATAGGGAGGTATCATCTTGAACGTTGCAAAGCCGATTTATGTCATTGGACACCGCAATCCGGATACAGATTCAATCTGCTCAGCGGTCGGATATGCACATCTGAAGCAGGCCATGGGTTTCAATGCAATTGCCGCACGTGCCGGTAAGGTGAATAAGGAGACAAAGTTCGCGCTTGAGTATTTCCATGTAGAACAACCGCTCCTCATCCCAGATCTTTATCCGCGCGTCAAAGATATTGCGATGGACTGCAAGATCGTCGTCCGGCAGCATGACACACTGCGAAATCTGGGAGAGGTTTTGCGAGAAAACGATCTGCGCTCAATTCCCGTAACAGACAGCAAGGGGATCCTCGTCGGCATTGTTTCGGTCAGTGACCTTGCAAAACGTTATTTCCAAGAGCTTGGCATGACAAATCTCTCGGATATGCGCGTTCGGTATCGCGACATCATCCGCGCAACGGACAGCAACGTCCTCGTCTCAGGAGAAGAAGGGGAAACCATCAAGGGGCAGATTCGTATTGCGGCCGGCAGTATGGAGACGATCCACAAACTCATCAAAGAAAATGATATTGTACTCATTGGCGACCGCCATACGGAAACGATTCTTTCCTGCATTCAGCAGGGAATTTCCTGTCTGATCGTAACAGGAGACGGACGTGTTCCTGTTGAAGCCTTGGAGGAAGCGGAGGCGCGCGGCGTCTTTGTGCTCTCAACTCCCTATGATACCTATACTGTGGCACGGCTTATCAATCAGTGTGTACCAGTCCGACGGATCATGCATGATAATCCCGTCTGTTTCAAACCGCTTGATCTCCTTTCCGATATCAAGGGGACGATGGAGGAAACCAATTTCCGCAACTATCCCGTCATTGAGAACGGACGTATCGTCGGCCTTGTGAGCCGTGACCGACTGGTGGTATCGGAGCCGGCACAAGTCATCCTCGTGGATCATAACGAACGCAATCAGGCGGTCGAGGGCATCGAAGAAGCAAAGATTATTGAAATTATCGATCACCATCGCTTCGGCGGAATCAGCACCAGTGAGCCGATCTATACACATGCAGAGCCGGTCGGCTGCACTGCAACGATCGTCTCGAACATGCACTGGCAAAACGATATTGATATTCCGCCATCAATTGCGGGGCTTCTGCTCTCGGCGATTATATCGGATACTGTCCTCTTCAAGTCGCCAACCTGTACACCAAAAGATAAGGCAGCAGCAGAGCGTTTGGCGGATATCGCAAATGTTGATCTCAACACATACGGTCTGGAAATGCTTAAGGCAGGCTCGAGTACCGGCAATATGTCACCAATGGAGATTGTACGCAACGATCTCAAAGAGTTCACAATCGGTGCCTATCGCGTCATTGTCAGCCAGACCTCCGTCATGGATACGAAGGAAATTATGGCAAAGGAGGATGAGCTGCTTACTGCGATGAAGGCCATCTGTGATACAGAGGGCTTCGATTTGAGCCTTGTCATGATTACGGATATCCTCGAGGAGGCGACCTATCTTCTCTTCACAGGATCACCGCGCACACTGATCGGAGAGGCATTCCGCAAAGATACGAGCGGTACTCATCTCTATCTGCCCGGTGTCATGTCACGCAAGAAGCAGATCATCCCGCCGCTCTCGGAAGCCGTCAAACGGATCAAGACGTAATGTATATCACCATATGACAGCAGGGGCGGAGTTTGCCATTACGGCGGCCCCGCCTTTCTTATTGGAGTAAAAGGAGTTCTCATGGATTTGTTTCAAGGGCTGAACGAGCCACAGCAGCGAGCCGTAGCATGCCTTGAGGGACCTCTCCTGATCGTGGCAGGAGCAGGCTCCGGTAAGACACGTGTCTTGACCTTCCGTATCGCAAATCTCTTGGAGCATGCTGTTCCACCGTACCGTATACTTGCCATCACCTTCACGAACAAGGCAGCGCGTGAAATGAGAGACCGCGTCGACACACTGATCGGGGATTCTGCACGCGATGTCTGGCTGAGTACATTTCACTCGTTTTGTGCTCGTTTCCTGCGCATGGAGATCGAGCATCTTGGTACCTATGCTAAGAATTTCGTCATCTATGACGCCTCGGACACGAAGGGGCTGATCCGCGAATGTCTCAAGGAACTAAATATCGATGAGAAACACACTGCTCCGGGTGCCGTGCAGTCGCATATCTCAGATGCAAAGAACCGTCTCCTTGATGTCAAGACATTTGCGGCGCAGGCAACAGATTTCTTTGCGGAGCAAGTAGCGAAGATCTATGAATTGTATCATTCGAAACTGCTAGCGAACAATGCACTGGATTTCGACGATCTCCTGATGCTGACGGTGGAACTTTTGTCAAATAATGAGGAAATACGCGAGAAATACCAAAAGAAATTTCAATACATCCTCGTGGATGAGTATCAGGATACGAATGGCGCGCAGTATGCGATCACGAAACTGCTTGCCGAGGGACATCGGAATATCTGTGTCGTTGGGGATGCGGATCAGTCCATCTATGGCTGGCGCGGTGCGGATATGCGCAACATCCTGAACTTCGAACGCGACTATCCAGAAGCGACGGTAATCCTGCTTGAGCAAAACTATCGCTCGACGAAGAATATCCTTGCTGCGGCAAATGCAGTGATTGATAACAATTTGACCCGAAAAAAGAAGGATCTCTGGACGGATAATCCGACGGGTGATCCCCTCATCGTCTACGAGGCAAGTACGGAAAAAAACGAAGCAGCCTTCATTGTGCGCGAGGTGGAGCGTCTTCATACGATGTTCAACGCGAAATATGGAGACATCGCCGTTCTCTACCGAACGAATGCCCAATCCCGCAATATCGAGGAGGCATTCTATGCGACGGGAATTCCATATGCAATGGTCGGTGCGGTGCGTTTCTATGACCGCCGTGAAATCAGGGATATTATTGCATATCTGCGCGTTATCTACAATCCGCGCGATACTCTGAGCCTCCTCCGCATCATCAACGTCCCCAAACGAGGACTCGGACAGACCACACTGGGACGCATGATGGAAAAGGCGGCAGAATATCGCATCTCACTCTTTGAGCTGATCACAGATGCACAGCTGATTGGTACAATACCAAAGCTCTCTGCGAAGGTGAAATTCGAACTCGAGAATTTTGCTGCACTCATATTTACATATATGGGACAGCTGGGAACGCACCCCCTTCACGAGATTGTCGAGGACATCATCGAGGAGTCGGGCTATGCCGCAGCCCTCGAGGATGACACAAAGGAAGACAATCACGATCGCCTCGAGAACCTGCGCGAGTTCATCAGTGTGGCAAAGAACTTCGAGGACGGTGCCGAGGAAGGGGAAAACGGGCTCGAGGACTTCCTCGCGCAGATCTCGCTCATCTCCGATGTGGACGAGACGGAACAGTCGGACGGCAACGTGACGCTCATGACCTTCCACGCGGCAAAAGGGCTGGAGTTCCCGACTGTATTCATGGCAGGCATGGAGGAGGGGCTTTTTCCACATTCTCGTACCCTGCTTGACGATACGGAGATCGAGGAGGAACGGCGCACCTGCTATGTAGGAATTACACGTGCCGAATGCCGCCTTTATCTTACCTATGCACGTCAGCGGACGATCTACGGGCGGACGGAGATGTCGCGTCCTTCACGTTTTTTGACAGAGATTCCGGAAGAACTGCTTGAGCATAAGACGGCGGATTTCTTTGCGGAATCCACCAGCGGGCGCGGACGCTCCGATGTCTGGGGACGCGGTTCATCGGGCGGGCGGCGCTCCTATCTGCCGCCGCCTCCGCAGCATACTGCAGAAGACGGGAGTATCATTCGCCCCGATGCCGCAGCAAAGTTCACAGCGGGAGATGCCGTTCGCCACAGCAAGTGGGGGGACGGACGCATCGTTGCCATCAGCGGTGAGGGAGAGGATGCAGAGCTTACGATCGCATTTCCCGGAGAAGGTATCAAGAAATTCGTGCAGAAATATGCACCGATTTTGAAGCTGTGAGGAACATATGAGCGATATCAAGGAAATCAAAAACGAACTCACAGAGCTGCGGAAAAAGATCCGAAAATACTCGAAGCAGTATTACGATGAGAATGCGTCCGACATCTCGGATTATGATTTCGATCTGCTTATGCAGCGGCTCAAGGCGATCGAAGCGGAGTATCCAGAGCTCATCACAAAGAATTCGCCGACGCAGAAGGTGGGCGGAACCGCGCAGCGCGAGGTGGGAGTGCTTGTCCCACATGATGTTCCGATGCTCTCCCTCCAAGACGTGTTCAGTGAGGACGAAATTCGCACATTTGTCACGGGTGTTCTCTCACATTTCCCGTCAGCGGAGTTTGTTGTGGAAGAAAAGATCGATGGGCTGTCCCTTGCCCTGCGCTATGAAAACGGTGCACTTGTACGCGCCATCACACGCGGCGACGGAGTTGTACAGGGCGAGGATGTAACTCTGAACGCACGCGCAATTAGCGATGTTGTAGAGACACTGCACGACTCCGTCCCATATTTTGAAGTGCGCGGAGAGGTCTATATGGAACGCGCTGCATTCGCTGAGGTCAACGAACGGCAGGAGCTGCTCGGGCTGAAACCGTTTGCAAATCCACGCAACTGTGCCGCAGGAACGCTGCGTCAATTGGATGCACGCGTGACAAAGGAACGAAAGCTCTCGATGTTCGTATTCAATTTGCAGCGTGCAGAGGGACATTCATTTACCTCACATACTGATGCATATGATTTCATGCGGGCACAGGGGATCAAAATCATAGCAAACTATAATGTCTGTCATACGGCAGATGAAGTCTGGAACGCAATCATGGCGATTGGTGCACGACGCGGAGATCTTCCCTACGACATTGACGGCGCCGTCGTCAAGGTCAATGACTTTGCACAGCGTGCGGAGCTCGGTACAACGGCAAAGGCACCGCGCTGGGCAATCGCCTACAAGTATCCGCCCGAGGAAAAGGAGACAATCCTCCGTAATATCGAGCTCTCCGTTGGACGGACGGGGCGCATTACACCGACGGCAGTGTTCGATCCTGTTCAGCTCTGTGGTACGCGTGTTGAGCGCGCGACCCTGCATAACCAGGACTATATCGATAGTCTGGATGTGCGGATCGGTGACACGATTCTCGTCTACAAATCGGGAGAGATCATCCCGCGTGTCAAAGCAGTTATCAAGGAAAAACGTCCGAAGAACACACCGCCATTTGTGATCGGCGATCAATGTCCCGTCTGCGGCTCACATGCCGTACGCGAGACGGATACAGCAGATATGAAATGTCAAAATCCGGCGTGTCCCGCACAGGTAGAAAACCATATCTTGAATTTTGTCAGCCGCAACGCGATGGATATCAAAGGATTTGGAGAATCGGCGATCATTGCACTGACACACGCAGGCTATCTGCATGATATTGCCGATATATATTCATTGCATTTGCATCGTAATGAGCTGATTTCCTCCGGTCTGATCGGACGGGAGAAGAGCGTCGACAACCGTCTTGCCGCAATCAATGAAAGCAAGGCGAACACACCGGATCGTCTCCTCACGGGACTTGGGATCTCGGGCATCGGACGCGCGGCAGCAGTCTCGCTCATGCAGGCATTCCCGTCCATTGATGCCTTGCAGGAGACAGCGTGCACAGATCCCGAAAAAATCCGTGCTGTTCCCGACATGGGTGAAATCAGCGTGCAGAAACTCACGGAGTTCTTCACCTCGGAAACGGGGAGAGCCTTGCTCGACAAATTCCGTGCGGCGGGCGTGAACTTTGCGAGTACCCCGATGAAGCCCGCAGGTGCGGCACTGGACGGCAAATCTTTTGTCATTACGGGTACGCTTCCGACGCTTTCCCGTGAGGAGTGTGCCTCTCTGATTACGTCGCATGGCGGTACGGTAAAAAGTTCTGTGTCGAAGAAAACCGACTATCTTGTTGCAGGCGAAGCAGCAGGGAGTAAGCTGCAAAAGGCCGAAGATCTCGGCATTCCCATCTTGGACGAGGCATCACTCAGAGATATGATTTCTGCGAAATGAAAGGATCAACGATGAAACTCAGCAGATATATCGATTCTTCTCCTCTGAATCCTGCGATGACCTTCGATGAGGTGCGTGCAGCGATTACGGAGGCGGTACGGCAGGAGTGCTGCTCGGTCTGTGTGCAGCCGGCGGATATCCCGCTTGCCGTTCAGCTTTGTCAGGGTACCGATACACGTGTGTGTACGGTGCTCGACTTTCCGCACGGGAAAGCCCCCGCAGCGGTCAAGGAAATCGAGGCACGCTATTATATGGAATACGGCGCAGAGGAGCTTGACATGGTCATGAACTATGGGCTTGCCCGCTCCGGGAAATGGGACGAGGTCGAGGTGGAAATACGCGCCGTTGTCAACGCTGCCCATGCGCGTAACGTGCTCGTCAAAGTCATTTTCGAGGCAAGCCAGCTGACATCGGAGGAGATTGCACGGGCAACGGAGGTCAGCATTGCAGCGGGAGCAGACTTCGTCAAGACAGCGACGGGATTTCTCGGCACGGGAGCAACTGAGGAGCAGCTGCGCATTATGCTGGATACGTCGCACGGACGATGCAAGGTCAAGGCATCCGGCGGCATTCGGGACTATGCTACCGCAAAGAAATTTTTGGATATGGGTGTGCATCGTCTGGGCATCGGCAGTTCGTCTGTCGCAAAAATTCTGGCTGAAGCAGAATAAACATGAGATAAGATGAGGGGATGTCATGCGTTTCATTCATACGGCAGATTGGCATTTGGGAAAACTCTTCGGACAGCGGCATATGACAGAGGATCAGGCGTATGTATTGGAGGAACTGCTTGCGCTCTGCAAGGATGTGCGTCCCGATGCCCTCGTCATTGCCGGTGATGTGTATGACCGCGCCATTCCACCTCCTGAGGCGGTCGAACTCTTCAACGAAATATTGACACGGCTCGCTGCGCAGGGAATCCGCGTGCTCTTTATTGCCGGAAATCATGACAGTGCTGTGCGCCTCGGCTTTGGCGCACAGCTTCTTCGTGCGTCCGGAATCTATCTGGCGGGAGCGGTACGCTCCGCAGAGCCGCCCGTCATTCTCTCAGATAAACACGGGGATGTCTACTTCTCGCTCATACCCTATGGAGATCCCCCGCATGTGCGTGAGGCATTTGCGCTCAATGAAAACGTATCCTTCGATGGTGCGCTTGTTGTACAGATTGCGGCGGCACGTGCACAGATTCCATCGTCGGCGCGCAGCGTGGCCGTCGCGCACGCCTTTGTCATCGGCGGTCAGACCTCGGAGTCCGAGCACGCGCTCTCCGTCGGCGGCAGCGATCACGTCAGCGCAGAGCACTTCGCTGCATATTCCTATACGGCACTTGGACAT
Organism: Centipeda noxia ATCC 43541; assembly: GCF_000160555.1. Lineage (GTDB taxonomy): Bacteria > Bacillota > Negativicutes > Selenomonadales > Selenomonadaceae > Centipeda > Centipeda noxia. The sequence goes on from NZ_GG749279.1 coordinate 339,748, forward strand.
CTCCATGCACCCCAGCGGGCGGGTGCGGAGAACGTACGTTACTCCGGCTCATTGCTGAAATACTCCTTTGATGAAGCGCACCAAAAAAAGGGCATTGAGCTCGTCGAACTCAATGCCGCGGGTGCAGCATCTCACACGTTCTACCCGCTGACACCGCGCCATGATGTACGCATTGTACGCGGCATGATGGATGAGATCATGACGGATACGGATCCGCTTCCGCATGATGACTATATCTGTGTGGAGCTGTTCGATACGGATGCCGTGCTCGCCGCACATGAGAAACTGCGGCGAATCTATCCGAATCTCTTTACCATTACACGTCCGAACATCAACGTCAACCGACTTTCCTCCACGGAGCGCAGCTATGAACGCGGAAAATCCGACCTGCATCTCTTTTCCGATTTTTTTGCGGAAGTAACAGACGAGCAGATGACAGAGACAGAACGGGACGAACTCATTCGTATCATTGATTCGATGGAGCAGGGGGAGCGTGCAGAATGAGACCTCTGAAACTTCGCTTACAGGCATTCGGCTCCTATGTCGAGGAGCAGGTACTGGACTTCGAGACGGCACTGGCAAACGCGCCGTTTGTTCTCATTCATGGCGCAACGGGGACGGGAAAAACAACCATATTGGATGCGATTGTATTTGCACTGTATGGCGAATCCAGCGGCAACATTCGCGAGGGTACAACACTGCGGTCCTCCACCGCCCCCCCGGAGCGGGTCACGGAAGTAGAGTATGTATTTGCGCTCGGTCGCCGTCGCTTTCGTGTGCTGCGCTCCCCTGCATACGAACGTATGTCGCGCGGCAAGAAGACACGGCGTGCGGCAACGGGACAGCTCTATCGGCTTCCCGATGAGGGAGAAGATGGGGAGGAGACGCTGCTCGATTCAAATGTGACCGAGGTGTCGAAGCGCATCGGTCAACTCATCGGCTTTGATGCAGATCAGTTTCGTCAGGTCGTCTTGCTGCCGCAGGGACAGTTTCAGCGGTTTCTGCTTGCTGAGGTCAAGGATCGCAGTGCCATCATGCAGCGCATTTTTCGCACGGAGCGGTATCAACGTCTTGAGGAGGCACTGCTGCAGGAATCCATTCGTCTGGAAAATGCGGCAAAAGAGGAACGTGCTCAGATCGACCAAATGCTCCATTCGGAAAATCTGAACACGAGCGATGAACTGCGCGCGCATATTTCCGAGCTGAAAGAAGCGATCGATCGCCATGCCGATGAACTCAAGAATTTTGAGGCACGTCAAAAGGAAGCGCGTCGTGCACGTGAGCTCGGTGCATCGGCAGAACAGAAATTACAAGAGCTTGCAGCTGCACAGAAACACCTCGCAGAAAAACAGGCGCAGGAAGATGATGTGCGGGATTTTCGCATACGCTTGGAGCGTGCACAGCGTGCACATCCTGTCCTCTACACGGAACGCGAAGCAATACGGGCAGAGGAGCTGAAAAAGCGTCGGACGGATGAATTCAATGCGGCAGATGCCCGTTTTATCGCTGCAAAAGCAGAGTTTCAAACAGCGCAGGAAGCACGGAAGGCGGCAGAGGAACAGGAGCCGGAACGCTCGAAGAAAGCACAGCAGATGCAGCAGCTTACGGAATACGCAGAGCGTGCAGCACAGCTCCAAGACTGTCGAAAAGTCGTAGAGGAGCTTCGCGCCTCCAATGCACGCGCCGAAGAGACGGCAAAAAGCAATGCGTGCACGATCGAGAATCTACGTACGGAGCAATCAGAGAATGCAGAGCGCATCACCGCGCTTGAAAAAATTTTGGTGACACGCGAGGCATTTCAGCACGAGCAAGATCTCCTGAAACGCTGTCAGAATACCGCCGCCCGCATTGCAGAATGGAATGTGCAAATAGCGGAATTGGGCAAGAGGGAAGAATCGGCACAGCAGACATGGCAGGCTGCCGCCGAGACATTGACCACCGCAAAGACGAAGCTGCGGCAGATGCAGACACTCTATGACCTCGGCAGTGCTGCACGTCTCGCCGAGATGCTTGCAGATGGTGCACCCTGTCCCGTCTGCGGTGCGCTTTCACACCCGACTCCCGCCATCCACACGGAGGATATCCCATCCGAGCAGGTATTGGAACAATGCACAAAATCCGTCGAGATTGCAGAGAAGTCCGTGCAGGAATCCGCCCGCAAACTGGAAGATGCCAAAGCGGCTCATGCGAACGCATTGCAGAGCTACACCCGTGAACAGGAGCTGCTGCGCGAGTATCTTGCCTCTGATACATTGGAGGAACTCTCACAGCGCGTTGAGCAGCGCGGTATGGAGTTAAAAAACGCAGCACGGGAGCATCAGAAACGTGCGGCACAGTGTGCCGCGCAGAAGACACACCTGGAAAAATTGCTGACCGATCAACAGAGGCAGGAGGCGGAAGCACAGGAAAAACGCGATCTCCTGCGCGTGCGCGAGGGAGAGCAGACTGCGCTGGAATCACAGATCCCCGAGGAATACCGTGACCGTGCGCTCCTTGATGCACACATTTCTCGTCTGAAAGAAGAAGTGGAACGGGAGAAAAAAGAATATGCGGATGCGCTCCAAAGAGCAAACGAAACATCTGCAGAATATGCACGTGCGGAAAATGGAAAGAGTACCGCTCAGTGCGCTGCAGAAGAAGCATCTCAGAACGCGCAGACGGCACAAACGGCATATGCAGATGCACGTACATCTGCCGGGTTCTCCTCGGAGGAGGAATACCATGCGGCTGTCGAGGGGAAATGGGCAGACAGCAAGCATCTGGACGCAGTGCGTGAACGACTGACACTGTATGACAGCGAACGCAAAGCCGCAGAGGAGGTATTCCAAAAGGCAAAAGATGCCGCTGACGGGTGCGTCGCGCCCGATATGGAAGCACTGAAGGCCGCAGAGGCAGCAGCCGATCAGGCGGTGCAGGAGGCTGCGCAGGAGCAGGGCAAGCGTACGGAGCGTTGGAATGCGCTGAACCGTATGATGCAGAGCATCGTTGCGCTCGAACAATCCGGCGCAGCGCGTGCACAGCGTTACCGCATCATCGGCAAACTCGCCTCTGTTGCGGCGGCAAGAGCGCCCTATCAGGTGCATTTTCAGACCTATGTTCTGCGCTCGATCCTGAGCGATGTCATCGAGGCGGCAAATGCACGTCTCATCGTGATGAGCCGTGGACGCTATCGCCTCATCCACGGGGAGGGCGGACACAAAAACAAATGGTGGGGGCTCGAAATTGACGTATTCGATGAGTACACGGGGCTACCGCGCGTCTCACGCACACTGTCCGGCGGCGAGACCTTCCTCGCGTCCCTTGCACTGGCACTCGGACTATCGGATGTGGTGCAGCACTATGCGGGCGGGATGCACCTTGACATGATCTTCATCGACGAGGGCTTTGGCTCACTCGACAGCGAGACCCTCGACATTGCGATCCGTGCGCTGCTTGAGGTACAGCAGGAGGGCGGGCGTCTTGTCGGCATCATCTCCCATGTTGAGGAACTGCGTGCACGCATTCCCATCCATCTGGAGGTATTGCGTACGGCAAACGGCAGCAGAGCACACTTCACACAGGGCGGCTTGGAGGCATTATGACGGCAAAACTCGAGTTCATCATCGGACGCGCAGGAACGGGCAAGACACACACCTGCCTTGCCGCGATGAGACAGGCACTGGAGCGTGAGCCGCTCGGCAGACAGCGCATCCTCCTCGTTCCGGAGCATATGACCTATGCCGCAGAGCGTGCACTGGCACAGACACTGACACACAGTGCCGGATTTCTGCAGGCATATGTCTTTGGCTTCCGCCGTCTTGCAAGGCAGGTCCTTCTCGAGACCGGCGGTGCACATCTGTCTCGCATCAGCGATATTGGCAGACGCATCCTCCTAAAAGACATCCTGCTCAAGCACGAAAAGGAACTATCGGTCTTTGCACGCTCCGTCGGCAAGCGCGGATTTACCGAGACATTGGGACATACCATCGCTGAACTCAAACGCTACCGCCTGAGCACCGATGTCCTCCGTACTGCCGCCGATGATGATGCACATACGCAGGGACGACTCTCTAAAAAACTAAGGGAACTCGCCCTCATCATGGATGATCTCTCCGCACGCATGGAGGGACGGCTGACCGATCAGACCGATCGCATGGAGCGTCTTGCCGCCCAGTTGAAGGACGCACCGTTTTTGCGCGGGGCTGAGATCTGGGTGGACGGGTTCGATTTTTTCAATCCGCAGGAAATGGCAGTTTTCGTGGAACTCTTTCACACAGCGGATACGGTTCATATCAGTCTGACGATGGACGGACAGCGCGAGGGGGGCCGCGTGCGGGTCAATCTCCCCGAAAACACAAGGGATACGGGGCTGTTCGCGCGTTCTTATCAGACCATGCAGTCACTGACGAAGCTTCTTGTCGAGATGGATCCAGCGGCTGTGCCGGAAATACATCTTACGGAGGAGCAGCAGCGTGCACAAAAGCCATCGCTTGCAGCGATTGAAGGGCATCTGTTCGGACACGTACGTCTTGCTCCCATCGCGGACAATGCACTCAAGCTTGTCGAGGCAGCAAACCCGCGCCTCGAGGCGGAGGCCGTCGCGTCAGATATACTGCGCCTGGCACGCGAGGAGGGATATCGCTATCGTGAGATTGCCGTTCTCGTACGCGATATGGATACCTATGCGGATCTCCTGCTGCCGGCATTTGCCGACTGCGGCATCCCATGCCATCTGGATGCAAAGCGTCCGAGCACCCATCATCCTCTCGCAGAGCTTCTGCGCGCCGCCGCACAGACGGCATGGCGCGGCTGGGGGTACGATACCGTATTCCGTGCCCTGCGCACGGGATTTTTTCCTGTCGTGACAGAGCCAACAGATGATGGCGGCTTTTCCTGCGGCGATTGGCAGGAAGCGGTCGACCGACTGGAAAACTACTGTCTGGCGTTCGGCATCCACAGCGAAAATCAGTGGACGGCGACGGAGGACTGGGATTTTGTCCGCCGTACGATCCCGGAGGATGCGCGGGAGACAGAGCAAAATGCCATGCGCATTGCCGAGGAGATTGCCCTCGATGACATTCGTCGGCGCATTGCGGCACCGCTCTCATTGCTGACACAGAATCTTCGTCGGGAGGGATGCTTAGCGCAAGAGCGTGCCCATGCACTCTACAAATTCCTCACCAAACTGGAAGCGCCGCAGAAACTAGAGATGTGGAGTGCGGAAGCAGATGCCGAAGGGCGTCTTGCGGATGCGGCGGCACACCGACAGATCTGGGCTTCCTGTATGACACTCCTGGAGCAGCTGGTCGAGGTCAGCGGAGACGAGAACCTCTCTGCCCGTGACTTTGAGGAGCTGCTGCAGGACGGTCTAGATGCACTCGAAATTGCCCTGATTCCACCGGGGCTCGATCATGTCACGATTGCCGCCTTCGACCAGAACAGTCTCGCGGGCATTCGTGCCGCCTATATTATCGGTGCAAATGCAGGAACGATGCCGCGTGCGGGAGTACAGCAGGGCGTGCTGTCGGATGCAGATCGCCTTTCCATCCGCGAGTCGCTCGCACATACGAATCATACGATCTTCGGCGGCGGCCATGAGCAGAGCTTTCTGGAACGCTATCAGCTCTATCGTGGTTTTACCGAGGCACGGGAGTATCTGTGGGTCTCCTATGCACTCTCCTCTGCCGATGGAGCGGCACTCGCACCGTCGCCCCTGATCACTCGTCTGCGTGTGATTTGTCCGACGGTGCTCTCCATCCCGCTCGCCATGGTGGAGCGTACGGATGATCTTGTGCTCTCCGCGCCGCATCCCGTACTCTCATTGCTGGCAGGGGCTCTGCTCGGACAGAAGGAGCGCGGGATAATGCTCCCTCTCTGGAGTGATGTCTACAACTGGATGCGCAGCAATGCCGTGATGCATCCGCTGCTTCGTCTGATGGTGCGCGGTCTGGTTTCATCGCCGCGCGAGGAGGAGCAGCTGTCTTTGGCGACGGCAAAGCAGCTGTTTGCGCGTGACGGGCGGATCAGCGGCAGCACGACACGTCTGGAGACCTTTCGTCAATGCCCGTTCCGCCACTTTGCAATGTACGGTCTCGGTCTCAAGGAACGCGATGTCTATGAGTTTCAAAGCAATGACTTTGGCACGCTCCTGCATGAGATCCTACATGGATACGGTGAATGGGTGCGTACGAAACATGCGAACGACTGGTGCGCGGCAGAGCCCGACAGCGCGGCAAAGATCGATGAGCTGATGCACGAGGTCATTCCGCGCATCCGCAGCTCCGTTCTGATTAGCCGCGCCAGCTACCGCCATCGGATTGAACGCATTCGGCGCACCGCGCAGCAGGTCATCCGTCACCTGACATCGTGGGCAAAGGCATCGTCATTTCATCCGCTTGGATTTGAGATCAGTTTTGGACGCGACATGGATGATGTCCGTTTGGAGGAGTTTCAGCTTGCGGGCGGGGCAACACTCTCCCTGCGCGGGCAGATCGATCGCTTTGATGTGACAAAGGCGCGTGACTACTACCTCGTCCTCGACTACAAGACGGGAGGAACATCCCTGCTCCTGCCCGAGATTCGCCACGGGCTGAAGATGCAGCTGCTGCTCTATCTCTTTGTCATACGCAGCCTCCTCCATGATACAGACAGCTTTCCGGCGGGGATGCTCTATGCTCCTGTCGTGAATCCCATCGTCAAGAGCGATGTGCGTCTGGATGATAGCGACCTTCACAAGATGGTTGCAAAGGACATGGTACTCACGGGGATGCTGATCGACGATCCGGAGATCACACAGAGCATTGACGCGATGGGGGAGCATCTCTGCATCACCTTCAACAAGGACAAAAGCATTTCCAAGGCATCGGCAAGGCACATTCGTTCACGCGAGGAGTTTGAACAGCTGCTTGCCTATCTGCCGCAGCTGATCCGCACGACTGCCGAGGAGATCCTGCAGGGCAATATACAGGTTGCGCCCTATCGTTTTCGGGATCGCAATGCCTGTACCTTCTGTACCTATCGCTCCATCTGCTCGTTCGATCCGGAGGTTGGACAGGGGGATCATTATCGTGAGATTGCAGACAATGCACAGGCAGCGATGGAGGAGATTGCACAGATGGTGTGCGGGGAGGTGAAGTCCAATGGCTGAACGGATGCAGTTTACCGCCGATCAACAAAAAGCGATTGAGACGCGTGGACAGAACATCCTCGTCGCTGCGGCAGCAGGGTCGGGAAAGACGCGCGTACTGGTCGAGCGCATCATCTCGCAGGTACGTACGGGAACGCTGTCGCTGGACCGCATCCTCGTCCTCACCTTTACCAAGGCTGCTGCATCGGAGATGCGTGAGCGCATTGAGGCAGCACTCAACGCCGAAATTGATGTCATTGTCGAGAACGGCGGGGCACTCGAAGATGTCGCTGCGCTCGAACGGCAGCGCGTCCTCCTCACGGGAGCGGATATCTCAACATTCCACTCCTTTTGTCAGCATCTGATCCAGTCACATATCGATGCGACAGAGATCCCGCCGACCTTCCGTATTGCAAGCGAGCAGGAGATTCGGCTGCTGAAAAACGACGTGTTTGAACAGATGATTGAGAGCGAATATGAGAAAGCGGCAGCGGGCGACCCCGAGGGCTTTCTTTCCTTTTCCGATGCCTATGGAGGCGTGAAGGGGGACGACGAAAAACTGCAGGGAGAAATCCTTGCACTGCACGCCTTTTCGCTCAGTCAGCCCTCGCCCGTGACATGGCTTGCGGCACAGGGAAACGAGCCCACCGATGCGCCGTATTGGGCGCGTGACGGATTTCAGACACTGGCAGATGAGTTGGAGCACAGTCTTTCACAGGTCTGCACGAACTATACGGCGGCAATCGAGCTTCTCAAAAGCGGCGGCAATGACCTGCGTACGGCAGCAGCCAAATGTCTTGAAGCACTTGTGCATAACAGGGAAATCTACGAGGATTTGCACGCGGAGCTCAATGGATTTGTGAATGCCAGACAGGACAGCGCATGGGAAGCATTTCTGGCGCAAGCGGCTGCGGCGAAAAAGGCGAAAAAAAATATACCGCGCAAAGCGGTCGAGGACTGTGATCCCGAGGTCGGAGCACAGCTCAAGAAGCTGACGGAGAATATCCATGCCCCGTGGGACGGCTGCATTGCTCGTCTGCCCGCAACAGCACAGGAGCTATATGATACCGAAAATGCTGCAAATGCCGCCATCCGTCAGTACGTTCGCCTGACAATAGCATTTCACAATGCGTTTCAACAAAAAAAAATTGAGCGCAGCATCCTCGATTTCAGCGACCTTGAACATACGGCACTCGAACTTCTCTGTCGCGATCCGAAGCAGCTGCAGGAGGATCCGACCGTTGCCGCGCCGACCGAGATTGCCGATGAGCTGCGGGCCCATTACGACGCAATCATGGTGGACGAGTACCAGGATACAAACGGACTGCAGGAGGGGATTCTGCGGCAGATTGCACGCGAAAACAACCGCTTCATTGTCGGTGATGTGAAGCAGAGCATCTATCGGTTTCGCCTTGCCGATCCGTCGCTCTTTCAGCATACCTATGAGGCATACCGTGGCGACAGCGCGGAGGGCGAACTCGTGACGATGTCCGATAACTTCCGCAGCCGCGCCGAGGTGCTTGAGCCCATCAACGAGATCTTCTCACAGATCATGAGCAAAGAAGCGGTCGACATTTCCTATGACGTTCATGCGCATCTCAATCCAGGACTCGTATTTGCAGAGCCGACAAAGGGAACGTCACTCGCAGGGCCGCTTGAGATCAACCTCCTGCATGCAGACTATTCCGCTGACGCGGAGGGGGAGGAAGAACGAAAAGCATTTGAAATTGAGGCGCATTTTATTGCACGCCGCATTCAGAAACTCAAATCCGAGGGGTATGTTCTGCACAACGGGCATGCTGTCCAAAACAAGGATATTGTCATTCTCCTGCGTGGCGCGAAGGAGCGTGCGGGGATTTTGCTGGATGCGCTGCGAAAAGAGAATATCCCCGCGTATGCGGACGATACTGCCGGCTATTTTGAGGCGAGTGAGATTCGCATGATGCTCTCCCTGCTTGCCGTATTGGACAACGCCCGTCAGGATACACCGCTCACCGCCGTACTCGTATCACCCATGATTGGCATGACGATGGAGGATATGGCTGCACTGCGCATACATACACCGCTTGGCGGGATCTATGACATCCTGATAGGTGCAACGGGGGGAGGACTTTCAGACGAGCTCACAGCAAAGGCGGCAAATGCACTGGAGCGCATCCGATATTGGCGACGCTGCGTCCTCGTGCAGAGCGTTCCCGAACTGCTCCGTCTGCTCTATCGTGAGACGGGCTACTATGACTACGTCGGGGGACTCCCCGGCGGCATCCTGCGGCAGGCAAATCTGCGTATGCTCATTGACCGTGCTGCCGATTTCGAGCGGACAAACGAGCGCGGACTATTTCGCTTTCTGCGTTACATCGATGCACTGAAGCGGCGCAGCACAGATCTCTCTGTTGCGCGTACCCTCGGTGAAAGCGAGGATGTCGTGCGCATCATGACGATTCACCGCAGCAAGGGGCTGGAGTTTCCCATCGTCTTTCTTGCCAATATCGCAGGCGCGTTCAATATGCAGGACGCACAGGGTGATCTGCTCTGTCATGCACACGAGGGCATCGGTCTGCGTGTCTATGAGAACAGCATGACCGGACGGCAGAAATACGATACCATGTCACGGAGGAAGGTCAAAGCCGTCATTCAACGTGAGACGATGGCGGAGGAGGTGCGTATCCTCTATGTTGCCATGACGCGTGCACAGGAAAAGCTCATCCTGACGGGTACTCTGAACATCACGCGTACGGGCAAAGATGCATTGGAGCAGCTGCGTGAAACCTGTCTCAAATATACACCGATTCAGGACGCTGTATTTCCAAAAGAAGCCATTCTCGGCGCGAGATCCTATCTCGACTGGATTGCACTCTCTCTGATGCGCCATCCCGATGGTGCGGTGCTGTTTAACGATACAGATGATATTGTGTGTCGTATGCCAAGCAATCCAAAGGCGCACTTTGATGTACGGATCATTGACGAGAATATACGCGCATCACAAAAAGAAGCACAGGAAAACGAGGATGACATTCTCACTGCCGTCCGTGTCGATGAACCGCTCCCAGTGGGCAAGGATGCCGACCGAGTCGCGGCGGTTCTGGGTTGGGTCTATGATTTGCGCGGAACAGTGCAGATCCACGCAAAGACCAGCGTCACGGAGCTCAAGCGGCAGCAGGAAGCCGAGGAAAAATCGATCGCTCCATTCCTGCCGGCTGTTGGTGATTCGGTAGATACACCGCTGGAATGGGAAGTTCCGCGCTTCCTGCGCTCATCGGAACGAGAGTATCTGACGCCGATGGAGCGCGGAACGGCAATGCACACAGTTATGCAGCAGCTCGACCTATCGGATATCGCAAACATTGCTGCCATTGAACAGCAGGTGAATGCACTCGTGGAAAAAGGGATTCTCACGGAAGCAGAGCGCAGCATCATCAATCTCGATCACATATGGACTTTTGTCTCGTCCAATCTGGGACGACGTATGCATGCGGCAAAGGCAGTCTATCGCGAACTCCCCTTCGGGCGTCTCCTGCCGGCACATGCTTACTATAAAGGGGCAACAGACGAAAACGATCAGATTTTTTTGCAGGGCATCATCGATGTCCTCTTTGAGGAGGAAAACGGTAACTACATCTTGGTCGACTACAAGACCGACCGTAAAATCTCCGCCGCAACTGCGCGGGCCCGCTATCAGTTCCAGATCGATCTTTACTGCGACGCCGTAGAGACCATCCTTGACAAGCCGGTCAAAGAACGCTATCTCTTCCTGCTCAATACAGGGAAGGAAGTAAAGATGTGAAATACAACGGTTTCGTGATCCTTAAAAACAGGAAGGAATAATGGCTCTTCTTATCGAATTTATTCCAATAAATTGAAAGGAAGTGACTCAAATGGCGAACTGTATCTTTTGTAAGATTGCACAAGGAGAGATTCCTTCGACAAAGGTCTATGAGGATGATCAAGTGCTCGCGTTTCGTGATCTCGATCCGCAGGCACCGGAACACATTCTCGTCATACCAAAAAAACACATTGCAAGTATTCTTGCTCTGGGGGCAGAGGATAAAGACCTGACGGGGCATCTCCTGACCGAGGTCATTCCTGAGATTGCCCGCAATTTGGGGGTCGACATTAACGGATTTCGTCTTGTAACAAATACGGGATCAGATGGAGGACAGACGGTCGAACATCTGCATTTTCACCTCCTCGGCGGACGACCGCTTACATGGCCGCCCGGATAACAAAAAACATGCTCTCACAAAAGGTATTATTCCATGTTTTACAGGAATGATACCTTCTTTCTATTTAAGTTTTATGACCAAAAAACGATACCACTAATATAAGATAGAATAGTTTGTTAATATTGACAGGGGGTGTCAACAGTGTCAGAGCGTATTGAACGTGTCATGCGCATAAAACGAATGCGATTCAATAATGATGCGTTATTCGAACGCAGAAGAGGATTTGATGATAGGGAACAAGAAGGTGCTTTTGCCTCTGTATTCGAAGAAGCCGTAGAAAAGAAAAAAAATCAGCAGTCGAAGGGAACCTCTTCAGATTGTGCATATCGACTCGATGTTGGTCGTCCTACACAATCCCTCTTTTATCAGGGAAAAGCTGATATTTCAAAAGCAATGGAGAAGCCGCCTCATGCTGGATGATATCACCGGAATGCGTATGGCACTGGAAGAGGCAAAGCATGCATATGCACTAGGAGAGGTTCCGATTGGCGCAGTGATTATAGATAAAGCAGGAACACTGATTGCTCGCGGATGCAACCTTCGTGAAACCCAGCACGATGCAACAGCGCATGCAGAATTGATTGCCATTCGGCGTGCGTGTAAAAGCCTTGGACGCTGGCGCTTGACAGAAATGACTCTATATGTAACCATAGAGCCATGCCCCATGTGCGCCGGTGCGATTGTCATGAGTCGTATCTCCCGTATCGTTTATGGGAGTACAGATAGGAAAGCAGGGGGGTGTGAGTCTCTGTTTAATATCACATCTTGTCCTGGACTGAATCACCAGCCAGAAATATGTGCGGGTATATTGGCCGATGAGTGTTCAGCTATAATAAAGAAATTTTTTAAAGAACGACGAAAGCATTATACATGACCTATCCCTAGTTGCAGTCATCTTGCCGCTAGGGATTTTTAATGTATCTAATGAATGACGCGGTGCCTTTCCTTTTCAAATTTTATCTTGCTGTCAATCTGAATTGATGATATTATTAGTAGGCAGGTTTTGTATACACGCCTCCAGTTTAATATCTTCGTTAAGGAGGGACTGGACTTATGTTTAATTTTAAACAGAAAGATGATGAATTCTTTGATCTGTTTATTGAAAGTGCAAAATTTTTTCATACAGGTGCTCTCGTCTTAAATGAAGTTATGAAAGATTATACTACTACACCCGAAAAAGTGGAGGAAATCAATCGTATTGAACATAAAGCTGATGCCATCAATGATCGCATCATTGACAAGTTAAATCTAACCTTTATTACTCCAATTGATCGAGAAGATATATATGCTCTTGCCAATGATCTTGATGATGGTGTTGATTTATTGCAAGGAATATTACAACGTTACGATATGTATCGCATGGGAAAGCCCATGCCGGGGGCAATTAACTTAACAAAACTTCTCATATCAGCAACAGAAGAAGTTGTCCGTGCAGTGTCTTTTCTCGAAAATATTCGTAAAAATCAAGTACAGATATTGGATGCCTCTCATAAGATCGAACGCTATGAAAGTGAAGGAGATCTTATCTATCGGAGTGAAGTCGCCTATCTTTTCGAACACGAAAAAGATCCAATTGAGCTCATTCGCTGGAAGGATGTATTAGAGCAGCTGGAAGATACTTTGGACCATTGTGAACTCATTGCTGACATGCTGCGGGGAGTTGTAATGAAATATGCCTGATTTGCAGCTTCTGATCTTTTTGGTTATTCTTTTAGCTCTGATATTTGATTTTATCAACGGTTTTCACGATACCGCAAATGCAATTGCCACTTCTGTTTCAACAAGAGCAATTCATCCGCAGCACGCAATTATCATGGCGGCTGTCCTTAATTTTTTTGGTGCAATGTACAGCACCGGTGTCGCAAAAACGATTGGATCAGATATTGTTAAATCGGCATCGCATGTAGATGAGCATGTTCTTATCGCTGCGCTTTTCGGAGCTATCGTATGGAATATAATCACTTGGAAGTTTGCTATGCCCTCAAGCAGTTCACATGCCCTTATCGGAGGCGTGATCGGAGCAGTGATTATGTCCTCTTCGGGCGTTGATGGATTGAATTTTGAAGGTATAGGAAAAATTATTCTCTCTTTGATATTATCCCCGGTTGTCGGTATGGTTTCTGGTTGCATTATCATGTTATTTTTATTTCGTTTTTTTGGGCACTTTCGTCCGACATCCATCAATGGTAAGTTTAAAAAAATGCAAATCTTATCCGCAGCCACAATGGCCTTTTCACACGGCTCAAATGACGCACAAAAATCAATGGGTATAATAACATTGGCCTTATTATCCGGTGGATATATTGACGTATTTGAAGTTCCGACATACGTTAAAGTATTGGCAGCGACTGCAATGGCCTGCGGCACAGCGGTCGGCGGGTGGAGAATTATCAAAACTATTGGCGGGAAAATATTTAAACTTCAACCGATTTCCGGATTTTCTGCCGACTTGAATTCATCTATTATAATATTTGGAGCGACGCTTTTACATCTGCCGGTAAGTACAACACATGTAGTATCGGGCTCAATCATGGGGGTTGGTGCGGCAAAGCGCATCAATGCCGTTCGCTGGGGGGTTGCTCAACAAATGGTTGCCGCATGGATACTAACAATTCCATGTACGGCAATTATGGGTGCACTCACTTATAAGTTCATAATTTTATTTGTTTAAAAAATAAAAAATCCTGCTCGCTATGGAGCAGGATTTTTCATATAGAGAATAATATAAGGAGGATTTTCTTGATGAAAAAAACATTGATTATGATGGCTGCTGAAGCTCAACCATACTATTCCAGTCTCATTGTAGCTGCAAAAATCAATGGTGAGGTACGTGATATTCAGACGGTTTACGATGATACCGATGAGATTCAATTTATTGAATTAGATACTTCATTAGGATGGAGCATTTATAGGCGTTCGGTCCTTTTCCTTTTAATTATTGCTGTAAATAAGATTGAACATGAAGCGGAGGTAATTGCAAAATTTACAGTAAATAAGGGGCTCTATTGCGAAATAAAAACTTCCGGAAAAGATATCGATGCTAATTTTATAGATAAAGTTAACAAGCAAATGCGACAGATGATCGCAGATAATATTCCAATTATCAAATATACCATTCCACGGGAAGAAGCAATCAAGCTATTTCAAAAATCACAAAGGTATGGAAAGGTAAGACTGCTTTCTTCCTTATCGACTCCCATTATCAGTCTCTATATATGTGAGAGTTATTCAGATTATCTATATGGTCCGATGCTTCCTGAAACAAAACATCTGAATCGGTTTGAACTTGATTATGAGCCCCACGGCGTATTAATTCGAACACCTGATGAAATGACACGGGGAAGAATAAGAAAACGAGTAAGTCAACCGAAATTCGAACATATCCTTTATGAATCCAAAGAGTGGGCAAACATCATGGAATGTCGCTTTATAACTGATTTAAATCTTATAAATGAGCAAGGGAATATGGGGGAACTGATTCGTATTTCAGAAGCATTGCAAGAGAAACGCATTGCTCAAATAGCAGATCATATATCCCATTATCGAGAGAATATCCGCTTAATTCTTATTGCTGGGCCATCCTCTTCCGGAAAAACCTCTTTTGCGCAGAGACTTCGGATCCAGCTGCGTGTTAACGGACTCCGGCCAATTATGATTTCTTTGGACGACTATTTTTTAAATCGAGAAGACACTCCCCTTAACGAAAAAGGGGAGTACGATTATGAATCGCTGGCAGCACTTGACACAAAATTGTTTAATGAGAATATGCTTGCTCTTCTCTCAGGCAAAGAGCTCCAACTTCCTCACTATAATTTTATAACAGGAAAAAGAGAATGGAGAGAAGAGGACATATTATCCATTCAGAAAGATCATCCAATAATTATTGAGGGGATTCATGGATTGAATGAACATCTTACAAAAGATATCCCACGAATAAATAAATATAAGATATACATCAGTGCATTAACACAACTCAATATCGATGCCCATAACAGAATTCCCACAACAGAGGTGCGTTTCTTGCGCAGATTAGTGCGTGATTACCAATTTCGTGGTTCAAAGGCACTCAAAAGTATTCGGCAATGGCCGGATGTGAGAGCGGGAGAAGAGAAGTATATCTTCCCATTCCAGGAGGATGCCGATGTTCTCTTCAATTCAGCTCTTATCTATGAAGTAGGTGTACTGAAGAGGTATGCCGTACCGTTATTGGCAGAAATAAAAAGGGGAGAAGAGGGCTATCTGGAAGCTCGTCTGATTCTTCGCTTCCTTCAATATGTGAATGAGATTTCTGAAACAGATGATATTCCTAATAATTCCATTCTGAGAGAGTTTATTGGAAAATCTGTATTCTTTCCAAATAAATAAAAAGGGTTAGGATCTTGTATACGGCAAAGAATCCTAACCCGTCTCCTAAAAACAATTGTAGAGTTGCTTATTATTCTTTAACATAAGCAGTAATCGGCTTATAGTGGGCCTTGAAGAACTCTTCAGCTACCTGCGGGAAGAGGGCGTACGAGAGAACATCTTCATCTGTCGGGTTGAGATAGCCTTTGTCTTTCAGCTCCTCTTTAAACTCCATAAAGGTCTTCGCCTTAGCATCCTCAACAGAACAATCCTCTATGATGTCATCAGGAGAAATATGGAGCGTCTCTGTCAAGAATTTACGATCCACCTCAACCGGAGTCTTTCCAAATTTACCCCGTGCAAGATCCTTGAACTCATTCGGAACCATCTTATAGCGCTCGCCGCTCATAACATTAAATGTCGCCATTGTTCCAACAATCTGGGATGACGGAGTAACGAGCGGGGGATACCCAATATCCTTGCGTACACGAGGCATTTCATCAAGAAGGTCCTGATATTTATCCTCCATGCCAGCTTCCTTAAGCTGGTTTGCAAGATTGGAAAGCATTCCGCCAGGGATCTGGAAATCCAGCACGTTCGGGTTGATATCAAAGTAGCCCTTGAGGTTAAACGTCTTGATGAGATCCTGTTTGACACCGAGGAAGTACTTCGAGATCGGTGTCATCGCCTGACGATCAAGGCCGGTATCACGTTCCTCACCTTCAAGCATTGCCACCATCGTCTCTGTGCATGGCTGCGAAGTGTCGCTAGAGAAGGGAGCAAGTGCAGTATCAATAATATCAACCCCCGCCTCGATCGCCTTCAGGTAAGTTGCATGACCAAACCCAGAGGTGCAATGTGTATGAAGTTCAATAGGGATTTTCACTGCCGCTTTGAGTTTTTTGACAAGATCTTCTGCCACGTAAGGTTTCAAAAGTCCTGACATATCCTTAATGCAAACAGAATGACATCCCATCTTCTCAAGTTCAATCGCGAGTTCAACAAAGCTCTCATTCGAATGAACCGGGCTAATCGTATAAACGAGGCAACCTTGCACATGGGGCTTTTCAGTGCACTTAAGCGCAGAGTCGATTGCCACTTTGAGGTTGCGGATGTCGTTGAGTGCATCAAAAATACGGAATACACCGACACCGTGCTCGGATGCCTTATGAACAAATTTCTCGACAACATCATTGGAATAGTGATTATATCCAAGAAGATTCTGACCGCGGAGAAGCATCTGTATCGGCGTTTTGAGATGCTTTTTTAAGGTATCCAAGCGTTCCCATGGATCCTCATCAAGGAAGCGCAGGCAAGTGTCAAATGTTGCGCCGCCCCATGCTTCAAGGGCATTGTAGCCGATAGCATCAAGTGCCGAAAGCTGCGGAAGCATATCCGAGATTCTCATGCGGGTTGCCACCAATGACTGATGTCCATCACGGAGAACAGTCTCGGTGATTTTGACCGGATTCTTTGACATAAAAGAACACTCTCCTTGATTAAAATCATAATCAAAAATTATATAACCCAACATCTAAATTATAGATTCAAACAGCATGATTGTCAACGACAAGTTATAAAATTCACATATTTTTAGCTCTTATTTCCACCTCCTTCTTTTACTATCCATAATTACCATTATGGATAGTAAATTGGTGAAAATGATGAAAAATTACATATCCGGACGTATTCCGGTTTTTCCGGCAAACTTATGATAGCTGCCGCCGTTATGCCTTCGCTTCAATTCTTCAAGCAGATCCTCTGGGGTCATATTATGATAAGCCAGCAGTACCAAACAGTGGTACCAGAGATCACCCATCTCATAAAGTACATCCTCACGGATATTATTTTTAGAGGCAATTATTGTCTCTGCTGTCTCTTCACCGATTTTTTTCAAAATCTTATCTTGGCCCTTATCGAAGAGATAATTTGTATAAGAGCCCTCAACCGGATGTAGCCGGCGGCTCTGAATCACCTGATAAAGATCAGACAGGATCTCTGTAAGCGACATTTCATCCCTCGCTTCAATAGGCACAATACTGTTTTCACTTGCGCAATAGAGCTTTCGGCCGCTAAAGCATGAATACGAGCCGGTGTGACAGGATACGCCTGTCTGTTTGACACGGAGGAGTATTGTATCGCCGTCACAGTCATACGAAAGTTCCTGGACGTGCTGCACATTTCCAGATGTTTCGCCCTTTTTCCAGAGTTTTTTGCGGCTGCGGCTATAATACCATGCAAATCCCGTTTCAATCGTTTTTTCAAGGGATTCACGATTCATATAAGCAAGCATAAGAACCTGATTGTTTTCTTCCTGAACAACAACAGGTACAAGCCCGCGCTCATCAAATTGAATCATCGAGATGTCAACATTCATTAGAATCGTACCTCCAGACCTCGTGATTTTAAGTACATCTTTACTTCTTTTATTGAAAGCTCTCCATAGTGGAACAAAGATGCGGCCAATACGGCATCCGCTTTTCCCTCGGCAAGCACATCATAGAAATGCTCCAATTTGCCCGCACCTCCGGAAGCGATGACGGGTACATTGACATTTTCTGACACAGCACGCGTGAGTGCAATGTCATAACCATTCTTTGTTCCATCAGCATCCATACTGGTCAGCAGAATCTCACCGGCGCCAAGTTTAACAACATCCTTCGCCCATGAAATGCAGTTCAGCCCCGTAGGTGTTCGTCCCCCGTTAATATAGACTTCCCATGAATCTGTACCATTTCTCCGTGCATCGATTGCAACGACAATGCATTGGCTGCCGAAACGCATTGCTCCTTCTCGAATAATATCTGGATTTTTTACTGCTGACGTGTTGACAGAAACCTTATCCGCTCCCGCATTCAGCATGCGGTGCATATCCTCCGTACTTCGAATGCCACCGCCAACGGTAAGCGGAATAAACACTTTTGAGGCGCAGTCGGATACAACATCAATCATTGTGTTTCGTTCTTCATTGGAAGCTGTAATATCCAGAAACACAAGCTCGTCTGCGCGCTCTTTGTCATAGCGTTCGGCCAACTCGGTCGGACTTCCGGCATCTCTTAATCCGACAAAGTTTGTCCCCTTGACAACACGTCCATCATTGACATCGAGGCAAGGTATAATACGTTTTGCAAAGGTTTTCTTCAAACTAGAATCTCTCCTTCCAACGCCGCAGTGTTTTCAGTGAGCAGCAACAATTGCTTCGGGTAAAGAAAGCGTTCCTTCATAGATGGATTTTCCAGCAATCACACCAATGACCCCATCTGCTTCCCGTGCTTTCAGTGAGTGAATATCCTCCAACGATCTTACACCGCCGGAAGCAATGACATTGACGCCGGACTCCAATGCCAGTTTGGCTGTTGCCTCAACATTAACACCGGAAAGCGTTCCATCCCGCGATATATCGGTATATATGATGGTTTCTAAACCATACGAGGAAAGTTCCTTTGCCAGATCAATGGCAGAAATCCCCCCCGATACCCCCCATCCGTCAATGGCAGCAATTCCATCCTTGGCATCAATTCCAACAGCGATGCGATTGCCATACCGCTGACATGCATTCTTTACAAGAGCTTGATTCTGTACGGCGGCAGACCCGAGAATCACGCGAGATACACCAAGCTCTAAGGTTGCATCTATGGTTTCAAGTGTGCGTATTCCACCGCCAACTTCCATGGGGATTTGAATACTGTTGAGGATTTTTTTGATTGCCTCGGTGTTTTGCGGCTTTCCTGCAAGTGCCCCATCAAGATCGACTACATGCAGAAACTCCGCACCTTCCCTCGCCCATCGGAGAGCGACCTCCTCCGGTTCGGTGCTGTATACGGTTTCCTGTGCAAAATTGCCTTTGAGTAGGCGGACGCATTTCCCATCACGTAAATCAATTGCGGGAAGAATAATCATGTACTTCCCTCCGATCCGTTATGAATAAAATTCTGAATGATGTTTAGCCCGACGTCCCCCGACTTTTCAGGGTGAAATTGAGTCGCCATGATATTTTCAGTGGATATGGACGCTGTAATTTTCTCACCATAATAACAGCTCGACGAAACGATAGACATATCCTCAGGAACTGCATAATAGCTGTGGACAAAATAAACATACGAAGATTGAGGAATTCCCTTAAACAACCCCTTCTCCCTATGATTTTCAGCAAACTCCAATGCGTTCCAGCCCATATGCGGAATCTTTTCATGTGGTGCGGATATTTTTCGTACACGACCGCGCAATAGATTGAGTCCCTCTACACCGGAGGATTCTTCACTGCCCTCGAAAAGAATTTGAAGCCCAACGCAGATGCCGAGCAAGGGAATTCCTTTTGCAACGCTCTCTTTGATGGCAGGAATCAATCCGGATGCACTCAGCTGCCTCATGCAGTCCCCAAAAGCCCCAACACCGGGCAATACAATTTTATCCGAGGAGAGAATATCTGCGGAGTTGGAGCTGACGCATACTTCTGCTCCCAACGCGGCAAATGCTTTCTCAACACTGAATAAATTTCCCGCTCCGTAGTTTATTATCGTAATCATATGAACTCCTTCTTACAGAAGCCCTTTGGTCGATGGAACCACATCCCCCAGTCGCTCATCTTTTTCTGTGGCAATCCTCAGTGCATGTGCAAGTGCCTTGAATACAGCCTCTACCTTATGATGTGAGTTCGTTCCATAGAGAATCTTCACATGGAGCGTGATGCCGGCATGAAAGGCAAAAGCGCGAAGAAACTCCTCTGTAAGTTCTGTATCATAGGAGCCGATCATTGGTATCATAGGAGCATCTCCAGAATCATAGACAAGGAATGGGCGTCCGCTGATATCCAGAGACACTAAAACGAGAGTTTCATCCATCGGCAGATAGAAAGAACCATATCTTGTTATTCCGCGTTTTTCACCAAGAGCAGAATGAAATGCCTGCCCCATCGTAATGCCTATGTCTTCAACAGAATGATGCCCGTCGACCTCAATATCCCCGTCACATTTCACACGAAGATCAAATTGTCCATGTGAGGAAAAAAGTGTCAGCATATGATCGAAGAAACCAATCCCCGTGTCAATCTCGGATTTTCCCGCACCATCCAGATCAATGGAGACAAAGACATCTGTTTCTCCTGTTTTTCTGTGAATTTCCGCACAACGTTCACTCATGGATTCCCCTCCACAAAAACCTTCATTACACGATACACTGCATCATTTTCATCCGTTCGGCCGATGGAAATACGCAGCGTATTTTCCAATCGGGGCATTTTCCCAAAACTTCGTACCCCGATCCCATATTTGATAAATTCTTTGTTCAACGCTTCTGCATGCGGATAATGGATCAGGATAAAGTTCGTATGAGACGGATAAACTGTCACAGCATCGAGTGCTTTATATTTTTCCTGCATACGCTCACGTTCCTCACAGATCATCCGAATCTGCGGCTCAAACTCTGACCGCATCTGAAAGACCGTATCCGCTGTGACCAGTGAGGGAACATTCATATGATACGGCATGTAAGTCTTTGCAATCATATCGATTACATCCCTATGTGCCAGCATATAGCCGACACGGCACGAAGCAAGCGCATACGCCTTTGAAAAGGTGCGTGCAATCATCATATGCGGATATTTTTTCAGGAGTTGGAAAACACTGTGTTCACTGAACTCAGCATATGCCTCATCAATTAGAAATGCACAGGATATCTCCTTGGCAATGTATTCGATCTCCGCCGTTGTCATGAGCTGTCCCGTCGGATTATTCGGGTTGCAGATTACCGCAAGGGATGCAGAGTTCTGATTGACCGTCTGAATAAACATATCTGCATCAAGCGTATAGCCGTCTTTCAGCGGAACTGGAACTCCGGCGGCATTTGCCGCGGCAGCATAGATTCCGTACATGGAAAAGGATGGCATCGGGTAGACGATTTTATGCGTATCATCGCCGCCAAACGCATAAAACACTTTTTCTATAATTTCACTTGAGCCATTTCCTATGATGACGTTTTCTTGACGATAGCCATACGCTGCTCCGATCTGTTCGCAGAGCAGATCATATTCCTCGTTTGGATAACGAGCAAACGCGATGCGTGACAGCCGTGTCATGACCCGCTCCTCTACCAACGGAGGCAGCCCGATATTCGACTCATTGGCATTTACCTTGATATGCCAATCCTGTTCACTCGTATCATAACACGGCATCGATGCCAATCCATCACGATAGTTCAGCATTCTCACCCCTCCTCATCCGAATTGCACGTGCATGCGCCTCAAGGCCTTCTGTTTCGGCAAGACGAATGATGTCATCACTGACATCTTCGAGGGCTTTCTGCGTGTAGGATATGATGCTCGTGCGTCTCATAAAGGTCTCTACGTTCAAAACAGAATAGAAGCGTGCTGTTCCGCCCGTCGGCAGGACATGGTTCGGTCCCGCAAAATAGTCTCCGAGAGGTTCCGGAGAATATTCCCCGATAAAGACTGCACCGGCGTATCTGATCCGAGGAAGAATATGGAACGGATCTCTGAGGAGCAACTCTACGTGCTCCGGTCCCGATATGTTTGCAAGATGGATTGCCTGGTCCATATTCTCCGCCACAATGATACGACCATTTTTTTCGATTGAGACTCCTGCAATATCCTTACGCGGAAGGCTTTCCAGCTGATTCTGCACCTCGTTCATAGCCCGCTCTGCCAATGACCTGTTGTCGGTAATGAGAATGCTTGAAGCAAGAGGATCGTGCTCCGCCTGACTGAGCAGATCAGCCGCTATATATGCAGGAGATGCACTGTCGTCCGCCAGAATCAGAATTTCACTTGGTCCCGCAAGCATATCAATATCAACATGACCATATACTTCTTTTTTCGCCAGTGTCACAAAGATGTTTCCGGGGCCTGTAATCTTATCGACGCGCGGAACATATTCTGTTCCATACGCCATCGCTGCGATTGCCTGTGCTCCACCCATTTTGAATATCTTACGGATACCGAGAAAACGAGCGGCAAGAAGGACATGGGGATTGATGACTCCATCCTTGGTCGGAACAGACATAATGATCTCTCCAACCCCCGCAACAAGAGCCGGAATCGCATTCATTAAGACAGATGACGGATATGCCGCCGTCCCCCCCGGAACATAGATGCCGACACGGGAAAGCGGAAGAACCGACTGCCCGAGAATCGAACCATGTGCACGATAGGTCATCCATGAACGGGGTTTCTGCTCCTCATGATAGGAGAAGATATTGTCAGCGGCCTTCTTTAGTGAGGCAACAACATTGGGGTCGGCACTGCGTTCGGCTTCCTGAAATTCCTCCTCGGACACCATCAGGTTATCCGCTGTCAGATCAACGCGATCGAGTAACTTTGTGTAGTGAAAGAGCGCCTCATCTCCCTTGTGTCGCACATCTTGAACAATGCGATGGACGAGTGTCGTCGGAGATAAATCCTCTCCGAAGAGTTCCATATTGTTCTGTCGAATGCGGTCGCTCAGCGTAAGCTCATCAAATGCTTTTTTCTTGAGCAGACATTCGGCAGCATTGATACCGATATCTGCAACAGAAACGATATTCATCGGACTTCCCCGCTTTCCAGTACTTGTTTCAAATCATTTACGATTTTATAAATGCGATTGAATTTCAGCTTGAAACTCACGCGATTGACAATAAGGCGGGCACTGACATCCATAATATGTGCAATCTCTTCCAAGTCATTCTCTGCCAGCGTTGTCCCTGTTTCCACGATATCGACGATGCTCTCGGAAAGCCCTACAATTGGTCCTAATTCAATCGAGCCGTTCAGCTTGATATACTCCATCTGCATTCCCTGTCGGGCAAAGAACTGCTCCGCAATATGCGGGTACTTTGTCGCAACCCTCGTGTGCGCATAGTCCATGAGGTGCGCACGCTTCTCTTCGCGCGGAACTGCCATCATCAAGCGGCACTTTCCAAAACCGAGGTCCAGCAGCTCATAGACATCCTGCCCGGATTCCAAGAGTACATCCTTACCGATGATGCCGATATCTGCTGCACCATATTCTACATATGTTGGCACATCTGAAGTTTTCGAAATGATGAACTGCACCTTGAGCTCATCGTTTGAAATTACCAGCTTACGCGATTTTTCACTCATATAGACTGCTGTGATTCCAATTTTCTCAAATAGATGTGAGGACAGAGAGAACAGCTTTCCTTTTGGCAATGCAATCGTTAAATAATCAGCAGTATATTTCTCCATGTAATCCCCTCTTATCCTTTAGTCAGTTAAAGAACTAATATGACCGTATACTACCACGTTGCAGATAATAGGTCAACCAATCAAAAAGGATTTTCAGCTCTTATCTCGAATAGTCTTTCTTTAAGAAGCATATAGGAAATCCATCCGAACAAAAAGGAGTCGCAGATGACACTTCAAATATTATCATTTGTGAAATTAAGCGATAAACAAATAGATCTGATCCATCAAAGCTATCCGCATTGTCAATGCAGATGCACACGCCCCACAGAGGCCGATAACTTCCTTTCCAATGTGGACATTCTATTGGGATATGATGCACAAATGAATATGGAAAAGTATCTTCCCCAAATGCCACGTCTCCAATGGATCCATACATATAGTGCCGGTGTTGAGAAACTCCTGTCCAACGAAACGTTCTCTCAGTCCGATATATTGCTGACCAACTCGCGCGGCATCCACGGCATCCCCATGGCAGAGCATGTCCTGGGGACAATGCTTGCGTCCAGTCGGTGCCTCATCGAGGCATGGGAGAATCAAAAAGCGCATACGTGGAAGCGCCTGACCGAGCCGGATGAGCTGTTTGGAAAAACCGCTGCTATCATCGGGTTGGGCAGCATTGGAAGAGAGATTGCAAAACACCTGAAAAATATGGGAATGCGTATTGTTGCTGTAAAACAAAAGGCATCCACAGAACCATTCGTAGATCAGTTATTCACCATAGATTACCTGTCTGATGCATTGTCCTGTGCAGATTACATAGTCGTTACGCTCCCATTGACCCCACAGACAAAAAAATTATTTAACCATGATACATTCAATGTGATGAAAGAAAATGCATTTTTCATCAATGTATCCCGTGGCGATGTGGTCGAGGAATCTGACTTAGTGGAGGCTCTTACGACAAAACGCATACGAGGTGCTTCCCTGGATGTCTTTACAACCGAACCGCTTCCCGAAGACTCCCCATTGTGGAGTGTACCGAATTTGTTCATCACACCGCATCATTCGGCAATATCCCCCATGTATTTGGACCGATCTCTCAAAATCTTTCGCAATAACTTGCAGATCTTCCCGCAGCGAATTGGGATGCTCAACGTAGTAGACAAGCAGCGTGGTTACTGAGCCATTGATTCAATTCTGTGCATCTGCCTGTTTTAATATGGACAGCACCAGAGAATCCTCTGGTGCTGTTTCTTTTTGATGGTATTGAATAATTTCCGCTTCTTGAACATCTCCGATCGCACGCAGTTTATCTGCCCCGATATATGGATGAGCTGCATAGACATAGAATGCCATACCAACTCTTCCACAAATACCACGCGTGTCCTTCCATCGAATGAAATACGGGATCACAGATGGAACAAACCGATAAGCAAGGACAGCGAGCACCTTCCCCCAGATATCAGCCGTCCCCTTCACACGGCCGATATCATGAAGCAGTGCACAGCGAATGAGCAGGATATATGCATCCGAATCCCTATATCCATGCTTTTTATAGAGGTCTTTTGCCGTAAGCGCGACACGAACTGCGTGATACTGATCTGCTCCATGCATATCATAGAAAAGCCTTTGCTCTACAGGACTCAAATAAGACTGCACAAACCTATGCCCTTCCGCATCGAGTCGCCCGAACAGGGCACGTACAAACTGATAAATACGCCGCTTCATCCGAAGTACTCAAGCAATTCATATCCCCGCGCTTCACGAGATTGTTCAGCTTCCTCATAGGACTGCCCCTTCATCCCGATCTCTGCAACCTTTCCCTGCCGGCGCAATTCGGTTGCTCGGCGGATCGCCTCATTGATGGAAGCATCTGTATATCCGACATATACATGTTTGGAAGCAGGTGGAATCTGTCCGCCCTGACGCATAAGTGCCAGAAGGATTCTCTCCATACCGAGAGCAAATCCTGTTGCCGGCATGGGATTTCCATATTCGGTCAAAAGATGATCGTAGCGTCCGCCCCCGCACAAGGGAAAGCCCAGTCCAATTGAATAGCCCTCAAAGACCATCCCTGTATAGTAGTTAAAATCTCGAATGGTGCCAAGATCAAAGCAGACATAATCCTTATAACCATAGGATTTGATCAGTGCATAAATCTCGGCTAAGTTGTCAACGGCAGACAGACTCTGCGTGTTGAGCGAAAAGCCATAGAGTCGTTTGAGGAGGTCTTCCCTTCCATTCAATAAGGGAAGGGCCTTCAGAGTCTCTTTGTCCCTAGCTGAAAGAGGCAATGTGTCAATCAACTGATTCATGAGGACAATATCATGACATTCTATCGCGGACTTAAGCTCCTTGCTCTGCTCATCCCCGACTTCATAATATGCCAGCATACCATCAAGGAAATCAACTTGCCCTATGTGTATCTGAAAATCCTTTATTCCACATGTAAGAACAGATTCAATCGCCAGCGAAATGATCTCGGCATCCGAGGCAGGAGTTTCGCTCCCCATCAGCTCGACTCCCGCCTGATGGAATTCACACTGACGCCCCATCTGCGTCTGTTCCACACGAAACACATTGCCCAGATAGGACAATTTCAGAGGAACAGGCGCATCCTTCAGGCGGCTGCTGACTAGTCTTGCAATCGGCGTTGTCATTTCATTGCGGAGGGCAAGGAGTTTATTTTTATTCCCAAGCAGCATAAAGAGGGAATTCTCCTCCGGGATGCGTGGTACCAAGGTCTCCAAATGTTCGATGGTCGGAGTAATGACTTCATCATATCCCCATGACCGAAACAAACGTGACAACATATCTTCCATGTGGCGCATTTCCGCAGCATCTCTAGGCAGGAGATCTCGTGTTCCGTATGGTGTTTCCAAAATGAGCTTTTCAGATTTCATCATCGGTTCTCCTTGTCGATTAGAGGTGCAGCAATCCCTTTTTCAAGTACGAGTGTATATCCGTCCGCACCATAGTTCAGGCATCGTTTGACACGGCTGATGGTCGCGGTACTGGCTCCAGTGCGTGCAACAATATCGTCATAGGTATTTCCTGCATACAGCATACGGGCAACATCAAGCCGCTGCGCCATCGCGCGGAGCTCCCCGACCGTGCATATATCTTCAAAGAATTGGTAGCATTCTTCCATGGTATCCAATGAAAGAATTGCACGACACAATTGATCGGTCAGATCATCTCTCAATTTTTGATTTACCATATACAGATCCCTCTCATGAACGCCCCATCCTACCTTGCCTATTCGTTCACAGTATAGCACAGAATGATATGTACGAAAAGTTGAAACAAACGGACGCACATCAATCAAGACGAGAAATACAACACAATGTTCTTCTCATCCATTGCTGTTATGTCAGGAGGAACAGATATACGAACACATTTTTTATTGCCGTTCTCTGTGTCAGGATCAACAATATCCTCCACTGTTCCCTGTACAGGCAGACCATTCAGCTCATATCGAACAATCTGTCCCAAATAAACCCGATCCACATCCTCGATCGGTATTTCTGCTTCAATCCAGCTATTCTCCACAATATCCAAAGAAAGAATGTTATCCCCGTTCCCTATGCGTTCTCCTTCTTGTACAAAAATCTGCGATACATTGCCTTCTCTGGATGCAAAAAGACCGATGGTGCCTGTGTTGTCACGCGCCTTCACCAACGCATCCTCCGCTTTTTTCAATTGCTCTTCTGCCGCCTGAATCATCTTGGGGTCCTGTACCCTGACATTCTGTCCACTCCCCATGGTTAACGCATTTTTCTCTTGTTCATATGCCGCAATTGCCTCATTCCTTTTGACTGCGCTGACTGCTCCCATCTCATACAGCTCATTCATGCGCTCCATACGCGCGCGAGCTGCATCCAGCCCTTCCGTTTGTGCGGGTATATTCTGAGGTGCCGCTGCTGCTCCATATCGAATTTGCTCGACATTCTTTTGTGCGAGTTCGGCATTCTTTTGCAAACGAGCCAGTTCCTCATCCGAGAATACATTCTGCACTGTGACGAGGAGCGTTCCCTGCGTCACATGCGCTCCTTCCTCTATATGTATTTCTTGGACAATCAGCGGATTGGCTGCCTGCAGTAGGCTTTGTTCATAGACAAGGCGTGCATTTGATACAGTAAAATCACCCGATCGCTCTGTTCTATGAAGCAAGATAAAAGAAACGCAAAAAACGAGGACCAGAAAAAATACGATGGATAAATATATTCTCTTTCTTAGGAGTTTTGTAATATCGCTTTCCATAGGTTTCCCCCTAAAAAAATATGGCTGTCAACAAAGTGACAGCCATAGGTCAATACGTGATTTAAGCAAAAGCCTGTTGACGTATGACAGCAACTGCCTCGTCAAATGCCTGTGAGAGTTGCTCCGGGTTCTTTCCGCCGGCCTGTGCCATATCAGGACGTCCGCCGCCGCCACCGCCAACTGCTTTTGCAGCTGCCTTGATGATATTGCCCGCATGAGCCCCCAGCTTCACTGCTGCCTTATCTGCCTTGACCACCAGGCTGACCTTATCATCAATAACAGCCCCGAGAACAACGATTCCGGAATCCAGTTTCTCACATGTCAGATCCGCAATATTACGAAGTTCGTCCATGGAGTCGACATTGGCTTTTCCGACAACCACACGGAATTCCCCAACTTCCTGAACGCCCATAAGAAGCTTCTGTGCATCTGCCTTATCACGGAACTCAGCAAAGCTTCGCAGCTGCTCCTGCATGGACTTTCTCTCGGTCATGAACTTGTCAATCTGCGCAACAAGATCTTCCGATCTTGTCTTCAGTTTCTGCGAGAGTTCCTGCACAGTCCGTGCCATTTCAGCAGCATATGCACATGCAGCACGCCCGGTAATCGCCTCAATACGGCGCACGCCTGCTGCAACCCCTGATTCACTGACAATCTTAAAGAGGCCAATCTGTCCCGTGTTTGTCACATGGGAGCCACCACATAGCTCGATACTGAAGTCCGGAACACGAACAACACGGACAACATCGCCATACTTCTCTCCGAAGAGTGCCATAGCACCAAGCGCCTTTGCCTCATCAATCGGCATCATAGAGATATGAAGGTCAATTGAGCACAAAATCTCTTCGTTAACAAGCTCCTCGATATCACGCAACTGCTGCTCACTCACAGGCTCAAAATTCGTGAAATCAAATCGCAGCCGCTCCGGTGTAACGAGAGAACCTGCCTGCTGCACGTGATCCCCCACAACGCGCCGGAGTGCTGCATGCAGGAGATGGGTCGCCGTATGGTTCCGCGCAGATGATAATTTTTTCTTTGTATCAAGGCAGATTTCCACGGAATCACCCTGCTGTATCTGCCCCTCTTCGACATATGCGAGATGATAGACCGTTCCATCGGGCAGACGCTTTGTATTGCTGACAGTGAGATAGCCAAGCTCACTGCGCAGACTCCCCTCGTCTCCGACCTGCCCACCGCCCTCTGCATGAAATGGTGTTGTACTTAGGATAATACCGGCGGTCTCACCATCACGCAACGAATCGACAAGCTTACCCTCATGCCAAATTGCGACGACAGTCGCTTTCGTCGCGTCGGCATCCTCCATCAGACTGCCTGTATCTACGTTCGACAGATCAGGAACAGAAACCGCCTGATTTTCCGCACGCGCACTTCTTGCACGCGTACGTTGCTTCTCCATCTCACAGTTAAAGCCTTCATCATCCAAGGTAACGCCGTTCTCATGAAGGATCTCCTCGGTGAGCTCCCGCGGGAAACCGTATGTGTCGTAAAGTTTGAATCCAATTTCGCCATTAAGAACTGTCTCGTTTTCACTTTTCAGACGCGTGACCTCTTCATTCAGGAGCTCGATTCCCTGTGCCAGTGTGGAGGCGAAGCGATCTTCTTCCACATGGATAACACGCTTGATATAGTCCTGTTTTGCAATAAGTTCGCTGAAATCCTTCGCATCGCGGAAAATCTCAACGACTGCACTCACAGCTCCGTCAAGGAAGGGTTTTGTTATCCCAAGCATACGCCCATGGCGGATTGCACGGCGAAGTGTGCGGCGCAGAACGTATCCGCGGCCTTCATTCGACGGCAGAATTCCATCCATAATCATGATCGCAACAGAACGTGCATGGTCTGCAATGACTTTGAGTGAAATGTCCTTTTGGGGGTCTTTCCCATAGGATACATCAGAAATCTTGGAAATATATTCGATAATCGGATAGAGAAGATCTGTCTCAAAGTTTGTTTTCTTATTCTGCACAACGGAAGCAAGGCGTTCCAAACCGCAGCCCGTATCAATATTCTTGTGTGCAAGAATATTGTACTCACCGTCCTCTGTGCGGTCATACTGCGTAAAGACCAGATTCCATATTTCGAGGAAACGGTCACAGTCGCATCCAATGCCGCAGGTGGGCTCGCCGCATCCACATTCTTCTCCGAGATCAATATAAATCTCAGAGTCCGGACCACAGGGGCCGGGGCCAATCTCCCAGAAGTTATCTTCCAACGCCACGATATGATCCGGCAGCACATCAGTCTGTTCCAACCATATGGCACGTGCCTCATCATCCTCCGGATAGATGGAAACCCAGAGCTTGTCTTTGGGAAGTTCGACAACTTCTGTCAAAAATTCCCACGCCCATGGAATCGCTTCTTTCTTGAAATAATCGCCGAAGGAGAAGTTTCCAAGCATCTCGAAGAAGGTCTGATGACGTGCGGTACGCCCGACATTCTCGATATCGCCGGTCCGTACACAACGCTGACAGGTTACGATACGATTGTGGGGGGGCTTCATCTTTCCCGTAAAGAAAGGCTTCAATGGTGCCATGCCAGCGCCGATCAAGAGCAGTGTAGGATCATTTTCCGGAACGAGGGAGTAGCTGGATAAACGAAGATGATCCTTTTTTTCTGCAAAGAACTGCAGATATGCTTCACGCAGTTCATTGCCAGTCATGTATTTCAATGTAATCGCCCTCCTAGAATTGTGTTCATAAAGAATTGAATGTGCGTAAGTATAGCATAAAATCAAGAAAAAATATAGAAATCCCAAGGCTTAGAACTAGTATACATGATATACCAATACTTCTTATATGAGACTTTTTACCAATTCTTTTGCCTGTTCCGATGTCATGAGGATTTCTCGCGGCTTATTGCCGCCGGCGCTGGCACCGATAATACGCAGTTCCTCCATTGTATCGACTAGGCGTGCTGCTCTTGTATACCCCACACTGAGTCTGCGCTGAATATTCGATGTAGATGCCTGTCCCGTAGACATGACAATTTCTACTGCATCGGGGAGGAGCTGATCATACTTGATCTGCCCACCATCTTCCTCTGCATTATCATCTTCTGCCGTCTCACTCTCCATAAAGTCAATCAATTCTTCATTTTCACTGATCTCATGACCTTGCGATCGTATATAGTCAAGGAGCATTTCAACTTCCTCATCGCTGATGAATGCCCCCTGCACTCGTATCGGCTTGGACGCTCCCTGCGGTGAAAAGAGCATATCTCCCTTCCCAAGCAGAGTTTCCGCTCCCCCACGATCCAATATAGTACGAGAGTCCACCTGAGAAGATACCGCAAATGAAATTCTGGATGGAAGATTCGCCTTGATAATGCCCGTAATAACATTGACTGACGGCCGCTGTGTAGCAAGAATCATATGGATTCCTGCCGCGCGTGCCTTTTGCAGAATTCTGCAGATAGCGTCTTCCACATCCTTAGGCGAAACCATCATAAGATCTGCCAGCTCATCAATAACAATAACGATGAGTGGGATATTTTCTTCCGGATAGCGACGATTGAAGGACTTTATATCACGAACACCGTGTGTCGCAAAGATAGAATAACGCTTCTCCATTTCCTGTACAGCCCAATTCAGTACGGAAGAGGCTTTTTTGGGATCGGTCACAACGGGAACCATCAGATGCGGAATACCATTGTAATTGGAGAGTTCAACCATCTTAGGATCAATCAGAATGAATTTTACTTCATCTGGTGTTGCCTTGAACAAAATGCTTGAGATCAAGGTGTTAATGCACACAGATTTACCCGATCCTGTTGCACCTGCAACCAAAAGATGCGGCATTTTTCCAATATCCGCAAAGATCGCCTGTCCACTGATGTCCATCCCCAATCCGACTGTAAGTTTAGATGACGCCTCTTGAAACTGTGGATTCTCCAAAACCTCTCGAAGCTGAACACTCTCCAATGTACGATTTGGAATCTCGATACCGATTGCTGCCTTTCCTGGTACGGGTTCGATACGAACAGATGAGGTTGCAAGCTGCAAGGCAATATCTTCGGCAAGATTGGTAATTTTACTAACTTTGACACCAGGCGCAGGTTCCAGATCGTAACGCGTTACTGCAGGACCGTGGCAGAAACTGATAACCTTTGCATTCACATGGAAGCTCTCGAGTGTCTGCTGTAAAACATGTGCATTTTCCTTGATTTCCTGTGCCAAAGTTCCGTTCTCTTTCTTGATATGTTTGGAAAGAATATGGGTGACTTTGGGAAGCTCATAGGGATGCTCTCCTGACTCATCTACGAAGGGGACTGTTGGAGGCGCTGTTACATCCATATTCTGCGGGGCATCGTCGATCTCTTCCTCCTTTGCAGATGCGTGCTCGTCCATCATAACAGGAGTCTGTTCCACAGGAATGACCAGCTCGTTCTCCTGTGTTTCCAATTCTCTTTCATAGTCAAATGGGAACGACACAGAAGCAGCGTCCTTTTCATCGGCAAGAATCTTTGTCTCTTCTGAGACGAACTGCTCGCACGTCCCCCGCACGGACTCTGTTTCACTTACTTCATTTTCTTCGTTTGGAACAGATTGTGCTTTTAGTTCGGGAGCGGAGGATTCCAGAACCTCTTCCTGTTCGAGAGATATAGACTTATTTTTTTGCTCCGCAAACATAGGATCATTTGCCTGATTATACGGAACAGAAGAGAGTGTATCCTGAATGATCGCTGTCGTTTTCGTTTCAATCTTCTCTGCCGCTACACTCACTTTTTCACGCGTTGTTTGAAGCGCTGCACCTGCTGCATTTGCCCCTCTCTTTGCTTGTTCTTTTGTTTTGAAATAACCGGAGGCAAGCGACCATGTAGTCGCCAAAAGAAGCGATCCGACAATAATAGTGCTCAGCAGAATAGTAGCCCCATCAACACCAAAACAAGAGCGCAGTAAGAAAAGGACCCCGCCACCAATCAATCCACCGCCATTTGGAAGACTCTGCGGAAGTATTTCCTCATCAACAGGAATTACAAAGTGATGCCACATGGCTAGAAGTGAAACAAACAAACCGATGACACCAAAAAATTTTTTTGTATAGAGCAGACCGCGATGATGGATAATATACTGCATGCTGATAAGTGCGATGATTAAAACAGCAAATGGTGCTCCCCAGCCGAATAGATAGCGGAAGAGATCAGCAAAGAAAAATCCAACATATCCAACATTTAATCCGAGCAAGCCAACGCCTGAAATGAGGGCAAACGCAAGAAGGGTAAGTCCAATGAGTTCATACTCACGTCCTGATCCGTTTGGCGTCGTACTCCTCCGTTTAGTGGAAACAGACAGCGACGTTTGTCGACCAGAACTTTTCTTTCCCAAAAAGAATCCCTCCATATCACAGTATGCCTCCACTCTGATAGAGCGGAGGCATAGCAAATAAAATCATCTTTGTCTACGGTACACCAGTATACTATTTTGTCAGGCGATCTGCAACTTTTTGCGCTTCAAAGAGGATGCGCTCTTCATCCAAGGTCTTAAGTTCACCATTTTCCATAAGGATTCTGCCATCCACCATCACTGTATTAACAGACGTGGATTTTGCAGAATATGCGAGGAGTGATACGGGATTATAGCATGGCGTCCATGCTGCTCCGTGCATGGAGAAGAGTACAATATCCGCCTTATTCCCGACCTGCAGGCGGCCGACATCATGGAGAGAAAGCGCCTGCGCGCCGTATTCTGTCCCCATCTTAACCGCAGTGAGTGCCGGGACGGCAAGAGGATCGAGCGTGTGCACCTTATGCAGCAGCGCAACAAGCTGAACCTCATCCAGCATATCCAGATTATTGTTGCTGGAAGTACCATCCGTACCGAGGGCAACACAGATGCCCTCCTCCAGCAAACGAGGAACGGGAGCCGTTCCGCTGGCGAGCTTCATATTGCTGCCCGGATTGTGAGCGACGCGAATATGGTACTCCTTGATGAGATCGATATCCTCATCGTCCAAATGCACGCAGTGCGCGGCAAGCGTACCGTTATCGAACAGTCCTGTGGAGGCAACATGTGCAAATGGCCGTTTCCCATACTCCTTGATGCAGTTCTCAACCTCACCCATAGTTTCCGACATATGAATGTGGACTTCTGCTCCAAGTTCCTGCGCCTTCGCGGCAATCTTCCTTAAATAATCCGGCGGACAAGTATAAAGAGCATGAGGACCAAACATAACGGTAATACGCCCATTTGCTGCGCCGTGGAAATTTTTATAAAGTGCAGCGTTTTCTTCCAACTTTTTTTCACTGTCCGGCGCAACGCCGATAAGACCTCTTGAAAGTACGCCACGCAGCCCGGAGGTCTCAACGACCTCGGCAACACGCTCCATATCCGGTCCATACATGTCAGCAAAAGCCGTCGTTCCGCTACGGATCATCTCAACAGCGGCAAGCATTGCCCCCCAGTAAATATCATCAGAGCGCAGCTTTGCTTCGATTGGCCAGATCATCTGCTCCAACCAATCCATCAGTTTCATATCATCTGCATAGCTGCGCAGGAGGGTCATAGATGCGTGGGTATGGGCATTAACAAATCCGGGGATCGCAAAATGGGCAGTTCCGTCAATAATCTTTTCCGCTTGGAAATTCTCCGGCGTCTCTCCTACGGATACGATGCGATCATCGGCAACAGCAATATTGACAACAGATACTGCCCCATCAGGCAAAAGTGCAGTGACATTCTTGATCAGCGTATTCAATGCAGTCTCTCCTATGCCAAGCCGAGATATTCTTTTTGTTCCGCACTCAGCTCATCGATGGAAACACCAAGAGAGTTCAGCTTAATATTGGCAATCTCAACATTAATCTCATCCGGCATGAGATGAACCCCCTTCTTCATCTCTTTTCCGTGCCGTACGAGATGAAGCGCGGAGAAGAACTGCACGCCGAACGAAAGATCCATGATCTCCGCGGGATGCCCGTCTCCCGCTGCAAGGTTTACCAGCCGGCCTTCTGCCAAGAGATAAAGGCGGCGCCCATCCGGCTGAACGAACTCTCTGATATTATCCCGTACGACTTCGTTGGATACAGAGCATGCCGTCAGCTCCGGAATGTTGATTTCGACATCAAAGTGGCCGGAGTTAGCCATCATAGCGCCGTCCTTCATTACATCAAAGTGGCGCTTGCAAAGGATGTCCTTGTTGCCCGTAAGTGTCAGGAATATATCGCCAACCTTTGCGGCCTCATCCATCGGCATGACATAGAAACCATCAAAAACAGCCTCGATTGCCTTGATCGGATCCACTTCCGTGATAATAACATTGGCGCCAAGGCCGCGTGCACGCATAGCACCGCCCTTGCCGCACCAGCCATAGCCGGCAATGACAACAGTCTTGCCAGCAATAACAAGATTCGTTGTACGCATGATGCCGTCCCACGTGGACTGACCGGTACCATAGCGATTATCGAAGAGATATTTGCAGTATGCATCATTTGCCGCAATCATCGGGAACTCAAGTTTGCCATGACGCTCCAGCGCCTTGAGACGGTGCACTCCCGTCGTTGTCTCCTCTGAGCCGCCAATAAGGGCCGGGAGAAGTTCCCGACGGGTCGTATGTAGCATATCAACCAGATCACCGCCGTCATCAATGACAATATCCGGCTGAATATCGAGCGCCTTGTTGAGGAATACAGAGTACTCTTCTTCCGTGCAGCCATGCCACGCAAAGACATGAATGCCTTCTTCCACAAGAGCTGCTGCAACGTCATCCTGCGTGGATAGAGGATTGCTGCCCGTAACAGCGACCTCTGCACCGGCATGCTTGAAAATTGTCGCCATATAGGCGGTCTTTGCCTCAAGATGCAGTGTGATGACCATCTTGATCCCGGCAAACGGCTTCGTTACTGAATACTCCTTATCAGCAGCTGCCATCACCGGCATAAAGCGCTTGACCCAGTCAATTTTTGCGTGACCGGACGGCGCAAGTTTGATATCCCTAATCATTGACTTCATTTAAATTCCTCCTTTAATTCTCAATTCCCTTACGCGCAAAAATGCCCTGTTCGTAGTAGTGGCGTACTTCTCGCATATCTGTGATAAGATCTGCGCGGTTAAGCAACCATTCAGGAGCATTCCTTCCTGTGCAGACAAGTTCCGTTTGAGCAGGAAGGATTTGCAGCAATTTCTCCATCTGCGTTCTCTGTATCAGCCCAAAAGAAAGAGCAATATTGATCTCATCCAGAATGACAAGATCTGCCTTCTGTTTAGCGACTACATCCATCACACGATTGAAACCGGATGTAAGCAAGGAAACGTAATCTGCAGGCGGCTTCCCTTTGGAAAAGATAACGACATCCTCTCCCAACAGCTCCCTCGCTTTTTCATCCATCATCCCCTCTTCTGCGACAAAGAACGGTTTTCCGCTGGTTTCAAGCGTCATGTTGGACATTTCACGCAAGATGCCTTGCTCACTATAAGCAAGCCCCTTCATAAACTGCATCATGAACACACGATGTCCGGCGCCAAGAGCACGTATAGCAAGACCGATTGCAGCCGTTGTCTTTCCTTTACCGTTCCCGGTGTAGACCTGAATCATCAGAGGAGTGCCTTATGACTGACGTTGATGCGTCCCTTCTCATCAATTTCAATGACCTTGACCTCGAGCTGATCGCCAATCTTTACAACATCCTCGACGCTCTCTACGCGATGTTTTGCAAGCTGTGAGATATGACAAAGTCCCTCTTTGCCGGGCAAAAGTTCAACGAATGCACCAAATTTTAGGAAGCGAGTGACACGCCCTGTATATACCTCGCCAACCTCGACTTCACGTACGATATCCTCAATCATCTTGCGGGCACGGTCCATTGCCTCCGTATTCGGCGACGTAATGAAGATATTTCCATCCTCATGGATGTCAATATCGACACCCGTTTCATCAATGATTTTTCGTACAACCTTGCCCCCCGTTCCAATGACATCGCGAATTTTGTCAACGTCGATGGTAATGGTCTCTACACGCGGTGCATACGGTGAGAGTTCTTCTGCCGGTTTATCGATGCATTCCAGCATTTTCCCAAGAATGAACGCACGCCCCTGTTTTGCCTGTGCCAGAGCTGCAGCGAGAATATCTCGCGTAATCCCAGCAATCTTAATGTCCATCTGAATTGCCGTAATTCCCTTGGATGTGCCGGCAACCTTGAAGTCCATGTCACCGAGAGCGTCCTCCATCCCTTGAATGTCTGTAAGAATAGAGTAGTTATCCCCATCACGCACAAGCCCCATGGCAATGCCGGACACAGGGCGCTTGATTGGAACGCCCGCACACATGAGCGACAATGTGCTCCCACAAATGCTCCCCATCGAACTCGAGCCGTTCGACTCAAGGATCTCGGATACTAGGCGTATGGTATAGGGAAATTCCTCAATTGATGGAATCATCGGAAAAAGTGCACGCTCCGCCAGAGCGCCATGCCCGATTTCCCGACGTCCGGGGCTGCGCATGGGACGAGCCTCACCGACACTATAGCCCGGGAAGTTATATTGATGAAGATAGTGCTTCGTTGTCTCTGAACCAAGGCCGTCGATAATCTGCTCGTCTCCAATCGAGCCGAGTGTGGTAACGGTGAGCACCTGTGTCTGACCTCTGGTGAAGAGACCAGAGCCATGTGCACGCGGCAAGATCCCAACCTCACAGCTCACAGGCCGTATCTCGTCAAGGGCACGTCCGTCCGGTCGGATCTTTTCATGGGTAATCATATGCCGAACAATTCCCTTTTCAATTTTATAAAGAATCTGTGCGATTTCCTTTGCAGCATCCGGATATTCTTCAACAAAATATTCAATAGCTTCTGCTTTGATACCTGCAATATCTGCATCACGTGCCAGTTTATCGCTGTTCCGCGTTGCGGCATCAAGCCGTTCCTCTGCATAGGAACGTACCTTGGATTCCAGTTCCTCAGAAAGGGTGAAAATTGAGGGAATAATCTTTTCTTTCCCGCAAGTATTCCTGATATTCTGCTGGAACTCTACAAGACGGCGGATTTCAGCATGACCGAATAGAATCGCATCAAGAACAACTTCTTCAGAAAGTTCGTTTGCCCCCGCCTCCACCATCATGACCGCATCATAGGATCCCGCTACCGCGAGATTCAGCTCCGAAACCGAACGCTGCTGTTCCGTCGGGTTGATGATGAATTCGCCATCAATATAACCAACACGCACGCCTGCAATCGGTCCCATAAAAGGAATATCCGATACGGTGAGTGCACAAGAGGCACCGATCATCGCGGCAATCTCCGGAGGATTGTCCTGTTCAACAGAGAGAACTGTCGCGACAATTTGAACATCATTGCGGAAACCATCAGGAAAAAGAGGGCGAATAGGGCGGTCAATCAGACGAGCACAGAGGATTGCATCATTGCTGGGGCGCCCCTCTCTCTTAATAAAGCCTCCAGGAATCTTGCCCACCGCATACATTTTCTCTTCGTAATCCACCGTCAGCGGAAAGAAGTCAACCCCCTCTCTCGGCGCACTGGAAGCGGTCGCGGTAACCAAGACAACAGTGTCCCCATAGCGAACCAAGACAGCACCATTTGCCTGCTTTGCCATTTTTCCGTGTTCTATGACAAGTTTCCGGCCGCCCAGTTCAATTTCGAAACTTTGCATACATATCCTCCTAAGTTCCTCTATTCGTTCCATACGACAAAAGCATTCGACAAAATATCTTGGAATCCTTGTGCCTATAGCAAAAAAGCGGGGAATCTCCCCCGCTCTTTGCTCTCCGTGTCCGAAGCGTTACTTACGCAGATTGAGCTTTGTGATGATTGCACGATACCGCTCAATATCCGTTTGATACAGATAGCTCAGAAGACGGCGGCGATGTCCAACCATCTTCAAAAGTCCGCGACGTGAATGATGATCTTTTTTATGTTCCTTCAAGTGCTCCGTAAGGTATTGAATGCGTGCCGTAAGAACAGCAATCTGAACCTCGGGAGACCCCGTATCGCCTTCATGAACCGCATGTTCTTTGATGATTTCCTGTTTCTTTTCCTGTGTGAGCATATAGAATCCTCCTTATAAATCTCCACCATTGACCAAGAAAACGTCGGATTACTCGCAATCTGAGTCATGGTAACATTGCGCTGTTCATATTACCATAGAAATATTTTCTTGTAAACGAAAACTTTCTTTCAAGCCCTTTATTGCCGCCTCCTTATCTTTTTTGATCTGAATAATCAGTTCATCTGCTGTCGAAAAACGCTGTTCATCGCGTATTTTGAAAAAGAAGGAAACGGTGATCTCAGAATCGTAAAGATCTCCTGAAAAGTCGATAATATGAACTTCTAAGCGGCGGTCATATCCGCCAAATGTCGGGTTGTTTCCGATGTTTGCAACACCATGGTAACTATGCTTTTTATGAACAACCATGACAGCATAAACTCCGTTGGGCGGAGACTCATAGGATTCATGCAAAGATACATTTGCCGTTGGAAAGCCAAGAGTACGTCCCCTTTCCTGCCCGTGAATAACCGTACCGGTAACAGTAAATGGATACCCTAGATATGCATTGACATGCGACAAATCGCCTTGAGCAAGCAGTGCACGAATCCTTGTACTGCTCACGGGTACCCCTCCATACAAAACAGGCGGACACACAATTAGATGAAATCCATACCTTCCGGATTGCTCCTTTAGGAGATTTGGATTTCCTCTTCCACCTCGCCCAAAGGTGTAGTTTTCTCCCACGACAATATACTTTGGTGCAAAATATTGCTGAAGCAGATGAATAAATCCATTCGCTGTTGTTTCAGCAAAAGATGAGGTAAATGCTATTTCAACCAAAGCATCCACACCTAAGTTTTTCAATATACGAAGACGAACTGATTGGCAGCCAATGCGATGGGGTGCCCCTTCTGGTACAATAACAGCACGCGGGTGATTTGCAAACGAAAAAACAAGCGCAGTCCCCTTTATTTCCTGCGCTTTCTTCACAGCTGTACGAATGACCTCCTGATGTCCTATATGAAGGCCATCAAACATACCAAGTGCGATAACAATATTTTCATATTTTGACGAGAAATAAGTGAGTTGAGTATATTTTTCCATATGGAAGAAGCATGCTCCTCAAAGAATTATCCATGGCTCCAATCAGAATTCACCAATGATGCGAAGTTCCGGAAAAAGCTGCACCTC
The DNA here is from genome assembly GCF_000160555.1 of Centipeda noxia ATCC 43541. Taxonomy (GTDB): domain Bacteria; phylum Bacillota; class Negativicutes; order Selenomonadales; family Selenomonadaceae; genus Centipeda; species Centipeda noxia. Next base: position 379,968 of record NZ_GG749279.1, read on the forward strand.
GTGTTTTGCATAGACCCGTTTCTGTACGGCTGAAATCAACTGCTGAACATCATTTGCCGTAGCATTGCCGATGTTAATAACAAACCCCGCATGTTTTTGTGAAACCTGCGCACCGCCGACCGTAAGCCCCTTTAATCCGGTCTGATCAATCAATGTTCCTGCAAAATATCCAGGAGGGCGCTTAAATGTGCTTCCCGCACTTGGATATGCCAATGGCTGCTTACTTTTACGGCGCTGATTCAGATCTTTCATGCGCGCCAAAATCAGCGTCTTATCATCTTCACGCAAATGCAGACGTATTTCACAAATCGCTTCGTCACAAGTCTGGAAAATACTGTGGCGGTAGCTAAAATCAAGATCCTCGGAAAGGTAAACACGAATATCACCGTTCAGAGAGACCGTCTTTACCGAAACAACAACGGATTTCATCTCGTCATCGTAGGCCCCTGCATTCATGAAAACGGCACCGCCAATACTACCCGGAATCCCACAGGCAAACTCAAGACCAGAGAGACCTCTTTCCTGAGCAAAGGAAGCAACATCTCGAAGAAGTGCCCCTGCGCCAACAATGAGGTCTTCCCCCTCATGAGAGATATCTTCCATCTTATGACTGAACCTGATAACAAGACCGCGAATACCGCCATCACGAACCAATATATTAGATCCGTTTCCAAGCCATGTGACCAGCTCGTCATATTTTTTTGCCAAGCGGATGATCTTCTGCACTTCCTCTGTATTCTTCGGATAAAATAAAAGGTCGGCAGGCCCACCTATCCGGAATGTCGTATGAAAACGCATGGGTGCATCTTGAAATAAGCGAATGGGATCAAACTCTTCATAACAGACACGCACAAAATCTTTGTTCATATATGATCCGAGCCCCCAAACCCCGTTCCGGCAAGACGTAAATCGACAAAGGCATTTTGACGCAACGCCTCATATGCAACAACAGCGACTGCGTTGGACAAATTCAAAGAACGCGCCCCTGCCTGCATTGGTATACGAACCGTATGCTCCTCATTGTCTTCCAGCAAAGATTCCGGCAAGCCTTCGGTTTCTTTGCCAAAGACGAAAAATGCATCCGATGTATATACAATATCCGAGTAAATATGTGCAGCTTTCGTGGTACAGAAGTAGAAGGGATGCCCCTTATACTGCTTTCGAACATCTGAAAAGCTGTCATGATAGTGCACCTTGACAAGGTGCCAATAATCCAGGCCTGCACGTTTCAAATACTTATCATCTGTTGAAAATCCCAGCGGCCTCACGAGATGAAGGTCCATACCAGTCCCGGCACATAACCGTGCAATATTTCCTGTATTCCCCGGAATTTCTGGTTCGACTAGGACAATATGCATACGAGACGATCCTCCACTCTCTTCCAGAAATAATGCAACGCCATTATAGCGAATCACAAGCATAAAAACAACCCACAGGAACAGAAACTCCTGTGGGTGCAAGATGTTTTTCTCAGTGCAAAACGGCACCTGCATTTGCAGACGTTGTCAGCTTTGCATAGCGCGCAAGATACCCTGTTTTGATTTTAGGTTCCGGCTGAACCCAGTTTGCACGACGCTTTTCGAGTTCTTCATCACTGATCTCAAGTTCGAGTTTTCGATTTGGAATGTCAATCGTAATCATATCACCATCTTCAATCAGCGCAATCGGTCCTCCTGACATTGCCTCCGGAGACACATGACCAACACAGGCCCCCTGACTTGCGCCGCTGAAACGCCCGTCCGTAATCAAACCTACCTTCAACCCCATTCCCGTAATGACGGCTGTGGGGTTGAGCATCTCCTGCATTCCAGGGCCGCCCTTCGGCCCTTCATAGCGAATGACTACGACATCCCCATCATGGATTTTTCCGTCCATAATGGCATTAACTCCATCCTCCTCGGAATTAAAGCATCGTGCCGTACCACGATAGGTAAGCATATCATCGGCGACTGCTGAGGCCTTGACAACAGCACAGTCCGGTGCAAGATTACCGCTCAGAATGGCAAGACCGCCCTCCGGGCGATAGGGATTCCCGACACTGTGAATCACCGTGGAATCCATAATTTCTGCATGTTCGATACGCTCACGCACTGTTCCCGTAACGGTCAGCGCATCCAGATGCAGCAGATTTTTCTTCGACAACTCCTTCATCACCGCTGAAATACCGCCTGCTTCATTCAGATCCTGCATATGATGAGTTCCTGCAGGGCTCAGCTTTGTAATGTATGGCGTGCGTCTGCTGATCTCATCAAAGAGAGGCGGCGGAAGTTCAATGCCTGCCTCGTGCGCAATCGCTGTGAGGTGCAAAACGGTGTTGGACGATCCGCCAATCCCCATATCGACCGTAATGGCATTCTCAAAAGCCTCACGTGTCATAATATCGCGCGGGCAGATATTTTCTTTGATAAGATCAAGGATAACAGCCCCTGCCTGTTTTGCAAGCAAACGGCGCTCCCCCGTATAAGGGGCCGGTATCGTTCCATTGCCGGAAAGTCCCATACCGAGTACCTCCGTCAAGGAGTTCATCGTATTTGCGGTGAACAGACCGGAACAGGAGCCGCAGCTCGGGCAGGCGTGCTCCTCAATGGCAGTCATTTCACGAGCATCCATTTTTCCTGCAGCAAACATGCCGGCTGCCTCAAAGGCCTGGCTGACACTGATGTCGCGCCCACGGTAACGCCCCGCAAGCATAGGCCCGCCGCTAACAAGGATGGCCGGAATGTTAAGGCGAGCCGCCGCCATGAGCATTCCGGGAACGACCTTATCACAGTTTGGAATAAGAACAAGGCCGTCAAACCCGGACGCCATTGCAACGGCTTCAATCGAGTCCGCAATCAGCTCACGGCTCGCAAGTGAGTATTTCATCCCCGTATGTCCCATGGCAATGCCATCACAGACACCAATCGAAGGAAATTCAATGGGGGTCCCACCGGCAGCAGCTACGCCAAGCTTCACCGCTTCCGCAATCGTATTCAGGTGAAAGTGTCCCGGAATGATCTCATTAAATGAATTACAGATGCCAATTAATGGCTTTCCAAGATCCTCAGAACCATATCCATTTGCGTGAAAAAGTGAGCGATGTGCACAGCGCGTCGCTCCTTTTTTTACAACATCACTTCTCATAAAAAGCTCTCCCAATCTACAAATTATTTATGAAAGGCACACACTTCCATAAATCAAACATGACATAAACATATTTCAGAGATTTTAACGCATTATACATTTTTTTTCAATGGTTGATTGCCAAATATCTCTCATAGCGCATCGATATCGAATATGCTATAATCTGATTAAAATTCAATTCCCTTCTGTGCTTTTATCCCCTCTTGATAGGGATGCTTGATTAGACGCATTTCCGTAACGAGATCCGCTCGGTCAATAAGTTCTGGCGATGCATTTCTTCCCGTGAAGATCAAATGGGTATGCGCGGGACGTATCGCGAGTAAGGACTCCAAGTCATCTATGTGAATAAATCCAAAAGAATATGCATAGTTAAATTCATCAAGGATAACCATATCCCAAGTATCACTCTGAAGCTCTTGCTCTGCTGTACGGAGAAGATCAATAGCAGCTTGCCGGTGTTCGTCCTGTTTCCCAGACTCACGCTGTGAAAAACCAAGGCCTCCCTGACGTATGTCGATACATCTCTTTGCGCTTGATAGTGCTTTGATGGCTTCGAGCTCTCCATAGGTCCAACTCCCCTTGATAAACTGCAGAATGAGTACGCGTAAGTGGTTGCCCCATGCACGCATGGCCATCCCGAGAGCAGCTGTTGTTTTTCCCTTTCCATCTCCAGTATGGACAATAATAAGCCCTTTATTTTTCATTAGAATCCCTCAACTTTCTATGCAAAAATAAAAATGATATATTTAGGTGAGTGTATGAAACATTATTTCTTTTTCACGAGTATTATTTTCCTCGCAGTCATCGGATGTATTTATTTCATTGAAAAAACCGATTTTTTGAATTTGAAACAACTCGACATCATCGGTAAAATTCATGAGGAAAACGGATCTTCCATACTCACATGGGAACGTCCCCCCTACCCTTGCTATTATCGTATCGATACCTATATTAAAACAACAGGAATTATCCCTGAGGCCCCCATATATGAACATATAAAGACTGAGTTTTCGACAGCCCCCTACTATCCGATTCCCTCTGCACCAATCCCATTCTATTATCAGATTACAGCTTACGGAATGTTTGGTGCCATAACATCTCCTTCAACACTGATTTCTTCCCCATATTTTACAGCAAATGCCCCCATTCCGATCTACCATTACACTGAGGAACACCCCGCCAGTCTCATGCCATTCCTCGTGTGGCACAGTATCCCCAATGCTGTGCTCTATGAAGTCGAACTGCTCTCTGGGCCGCCGACGCAGGAAGGCGGAACAATGCTTTCTCAAAAAAATCATTTAACGAGCATTCGCAGTATTTATACAAATGGATGGCAAGCAGATCTACGCTCTCTTCAAGCCTATAAAAAAATTTACTGGAGAGTCCGTGCTTTAGATCTGAGGGATGAGCCCATTGGTGAGTTTTCCATAGCCGAGCCTCTTTGCTTAGATAAAGACGCGGCATTACCTGATCGACCAATCCCGAACACCTATGATCAAGTAATGAATTTCCACCAACCGCTCTATCCTGTATATCAATGGATCCCGCTGAACGGCGTCACACATTATGAAGTAGAGCTGCTAACAGCTCCTCCAATTCATGAACATGGAAAGCTTCCCGATCCAAACCGCGCCTGGGCGCAGACGATTTCCTCTGTCAATGCTATATACGACGAATATGCACGTCCTTATGCGGGTGTTTATTATTGGCGCGTACGAGGATTAGATGAGCAGAACAACACTATTGGTACTTGGTCGGATCTTGCCTCATTTACCGTTGAAGCACTGCCTAAAGATCACATCTACGCAGCAGCATTTGGAGACAGTATTACACATGGAGGAGGAGCAATATCAAATTCTCCCGCATTCCTTGAATACAGCTATACAACCTATTTGACTTTCGACTGTCTCAATCTTGGACGCAGCGGTGACACCTCACATACGACGCTAGAACGCTTTGAGCAAGACGTACTTCCGATTCATCCTGCAAACCTCTTGATTTTAACCGGTTCCAACAGTCTACGTGCAGATACGATAACACCGCAGGACATCATTCAGGATCTGGATGAGCTCCAGCAAAAGTGCATCAATCACGGAATTCGGCCCATTCTCCTGACGCTCCTCCCGCTCAACCCTGAACGCATCACACTTGCCTTCCATTCTGAAACAGATCCAAAATGGCAATGGAAGATGAACGCCGTCAACACTTGGATCCGAGCACAGAAGTATTACATAGACATCGAGCCGTATTTTTATGATTCGGAAAAGCACATCCTTGAACCTTTGCTATCAACAGATGGATTGCATCCTGATATCAATGGAAAACGGATGATGGCGGAAATCGTCAATGAACACCGCGATCTGTTCTATGAAATACCTTAAACCCGAAACAATGCGATGTTTATATTTCATTGCATTGTTTTTTATGCCCGCATTTGAATCATCATGGCATCTCCAAAAGAAAAAAACCGATACCGTTCTTCAACAGCAGTCCGGTATGCCTCAAGTGTAAAATCCCGTCCAGCAAAAGCGCTGACCAGCATAATCAATGTAGATTTTGGCAGATGAAAATTTGTAATTACTGCGTCCACAACTTTAAATTGATAGCCGGGATAAATGAAGATATCCGTCCATCCAGAGCCAGCCGCAATGATCCCCGCACTCGCAACAGCAGCCTCAAGCGTGCGAATCGACGTTGTGCCGACAGAAATGACACGACGGCCTTCTTTCTTTGCCGTTTGAACAAGTTCTGCTGTCTCTGGTGGTATCGAATAAAACTCTCGGTGCATAACATGATCTTCGACCACATCAACATGAACCGGACGAAATGTACCAAGTCCGACATGCAGCGTGATAAAACCGAATTGGACGCCCTTCTCACGAAGGCGCTCCATAAGTGCTTCTGTAAAATGGAGTCCCGCTGTCGGAGCCGCCGCTGATCCTTTTACACGATTATATACTGTCTGATAGCGCTCACGATCTTCGAGCGTCTCATGTATATAGGGAGGAAGAGGCATCGTGCCTAAACGATCCAAAATTTCCTCAAACACACCATTGTAGATAAAACGAACTATTCGACCGCCAAAATCCGTACGATCGATAATCTCACAAGACAGCTCCTCACCAAAGGAAATGACAGTACCAATACGAGCTTTTTTCCCTGGCTTGACAAGTACTTCCCAATGATTTTTGTCCATCTGATGAAGGAGGAAAATCTCAACCTTCCCTCCCGTATGCTCCCTCTCTCCAATGAGGCGTGCGGGAATGACACGGGTATCATTGAAAATCAAAACATCACCTTTTTTTAGAAAGTCTTCCAGCTGATAAAAATAATGATGCTGTATTGTTCGTTCTTTTGGATTTAAAACCATGAGGCGAGAAGAGTCCCGCGGCTCTGCCGGAACCTGAGCAATTTGTTCCTGCGGAAGATCGTAATCAAAATCAGAAATATCCATATAGATGTACACCTTGCTTAATAGAGTTTTTCAAGTGTAACCCCCGTATAGTAATGGAAAAGGATATCTTTATAGCTTTTCCTTTGGTCCGCAAGGGCTTTTGCCCCCCATTGGGATAAACCAAGCCCATGACCGGAACCATATCCGCTAAAGACAATCCCCGTCTTACTGAGACGTACATCAAACAGTGTGCTTGGCAGAGAAAACATGGAGCGCAGTTCATTCCCGGAGAGCAGAGCATGTCCCTTAGTTCCAACAAAATCTGCCGACCGAACCCGTCCGGACAGACTCCGATCTCCACTTCCTTTTCCTATATTCAGTCGTGAAAGACGAACCTCTCTAAGAAGGCCAACCCTCTTTCCGTTCTTTTCAAAGCTTTTTACAGCAACATCCATAGAAACTGTGCGACTCCAAGGCTTTGTCTGTGATTGAACTTCGTTCACGGCTCTCAAATATGGTACAGAACTCCCCCACATATTTTCACTGGATTCCGTCATTCCACCCGAATCTGTGTGAAAGAGTGCATCAATGATTGTACCTTTATAGAAAAGCACCTCTCCACGGGTACGGTTGACCGCCTCTGTTGTCAACTTCGTTTCTGCTGACATCCCTTCATAGACTTGGCAATGCGAGGTGCTGCAAAGATCAAATCCTTCTGTACTATGGCGTTTTCGATTTTTCAGCGCAAAAGTACGCGCTGCTACACTTTGTGCCCGCAGGGCTTCCATAGACCAGCTAGATGGCATTTCTTTCGGAACAACACCGTAGAGATAATCTTCTACCAGAACATTATTGACAACGGTAAGCCCCGATCTCTTCAGGAGAGTGATATATCCTCGATATGGCATACCATTCACCTTAATAAACTTTTCAGGCTCTGGCTGAATAACCAAACGATCCCCTTTTATCTCCTGCCCGTTTGCCAAAATCTTTCCTTGCAGTATACGAACATCGAGTTCTTTTCTCTGTGGAAGTACAAAAATCGGATGTTTTTCAGGATTTTCATATACGTACAGTGTACCGCCCGTGGTCGAAAATTGAACCGAAGAAGCCCCCTGCATAATCCCTATTGTGATTTCAGGCTGCCATGAAGCCGAAGCCGGGAATGGCAATACAACAACAAATACAGCAAACAGAAAAGATATGTACAGACGAAGATAACCGCTCATTGTAGATTCCTCTTTCACTGGCTATGCCATGAGGCGCAGACGCTTTCTCTCTTTATTTTCCTTGCGCTGAAGTTTCCGAAGAGCACGACTGTACCGCTCCTCTTCGCTGAATATACAACCACAGTAGGACTGGCGATAGAGACCAAGCTCTTTACTCAGATCGATCCCATCCTGCCAGCCAATACGAAAATCTTCGTAATAAAAAGAAACACCATAAAAGTCGGCAAAGTGTTCTGCAACGGAACGCATCAAATCGTGGTGCTGATAGATGCTATAAAACAGAGTTGAGGTAAACGTGTCAAATCCATGTTCAGATGCATACCGAGCCGTTTCTTCCAATCGCCATGTATAACACATATGGCAGCGGCCTTTTTTTGTTCCCTCCGCCGGAAGGGCCTTTTTTAAAAAATCGCGCATAGCATACGTTTCATCTGCAACGAAGTCCATCTGCATAATCTCAGCAAACTTCCTTGCTGTTTGCAGACGTTCATTCCACTCCCGATAAGGATGGATGTTCGGATTGAAAAAATATCCTGTAGGTTCAATTCCATCGGTACGCAGTTTTTTCAACGGATAGCAGGAACAGGGCCCGCAGCACATGTGCATGAGCATTTTCATCTCAGAGAAGCTCTCCTTGTCTGTCATCATTTTGTGGAAATGGAATACCCATATGCTCATACCCCCCGCGGGTAACAATTCGTCCGCGTGCCGTACGTGCGATAAAGCCAAGCTGGATGAGATATGGCTCATAAACATCCTCTATGGTTTCCACCATCTCACTCAGTGCCGCCGCCAGTGTCTTTAGTCCGACAGGACCGCCGGAGAATTTTCGAATCATAACTTCCAGCATATGGCGGTCCTTATTCTCCAACCCCTTCTCATCGACCTCCAGCGCTTCCAGCGCCTCAATCGTCACGGCCTTCGATACCATTTGCTCACCAGCAACCTGTGCAATATCACGCACACGCTTTAGGATGCGGTTCGCGACACGAGGTGTTCCGCGCGAACGCCGAGCAATCTCCAGCGCCCCCTCGCGTTCGATATGGACAGAAAGGATTTCAGCTGTTCGTTCAATGATGAGCAGCAGTGCTTCCGATGTATAATATTCCAGCCGTGACTGGATGCCAAACCGATCGCGCAGCGGCGCAGAAAGCGCTCCTGTTTTGGTCGTTGCGCCAATGAGGGTGAATGGTGCAAGATCCAGACGCAAAGAGCGTGCACTAGGCCCCTTCCCAATGATGATATCAATGGCATGATCCTCCATTGCAGAGTAGAGAATCTCCTCGACATGATGAGAGAGGCGGTGAATTTCGTCGATAAAAAGGATGTCATTCGTCTGCAGGTTCGTAAGCAGAGAAGCGAGATCCCCCTGACGCTCGATGGCAGGAGCAGATGTTTGGCGGAAATTAGCCCCCATTTCATTGGCAATAATCGCAGCAAGTGTTGTCTTCCCAAGGCCGGGCGGTCCATAGAGCAGCACATGATCCAGAGCCTCCCCCCGTGAGAGGGCCGCTTGTATGAACTTGGACAGATTCGACTTCACCTTATCCTGCCCTATGTATTCATTCAAACGGCGCGGCCTCAGACTATACTGCCAGCCATCCGCTGCCTGTTCCTCAAACGAGATCAATTCCTCGTCCTCATATAAATCGTGCATCGAATCCCCCCTTTTTCAAAATCGCTGCAGCTCAGCCAAAGCATAGCGAATTATCTCTTCCGTACTTTCCCAATCCATCTTTTTCTTCAGTACAGACTGAATTTCACTCTGCCCAAAGCCAAGATTGAGAAGTGCTTCTGTCGCCTCAGAGATCTTATCGCCCATACTGTCAGCAAAACCAGCTGCATGATCTGCAAAAGAATCATCATCAAAAGAGGAGGATGTAAGTTTATCCTTCAGCTCCAAGATAATTCGTTCTGCAGTCTTTTTTCCAATCCCCGGGAGTTTCGTAATTGCCTTGACATCCTTCTGATGGATTAATCGATAAAACTCATTTGCCGTAATTGCCGAAAGAATCCCCTGTGCAACCTTTGGCCCAATTCCTGAGATGCCGATCAAATGTTGAAAGAGATCATACTCCTCTTGTGAAAAGAAGCCGTATAGGAGTATGGCATCCTCACGTACATGTGTATGAATATAGAGCATGACTTCTTCGCCGACACTGAGGTGATTGCGTGTCTGGTGGGAGACAAACACACGATAGCCAACATCGTGGACATCTAAAAAACAATAATCCGGAAATGTATATGTAACTTTCCCGCGTAAAAATCCAATCATTTATTCTATGCTCCCCCATCTATATTCGATTGCGCCATGCAATACTATCCACGCAATGCGCAGCACTGATGGCAACTGCAAGAGCGTCGGCAGCATCATCCGGGTGAGGCGGCGCCGGAAGATTCAAGAGCTTTGTCACCATATATATGACCTGTTCTTTCGTCGCCTTCCCATAGCCCGTCACAGACTGCTTTACCTGCAGTGGCGTTCGCTCCACAATTGGTATATTATTCTGAGCTGCAGCAAGGAGCACGATACCACGTGCCTGTCCGACCGGAATCGCTGTTGTCACGTTCCGATTAAAGAAAAGCTGCTCCACCCCCATTGCATCGGGCGCATATTTTTGGATGAGCACCTCAAGCTCCGTATAGATTTTCAAAAGGCGCTTCTCAACCGCCATTTTCGATGGTGTTGTAATCGCGCCATAGGCATGCGGACGCAGACGTGAGCCTGTCAGCTCCACAAAGCCATAGCCGCAAATGGCAGTCCCTGGATCAATACCGAGTACTAACATCTTCTTATTCTTAAAAGAGTGCAGACATCTTGTCTGCACTCTGATAAGCAATCCTCCGCTTATTCACCCATTTCATAGTTGCTGTACACATTCTGGACATCATCATTGTCCTCGAGCGCATCAATCAATGTCTGCATTTTTTCTGCATCCTTATCAACCAGGTGAACTGTCGTATCAGGAACCATCGTCACCTCGGCAGAGACTGTTTCAATGCCCTTTTCCCCCAGTACACTTTCGATGGAGTCAAAGACATCAGGCTCAGCAATGATCTCGAAAGCATCATCCTCTGTACGCATATCCTCCGCGCCTGCTTCCAATACAAGCTCAAGAAGGGCATCCTCATCATCAAAAGCTTCACGTTCCACGATAAAAACTGCCTTCTTCTTGAACATCCATGATACGCAGCCATCCTGCCCCAAATTTCCGCCATATTTCGAAAAGAGGTGACGAACATCAGCAGCCGTACGGTTGCGGTTGTCCGTCAATATATCGAGCATAACGGCGGTACCACCAGGTCCATACCCCTCGTAGAAGAGTTCTTCGTAATTGCTTCCGTCGGTCGCACCAAGACCCTTCTGGATGGCGCGATTAATGTTATCTTTTGGAATATTATTGGCTTTTGCCTTGGAAAGAGCGAGCTTCAAACGCATATTGCCCGTTGGATCTCCGCCGCCCATACGGACGGCAATTGTAATCTCGCGTCCTATCTTTGTCGTGATCTTGCCACGAATTGCATCATTTGCTCCCTTTTTGCGTTTTATATTTGCCCATTTTGAATGACCTGACATTGTTTCCTCCTTCCTATCACACTTCAGAAGAACTGTGATTCCCATATAAAAGCTGATAATGTTTCTTTTTCCCTTTTTTAATCAACGCTATACCCTGCAAGAAATCGATCTCATTAAGGACATAATATTCATCCGTAACACGCACATCGTTCAGTGTGATTCCCCCTTGTTGGATCAGGCGGCGAGCCTCTCCCTTTGATGAGAGCACCTTGCTTCGTGTAAGCACATCGATAAGCTTTTCTCCAATCGTCACATGGATTTTCGGAAGCTGCGCAGATATACCTCCGCTAAACAATGTTCTTGCTGTTTCCTGTGCCTTCAATGCCTCCTGCTCACCATGAACGATTTTCGTCACTTCATATGCGAGGATCTCTTTGGATCGATTAATATTTCGTCCTTCGGCTGCAGCAAGACGACGCACTTCCTCCATGGGAAGATAGGTGAGAAGAGACAGACAAATTTCAATGTCGGCATCGTCAATATTACGCCAGTATTGATAGAAGTCATAGGAGGATGTCTTTTCTGGATCAAGCCAGAGCGCTCCCCCAGCTGTTTTTCCCATCTTACTTCCATCACTCTTTGTCAAGAGCCTATTGGTAAGTCCAAAGACTGTAATATTTTTTTTACGGCGACAAAGCTCTACGCCGGCAATGATATTTGACCATTGGTCATCACCACCCATTTGCAGTCTACATCCATAACGCCTATTTAGTTCGAGAAAATCATATGCCTGCATAATCATATAATTGAACTCAAGAAAGGTAAGCCCTTTCTCCCAACGCTGCTTATAACTTTCAGCAGATAGCATACGATTTACCGTAAAATGTTTTCCGACATCACGAAGCAAATCGATATAGTTAAGTTTACGAAGCCAATCTCCATTATCTACCATAATTGCTCGATCGTCATTAAAGTCGATAAATCGTGAAATCTGCTTTTTAAAGCACTCACAGTTATAGTGAATGGTATCATCGGTCATAACCCTACGCATATCTGTACGTCCGGATGGATCTCCAACAGTTCCAGTGCCTCCGCCAACAAGACAAATCGGGCGATGCCCCGCACGTTGCATATGCGACATAGCCATAAGAGCAATCAGATGTCCTGCATGGAGACTATCTGCCGTAGGATCAAAACCAATATAGAAGGTGACTCGCTCTTTTTCGAGAAGATCTCGTAGCGTATCTTCATCTGTGCATTGTGCAAGAAAATTACGTTCTTTTAGTATATCGACTGCATTCAACACAATACCCCTTTTCTTAGTTCTGTCCTTTTTCTACACCCATTCCAGGTTCCGGCGTATCAGAAGCTCCGGGAGACGGAACATGTGATGCCTGCGCAGCAGATCTATTTGGCCTATGCTTTCCTGCAGAAGAAGTCCCTGATGTTTTTCCGGTATCTTTTCCCTTCTCTTCAGAAGAACTTTTTCCATCATTTTCTTTCTCAGGAGTTTCGTTAGAATCCTCTGCATCCGATGACACAGGGTAAGACGAAGTTCCCTCAAAATGGCGTACCGGAAGGCCAGCGTGTGCCCTCAGCATAAACGCCTGCCATATCACGGCCGGTGTCATTCCTCCAGACATTCCCTTTAGGTCACCAACACTGTCATTTCCAATCCAAACGCCTGCGACAAGATCGGGGGTATATCCCACGAACCAAGCATCGTGATAGTCACTTGTCGTACCCGTCTTTCCGGCTGCAGGCCTCCCTATATTAGCGCTCGTCCCCGTTCCACGTTGGATGACATCCTCCAACATAGCCGACATTGTGGAAGCGTTCGCCGCAGAGATGACACTCTTTTCTTTACGTTCCGCTTCTTCGAGGACCTTTCCAGTACGTGAAACAACGCGAATAATTGCAACCGGATCGACATGAACCCCTCGATTAGCAAAGGTACCATATGCACTCGTAAGTTCAAGCGGCGACACTCCACGTGTCATACCCCCAAGTGCAGTTGCCAAGTTGCGATCATTAGTTGTTCCGTCAAGTACAAATGTTGATATCCCCATCTCCTGCGCATAGAAGATCGCCTTATCAATACCGATATCCTGTGCAATTCGAACCGTAGGAACATTAAGAGATAAGCGTACAACATCACGGAGGCGAACCTTGCCGGAAAATTTACGGTTATAGTTCTGCGGTTCCCAGCCACCGACCTTTAAAGGCTTATCATCGATGACAGATTCCGGCGTATAGTTATTTTCAAGTGCTGCTACAAAGACAAAAGGCTTAAATGCTGATCCTGGCTGGCGGACTGCCTGTGTCGCACGATTAAACTGATCAGTGCCGCGCCCACCTACCATTGCTTTAATGTATCCTGTATGCGGGTCAATGGCTACCAATGCCCCTTGCGGCTGAACGATCCCATTTGCATCAGTAAAATAGGATGGCAGATTCTGCATAGCAGCCTCTGCCGCAGATTGAAGATCCATATCAATAGTCGTATAGATCTTCAACCCGTCCTTATAGATCGCATCATCTCCATATTTTTCAGCAAGGAGCTGCAACACATAGTCGACAAAATAGGAGGCTCTCCCTCCCACATCGTTTGTGCTTTTTACAATAGGAAGTTCTTCTTTTTTCGCAGCACTTGCTTCGCTCTCACTGATATATCCGTATTTAACCATCTGATCAAGAACAACGGCTTTACGCTCTGTTGCAGCTTCCATATTGTTCAGAGGGGAATAATAGTTAGGGCTCTTTGGAATGCCGGCAAGCATGGCGCATTCATTGAGTGTCAGATCCTTAGCATCCTTGCCGAAATATGTACGTGCAGCGGCCTGAACTCCATAGGCTCCTTGTCCAAAGTAAATTTGATTCATATAAAGTTCAAGGATTTCCTGCTTTGTATACTGACGTTCCAACTGAAGTGCAAGAAAAGCTTCCTGTATCTTACGTTTTAAGGTTTGATCCTGGGTCAAATAGGCATTCTTTGCAAGCTGCTGTGTAATGGTAGAACCACCCTCGGTGACAGTGCGGCCTCGAATATTAGCCCAAATAGCGCGCATGATCGCGCGGGGGTCAATGCCAATATGATCGTAGAAGCGATTATCCTCAACGGCAATAAAGGCATTCTGAAGGTTTTTCGGAATCTCATTGATCCCCACGGGTCTACGGTTCTCCGCAGCATGAATATTAGCAATCTCATTGCCGTGAATATCATAGATCTGCGAGGATGCAGGCGGAACAATATCTTCGGCGAGATTTGATCTCGTATTGAGACTTGCAGTCAAAAATCCACAGCCTACGCCTATGATCATAACAAATAGAATCAACCCCACGACGAGAATTGCTTTCCCAAGAATGGAACCTTTATTTGATTTCTTAGCCGCTTTCTTTTCGCCTTTTTGCATAGATACCTTCTTGTTTTGATATTTTTCCATTGTGCTCTCCCTACACATGTGACTTCTTTATTTTAACACAAACTTTGAGTTTTGTAAGGACATTTTGTCAAAATCGAAAGCATTCACTGAGACAATTATCTATTTCAGTTTCACAATAGTTACACCGGTTCCTCCTTCTGAAATATCAGCGAAAGAAAAAGACAACACAAATTTATTATGTTTCAAATAATTTTGTAAACCTTTTCGCAAAGCACCTGTTCCCTTCCCATGAATCAGCAAGACCTTGGAAAGCCCCGTGAAAACGGCATCATCAATAAATTTCCCAAGAACAGACTCCGCTTCGGATACCGTCATCCCCCGTACATCAATCTGTGGACGAATTTCTACAGACTTTCTAGAAATCGACGCACCAATATGAACCTTATTTGTATCTTTTTTACTCTTTTTATGCCCGATAAAGGTACAAGCATTCATCTTGATAGTGGTGCGTAATCCTCCTACCTGAACAATAAGTTCTTTATCGCGAACCGAGAGGACTGTTCCCTCCTGCGCCAGGCTTTGGATATACACGATATCACCGTTTCGGATTTCACTTGGACGAACTGTTTTTCCAATCGAATTATTTTGGGGGACATATCCTTGAACATAAGCCTCATTCAGTCGATTCCTAGCATCTTGGATCATCTTTTGACGCTCTTTAACTCCGTGATCATCGAATTGCTCTTTTAGTGATTTAATCGTCTCTTCAGCGGTACGTCGAGCATCACGAATAATATTATTCGCCTCTTCGCGAGCCTTATGTAGAATGTTTTTCTGACTCCTCGCAATTTTCTCACTGGCTTCACGCAGCCGGGCTTCCAACATTGTCATCTCTTTTTCTTTTTTATAAAGTAGATCTAGTTTTATTTCATAATCCTTCTTTTTCTGTTCCAGTGCATTGATTACCTTATCAAAATGCATATGCTCTTCGTTAATATAGAGCTCTGCCCTCTGCACAATATCCTGCGACAAGCCAAGCTGCCGACTGATCGAAAAGGCATTGCTGGCCCCCGGTATACCCATCAGAAGCCGATAGGTCGGACGCAGTGTATTCAAATCAAATTCAACAGAAGCGTTCTGAATACCTGGCTGTGTATAAGCATACGTCTTGAGCACAGCATAATGCGTCGTTGCAAGAACAGAAATATGACACGTTCGAAAATGCTCAATGATGCTGCGCGCAAGGGCCGCACCCTCATCCGGGTCTGTACCTGCCCCGACCTCATCCAAAAGGATCAAATCCCCCGGCTCCGCCTTTTCGATAATGCGGACAATATTCCGTGTATGCGCCGAGAACGTAGAAAGACTCTGCTCAATGCTCTGCTCATCGCCAATGTCGGCATAGATATTACGGTAGACGGGAAGCGTCGAATCCGGAGCTGCGGGAAGGAAGCAGCCCGATTGTGCTAAAAGTGCTAAGAGCCCAAGAGTCTTCATACTAACTGTTTTACCGCCCGTATTCGGACCAGTAATCAACAGAATAGAAAATGCACTGCCGAGCTCTATATCAATTGGAACGACCTTATCCTTTTGGAGCAAGGGATGCCTTGCTCGTTTTAAACGGACAACTCCATCCCGATTCAGTATCGGCGGATATGCCTCCATCTCACGTGCAAGACCGCCACGTGCAAAAACAAAATCAATCTCTGCGAGGATTTTACAGTTATCGGCAAGGATGTCAGCGTTCTTGGCAATCTCCGCTGTCAGCTTCTGGAGAATTCGCTGAATCTCCTGCTCACGTGCAATCCCCAACTGCCGCACCATATTATTCAGTTCTACGGTAGCCAACGGCTCCACAAAGAGAGTTGCACCGCTGGTAGATTGATCGTGAATCACCCCAGGAAAATAATTGCGGTATTCTTGCTTAACCGGAATAACATAGCGCTCATCACGCACAGTGACAATTGCTTCCTGAAAGTATTTCTGATTCACTGCATCATGCAAAATAGCAGAAAGGCGGTCCTTTACGCGTGTCTGTGCTGTTTGAAGCTCACACGTAATCCTGCGCAGTTCCGGGCTCGCATCATCACGAAAATTGCCGTGCTCGTCAATGGTATCCTTCAAATGGCGCTCTACAATTCCAAGAACTTCAATGGGACGCGCCATCGACTTGAGGAGCGGTACATCCTGCATGAGATCACGAAAAAAATATTTCATATTGCGCATGCTGCTCATCGTACTCATGACAGAGCGAAGTTCATCCAGTTCAAGAACGGATCCCATCAATGCTTTCTTTAAGATCACACGCAAGTCATAGATGCCGCCAAAAGGAGGGGGCTGTATTTGCTGAACTTGCAATGCCTCTGCCGTTTCCTGATGAAGGCGCATAACCGCATCATAGTCTCCGGACGGGACAATATTGCGGCAGAGTTCTTTGCCACCTGCGGAGGAAGCATATGCAGCAAGCCAACTTTTGATTTTCTCGTACTCTAAGACCTTAAATGACTCAGTGTCCATACGCACCTCTTATAGGATTCCGCGGAAATAATGTCCGCGTGTAATATCGTTTCCCTCCTGCATCCGCAGATATTGCTCATCGTCTTCCTTCACGGGCGATTTACGCAGCATCGCATTGCGATACATTTCGACAACACGACAGAGGTCATGAGCAAGCATAGCACGGCCCTCAATCCGCAGTGTCTTTACGCCCATGCGAAGAAGGTTCTGCACATAGGGCAGCAGAGATAATTGTTTGCTGTTCAATATATGCATACGGCAAAATTGATCGGTCATTATGGGAAAGTCGACGCCCTTGCGGTCACGGAGGTAAAAATTCTGTCTGCGGCAAGGCATCGTGCATATTCCCGTATCAAGATCACCAAGAAAGCTGCCTACGACACAGTATTCCGATATCATTAGCGGAAGACGTCCGCTGACAAGCACCGTCAACGGAATGGGGCTTGTTTTTACAAGCTGCTCTATTTGCTTTCCGTTGAGTTCCGGCGAAAGAGTTGCTTCACCGAATCCATGGGAATGGAGGAACTCAAGTGCAGACGTATTATAGGAAATCATTGAGTAATCTGCGTGAAGTATAACGGGTACACGCTCACGCGCAAGGTGTGCTGTCCCAATATGATGAACATGCAGGGCTGACGGCAGTTTCTCCCCAAAGCTCTCAAATAAGCGAATCAAAGCTGCCTGCTCATCCCCGCGGACAATACGGGGCGTATTATAGTCAATTCGAATACCGAACGCCCGCGCATAATCCCACGCCATATCATAGTCCTTCGGCCGGAGTGCAGATCCACGGAAAGACTCTCCTCCGTAGAGAATTCCATCTGCCCCAGCAGCAACAGCAGCCTTCATTGACTCTATATCATCAACGGCCACCATAAGAGAAGCGGGGGTAGGCATATCCAATTCGTGGACGGTTTGCACTGCACTGGCTTCCCCGATAAGACACACCGTTTCGCTTCGCTTGCTCTGAAAGAGCCGGATGCGCACTTCCTCGAGTGCGGCGATAGCGGAACGGCGCACCTTATTGAGTTCACTGACCGGCACCATCACAGAATCATCCATATCGCACGAAAGACTCGCAAGGGAGAACAAGGTTGTGCCAAGGCGCCCCATTTGCTTTTGTACCGTTTCCATAGTGAGAGGACGGTTGTTTGCCGAAACAACAACATAGTCACTTTCGGCATCTGCTCGGTTTTTCTCATCATCCTCAATATGCAGGCGTAATTTTTCTCCAAGCCTTGCATGAAGGACTGCGTGAAGAGGAATTTTCTCAGAGCGTTCAGGATCATAGGACTGTCTGGCCTCATCCATGAGTCTCGCATCATAGATCTTGAATACTCGGTCATTCATATGTACTTTTCCGCGAACTACAAAAGAGATCGTCTCTCCTGCATTTGCCTCAGTGCACTCCTGCCCGTGCATTTTATACAGGCGTTCAATCTCGGTGCTGACACGTCCGCCCACTTTCACCCAGAAATCCACCTGATCTCCAACAGCAAGCTTTCTGGACAGCTTCACCGAGACCATATGCGTTTGGTGATCGTATGCTGTGACACGCCCAATCAAAAGGCCGCGATTGTTTGGTCGGCGATCACTCATCATATATCTTCCCTGGCGCTTTTCCATATATGCAGTTGTAAAGTCACGATTGAATACCTGTGCCAAATGATCCCGATCTGAATCGTCAACAGACGAGCTTCGTACACGAAGATGGTGGTCAATCGCTTTACGATACGTATGCACAATCGTTGCAACATACTCGGGACGCTTCATCCGACCTTCGATTTTCAGAGAGTCAATCCCCGCATCAAGGAGCTCCGGTATAAGATCTATTGTATTCAAATCACGCGGAGAGAGGAGAAAGTTGCCTGCGGATTCTCCCAACACATCTTTTCCCTCTGCATCAACCAGTGTGTAAGGCAAACGACAGGGCTGTGCACAGCGCCCGCGATTCCCGCTGCGGCCGCCGATCACACTGCTCATCAGACATTGCCCCGAATAGCAGACACAAAGCGCGCCATGCACGAAGCTCTCGATCTCAACATGTGTATTGGCACATATATGGCGAATTTCCGCAATGCTAAGTTCACGCGCCAAAACAACACGCGAAAATCCAAGTTCCTCTAATGCCTGAACACCAGCAAGGTTGTGTACCGTCATCTGCGTACTCGCATGAAGAGGAAGCTTTGGAACGACCTCCTTCGCCAGCCGTACTGCACCAAGATCCTGCAGAAGAACAGCATCTGCTCCCGCATCATAAAGAAACGACAGGTATTGCTTCAATTGCGGCAATTCATCACAGGCAACAATTGTATTAACGGCAACATGAACATGCACGTTTTTCAAATGTGCATGCCGAATGACCGCAGCCAATTCGTCTTCATCAAAGTTAGAAGCATAAGCACGTGCTCCAAACATCTTACCGGCCAGGTAAACCGCATTGGCACCGTTTTCAACAGCGGCAAGAAATGCTTCCTTCGTTCCCGCCGGAGCGAGTAGTTCAACCAATCTATTCAATCCTTTGTATCATGCGAAAATATAGGGGCACACCGTCCGTCATGCCCATTGTCATCGTTTATATCAGTATTTTCAATTGCATCAGCAGCATGCATCTCCTCAAAGAGGCGTAGCTGATCATCATCCAATGTAGCCTTTATGGCATCGATATCCGGCAATGTTGGGAGCTTATCAATGCTGTCCAAGCCGAATGCACGCAGGAATAAATCCGTTGTCCCGTAGAGAATAGGGCGTCCGACAACCTGCTTACGCCCAACTTCACAGACGAGTTCAAGCTCCAGCAGACGAGCAATCGACCGTTCCGCACGAACACCGCGGATATGTTCTACCTCCTGCTTGGTAATTGGCTGTTTGTAAGCAATAATGGAGAGTGTCTCCATTGCAGAGGAGGATAGTGTCGGCTGAACATGCTCCGATAGCTTTTTGACCCACGGAAAGGCATTCGGATGAGTCACCAACTGATAGCCGCCTGCAGATCTGCGCAGAAATATTCCGCTTCCTCGGCCAGACAACTCTTGCTCAAGCTGTGTCATGGATTCCTGAACCTCCCATTCGGGAGATTCCATGATTTCTGCCAGTTTTGATATAGTGATCGGGTCTCCGGCAGCAAATAAAACGGCCTCCAAAATATGCGTTCGGCTAAGAGACTGCACGGTTCCCCTCCTTCACTGAAATAGAGATCTCGTGATACAGATGTTCCTGCGTAAGAAATACCATCTGCATTTTTGCAAGCTCCAAAAGCGCCAGGAATGTCGACAGGAGTTCCTCCCTTGTGCCCGTTGGGAAAGCATCATTCAAACGGATTTTCCCATGGCTGCGCTTAAGCAGCTCCAGTATATCTGTCATCTTATCCTGCACGCGATATTCTTCGGCAGAAACAACAACAGCTGGGATCGCCGGCTCCTCCTGAATACGCTGAACATCCGAAAAAAACCGCATAAGAGAGTCTGCCGAAAGCCCCTGAAGCGGCAGACGGTATGCGGGAAGAATCATCGGAGAACGTTCAATATAAGGACTCTGTGCATCATTCATAGAAAAGAGAATGGCGGATATCTCCTTAAAGCGGCGATATTCAATCAGGCGCTCCACGAGTTCCAGCCTGGGATCCTCTTCCTTCTCATTCTCCGCGTCCGTCCTGGGGAGCATCATCCGTGACTTGATCCGCAGAAGAGTCGCTGCCATGACCAAAAACTCACTTGCGTATTCGATATCAAACTGATACAGCGTGTCAATGTGATCCAGATACTGTCGTGTCAAATCTGCAATTGGAATGTCATAGAGATCAATTTTATTTTTTTCGATCAGATGCATGAGGAGATCCATCGGCCCCTCGAATGCATCCAATTTAACAAGATAATCTGCTGCCATATGCAAGCCTAGAACAGGAGAATGTCGCCGAGAATCTTATACCCGCCGTATACCAGCTGAAAGAGCGGCATAAGAACAACACTGAGTACAGGTGTTGCAATAAATACCAGCATGATCAATATGCTGTAACGTTCAAGTGATTGATAGCGATAGGCCAAGTCGGGCGGGAGAAGATTGCGCAGGATATGTGACCCATCGAGCGGAGGAATCGGCAGCATATTAAAGATTGCAAAATTGACATTGTAGATGAATATCATCTGAATAATCCCATATGTAATCGGAGAAACGTCTATATTATGCAAACGAATCAACAACATCGCATAGAAAGCAATGAACCCAAGAAGAAGATTCATAGCAGGACCTGCAACCGAAACCAGAATATCGTCCCGTTTCGGCTGGCAAAAATTACTTGGGTTAACCATCACAGGTTTTGCCCAGCCAAATCGCACCAGAAAAAGCATGATCAGTCCGACAGGATCGATGTGTGCACGCGGGTCAAGTGTCAGGCGGCCCATCAAACGCGGTGTAAAATCCCCAAGAGCAACCGCTACGCGCGCATGTGCATACTCATGAAAGGTCATCGCTATAATAAGCCCCGGAATCCCAAGCAGTATCTGTGTAAAATCAAATTCGAACATATTTATCTCCCGCTCATCATCTGATCAAACGCTCTGCAGCCATCATCAAAGAAATGATTGTTTTTGAGTCAATAATTTCTCCAGTTTTTACAAGGCCCAACGCTTCAGAAAACGACATTTCAACGACGTTGACAAACTCATCTTCATCCGTATGCTGGGAACCGGCAGACAGGTTCTGTGCCAAATACAGATGAATGTATTCATTTGAAAAACCAACCGTTGTTGCAATAGTTGTCAATTTTTCATATTGCTCCGCCGTATATCCGGTCTCCTCCGACAATTCCCGACACGCACAATGCAGAGGATCCTCTCCTGCCGCATCCAGTTTTCCTGCGGGCACCTCCAGCGTTACTTTCTCAATAGGGTACCGATACTGCCGTACCAGAATCACATTTCCATTCGGCAGGACAGGAAGCACGGCAGCGGCCCCCGGATGGCGAATCCATTCTCGTACGGCCCTCTTTCCATTGGGCAGGCACACAATATCACGACATACATGAAGCAGGGTTCCGTCAAAGATGTTCTCGCTGCTGCACTTTTTTTCTACAAGATCCTCATGCATAATAACGTCCCTTTTCAGTCAACTATAATTGTTTATGCCTCTGCCTCATTCTCACCTTTGACAAAGAGGGCACTCACAAATTCCTCCGCATGGAAGGGGCGAAGGTCGTCCATCCCCTCTCCGACACCAATCCATTTGATTGGAATCGAAAGTTGAGACTTGATTCCAATGGTTACACCGCCCTTGGCCGTCCCGTCCAATTTCGTAAGCACAACACCAGAAACGGGGGCTGCTTGTGTAAAGATTTCTGCCTGGCTGATCGCATTCTGCCCCGTTCCGGCATCGAGTACAAGCAGAGTCTCATGAGGCGCTCCCGGGATTTCACGCCCAATCACACGATAGATCTTCTCAAGTTCCTGCATGAGATTCGACTTCGTTTGGAGACGCCCTGCCGTATCAACGATAACAATGTCGATATTTCTGGCTTTTGCGGCCTGTAAGGCATCAAACACAACTGCTGCCGGATCTGAGTTTTCTCCATGTTTGATGACCTGTGCATCGGCACGCTTCCCCCAGATCTCCAGCTGATCAATGGCTGCAGCACGAAACGTATCGGCAGCAGCAAGCAAAACCGATTTCCCCTGCCTGCGGTAATATGCACTCAGCTTGCCGATCGTCGTGGTCTTTCCGACACCATTGGTTCCAACCACCAAGAGCACTGTGGGGCCCTGCTCCGCCATATGAAAGGTCTTTTCGCCAGATTCCAGAATCCGCACAATCTCCTTTTCCAAAAACGGTATCAAATCCTCCGGAGTTTGTATTTCTTTCTCTTTGATCCCCTTACGCACCGCCGAAATAAGCATCTCTGTTGTCTTTACGCCGACATCCGCCATCAGCAGAGTCTCCTCAAGATCATCAATCAGCTCATCATCGATGTCGGCATATCCGATAATGAGGCGCTCAATATTCTGCGTGAAGTTCTCACGTGTTTTTGCCAATCCTTTTTTCAGTCGGTCAAAAAATCCCACACTAAACTCCTTTCTGTCTGTGGATCAGGCACTCTGTTCCGATTCATAATCCTTCAGGCGAATGGACAGGACCTTTGAGACCCCTGCATCCTCTACAGTAACGCCATACATGGTATCGGCTGCACGCATCGTCCCCTTGCGGTGCGTAACCACAATGAACTGCGTATCCTTTGCGAACTCCTGCAGAAACTCTCCAAAACGGGACACATTTGCCTCATCCAGCGCCGCATCAATCTCATCCAAAATAGAAAACGGCGAGGGTCGATACCGCAAGAAGGAGAAAAGCAGTGCAATAACTGTGAGTGCCCGCTCCCCGCCGGAAAGAGCAGACAGATTCTGCCGCTTCTTTTCCGGCAAAGTCACAAGGATCTCAACACCGCTGCTTAGTATATCCTCTTTGTCCGTCAGGCGCAATTCTGCAACACCTCCACCAAAGAGGCGCACAAATATCTCGTTGAAGTATTCCTGAATCTGATGGAATGCATCACGAAATCTGTGTGTCATATCCTCATCAATCTTCCGAATGATGTGTTCAATATCCTGTTTTGCTGCCTTTAGATCCTGTATCTGAGCCTCTTCCGACTCATATCGCTTTTTCTTCTCCTCATACTCCTCAACAGCATTGGGGTTTACAGCACCGAGGCCATTGATTGCATTCTCCAAGAAACACAGACGTTCGTCCAAAAATTCCTGTTCTACAGCCTGCACCTGTGCGGCAGCACTCTCCGGCGTCAGCCCGAAATCAGACAGGATGCTCCCGCGACAGTCCTCCATGCGTATGAGCGTCCGTTCCAAACGCTTATCATATTCATGCTGCTTTGCACGAACAGCCTCAATTTTTGCGACGCTGTTTCGGACAGCAACATCCAGCACACGGGCCTCGGCCTCATGTGCCAGGCGCTGGTCTCTCAGCACGGCACTGCTCTTTTCACGATCTTGATATAACGCATCCAGATCTGCAATGTCGCTTTCGAGTTCAGAGAGCCGTACCTCATCTTTTTGCAGTTCATCCGCAAGCTGCTCGCGCTGTTCTGTAATATCTCTCAGAGATTTTTCTGCCTCTGCATGATCGAGCTCACGGGAGTTTCTGTTTCGTTCTCGCGTTTCAATCTCAGCGGATAGAGCTGCCAAGGAAATGTCCAACTCATGCAGATGCTCTTCCTGCTCTCTGCCGGCAGAACGCAGTCCTGCGCATCGCTCATTCAGCTGTACAATGGCCTGTGCGAAACGCATCTCATGTTCCTCACACTGCGCCGTATGGCGCTCAATTTGCGTACGCCTTTGCACCATCTTTGCACCATGAGCAAGGCGAGTCTCTTCTGCCTGCTCCATCGCATGAATCATTTTCGTCTGATCAGATATACGTTCTCTTAATACATCGCATTTTCCGCGCTCCTCCATGAGCGTCTGCGCGAGACGATTGGCCGTCTCCTTGTGCTCCGCATATTTCACATTTGATTCCTTGAGCAAGGTTCTTTGCTCCTCTAAGGCGGAACTTTGCTCCCTATATGCTTCCTCACAGGCATGCAGTTCCCTGCTCATCGCGTCGATTTCCGTACGCCGATTCAATAATGTGGTCTTTTGCTTGCTGCGGCCTCCGCCAGAGAGCGACCCGCCCGGGTTCAAAAGTTCCCCTGTCAGCGTCACAATACGGAGACGATACCCCTCCTGCTTCGCCATAATCAGAGCTTCATCCAATGTCTCCATCACGAGAGTCTGTGCAAGCAAATGATCGATAACCTTTTGAAAACGGCCTTCTGCTTGGACAAGTGTATTTGCCCAGCCAATGACGCCTTGGCAGCAGCGCTGATCAATTTCACGCGGACGGCGCACCGTAATTGTCGTCAACGGCAGAAAGGTAACACGTCCCCCGTTTTTCCGCTTCAAATAAGATATCGCCGCTTTTGCCGTATCCGTATCCTCTGTGACAATATTTCGCACACTCCCGCCAAGCGCCACATCAATCGCCAAAAGATAACGCTCAGGAATGCTGATGAGATCGGCAACCGTCCCGGCAATGCCGTTCCTCCAGCCTTCCGCCGCCTGAAGAACGGTCTGCACATCTCTCCCAAAGCCCTCATAGCTA
Source organism: Centipeda noxia ATCC 43541 (assembly GCF_000160555.1). Taxonomy (GTDB): domain Bacteria; phylum Bacillota; class Negativicutes; order Selenomonadales; family Selenomonadaceae; genus Centipeda; species Centipeda noxia. The sequence goes on from NZ_GG749279.1 coordinate 405,270, forward strand.
TCCTGCACACGCTGCTGAAAATCAAGCGTTTGGCGAATACGTGTGCGTTCCAGATCCGTTGTCCGAAGTGCTGCCTCCCCGTGTTCGATTGTTTTGCGAAGATCCTCTGCAGCCATTCGGAGGCAATCTCTTTCCTGCGATATGTTCTGCAGTTCTTCTGCAGTAAGATCAATCTGCCTCAGTTTACTTTCAAGTTCGTTCTGTACGTCTGCAAGAAGACCGCGTCGGCGCTCATATTCTTCCTTCTGCTGCCGCCGATCCTCATCACCTGTACGTACAGTATTCAAAGCAACTGCAAGTTCCTCACGCAGCCGTGCCAATACATGCTGTACAGCAATACGCGAACGCTCCTGCTGCGCCAGCTGGTATTCCCCATTTAGCAGCAGCTTATGCAGGCGCTCAGATTCTGTTCTCACCACCTCCTGTTCCGTTTTTTTATCCTGAATTTCAAGTCTCTTTTGCGCCAGAAGAGCATCGAGTTGGGCAATCTCCTGCGCTGTCGCATGAATTTTAGAAGAAGCTGCCTGAAGCATACGCTCAATGTCCTCTTGCCTGCGATGCCTCTGATCCTGCTGGCCTTTGATAAGAGCGGCTTCCTGTCGGAGCGTGTCAAGATTGTTCTGCAGTCTGCGGCTCTCCTGCTCTTCTGCTTGCAGACGAAGGTCAATCGATGCGATATTTTCCTCGATCGCCCCCCTTTTCTCCTCCGCATCCATACGTTCCCGTATTTCACGAGCCTCTTCATCTCGATGCACATTCAGTGCCTGGGTGATCGACTCCTGTTCCCGGATGAGTTGATCATATTGCTGCACCAGTGCCACGAGCAGATACTGCCGCCGCTCCTCATCAAGCTTGCGGAACTGCATTGTCTTTTCTGCCTGTATGGAGAGCGGCTCCAATTCCTCTCTATGCGCACACATAATATCGCCGAGGCGCACGAGATCTCCCTCGTTTTCACGCAATTTCCGGAGGGCTTCCTGCTTCCGCGTGCGATACTTCGTGATACCTGCCGTTTCCTCAAAAAAAACGCGGCGGTCCTCCGGACGGCTGTCAAGAATGTCATTCAATCGGTTTTGTCCGATAATGCTCATGCCGTCATGCCCAATCCCCGTATCTGCAAAGAGCTGATAGATGTCCTTGATGCGACAGCGCGAGTCATTCAGATATATCTCACTGTCGCCATTCCGATAGAGACGTCGCTTAACAACAACCTCATCATAATCAATCGGAAGTGTCTTATCTCTATTATCAAAAACCAATACAACTTCAGCGACGCTGAGCGCACGCCGTGCTGCAGAACCGGAAAAGATGATGTCCTCAGAGCGCAGTCCGCGCAGCATGCGGATGTTCTGTTCGCCAAGGACCCAGCGAACCGCATCTGTAATGTTGCTTTTTCCGCTGCCATTGGGGCCCACAACGGCAGTAATCCCACGGTCAAACTGAACCACAATCCGCTCGGCGAATGACTTGAACCCATACGCTTCCAAGCGCTTTAACTGCACGCAACGCACCCGCCTTTACAAATTGGTCCACTCATTATAACAGAACAGCTTGGAAATTTCAAAAAGCGGTATCTTCCGTAAATGATCTATGATATAATGAGAATACTCATAGGATTTTTTAGCTTTTTATTAGGGGGTAATCACATGCCACTCGTCGGAACAAAGGAAATGTTTAAGAAAGCCTATGACGGCGGATATGCCATCGGCGCTTTCAACGTCAACAACATGGAGATCGTTCAGGGCATTACGGATGCTGCTGGCGAACTCAAGTCTCCTCTGATTCTGCAGGTTTCCGCAGGTGCGCGCAAGTATGCTCGCCACGAGTATCTGGTTCACCTCGTAAAAGCCGCTCTTGAAATCAATGATATCCCCATCGCGCTGCATCTCGATCATGGTGCAGACTTCGATATTTGCAAATCCTGCATCGACGGTGGCTTTACCTCTGTTATGATTGACGGTTCTCATCTTCCTTACGATGAGAATGTCGCTCTTGCAAAGCGTGTTGCAGAATATGCGCACGCGCACGGCGTCGTTGTCGAGGCAGAACTTGGCCAGCTTGCCGGCATCGAGGACGACGTTAATGTATCTGCAGAGGATGCATCCTACACCAAGCCTGAGGAAGTACAGGACTTTGTTGAAAAGACGGGGGTCGACTCCCTCGCCATCGCCATCGGCACCTCGCACGGCGCATTTAAGTTTACCCCCGATCAGTGCACACGCAACGCAGACGGCGTTCTTGTTCCCCCGCCGCTTCGTTTTGATATTCTGGAAGAGATTGAGAAACGCATTCCCGGCTTCCCCATTGTTCTCCACGGCGCCTCCTCCGTTATTCCAAAGTACGTGAAGATCATCAATGAGAACGGCGGCCACATGCCGGACGCTGTCGGTATTCCTGAGGATCAGCTGCGACGTGCGGCAAAGTCCTCCGTCTGCAAGATCAATATTGACTCCGATCTTCGTCTTGCGATGACGGCAGGCATCCGTGAACACTTCAAGAAAGAGCCGTCCCATTTTGATCCGCGTCAGTATTTGACCATTGGCCGCAGCTATATCAAAGACCTCGTCACACATAAGATCAAAGAGGTTCTCGGCTCCGACGGCAAGGCATTGGAAATTCAAGCTCTCATCAACCAAAACAAATAAGTTTCCGATTATATCAGCAACTCAATCATTCTATGACCTCATCCCACTACCTGAGATGGGGTCATGTTTTTTGTCCTGTACTCCTGCGCGTATGGTCTTTACTGGACACTGCCTCATTTTTCGAGTATAATGGTTCAGCAATTCACCAGTATGGGAATTATATCAATCCATAGGGGGACATTATATGGCATTAATTGTGAAAAAATTTGGCGGAAGCTCTGTGGCAACGCCTGAAAAGATCAAAAATGTAGCAAAACGTATTCTAAGTGAGAAAGCCCCCGACGATCGTATTGTCATGGTAGTCTCTGCCATGGGTGACACAACAGATGACCTCATCTCACTCGCAGGCGAAGTAGTCGAGAACCCCTATCAGTACGCCCGCGAAATGGATATGCTGATGACTACGGGTGAACAGATCTCCATTGCGCTCCTTGCCATGGCCTTCCGGTCAATGGGACAGCCGGCCGTCTCCCTCACCGGCGCAATGGCAGGCATGCGAACAGATGACGCACACACAAAGGGCCGTATTCTCGGAATCCATCCATCCCGTGTTCATGAGGAACTGGGCAAGGGCAACATTGTTGTGATTGCAGGCTTTCAGGGTACGGATGCAGAGGGAAATCCGGTCACTTTAGGACGCGGCGGTTCAGACACCTCGGCTGTTGCGATTGCCGGAGCAATTGCGGCCGACACCTGCGAAATCTACACCGATGTGGACGGTATTTACTCGGCAGATCCTCGCATTGCTAAGGGTGCACGCCGAATGTGTGAAATTACGTACAATGAAATGCTTGAAATGGCGCGTCTTGGCGCTGGTGTCATGCAGCCGCGCTCTGTGGAGATGGGACAGCTTTACGGCATTCCCATCCACGTCCGCTCTACTTTTACTTCGGAACCGGGAACCATCATTAGGGAGGAATACACTGTGGAAGAAAAGTCCTTTATCATTCGCGGCGTTACACACGACGAGCACGTATCCAAGATCACAGTTCTGGGTGTGTCGAATACCCCGGGAGTCGCACATAGGATCTTCTCCGCACTTGCCGATGCAAATATTGACGTAGACATGATTGTACAGAGCATTCGCAGTGCAGAGTCCAACATGACGGATATGGTCTTTACGGTTGCCTCCATTGACGCAGAAGAGGCGCGTCAGGTTGTGGAAGGCATCTCTGCAGAGACCAAAGCGTCCGCAGTCGCCATTGACAATGATGTAGCAAAGATTTCCATTGTCGGCGCAGGCATGCTCGGCAACCCGGGAATTGCGGCCCGCATGTTCGGCGCTCTTTCCCGTGCAGAAATCAACATCGAGATCATCAGCACGTCCGAGATCAGCATCTCATGCCTCATCAAAGGCGGAAGCGTCAAAGACGCAGTCAACATGATCCACGATGAATTCTTCCATGACGAAACATAATTACAACACGAAGAATACCTGTATACACCGGTTAAAATAATGGACACCAGTCTCAGAAAGCACTATCATCATTACGTGTTAATGACAGAATTGCTGATATTCATTTAATCAGTGGATTCAGAGAAAAGGAGAGCGTATTCATAATGGCTATTCAGATGGCAGCATCACACGCGGCTTCGCGAATACTAAAAGATGCAATTTTCGGTGCCGCAGCGGCATGCCGCACAGCAGCTGCAGTGCACGGTGAAGAGAATGTCGTAAACGCAACCATCGGCGCCGTAATGGACGACGCAGGAAAACTGGCACATCTTCCCACCGTTGAGCGCGTATTTCGCTCGCTTCCTATTGAGGACTACATTGCATATGCGCCGATTGCCGGACTTCCCGAGTATCTGGAAGCCGCAATTGACATCACCTTTGCCGGGAACCGGCCGGATGGCTTTCTGGGAGCCATTGCAACTGCCGGCGGTACGGGCGCGCTTCGTACGGCCGTAGACGACTACGTCGAAAGAGGAGATCAGGTTCTCACCTCTGATTGGTTCTGGGGGACCTACAACGTCATTTGTCAGGAGCTTGGATGCTCTGTGACGAATTTCCAGCTCTTCGATGAGGAAAATAATTTTAACAACAAGGCCTTTGCTGCATCTGTGGACAGACTCTTCCAGACGCAGGAGAGTCTGCTCATCATCCTGAATACCCCGGCGCACAACCCGACCGGATACAGCCTTTCCTTGGAGGATTGGGATCATGTGTTGGAGACGATAAAGAAACATGCAAAAGAGGGAAAGAAAATCCAGCTGCTCGTCGATATTGCCTACATTGACTTTGCTGGTGAAAAGTTTGAGACCCGCAAGTTTATGCGCAAGTTTGCAAATCTTCCGGAAAACATCCTGACGCTCTTTGCATTCTCAATGTCCAAGGCATATACATTCTATGGGCAGCGCTGCGGCGCCCTCATCGCTCTGTCTTCCAACAAGGGAGTCATTGATGAGTTCAGCGAAATCAGCAAGTATGCGGCTCGCGCAACATGGTCGAATATCAACCGCGGGGCCATGACACTCCTGACGCGGATTCAGCAGGACAGTGCGGCATATGCCTCCTATGAGGCAGAGCGCGATGCACTTTATCATCTGGTGCAAGAGCGCGGCGACATATTTATGAAAGAGGCAGCAGCGTGCGGTCTTCCCGCTCTCCCCTACAAGGGAGGCTTCTTCCTCGCCATTCCGGCTGCAAATCCCCAGGCGGTCTGCGACCAGCTGCACGAGGATCTCATCTTTGCAGTTCCCTTGAAGATGGGTGTGCGCATTGCGGCCTGCTCTGTTCCGAGCAGAAAGATGCACGGAATTGCTGAAAAAGTCAAACAGGCAATGGATAAAATTTCTTGACATTCTGCCTAAAATTTCATAGAATAGCGACGTGTGATATTTTTTCATGTATCCATTAGCCCCGGAGACGTGAGTGCATATCGCATCAACTCATAATAATTGAAATCTCTTACTCTCTAGGGGGGAATTACGTGAAAACCACGGTTATGGCAAAAGCCGCCGATGTTGAGCGCAAGTGGTACGTTGTAGATGCTGAGAATCAGACGGTCGGTCGTCTTGCGGCAGAGATTGCAAAGGTTCTGCGCGGCAAGAACAAGCCCATCTACACACCGCATGTCGATACCGGTGACTATGTTATTGTCATCAATGCTGAGAAAGTGAAGTTCACGGGAAAGAAGCTGACGGACAAGACCTATTTCCGTCATTCCGGTTATCAGGGCGGCACGACCTTTACGACTGCCGGTCAGATGCTCGAGCGCTTCCCGACCCGTGTCATTGAACACGCTGTAAAGGGCATGCTTCCGAAGAACAGCCTCGGAGCACAGATCTTCCGCAAACTCAACGTTTACGTTGGTCCCGAGCATCCCCATGCAGCACAGAAGCCTGAACCGCTGGCGTTTAATATTCGCTGAGTTTCATAAAAGGAGGAATCTGTTCGATGGCACAAGTCACATATTACGGCACAGGCCGCCGCAAGACTTCAGTCGCTCGTGTTCGTCTCGTTCCCGGCGACGGCAAGGTTACAATCAACGGCCGTGAAATGGCAGAGTACTTTGGGCTCAAGACGCTCGAATTGATCGTTCGTCAGCCTCTCAATCTGACCGAAACGGTTGATAAATACGATGTTATTGCCAATGTATCCGGCGGCGGTGCATCCGGTCAGGCCGGTGCAATTCGCCACGGCATTACCCGCGCGCTGATGGAGATGGATGCGGAGCTTCGTCCTGCTCTCAAGAAAGCAGGCTTCGTCACACGCGATCCGCGCGAGAAGGAACGTCGTAAGTACGGTCTCAAAAAGGCACGTAAGGCTTCTCAGTTCTCGAAGCGTTAATATTAATATTTACGCATATAAAATCCCTTCTTCTTACGAAGAAGGGATTTTTATTTGACATTTCTCCCTCTTTAACATATTATATTGATATAAAAGATATGCTTTATGAAAAGAGGCTGTTTTTATGAAAATCTCTGCAAAGGGGCGCTATGGACTGGCTGCTATGATTGTTCTTGCACGCAGCTATGAATCCTCCTCCCCTGTTACCATCATCAGTATCTCAGAACACCTTGGAATTTCTAAAATATATTTAGAGCAGGTGTTTTCTCTATTGAAGCGCAGCAAGCTTGTCAACTCGATCAAAGGCTCTCAGGGCGGCTATCAGCTTTCTCGGCATCCACGCGAGATTACAGCTTACGAGATCCTATCCTCGATCGAAATTTCCCTGATCGAAAAGACTGGAACGGTCTCCGAGAAAATGGATCAGCTCAATCATGTTCTCGCTCGGGAACTCTTTGACCAGCTTGATAAAAATATCTTTGAGACGTTGAACGCCATTACCCTAGAAGGGCTTCTTACTGCACTCATTCACGAAGAAAGCAGCGAAACACTGATGTACTTTATCTAAATTTATAGGACGTTCGTACAAATAAAGAGAAGCAGACCTATGCATCCGCCGACAAGAGATCCATTGATCCGAATCCAAAGCAAATCCTGCTCCACTTTATTGTAAATCAAATGATTGAGTTCTTCATCTGTAAGCCGCGACAACACATTACCGACAACAACGCCAACCAGCGTCTGGGCGTGGAGCGCAGAACGTGCCAGCAGATCGTACAATACCTTCGCTATAATCTTCTGGAGTTCCTGCCGAGACTGAACCAGTGAAAGCATATGCTGATATTCGACATGGAGAATATTGCGCAGCTGCAGATAGAACGCAGGCATATGCTCTTCGATCGGATCTACTTCACGGCTCAAATCCATCTGGAAGTGTTTTCGAAGCCCTTGGAAGAGACGTGCAAGAGTCTCGTCGATTGGAAGTTCCTGAGCAATTTTTTCCTGCAGCTCACCGATCAGATGAATCACCTCTTCATCTCTGCGAAGGTCCGACAAGCAGTCATGGATAAGTGCAAGGGTATTATTCTGCAAAGAGGAGTTCTCTCTTCCGAGTTCTTTCAGCACATTGCATGTATGACGCTGAATCAGTTCAGCCCCCTCATCCAGATTGACCGTATTTGTTGCTTCAAGGAGATGTGATAAAAAACCATCACCAATTTTCTCATATTCCAACTGTGCAAGCGCATCTCGAATCGAGGTCCTTGTTTCCTCTGTTGACACTTCGCTTACAAGAAGAGAAGAAATACGCATAAGAGCTCTTTTGTTCCAGCCATTTGAACCTGCGAGCAAAGCAAATCGATGCATAAGTTCTAAGGGATTTTCTCTCAGCAGAAGGGCCTTCAGACGCATGGACAGGTAAGCAATCATCTTTTTATTATTTTTACGAAGAAAAGACGCCCGAATAAAATGCAGGACCATTCCCGTCAGCTGCTCTTCCGTTTCCTTTCGCTGCAGATATTCCTGGAGCATAGGAATTAAATGAATTTTTTCCATATGGCGAAATATCTTACGCCGGGAAAAGAACTCTTTTTGCACCATAATAACAATTGATTGAATGAAACTGTCCCGCCGCCGCGGTAAAATCGCTGTATGATACGGAAATCCCAGCGGCTTACGAAAGAGCGCAGTGACAGCAAACCAGTCCGCAGCTCCTCCGACAAGAGCGGCTTCGCTGACGGTCAGTAGGCCATCGGCCCAAAGGGCATTTGGAAACTGCAAGTGCAGATATAAAGAAGCAAGAAATGCAAGGAAGGAACCTGCAAGAGCCGCATCTGCCTTATTGACTCCAATCATATCCCCCACACCCTTTCTGCCATCGTCACTACAACTGACAGAAGCATGCCGACAAGTGCACCGACGATTGCCCCATTGATCCGAATCATCTGCAGATCTGTTCGCACCTTTCGCTCGATAAAAGAAACGAGTTCATCATCCGATTTTTGATTCAGATAATCACGGATAAATGCGGCTATCATATCGTGATGCTTTTCTACTTCTCCGGCAGCCAAATTTTTCATCCATCGATCTGCACGACTTCTCCAGCCATCCGAATGAATAAACAGATCCATTTTTTCATTCAAAATCTCTCTGACGTAGGGAACCCAAAAGGGATGATTGTTCTTCACGCGCTGTTCAACAAAGTCTGCCAGAATACTTTCTATGTCAATCTTCTTGATGAGGTAGATTTTATAACGATGAAGTGCTTCATACAAGGGCGCATCTTTCTGCATGGAGGCAAAAAAAGAAGAAAGTGCCCGGACACCATCTATATGGCGCTGATCCGAGGGGTTCATGGCAGACTGCAGGATCTCTTCCAAGCGCGTTGTCATCCATCTTCCAATCATCTCATCATCAAAAAAAGATAAAACAAAAGCACGCACCATACCGTCACCTTCATACTCCTTCCGTATGGAGGCGATATTCTCATGGAGCATGTCTTGAAATATCTGTGTATGAACCAATGCAAGCCCCATACGGATCAGCATATTGAAAATGCGGTCTGTATGGGGTTCTTCTCTCAGAACATCGAAGAGTTCAGCAAAGCTGTCCTCCAGGGGCAGTGCATGAAGTGCCTGCATGACATAGGGGCTCAGTTCTTTCGAGATACGCCGGCTGTCAATGTCGGCCGCAACATGCCGAAGGATATCGACAGCCGCCTCAACCAGCCTTTCACGCCCCCCCCGGTGTTCTAAATACTCTGCAAGAAGTGCGCCTATGTTTTCACGCTCGACAACATCCATGATGTTCTCTTTGCTAAGCAAATCATCCGATGAAAATTTTACAAGCGACTCCATAATGCGTGCTCGGTTGCGGCGAAGTATATCTGTTCGATGTGATATGCCGAGTGGACGTCCAAAAATTGCCTTCACTGCAAACCAATCTGCCAGTCCGCCCACTGTTGCAGCTAAAAAGCCGTGATGAACCACGCCTGCAAAGAGAAAGTCCCCGCCTTTTCCAGCCGTCACGGCCGCACCGATCACACTGAGTGCAAGAGCCAGATTCGCTTGATTTTCTTTCTGCAATAGAATCGCCTCACATCGTGTCTACGATTTTTTTAAGATAGGCTTGAAAAGGACCTCCGAGATCTGGGCGCCGAAGAGCAAACTCAACCGTTGCTTCCAAGAAGCCAAGCTTATCTCCTAAATCATATCGCTTTCCCTCAAAATCATAAGCATAGACAGCCTCGCGCTGTGCAAGTACTTTGAGCGCATCTGTCAGCTGGATTTCCCCGCCCTTCCCCGGCTTTGTCTCACCAAGGATGGAAAAAATCTCCGGCCGTATGATATAACGGCCAAGTACGGCCATACGACTGGGGGCCTCCTCAAGAGACGGCTTCTCCACCATGTCGGAAACACGCATCAGGCGGCGGTTTTCAAGGGTCTCTCCCCCAACAATACCATAGGAAGATACCTGCTCATCCGATACGATCTGACAGCCAAGGACAGATCCCCCCGTCTCTTCATAGATGTCGATCAGCTGCCGCAGCGCGGAACGCTCCGGATGATAGACAACGTCATCACCCAGAAGGACAGCAAAAGGCTCGTCGCCGACAAAACTCCGCGCACAAAGAATTGCATCGCCAAGACCACGCATATATTTCTGGCGTACATAGTGAACATTTACATCCGTTGTTTCCCGTACGACATCAAGGAGGTCCTGCTTCCCTTTTCGTGCAAGTTCATGTTCCAGTGCCGGTGCTGAATCAAAGTGATCTTCAATGGCACGCTTTCCATGCCCGCTGATAATCAAAATATCTTCAATTCCGCTTTCCAGAGCCTCCTCAACGATGTATTGGATGGTCGGTTTATCCACAATGGGCAGCATTTCCTTTGGTGTCGCCTTTGTTGCGGGAAGAAAGCGTGTTCCATAACCTGCTGCCGGAATCACAGCTTTTCGTATGTACTGTCTCTTCTCCATATCATATACGCTCCATCCATTATGTAAATAGAGCGCAAGGCGTTCAGCCTTGCGCTTTTCTTATATGAAAATACTCAGCGTCCCAGAATCTCAAGCACAGCTGCACCAATATCTGCGGTCTTCGCACTGCCGCCAAGATCAGCCGTTAATATTCTCCGTTCCATGAGTAAAATCTCGATTGCAGAAAGCAGTCGTTGTGACCACTCCCTCTCTCCAAGAAACTCCAACATCTGACTGACAGACCAGATGGATGCCAATGGATTGGCAATCCCCTTTCCCGCAATATCCGGAGCACTTCCATGAATTGGCTCAAACATCGACGGATACTTTCGTTCCGGATTGAGGTTTGCCCCCGCTGCGAGGCCCATTCCCCCAGCAATTGCCGCGCCAAGATCCGTAAGGATATCGCCGAACAAATTGCTTGTCACAACAATCTCGAACCGTTTTGGATCTTTAACGAAGAACATACTTGCCGCATCAACCAAAAGGCTATGCGTCTCTACATCGGGGTATTCCTGTCCAATCTCCGCAAAAACCTCATCCCAAAAAACCATAGAATAACGCAGTGCATTTCCTTTGGAAATTGAGGTGAGTGAACGTTTTTCATGCCGTGCAAGTTCAAACGCGTATCGTATAACACGCTCACATCCATGGCGAGAGAATACAGCCGTCTGAAATGCCACCTCACGTTCCGTATCCGAGTACAAACGTGCGCCGACATTTGCATATTCCCCTTCACTGTTCTCGCGCACTACAATCATATTAACATCTTCCGGCCGTACATCGGCAAGAGGACACGGGGCACCTTTCAGGAGACGAATTGGGCGGAGATTGATGTATTCATCAAAACCACGCCGAATACGAAGAAGTAAGCCGCCGAGAGAAATATGATCAGGTACTCCCGGATATCCTACTGCACCAAGATAAACGGCATCAAATCCGCGCAGGAGATCCATACCATCAGCTGGCATCATTTCGCCCGTTTTCAGATAGTATTCACACCCCCACGGAAAATCTGTAAAGGAAACAGAAAAATTCCCATCTATTCTGGAAATCCCGGAGAACACCTTCTTGCCTTCCTCGATCACTTCGGGGCCGACACCGTCGCCGGCAATTACCGCAATGTTAAAATGCTCCATATGCCTTCTCCGTAATCAACTGTGAGATTCCCAAAAGGGTCATTTAAAACGATTCTGCAATCGTCTTGATGAGCAGTGCTTCCTGTTGGCGCGGGAGACGACTTTGATGCAATGCACGTCCGAAGCCAATGAGAAAATCAATTTTCTGAAGGTGTGTGAGTGTCATATTCTCACGCAGGACCTTGGTAATTGCACGCATCCCAGCAACACTTGGATCACGGCGAAGCTGAATCTCCATCGCGAGCTGCCCCGCGAGGATATGACGGCGAACCTCGTCAGAGATGCCGGCAAGATCCGCATCCCCTCCCTGTGCTGTCTGATCAGATGAAAATGCAGGAACGCCCTCGGGGCGAACAGAATGTTCGGCAACTGGCATCGCATCTTTCGTTGTCGTCGGAGCGAGACGCTGTTCCAGATTTGTTTCCAAAACATGAAAACGTTCCGGCAGCTTCGGCAAGGCTCCAACGTCCACCGGGGACATCAAAGAGAAAGACTTATGCGGCATCTCCGGATAATGCGGGCGCAGCGGTCTTTGTTCGGCCTGCTCCTCTAGATGGAAAGAGGAAGGGCTCTGCTCTGCTTTCGGCTGTATCGTTTGAGCCGTTTTCTCTGCAGGGAAGTCTTGTGTATTTGCTGCCTGTATCGGCTGCTGTTCTTGTACAACATTCTGAACCTGCATTTGCTGTACAGGCGGAGTCGGTGCTTGCGGCGGGAGTTCCCGCTGCATATTTACTTCTCCGACAAGTTCCTGCGCAGGGCGCCCTTCCTTTACCGCCTGCTTTTCTTCACGTTTTACATCTTCTGCCGTGATAATCACCGGTTTGGGTTTTTGTACGGCGAGTACAAATGATGGTTGTGCGTTGCGCTCAGCAATACTTGTATCCACACTCTCCCAACGCAGGCGCGTTGGTTCTGAGGCTTTGCCATGCAAATCACCCTGTGCAGAGGCGGCAGATTCCAAGTTTTTTTTCTGAGAAATAGACGCCTCATAGCGGTCCGTTGCTGCAGTTTCTTCCATCGCCGGTTTTTTCGAATGGTCTGTCACAAGATGATCCGAATGAAACAATTCCTGTGTATCTACCGTTCCGGGAGTAGCCGCATATGTTGTCCCCGAAGAAAGTGCAACAAGCACCGCAGCTGTGAGTATCGTTTTCTTAGATGACGTCTTCATTAAAACCTTCTCCTTCATTTCTTTCTCCCCTATATTATGAAAATGATCTCTCACGAAATCGCATGCAATGTGCGTGCTCCCGCTAAAAATGCAGAGACAGAAGCAGAGCGAAGCTCTGGATTATCAATGAGTTCAAAACCATAACGTTGTCCATTTTCTCCGCGAAAGAACAGAACGGCCATCTGACTGTCTGCTTTTGCCGTAGCATCCACAACGCCGTCACCATCTTCATCAATCTCGACTTCTTTTGCCGTTGTGGCAAAAATCGCCTTGTTGCTTTCCGATAAGTTGACCAGCATGATGCCTTCATAGCCGTTGCTGCCCATAATTCGTCCCAAAAGGTCAACTGCCTGCTTCGGGTTAATGGTATTGAGATTCGGAACAGAATCATCCGAGAATGCATTCACAAGGATGACCCATGCATATTTAATGTGATATTCCTCATTCTCAAAGATCAATATTTCTCCCTCTCGATTTTCGAATAATGCATTCGCAGGAATAACCCCGACAGGACGCTGAGGACACATAATACGATATCCATATGCTGTACTCTCATAGGAATAGGGAAGCTCAATAGGTGCTGTACTCTTTGTATCTTCCTTGGCTGTCGGCATGTCGACTTCTGCCGCATAAACATTTGCTCCTCCGTAGAAAATCGTCACAGCGCTGAACACAGCAAGAATTTTTCTACAACTTTTCATCCGTCAATACTCCTTATTGCACTTTGAATCATTGTGAGTGCTTTTTCGACCGCCATCATCTTATTCTCAGCCCGCGTTCCTGGAAAATTATTTTTAGAAGCAGTAATATGCGCCCCCGTAGATACGGCAATGTATACGAGACCAACTGGCTTTTCACACGATCCGCCGTCAGGACCAGTAATCCCTGTAATACCAACGCCAATATCTGTCTGGATCAGATTTCGCACGCCTTCCGCCATCTCATGTGCAGTCTCTGCAGAGACTGCACCAAAAACAGCAAGGGTGTCACCAGAAACATGAAGGATGCGCGATTTAACATCATTCGAGTAAGACACAACACTCCCCATAACATAGAAAGAACTGCCGGGGACATCCGTCAATGTACTGGTAAGCAGCCCGCCGGTACAGGATTCTGCACAGGCAATCGTAAGTCCTGCAGCACGTAGTTTCCTGCCAACTTCTTCGGAAAGGCTATCAAGTACAGGCTTCATCAATGTACCTTCTCCCCTACAATATCGTAGGTAAAGCCTTGCAAAAGGCGAACACGGGCAATATCGCCGACACGGCTTTCCGTATCACTCTCAATATAGATCTGACCGTCAACCTCAGGAGCTTCACGATAAGAACGCCCAATCGATATCCCTTCCTGCTCTTCATCACGCCCCTCGATCAGAACATCAACCTCTTTTCCTTCCAAAGAAACGTTGATCTCCTCGGAAATCTTGCTTTGCAGGCTCATTAAATCATGATAACGCTCCTGCATAACTTCTTCCGGAACCTTCTGCGCCATCTTTGCTGCAGGCGTATCCTCCTCCTCTGAGTAGGTGAAGATCCCAACTTTATCAAAACGCTGTGCCTCAACAAAGGAACGAAGTGCCTGGTAATGTGTGTCTGTCTCACCGGGAAATCCTACAATGAATGTTGAACGAATCGCAACGCCTGGAATCCGTTCACGCAGCCTTTTGATCAGTTTTTCAACCCCTTCACGCGTATCGGGGCGGTTCATTGAACGCAAAACGGCATCGTGTGCGTGCTGCAGAGGGAGATCCACATATTTGACAACTTTAGGCTCAGTTGCAAACACCTCTATGAGTTCATCACTAAAATATTTTGGATAGCTGTATAGAACACGTATCCATGCGATGTCCTTGATCTTTGTCAATGCGCGCAGCAACGCCGGCAGCATCGGCTTTTCATAGAGGTCAAGGCCATAGTTTGCGCTGTCCTGTGCAATCAGCACCAACTCACGGACCCCTTGTGCAGCCAGATGTTCTGCCTCCGCCACGACATCTTCCATCACCCGGCTCCGAAAACTCCCGCGAATAAGAGGTATGGCGCAGAATGCACAGCGATGATCGCACCCCTCCGCAATTTTAACATACGCCGTATAATTTGGTGTGGTACGCAAACGTGGAGTTTTTGCATCATAGATTGTATCATCCTTACCGGAGATCAGAAGGCGCCTCCCTTTGAGGGTCTCCTCAATAACCTCCATAATACGGCTCCAAGCACCTGTCCCGATGATAGCATTCGCCTCAGGAATTTCATCAAGCAGCTGCTGACCATACCGCTGTCCGAGGCAGCCCGCCACGATCAGGCTGCGGCATCGACCGCTCTCTTTATAATCTGCCATCCCCAGCACCGTGGTGATAGATTCTTCTTTCGCTGACTCAATAAATGCACAAGTGTTGACGATCAGGATATCCGCCTCTGCCGGCTCATTTGTGATATCAATGCCATGTTCCCTCATGATGCCGAGCATAACCTCTGTATCAACCAGGTTCTTGGCACAACCGAGACTGATAAAACCTGCTTTCACTGGTAAAACTCCTTCGACTTTCGCTACTCCTCGTAAAATCGGACTTCTTTGATCCACCGATCCAGAAGAATCTCTTTTTCCTTCTTGCTGAAATACGGTCTGTTTCTAAAAAGGCTGATATTCTTCCCTGCAAACATCTGATAAGACAACGTTATAGGATTCGTGGTTAAAAAATAGAATCGCCGATGTGCAAGAGCAAATTGGGCCTCGTCTGTCAACAACCAATCGGCAAAGCTCTCTGCCGTATGCGCATCCTGTTCTGAGGCGCGAAAAACGATCCCTGTTCCGTAAATCACCGCAGACGTGCCGTCTATCGGATAGAAAATACGGATGGGGTAGTCGTCATGCACATAGCGAAGCGTCTCACTGAGTATTGTAACGGAAAGGTCCACCTCGCCCATCCCGGCTTGGCGCACCGGCGTATGTAAATATTTGGAGTACTGCATGATCTTCGGCTGAATCCTACGCCAGATATCAAAAGCGCGCTGATCCCCATATTCGGCGACCATGCTATAAAGCAAGTTAGACGAAGCGTCTGCAGCCATAAAATCTGTCATTCCAATACGGATATCTCTCTGTTGGGCAAGCATTTGCCATGAGTTTGGGAGGTCAATATGCGTGCGCAAATAGTCCTGATTCACTGCAAACACGATAGGATCATACCATACGCCTGTCCAATAGCCATTGGGATGACGAAATGTATCTGCGACCTGATCGCTTTTCTCGGAAATGTAGGGTACAAGGTATCCCGCGGCTGCAGCACGGCCCAGAGTCTCCTGGTCGGTCAATACAAGTGCAGATTTTCCTTCCTGCACTCCAAGAGCCTGCTCTTGCAGTCGTTTTAAAATTTGCTCGGAAGAGAGCTGAACGAAATTTACACGAATATTATACTCTTTTTCATATGCTTCCGACAACGCCATCGCGACCTCTGCAGGAAGCGACGTATATGCAGTAAACCCACGCATAGGGTGATGGTATTTAGCTTCGCGTGAGCCGGACGAAAGATATGCCGAACCTGCAGCAATCGATATTACTAGAAGGGCGGTCATCACAATGAACAGCGAATACCGCTTCATAAGGATTCCTCTTTCATTTAGAACAACTTGTCTTTTTATATTATAAACAATTCCCCCAAAATCCACAAGCCATTTTATCTATGCAGTCATGCTTCCGTGCCAAAATGAAAAAGATGCTCTCATCATAGCGAAAGCATCTTTTGGGTTCATTTATTTGCTGATAAGCTTTTTTGTATGAGCTACAATATGCTCTGAAGTAAGGCCAAATTGTTTCAAAAGCTCCGCAGCAGGTCCAGAGTGTCCGAACTCATCATTGACACCGATGCGGTGCACAGGAACTGGACAGTTCTCGGCAAGGACGGCGCAGACAGCTTCACCAAGACCACCGATAATATTGTGTTCTTCGACTGTTACAATCTTTCCGCAATCCTCCGCTGCCTGAATAACAATATCCTTATCAAGCGGCTTTATCGTCGCCATATTGATGACGCGGGCACGTATGCCCTCAGCAGCGAGACGTTCTCCGGCATCAATAGCCTCAGGAACAAGGATCCCTGTTGCAATAATTGCGACATCTTTTCCGTTTCGAAGCACTTCGCCTTTCCCCACAGCAAATGCGAAGGACTCGTCATGATACACCGGCGTTGCTGCCCGACCGAAACGGATGTACACGGGGCCCTCCATCTCGTACGCCGCACGCAGCATCTTACGTGCTTCCACATCATCCGACGGACACATAACGGTCATACCTGGGATCGTACGCATCAGAGCAAAATCCTCGCAGCACTGATGCGAGGCACCATCCTCCCCCACAGAAATGCCGCCGTGCGTCGCGCAGATCTTTACGTTCAGATGCGGGTAACCGATTGTATTGCGTATCTGCTCATAGGCTCGCCCCGCCACGAACATAGCAAAGGTGGAAACAAACGGAACAAGCCCCATTGTCGAGAGTCCGGCTCCGACACCGACCATATTTGATTCTGCAATACCGCAATTAAAATGCCGCTCCGGAAACGCCTTCTTGAACATTCCGCTCTTTGTGGCTCCTGCAAGATCCGCATCCAGCACAACAATATTCTCGTGTATTTTCCCAAGCTCTACAAGCCCGTTTCCATAGCTGTCACGCGTTGCAATCTTCTTTACGTCCGCCATTCTCACCCCTCCTCAAGATCCCGGCGAATCGCAGCAAGTTCCTC
Organism: Centipeda noxia ATCC 43541; assembly: GCF_000160555.1. Classification (GTDB taxonomy): domain Bacteria; phylum Bacillota; class Negativicutes; order Selenomonadales; family Selenomonadaceae; genus Centipeda; species Centipeda noxia. The sequence continues at coordinate 422,728 of NZ_GG749279.1, forward strand.
GAGGCCTCGAGCGAGTTCGTCATCATTAGGCGCCTTGCCATGCCAACCAGCATTGTTTTCCATAAAGGATATATCCTTCCCCTTGATCGTCTTCATTAGAATGACGGTAGGTTTTCCGCTGCTCTTATTGGCATGAAATGCAGTAAAAGCACGCTCAAGGGCCTCGTAATCATGTCCGTCAATCTTAAGTACTGCACAGCCAAATGCTTCGAATTTCTTATCGATCGGTTCCGTATTCATGACATCTGCTGTCGCTCCATCAATTTGAAGTCCATTAACATCAACCGTGATGCAGAGATTGTCAAGGCCATAGTGTGCAGCAAACATCGTGGCCTCCCAAACTTGCCCTTCGGCAAGTTCGCCGTCTCCAAGAAGTGTATAGACGTTGATGTTCTTCTTTAGATATTTTGCTCCCTTAGCCATGCCAACCGCTGTCGAAATTCCCTGGCCCAATGAGCCTGTAGACATATCCACGCCCGGCGTGAGGTTCATATTCGGGTGTCCCTGCAGACGCGACCCAATATGGCGAAGAGTCAGGAGTTCTTCCACGGGAAAAAATCCGCGATTGGCAAGTGTTGCATAGAGACCAGGGGCGACATGTCCCTTTGAGAGTACAAGGCGATCACGCTCCGGATCATGAGGCTTCTTAGGGTCCACACGAAGTTCCTTGTTGTAAAGGTAGGTAAAATATTCCGTCGATGAAAGTGAACCGCCGGGATGCCCACTCTTTGCGGCATGTGTGCTGCGTAGAATCCCCTCACGCACCTTTACGGCAAAAAGCCGAAGCTCTTTTTGTTCAGCTGCTGTCATAAAACTCCTCCTCACCCGAAAAGCCATAATAAAGCTACGTCTATTTTATCCTCTTTTCTTCTGGGACGCAACATGCTTAAAGTTACAATTTTACCTGTATCTCCAAAAAGAAAAGCCATCCCATAAGGATGGCTCGCAGATCAGATTTCCATAATGATGGGCAAAATCATTGGACGGCGACGCGTTTTATCGAAAAGATACCGGCTGAGCGCATCACGTACATTTGATTTAATCGCAGACCATTCGCGTACGTTCTCGTCCTCGCAGCGATCAAGCGCCTGCTGCACGCGCGCCCGGGCCTCCTCCATCAGCGCTTCCGACTCACGCACGTAGACGAAACCGCGCGATACAATATCGGGACCGGAAACCACTTGATTCGTCTGCCGATCCATCGTCACAACAATAATAAGTATGCCATCCTGCGAGAGCTGGCGACGATCACGCAAAACGATATTACCGACATCGCCGACTCCAAGCCCGTCGACCATAACCATGCCGGACTGCACACGACCAACAACCTGCCCCTTCTCCTTTGTAAACTCGAGGATCTGTCCGTTCTCACTGATGAAGATATTTTCCTTTGGCATCCCAAGTTCACGTGCCAAATCTGCGTGCTGTACGAGATGATGGTACTCACCATGCACCGGCATAAAGAATTTCGGACGTACAAGATTGTGCATCAGCTTGAGTTCTTCACGGCTGCCGTGCCCTGAGACATGAATTCCCTTATCACGTCCATAGATGACGTTTGCACCGAGCTTCATTAGATTATCTACCGTCTTGGATACAAGCTTTTCATTGCCCGGAATAGGCGTTGCCGAGATGATGACTGTATCTCCTGGGACAATCGTGATCTTTCGATGATCGGATGAAGCCATGCGCGATAATGCAGACATGGGTTCGCCTTGGCTGCCCGTAGTCACGATGACAATCTGATCCGCCCGAAAATTGTTGACTTCATCAATACTGATGATAGTTCCTTCCGGAGCAGTGAGATAACCGAGTTCAAGGGAGATTCCCACCACATTCTCCATACTGCGGCCAAGGACAGCAACGCGGCGATTATATTTCACGGCAGTATCAATGACCTGCTGAATGCGATGAACATTTGATGAAAATGTCGCTACAATAATTCGTCCGCGCATATTATGGAACGCCTTATCAAACGCTGCGCCGACAGTTCGCTCGCTCGCTGTATGACCATCACGCTCCGCATTCGTACTGTCAGCGAGAAGCAAAAGGACTCCTTTGTTGCCAAGATCTGAGAAACGGCGAAAATCCGTCATCTGGCCATCCACCGGCGTATAATCGAGCTTGAAGTCCCCTGTATGAACGATCATTCCTACCGGAGTCTTGATTGAAAGGCCAACCGCGTCGGGAATGGAGTGATTGACTCGAATAAAACCGACGCTGAAACAGCCGATGTTAATGATATCTCCTGCCATCACAGAGTGCAGATTAGCCGAGTCCACACCGTTTTCCTTAAGCCTTCCTTCGAGAATCCCAAGCGTCAACCGCGTCCCGTACACAGGTGCAGGAATCTGCTTCATTACATACGGCAAAGCACCAATATGATCTTCATGTCCGTGCGTAAGGACGATCGCGTTGACTTTATCCTTGTTCTCAATCAAATAAGTGATATCCGGAATAACAAGATCAACGCCGAGCATATCTTCCTCCGGGAACATCAGCCCAGAGTCTACAACGAGAATCTCATCGTCCACCCGGATGGCAGTCATATTCTTTCCGATCTCACCTAGGCCGCCAAGCGGTATTACCTGCACCTTCTGCACACTCTTTCCATGATTGCCATTACGATTTAACGACAAAAAACACACCTCCAAAATCATGAGACAAAGGGTTCTAGCCCCTCTGCTCTAAAATTATTTGTTCATATCATTCGATCATGAAATCAGAATTCATCCACACGAAAATACAGCGACCTGGAGGAGCTATTATCTCCGTTTGCCGCCATACATGGAAAAACGCCGTCTCCGTACGATTGCTGCGAAAAAATACGACCACACAGCAATTTCGAAAACTGCAAGAAAAATAATCCGATCCATTCACTTAATTTATATTTTACCATTGCAACAGCAACAATGCAAATAAAATTTAAAAGGCATCTCTCGCATGTGCAAGAGATGCCCAATGTTCTTTTATGTTTTCCTTTTGTGAACGGTCAAAATCGCATCGTAAGACCAACGCCGACCCCGTTTTCACGGGTGCCGTGATCCGGCTTAAAGTTATGATAGTTCACATTGAGATCAAGGTTGGCAATGAGCGATTTGTTAAGCCCTACTTGCGTCTCATTGAAATCCTTGCCGGCAATATAGGAGGCATATGCATTGAATCCGAGGACGCTCGGTGTACTGAGACCAAGTCCGCCGTATAGGTTGTTTTCATCTGTCGGCCCCATATCCCAACGATAGCCGCCGATCAAACGAATATTTTGTCCGAGAACATTATACTGCATATAGATATCCTTCGGATTTCCGTACTCATCACGATCATTGCGCGCAATACCAACCGTCATCTCATCTGTTGGCTTGTGTTCAATAAAAGCCTCTTTCGTTCCAATACCGACCGCAGTGTCGTGTGCGTCGAGATGATTAATCGGTGCCGCCATAGCTGCCGAAGAAATCGAAAGGCCTATCGCTGTAGCAAGAAGTGCACTTTTCCTCATCGTAAATCCTCCTTTCTGATATAGTATATTATCCATTTATTTCTTTATACTCAAATTAAATTATTATTATTGTTTGATAAATTTTAGTACCTAGCACTAAATCAAAAATTTCAGAGAAGATTCTGCTTCGCTTCAAGTTCAGAAATAATACGATGCTCCTCTGCCATTAGAGCCTCCGCCGCATCGAGCTGACTCTCAACCTGTTCATAAGATGTTCCCCCATAAGAGTTGCGGCATGCAACGCAAGTCTCCGGGCGAATCACCTCATATACGTCTTCATCGAAGAGTGGGGAGAGTTTCTGATAGTCAGCAAGCGACATATCACGGAGCCAGATTCCGCGTGCAATACACTGTGCTACAGATTGTCCCGCGACGGTATGTGCCTGACGGAACGGCATCCCCTTCTGAACGAGATAGTCGGCGAGATCCGTTGCATTGGAGAAATCGGCTTCAACAGCATGGCGCATTACATCGGCCCGTACCTTCATACCGCGAATCAGCTGCGCATAAACAGCAAGGCTGAACTTCACCGTATCAATGGCGTCAAAGAGTCCTTCTTTATCTTCCTGCAAATCCTTGTTGTAGGCGAGAGGCAACCCCTTTACTGCCGTGAGCATTGCCATGAGATGACCGACGACACGCCCGGTCTTTCCGCGCACAAGTTCGGAGACATCGGGATTTTTCTTCTGCGGCATCATGGACGATCCGGTACAGTGTGCATCGTCCAATTCAACAAACGAGAACTCACGGGAACACCAGAGGATAATCTCTTCTGAAAGCCGAGAAAGATGCACCATGAGGATAGATGCCGCTGCGAGGAATTCGAGAATGTAGTCGCGATCGCTGACCGCATCCATACTGTTCGTATAGATGCGGTCGAAGTTCAGCTTCCTAGCGACAAATGCACGATCAATCGGCAGCGTTGTTCCAGCAAGAGCACCGGCACCGAGCGGCATGAGATCCGTTCGCACATAAACCCCTTGAAATCGCTCAAAATCCCGCGTGAGCATGTTAAAATATGCCATAAGATGATGTGCAAAGAGAATTGGCTGCGCACGCTGGAGATGCGTATATCCTGGCATGATGATATCCTTGTTTGCATCTGCAGATTCAACAAGCGCATTTTGAAGTTCCCTGATATGGTCCAGCACCTCCACAACAGCATGCCGCACAAACATATGGGTATCAAGCGCTACCTGATCGTTGCGGCTGCGTGCCGTGTGCAGTCGGCTTCCGGCATCTCCGATGGCATCCGTGAGATGTTTTTCGATATTCATATGAATATCTTCAAGCTCCGTGCTGAACTCAAATTCCCCGCATTCGATCTGCCCAAGGATATCACGAAGCCCGGCATTAATCGCTTGATAATCTTCCTCTGAGATAATTCCCACTCTCATCAGCATTTCAGCATGCGCAAGAGAGCCTGCAATGTCCTCGCGGTACATCCGTCGGTCAAAGCCGATGGATGCTTGGAACTCGTTGATCATCTCATCAGTCGTTTTAGAGAAGCGCCCGCCCCAGAGCTTTTCGCTCATTTATTCTGCCCCTCCTGCATAAGAGCGCGCACCTTGAGCGGCAGTCCAAAGAGATTGATGAATCCCGTCGCATCTGCCTGGTTATAGACGTCGTCATGCTCAAACGTGACAAATTCCTTGCTGTACAGCGAGTATGGCGATGTTGTGCCTGCTGAAATGATATTGCCCTTGTAGAGTTTCAGACGCACCTCGCCCGTCACCGTCTCCTGCGTGCTGTCCACAAATGCGGAAAGCGCCTCACGCAGCTGGCAGAACCACATCCCATCGTAAACGAGCTCGCCGTAGCGGATCGCAAGCCCCTCTTTGTAGTGATAGGTTGCGCGATCAAGACAGAGATACTCGAGCTCGCGATGCGCGTAGTAGAGGATCGAGCCGCCCGGATTCTCATAGACGCCGCGCGACTTCATGCCGACAAGGCGGTTCTCGCAGATGTCCACGATACCGACGCCATTGCGCGCACCAATTTCGTTGAGCTTCGTCAGCAGCTCGACCGCGCCCAGCTTCTCGCCATTGACGGCGACGGGAACGCCCTTTTCAAACGTGACGGAAACATACTCCGGTGCATCCGGCGCATTCTCCGGTGCACAAGAAATCAGGAACATGGAGTTCTTCGGCTCATTCGCAGGATCCTCAAGGTCGGAGCCCTCATGGGAGAGATGCCAGATATTTCGGTCCATACTGTATGTCTTATTGTCCTCGGCAACCGGTATCCCATGCTTCTTGGCATACGCAATCTCAGCGCTGCGGGAATCAAGATCCCACTCACGCCACGGCGCAATGATCTGGAGGTTTGGAGCGAGAGCCTTTACCGTCAGTTCGAATCGAACCTGGTCATTTCCCTTTCCCGTTGCGCCGTGCGCAATGGCATCTGCCCCCTCGCGCTTTGCGATCTCGACGAGCGCCTTTGCAATCACGGGACGCGCAAACGATGTGCCGAGCAGATACTTCCCCTCATAGACGGCGCCCGCCTTGAGTGTCGGCCAAACATACTCCTCAAGGAACTCCTTTGTCAGATCGACAATGTGCACCTTCGATGCGCCGGATGCCAGCGCCTTGTCATGAACGGGTTCCAGTTCCTCGCCCTGCCCGATGTCCGCACAGACGGCAATGACCTCACAGCCGTCATAGTGCTCTTTGAGCCAGGGAATAATAACCGAGGTGTCAAGACCTCCGGAGTATGCAAGAACTACCTTTTTGATTTGCTTTGCCATACTTGAAACAACTCCTTTGTATAATCAGCCGCCCATAACGAGCGCCATGATGGCTTTTTGAACATGGAGACGGTTCTCCGCCTCATCAAAGATCACATTGGCAAATTCCTCAAAGACATCCTCCGTGATCTCCTCTCCCCGATAGGCGGGCAGACAGTGCATGACAATGCAGCGCGGATCGCCTGACTCGGCAACGAGTTCCCAATTCACCTGATAGGGACGAAAGACCGCCGTTCGCGCGTCGTGCTCCGCCTCCTGCCCCATGCTCGCCCACGTGTCCGTGACGATGACAGCTGCACCCGCAACCGCTTCCATCGGATTGTGCGTGATCGTGACGGTCGCGCCTGTTGCTGCCGCATCTGCCTTGGCATTTGCCACAACTTCGGCATTCGGCTCATATCCCTCGGGTGTTGCCACCGCGAAGTTCATGCCGACCTTTGCCGCCGCATACATGAGCGAGTGCGTCATATTGTTGCCGTCGCCGACGTATGCCATCTTCAACCCCGCGAGATTCTTGCCCTTATACTCACGGATCGTGAAGAGGTCAGTGAGCGCCTGGCACGGATGCAGGAGATCGCTGAGCGCATTGATAACAGGGATGTCCGCATAGCGTGCCAGCTCCTCGATACACTCATGCCCATAGGTACGGATCATGATGCCGTCGAGGTAGCGCGAGAGGACGCGCGCCGTATCCTTGATCGGTTCGCCGCGCCCGAGCTGCAGGTCCCGGCTGCTGAGAAAGAGCGCCTGTCCGCCGAGCTGATACATCCCGACCTCAAAGGATACGCGTGTACGCGTTGAGGCTTTCTCAAAGATCATACCGAGGGTCTTACCCGCAAGAATCGGATGCGTGATACCCGCCTTCTGCTTTGCCTTGAGATCAGCGGCAAACGTCAGAATCTCATCCACATCATCTGCACTGAGTGCATGGATGGAGAGTAAATCCATGCCTTTCTTCATCATAGCCCTCCTTGCTCGCATATGTCAAGAATGCAGCGCTCCAAAATACCAATCAGTTCATCCACTTCATTCTTTGTAAAAATCAGCGGCGGAATAAAGCGCAGGACATTCCCCGCCGTACAGTTGATAATAACGCCGCGTTCCAGCATAAGCCGTGCAATCGCAGCCGCATCCTTGCTCTGCTTCATCTCCATGCCGAGAATCAGTCCTGCGCCGCGCACCTCTGTGATATGTTCCGCGAATTTCTCCTGCAAGTCCATGAGGGCCCGCTTAAAGTGCGCGCCGACGGATTTCACAGTGCTCAAAAAATCCTCATCCGCAATTGTATCAAGGACGACATTTGCCGCCGCACAAGCAAGCGGGTTGCCGCCGAACGTAGAGCCGTGATCCCCTGCGTGAAAGGCTGCGGCAACCTTTTCTGTGACAACAAATGCACCGATCGGCACGCCACCGGCAAGCCCCTTGGCAAGGGTCACAATGTCCGGCGCCGCGCCATACATCTCGTAGGCATAAAAGCTGCCCGTGCGTCCCATCCCTGTCTGGATCTCGTCAAAGATCAAAAGTGCATCATACTTGTTGCAGAGGGCACGCACCTGCTGCAGATACTCCGCCAACGGCGTGCGTACGCCTCCCTCGCCCTGAATCGGTTCGAGTAAAACAGCCGCCGTATGCTCACTCATCTTTTCTTCGAGCGCCGCAATATCATTATACGGCACATAGTCAAATCCGCCCGGCAGCGGCTCGAATCCCTTGTGGAACTTCTCCTGTGCCGTTGCAGTCAAAGTCGCAAGCGTGCGTCCGTGGAAACTGCCGAGCGCCGTTATAATCTGCGATTTTTCCGGACTGATCGTATGCGCGTATTTACGAGCGGCCTTAATTGCTCCTTCATTCGCCTCAGCACCGGAGTTCCCAAAGAATACCTTGCCGCCTGCGGTCAGCCGAGACAGCTTTGCTGATGCATTCGCCTGTGCCTCCGTGTAGTATAGGTTCGATACGTGTATGAGGCGCTTTGCCTGATCCGCAATGGCATTCACGAGCGGAACATAGTTATGTCCTAGCACATTGACGGCAATGCCGCCAAGCGCATCCAGATATTTTCGTCCATTGACATCCCACACATACGATCCCTCGCCATGATCGAGGACAATCGGATAGCGCGCAAACACAGGCAAGTAGCTTGCCTGGTCTTCTTTCATAATCTCTTCTGCGTTTTTCATTGCAACTCCTGCCTACGGAAGCACCATCGTTCCGATGCCGCGCGACGTAAAAATCTCCAATATGATCGAGTGATCCAGCCGTCCGTCAATGATATGCGCTTTATGCGCCCCTGCCTCGAGAGCACGGAGACAGGCCTCCACTTTTGGAATCATCCCGCCGTCGATCACACCGCTGCGAATGTATGCTTTCGCTTCTTCCAGATGCAGCTGCGAGATCAGGCTGCTCTTATCTGCAAAATCTTTGTATACGCCCTCGACATCCGTCAGAAGCAGCAACTTCTCCGCCCGAAGCGCACCGGCAATCTCTGCAGCGACATAATCAGCGTTGATATTGTAGCTCTCGCCATGCTCGCCCATGCCGATGGGCGCAATGACGGGGACATAATCCTGCTGCAGAAGGTCTGTAATAATCCGCGTGTCAACGGCCGTAACTTCGCCGACATAGCCGATGTCCACCTCGCGCACGGCATCGCTTTCATACACGGCAGCCAGCTTCTTCTTTGCCTTAATCAGCCCTGCGTCCTTCCCGCTGAGACCGACGGCACGCACCCCGCGCAGATTCAAGAGGCTTACGATCTCGGAGTTCAGCTTGCCGTCCAAGACCATCTCTGCGATTTCAACCGTCTCTTCATCCGTCACCCTGAGCCCGGAGACAAATGACGATTCCTTGCCGACCTTTTTGAGAAATCCCGTGATCTCCGGGCCCCCTCCGTGTACGAGAATCGGCTGTATCCCGACGAACTTCATCAGCGCCACATTGCGCATGACGTTTTCTTTCAACGCCTCATTGATCATCGCATTCCCGCCGTATTTGATTACGACGGTCGTTCCGTAAAACTCCTGAATATACGGGAGTGCATCCATTAGGATCTCAGCTTTGTCTTTATCGGAGTACATGTCTCCCTCCTCTCAGGTATGGTATTCGCCGTTGATCTTGACGTACTCATACGAGAAATCGCACGTCCAGACCTTTGCCTCCTCCGGTCCGTCGCCGAGATCGACCTCGATCACAATATCATGCGCCGTCATGACCGCGCGCAGCGCATCTGCATCGTAGGCTGCACCAACACCGTCAGAATAAACGGGGATGCCGCCGAACTTTACGGTTGTGCGGTGCGGATCCATCGAAACACCGGAATAGCCAACTGCACAGATAACACGCCCCCAGTTTGGATCCTCGCCAAAGAATGCCGTTTTGACCAGCGGACTGTTTGCAACGCTCATGCCGACGGTTTTTGCATCGGCGAAGCTTTTTGCCCCCTTGACATGAATGGTCAGGAACTTCGTTGCGCCCTCGCCGTCGGCGGCAATCTTTTCCGAGATGCCTTGGCAGAGCGCAAGCAGCGCGTTCTTGAACGCCTCATAGTCCGCATTCTTCTCTTTGATCTTGGGGTTCCCGGCAGCGCCGTTAGCAAGCACAATCGCCATATCATTTGTACTCATGTCGCCGTCAATCGAGATCATATTGAGGCTGTGCTCAATGACTTCGGAGAGGGCCTCCTGGAGCAGTACACCGTCAATATCCGCATCGGTCGTGATAAAGCAGAGTACGGTTGCCATATCCGGGCGAATCATGCCGGAACCTTTTGCAATGACGCCAAACCGGACCTCTTTTCCGCCGAGCGCAACCGTTGTCGTCCCGGCTTTGGAATACGTATCTGTCGTAATGATGGCATTCCCCGCATCCGCACTGCCATCCAGAGAAAGCGCCTTGACTGCCGCGTGAATGCCGGATTCCACTTTATCCATCGGAAGCGGCTGTCCAATGATGCCGGTCGATGCGACGATCACATCCTGCGCTCTGCATCCAAGCGCATCGGCCGCAATCTCCTGCATGCAGACAGCATCTTCCTCTCCTTGGGCTCCCGTACAGGCATTTGCACAGCCTGCATTGGCAACAATCGCATGTGCCGTGTGTGTCGCAACAACCGCCTTAGAAACATGCACGGGAGCTGCTGCAACGGCATTCTTCGTGAATGTCCCTGCAACGGCAGCTTCTTTTTCACTGTAGATCACAGCAACATCGGGATTACCGCTTCTTTTGATGCCCGCCTTGACTCCAGCTGCCAGAAATCCTTTCGGGTAGGTAATCCCTGCTTTTGCACTCTGTTCACTAAACATATGTATTTCCTCCATTCAATTACGGATACATCGGCACAAGATCAAGCCCCGTGCGTTCATCAAATCCAAATGCAATATTCATATTCTGAATCGCTTGGCCCGCTGCGCCCTTGACGAGATTATCGATTGCTGAAAATACGACAACGCGCCGCGTGCGCGGGTCCACATGCCAGCCAATATCGCAGAAATTTGTGCCGCGGACGTATTTCGTCGAGGGATACCCTCCCCGTCCGAGCAAACGAATGAAAATTTCATCCGCATACATTTTTTCGAATGCCGCGTCAATTTCCTCGAATGCAGCGTCAGCGCGTATCGTCGCATAGCAGGTCGCAAGAATACCGCGTGAGATCGGAGCAAGATGCGGCGTAAAATTGACAATGATAGTTTCTCCCGCCTGATCACTCAGCGCTTGCTCGATCTCAGGTGTATGCCGGTGTGAAACAGCTCCATATGCCGTAAAATTGTCATAGAACTCCGGAAAATGCGAACTCTCCTTTGGGGATCGTCCAGCCCCTGACACCCCGGAGACCGCATCGACAAGCAGGGAATCCATATACACAAGATGTTCCTTTACAAGCGGTGCGAGCGCCAGAATACTCGCGGTTGTATAACACCCGGCATTTCCGATGATACGGGCTGTACGTACTTGACTGCGATAGAGCTCTGAAAGACCATATGCACGGTCTGCATGCGAATCAACGTGATCTACACGATACCATTCCTCATATACAGACACATCCGCGAAGCGATAATCTGCTCCAAGATCGATGATCCGCAGCGGCAAATCCGAAAGAGCCTTTGCTATCTTCATCGCATGACCATGCGGAAGAGCAATAAAGAGAACATCACTGGCTGCTCCGATGTCATGAATTTTCTCCATGGAGTCAAGTTTATTATCATAAATTCCCTTTAAATGCGGATAAAGTTTCGATATTTGTTCGCCTGTACGGCTTTCCGAAGTCAAATATGCAATCTCTGCTTTCGGGTGTCCATGCAGAAGACGAAGAAGTTCTTCCCCTGCATAGCCGGATGCTCCGATAATACTCGCTTTCATTTTATCCCTTCTCTATTCCCTTTCATAAAAGTTTTTATAATTATACATCTTTATTGGATATTTTTTCAAGTCTTTTCCAAAAAAATTTTACCGGCCTCGCAGCAGTTCAAAAACATACTACAGACCGGTAAATAAGGGAATCAGCCTCTTACCAGGGAATCTTTCCGGCGCAGAATACGCGCCCCCTTCGTATCCAGATGCAGATGCAAAGGCCGGGCATCGACATCATGCGCACGGAATGCTTTACGCATAGCCGCAGCAACTTCCTCCGTACAGTTTCGATGTTCCGGCACAAAAGCGATGAGACAGGGCCCCGCCCCGCTCAATACTGCACCGTAAGCCCCCGCCTTTTTTGCTGCCGCAAAGACATCAAACATTCCCGGGATAAGCGGCGCACGATAGTTTTGATGCAGGGCATCCTCGAAAGCATTCTCCAAATGCCTCTCCGAGCCTCGTGCAAGGGCTGCTGTCAGCATGGATGCATGGCTGATATTAAAAATGGCATCCTTCATCGGCACTTCTGATGGAAGCACCTGTCTGGCAGATTTCGTTGAAAGATAGAAATCCGGCACCATAACAACAAAATGTATGAGGATACGCGGTAAAAACGAAAAACACTCTACATAATTGTCCGTTACCGTATTCACTGTAAAGCCGCCGTAAATTGCAGGCGCGACATTATCCGGATGCCCCTCGATATCTGTCGCAAGCTGAAGCAGATCATGCCGACTGAACGGATTTCCAACGATAGCGTTCGCTGCTGTGAGCCCGGCAACAATCGCAGTTGCACTGCTGCCCAGACCACGCGAAAGCGGAATCCGATTGCTCATACGAATCTTTGCGCCCCGAAACTCATCCATACAATCCGCTCTCTGCAGGAGGTACTGTATCGATTTCCATACAATATTGCGTGCATCGGTTGGAATATAGGCCGCGCCTTCTCCACGTGCCACAATATTCAGACCCGGCTCAGGGGTGAGCGTAAGAGTCATTTCATTGTAAATCGTGCAGGCTATGCCAAGCGCATCAAATCCGGGTCCCAGATTCGCACTGGTCGCAGGAACACGAACCCGTACCGATCGCTCGTTCATATCGTGTCCTCCTGCCCATCAGCAACGCGAATCAAACTGCGTACCTCACGCACAACAGGGAGTGCTCTCAACGCTTCTGCTGCAGCAGATGCTGCCGCGTGCGTAACAACATGGGTCACAGCAACGATTTCCGCATCCCCGTCCTCGGTCCAGCGCGCCTGTATGACAGACTTTAAGCTGACCTTTGCACGGCCGAAGGTTGTTGCAATCTCTCCGAGCACGCCAGGTTCATCCGCAACGACAAGACGAAGATAATAGGATGATCGCGTTTTCTCTACGGGACAGAGTTTCTTCCTCTCTCCGATTCTATACTTCATACGTCCCGTTGTTCCAGAGACAATATCCCGTACGACCTCGATGATGTCAGCAACAACGGCCGATGCTGTTGGAAGTGCCCCCGCCCCACGCCCGTAGAACATGGCATCACCGATCACATCTCCGCGAACAAAAACTGCATTGAAAACACCGTTTACCGAAGCAAGCGGATGCATCTTCGGGAGGAATACCGGATGTACGCGAACATCAATACCGTCGTCCGTATTGCGCCCGACAGCAAGCAGTTTGATCACATAGCCCAGATTGAGCCCGTATTCAATGTCATCCTCTGTAATATGCGAGATTCCCTCAACGGAAACATCCTCAAACTCAATAACCGTATCAAAAGCAAGCGAGGCAAGAATCGCCGCCTTTCGCGCAGCATCCAGTCCGTCTACATCCGCCGACGGATTCGCTTCGGCATAGCCCTTTTCCTGCGCACGACGCAAAACAGCATCATAGCTGATATGCTTCTCCGTCATCTTCGTCAGCATATAGTTCGTCGTTCCGTTGATAACGCCCATAATCTCAGAAATTTTGTTCGCCGTAAGACATTCCTTCAGCGGTTTAATGATTGGAATGCCGCCGCCAACACTTGCTTCATAGAGGAAATCAACGGTATTTTCATTTGCAGCCGTATAGAGCTCGCTCAGATGCTGTGCGATGACATCCTTATTCGCCGTAACAACATGCTTTCCTGCGGCCATCGAACGCAGCATATAGTCCCGCGCCGGAGAAAGGCCGCCCATAACCTCGACGACAATCGAAATCTCCTCATCGTCGAGAATTTCATCAAAATTATCTGTTAATAAAATCCCGTTCACTTCGGGTCGCTGTTTTTTAGCATCGCGTACGAGAATTTTTTTGATCTCAATATATGCGCCGGAACGTCCCGCAATTATGTCCGCATTCATGGACAGTGCCTGAATGACCCCCGAACCGACTGTTCCCGCTCCTAAAAGAGCAATCTTGATCGTATGCACAGAATCTCATCCCCCATTTTCAGCCTGTTCGAGCATCTCATGATATTTTTACCACATAATCAAAGTATATCATAATACAAAAGATTTCATCAAACATAAAGGACAGACATCAAATCTTGTTTTCCGTTCCGCGTATCAACCGATTGATATTCTCACGATGCCGCAGAATAACAAGAGTAGAAGCAAGCATGGCAAAGAGGATATACTCCATCGGGTACCCAAAGGCCGCAGCAAGGATTGGTGTGAGAACAGCGGCCGTAACTGAGCCGAGAGAAACATACCGCGTCTTGTAGACAATGATCAGCCAAATTGCAAATACAAGGAAGGTAACATTCCCCATCAATATTGTCAAAACGCCGAGAGATGTGGCAACGCCCTTCCCGCCGTGAAAGCGAAGGAACAGTGAAAAACTGTGTCCAATAATGGCAAAAAGTCCGCCAATGACGGCTGCAATTGGGGTCCCCGGCAGCGAAAGGCCGAGCAAGACGCCTGCTTGCCCCTTGATGCAGTCCGCAATGAACACAGCAATCCCGGCTCCTTTCCCAAGTGTTCTCCATGCATTCGTCGCGCCAATATTGCGGCTCCCATGTGCGCGCAGATCTGTGTGCCAAAAGAGTCTGCCGAGAATCAACCCGCTTGGAATAGAGCCAATGATATAGGAAAAGACAGCAACGAGAATATAATCCATCATTCCTCCTCCTTGCGCGCACGTACGATAAGACGAAGCGGCGTTCCCTCGAATCCGAAACTTTCACGCAGGCGATTTTCGAGAAAGCGCAGATACGAAAAATGCATCAATTCCGGATCATTCACAAAAATGACGAAGGTCGGCGGTATAATACTTACCTGCGTAACAAAAAGTATTTTGAGCTGCTTTCCTTTCTTTGTCGGCGGAGGATTGACGGAAACCGCATCACGAATCAGTTCATTGAGCACACTTGTCTTGATGCGCATCGACTGCTGTTCCGCAACATATTTCACCAGTTCCGTCACACGTTCGATGCGCTGCCCCGTAAGCGCCGAGGTATAGAGTATAGGTGCATATTGAAGAAATCCAAATTTATCACGAAGTTCATCGGTAAACCGGAGCGTAGACTTATCATTCTTATCCGGAAAAATATCCCATTTATTTACAACAATAATGACACCCTTGCCAGATTCATGCACATAACCTGCAATCTTCGTATCCTGTTCCAAAATCCCTTCAGCTGCATTGATGACCATGAGTACCACGCCCGCACGATCAATCGCACGCAGGGAACGCATGACACTGTAACGCTCAACGGGCAGAGTGATCTTCCCCTTGCGGCGCATGCCGGCAGTATCAATGAGGAGATACTTCACCCCGTCGCGTGTGAAGTGTGTGTCAATGGCGTCGCGTGTCGTTCCGGGAACATCACTGACGATGACGCGGTCTTCTCCCAGCAGACGATTTACCAGAGAGGATTTTCCGACATTCGGACGTCCAACTACGGCGATTGCGATCTCGTCCGATTCTGCATCTGCATCTGTCGCCCTTGGGAATGCCGCAGCGACCATATCCAGAAGGTCACCAAGATTCATGGCATTCGACGCAGAAATTGGAATCGGATCGCCCAAGCCAAGTGCGTAAAAATCATAAATCAATGCCTCACGGTCAAAGCTATCAATCTTATTAACCGCAAGAATCACCGGCTTTTGGGTTCGGCGCAAAATGCGCGCAACCTCCTCATCAGATGAGGTCAGCCCCGCACGTCCATCGACAAGAAAGAGGATGACATCTGCCTCCTCTATTGCAAGTTCTGCCTGACTGCGCATGGAACGGAGAATATGATCGCTCTCATCAAATTCAATGCCGCCCGTATCAATCATGATAAACTCATGGTTCAGCCATTCCGCATCCATATAGATACGGTCACGCGTCACACCTGGCATATCGTCAACAATGGAGATACGCTTCTTGCCAATTTGGTTAAACAGCGTTGACTTCCCCACATTGGGGCGTCCAACTACTGCTACAATAGGCTTGCTCATCGAACGCAGCTCCTCTCATAGTCCCTGTGAATGCATTTCCGGCTGCAGGTTTCGTATAACCGGCATTACTTTGCCATGTATATCCTCCGCTGGCGCGTTCGCGATGATAATGCTCCCAATCTGTAATCGCCTCATAATAGTCGGCCCCAGTCGCAACCGGCTCGATACGGACATCAGGAAAGCTGCGGCGCATATCATCCAGCGTGACATCATCCAAAAAGACATCCTCTCCTTCACGCAAAGAGGATGCCGGGATTAATATCCCCTCTATATTCTCATCCAGCATCTTCAATGAATGGATCATATCACGTCCCGTAAGAAGCCCCGATACATTGACAGTTGCCCCAAAATGACGGTTTTCAATGGGCAGGACATGTATGCTCTGTGCCTCCGGATCAATCTCCCGTGCCAGTCGCTCTATCACAGGCGCAACTGCTGTCCCGCTCACAACAGCGAGTGATGATGTCCGTCCTTCTTTCGCACTCGGGGTGCTCACACGCGCCCATTCTTCGATGAAATTGCGCGTTAAACCTATACCGTTGTCCAACTGCGGAAACCCATCATACATTTCAGCAGGAGGAACTTCACGTCCTGCGAGAAAATAAAACTCATCTCCCAAATAGATAAAAGTACGTCCCTCCTCTGCACGAATCTGATGCTGCCAGCGTTCGACCTCATCAATCACGCACGCGGCCCCTTCACGATCGAACTGCACAAGAGGAAACGGATCACTGCGATGCTTGGTGAGCCCCACGGGAACGATCGCAAGGGACAGCGCATGCGGCCGGCGCGCTACAATATCACGAATCGTTCGTTCCAGCTCTTCCCCATCATTCAGTCCGTGGCAGAGTACTACCTGCGTATGGTAATCCGCTCCCGCTTCTTCCAGTTTTGTGAGTTGCCCAAGGATATCTGCCGCTCCTTTATATCGGAGCATTTCAGCACGCAGTACGGGATTCGTACACTGTACGGAAACGTAGAGCGGCGACAGGTGAAAGCTTTGGATGCGTGAAAAATCCGCCGGTCCCATATTCGTCAGTGTTACAAAATTTCCATAGAGAAAGGAGAGCCGATAGTCGTCATCCTTGACAGAGAGACTATGTCGCATATTCGGGGCAATCATATCGACAAAACAAAAGCAACAGTGATTCGCACATTCGCGAATCCCGTCAAAGACTGCGCGCTCAAACTCTACGCCAAAATCCTCATCATAATCCTTATCAAATTCGATGAGTTCCTGTTCCCCGTTCGTATGCTCGACAAGGAGTTCGATTTCCTCGTCTGCCATCGCAAAACTAAAATCAATGATATCACGCAAGGGCATGTTGTTTACAGAGAGGATCTTATCCCCCGGCACAAGCTCCAATTCCTCGGCAATACTGTTCTCTATAACACGCAATATAACGCCCGGATATAACTTCGCCATATGTCACTCCTTTCTCACGAAAAAGGAGTGACGTTGCATCACTCCTTCATTATCGTATGAAATTATTCGCAATCCGACTTACTTCAGCCAATCGAGATGCGCTTCGACCTGACCTTCCGTGTTCTCGCTTGCTTCTGCCTTTTCTGCCTGGCTCTCATCCACATATTTCTTAACATCCGCAGCATCTGCATCGCGCTTTGCCTTGGTGATCGAAAGTGAAATACGCTTACGTTTTGTATCGATGCGGAGTACTTTAACCAGTACAACATCACCTGTATGAACAGCCTCATCTGCACGCTCAATACGCTTTTCAGCAAGCTCGCCCATCGGAATAAGCCCATCGAATCCCGGTTCGATCTCCATGAACGCACCAAAGTCCGTCAGCTTGATAATCTTTCCTTCAATGAAGTCACCTTCTGCGTACTGCGCTGCCTTCTCGACCCACGGATCCGGAAGAGTATCTTTCACCGAAAGAGAAATACGCTTTGCTTCGCGGTCTACACTCTTAACATAGACATCAAGTTCCTGACCGACCTCGAGCACCTCTGAAGGATGCTTCACACGATGCCACGCAAGATCCGAGATATGAGCAAGTCCATCTACACCGCCAATGTCGATAAACGCACCGTAGTCGACAAGACGCTTAACCGTACCGCGTACAACCTGCTCCGGCTCAATAGCCGAGAACACAGCCTCTTCCTTTTCTGCTCGGTCACGCTCGAGAAGTTTCCGACGTGAAAGAACAAGGCGACGCTTCTGTACATCAACCTCGATGATCTCCGCTTCAACCGTCTGATCAACATAAACAGATAGATCCTTGACGAAGTGCAGTTCCATCTGGGATGCCGGAATGAATCCTCGTAGCCCCATAACGTATGCGACAAGACCGCCCTTGACTTCTTTCGCGATCTTCGCCTCAACTGTATCGCCATTTGCCTGAATCACTTCGATATCCTTCCAAGCCGCCATCTTATCGGCCTCAACCTTGGACAGGCTACCGCCATTATCTCCACCAAGCGACTTGATGTAAACATCAATCTCGTCGCCGACTTTCACAACATCGCGTGCATCATCCGGCGCAGGAACGGCAAGATCCCTCTTAGAGACAGGAATTTCCTGTTTGTATCCGATATCAACGTATGCTTCATCGCGGGATACCTGAACGACTACCCCTTTGACGACCGTACGCTCTTGGATATCGGGCATATCCTCCTGTTCCAAAAGTTCTTTCATGCTCTGCTCTGACACTGTTTATAAACCTCCTTGATAATCCAGTCCGGTGTAGAAGCTCCGGCTGTAATACCAATTTTATTAACATTATTCATCCATTCGTCTTGTAGCTCAGCTACAGTCTCAATGTGATATGTTCTGCACTTAGTGGCGCATAGTTGGGCAAGCCGCGTCGTATTGGCACTGTTCTTTCCGCCGACGACAAGCATCATGTCCACCTTTTCGGCAAGCTCCAAAGCTGCCGTTTGGCGCATGTCTGTCGCCGTACAAATCGTACGCAGAATTTTGATGTCACGCGATTTTTCCAAAAGACATGACACAATACTCCGAAAGCGATCACTTGAAAAAGTTGTCTGACAAACGACCCCGAGCTTTCCGCATTTCGGCAGCGCATCTGCCTCCTCCTCGGTCTCGATAATACGTGCGCCATGCTGGGTCCATTCGAAAATACTCTTGACTTCCGGATGTTCCTTCTCTCCAACAATAACGACAGTATATCCTTCCTCGGACAGCAGTTTTGCCGAGAGCTGTGCTTTTTTGACATGCGGACAGGTTGCATCCACCAGTTCTAAACCGCGTGACTCTGCCTCCTCATACACCTTTGGCCCCACTCCATGCGAGCGGATGATGACAAGACCATCCTCCATCTCCCCGAGTGAAGCAACAGTCCCAACGCCTTCATTTTTTAGACGCTCAACCATCTGCGGATTATGAATGATCGGACCAAGCGTACTGGAAGTACCATCTGGAGAGGCATTCTCTCTGGCGATCTCAATAGCGCGCTTCACACCATAACAGAATCCCAGATATTCAGCTAAAATAACCTCCATAGACCTCACCAGAAGCGTGTAACGATTCTCGGCACCTACACGCAGACAACCCCTATCCACACAATCTGCCTAACAGTATAACACGCCTGCTTCGCACGCGCAAATAAAATTTATTTTTTTTCTGCACTATTCGAGTTCGATCGTCCCGGGCGGCTTGCTTGTGCAGTCGTAAAGTACGCGATTGACTCCCCGAACTTCATTGACAATGCGGGTGGTGACCTTTGATAAGATCTCCCATGAGAGCTGCGCTGCCTCTGCCGTCATAAAATCGCTGGTCTCGACCGCACGTAGGACAACCGCGTAGTCATATGTGCGTCCATCGCCCATGACGCCGACGGAGCGCATATTCGTGAGCGCGGCAAAATACTGGCCGAGATTCTTCTGTATTCCAGCATTTGAAATCTCCTCGCGGTAGATAGCATCCGCTTCCTGCACGATACGTATCTTCTCCGGCGTAACTTCACCAATGATACGGATGCCGAGACCGGGCCCAGGGAAGGGTTGACGTTCGACAAGATGATCCGGGATGCCGAGTTCACGCCCTGCCGCACGAACTTCATCTTTGAAAAGCAAGCGAAGCGGCTCGACAATCTCTTTGAAGTCTACATGATCTGGAAGGCCTCCGACATTGTGGTGCGACTTGATAACGGCAGATTTGCCGAGCCCGCTCTCAATGACGTCGGGATAGATCGTCCCCTGTACAAGAAAGTCAACGGCACCGATCTCACGCGCCGCTTCCTCGAAGACACGAATAAATTCCTCTCCAATGATCTTTCGTTTCTGTTCCGGCTCTGTTATGCCCCTCAGTTTTTCATAGAAACGGTCCTGCGCATTGATACGGATGAAATTGACATCATAGACACCCGAACTGCCAAAGACCGCCTCGACCTCATCCCCCTCGTTTTTGCGCAGGAGTCCATGGTCCACAAAGACGCAGGTGAGCTGACTTCCGATCGCCTTAGAGAGCAGAACTGCCGCAACAGAGGAATCGACACCGCCTGAGAGCGCACAGAGCGCACGTCCCGAGCCGATTTTTTCGCGCAATTCCTCCACAGTCTTTTGAACAAAAGACTCCATACGCCACGTACCGGTACATCTACAGATACCATAAACGAAGTTTCGCAGAATCTCCGTACCGTTTTCCGTATGCATGACCTCGGGGTGAAATTGTACAGCGTAGAGACTTTTAGCAGGATTCTCCATAGCGGCAATCGGGCAGACCGACGTGGTTGCCGTTGTATGGAACCCGGCAGGAAGTCGGCTGATATAATCCGTATGACTCATCCAGCAGATATTTTTTGCAGGGATTCCCGTAAACAAAAGAGAGGACGGATCTATCATATCCACTTCGGTTCTGCCGTATTCGCTGATTGGCGCGGTCTCGACATGACCGCCGCATAGATGAGCCATGAGCTGCGCCCCGTAACAAATACCGAGCACAGGAACGCCAAGAGAAAAAAGTTCCTTTGGAGCCGTCACTGCCCCTTCCCCATAGACGCTGTTCGGCCCGCCAGTCAAAATGATCCCGCGCGGTGCGAGCCCGCGTATGTGTTCTAAGGAAATTGTATGAGGATATACTTCACAGTAGACGTGATTCTCTCGCACACGGCGTGCAATGAGCTGATTGTATTGTCCTCCGAAGTCGAGTACTAAAATCATCTCTGCAGCATCGGATCTATTCATAGTGGAAGTACCTCTCTCGTATTATGCTTCTGCAGTTTCCGTAAAATGCCGGACGGCACTGTGTGACACATCGATCGAAAATCCTTTTTGATAAAGGTTCGCCATCATCTTCTGGGCAGTGTCCGTCGGTTTATGCTTCATTGCAAGGATACGTTCTGCCACTTCGACCTCCCGCTCAAAGGTATCATGGGGGACCACACTCCACACCAGATCATGATCAAACCCTCTCTGTATCAGTTTGGCACATATCTGGCGAACAGAACTGCGGCGCTCATTGTAAAGGTACATAAACTGCTCGGCGCAAAGCTCTGCATCGTTAAGATATCGATGTTCAACGAGCCGTGCAATCGCGGCATCAATCTCTTCGCCAGAGAAGCCCTTGCGTTCGAGCTTCTCACGCAGCTTTTTCTCGCTGTGTGCCTGCCGTGCAAGATAGTCAACAGCGGTCGCAAGCGCTGTTTTTACAGCAGTCTTCGCTTTCCGTTTGCACGGCATATTCTCTTCTAAACTCATTCAGGCACACCCGCCGAATTCTCCTGAGCGGCGGATTCCGGCTTTGCCAAGAGTTTCCCTCGGATCTTTTCTTCAATCTCTGCAATGATATCGGGGTTCCCTTCTAAAGTAATTTTGGCATTTTCCTTTCCCTGACCAAGGCGCGTACCGTTATACGAGTACCATGCACCACTCTTCTCCACGATATCTAGGTCAACTCCCATATCGATGATACTGCCGAGACGGGAAACACCCTCTCCGTACATAATATCAAACTCTGCCGTTTTAAAGGGTGGTGCGACCTTATTCTTAACGATCTTGGCCCGCGTACGATTACCAAGAGATTCGGTTCCCTGTTTAATAGAATCCGCACGACGTACGTCAATACGCACAGACGCATAGAATTTTAATGCGCGTCCACCCGTCGTCGTCTCTGGATTACCGTAGGTCACACCAATCTTCTCACGCAGCTGATTGATAAAGACGGCAACCGTGCGTGTCTTGCTGATAATACCTGTGAGTTTTCGCATCGCTTGACTCATAAGCCGCGCTTGAAGTCCAACATGCGAAGAGCCCATATCCTCATCAATTTCTGATTTCGGTACGAGCGCCGCAACCGAATCCACAACGATGATATCGATCGCGCCGCTGCGTACCAGTGCATCCACGATCTCAAGCGCCTGCTCTCCCGTATCCGGCTGGGAGATAAGAAGATCCTCGATATTCACCCCCAGCTTTCGTGCATATTCGGGATCAAGAGCGTGCTCCGCATCGATAAATGCGGCAATTCCGCCGGCTTTTTGTGCTTCAGCGATCATGTGGAGCGTAACTGTTGTCTTACCCGAGGACTCCGGCCCGTACACTTCAATAATTCGCCCACGGGGAATTCCACCAACGCCCAGCGCTATGTCAAGGGGAAGAATACCGGTCGAGATGACTTCGATATTCATATTTGCCTTGGCCTCTCCGAGACGCATAATAGACCCTTTTCCATGTGTTTTCTCAATCTGCTTAAGTGCATTCTCGAGAGCTTCTTCACGCGCTGTTCTCTTATCTTTCTCTGCCATATTATCCGCTCCTTCACAGTCTTTTATTTTCTTTTCAATTATACGAAAATCCCCACTCTTTTGTCAAAGGAATACGCGGGGATTTCTGACAGTCGGGAGAATATATTATTTTAAAAGTGAGCGAATGATTTCGTTGACGAGCTTTCCATCCGCACGCCCTTTTATGCGAGGCATAAGAACCCTCATGACCTTTCTCATATCCTTTGCAGTTGCTGCGCCAACCTCGGCAACTGCCTTCTCTGCAATCTGCTTTACCTCGTCCGGACTGAGCGGGGCAGGCAAATAGGGCGTCAGGATATCGATCTCCGCTTTTGTCTTTTCAACAAGATCGGCACGCTTTCCACGCTCAAATTCCTCAATAGAGTCACGACGCATTTTCACTTCCTTCGCAATAACATTGATGATCTCATCATCGTTCAATGTCTTCTTTCCGTCAATTTCTGCCTGACGTACGGCACCGCGAACAAGGCGAATTACGGAGAGGCGCGCCTTCTCCCCTTGCTTCATAGCAGCCTTCATATCAGCAGTGAGCAGCTCCATCAATGACATTATATTTCATCCTTTCCCAGTAATTACCGAAAAGAAAGGCATCCGCGGCACAGCGTCCACGGATGCCTTTTGCAATCAGCCTCTGTATTTGCGTTTACGCGCTGCCTCAGACTTCTTTTTGCGGCGAACGCTCGGTTTCTCGTAATGTTCACGTTTGCGAACCTCGGCAAGAGTGCCGGCTTTCTGTGACATACGCTTAAAGCGGCGGAGAGCACTGTCGATCGACTCATTCTTGCCGACCTTGATTTCATTTGCCATGCATTTCCCTCCCTCCACACGCGGAGTAGTATTATGTCAATAAATGACACGAACATATTATACTCTATTGAGATAATCTGTGTCAATCATTGAATATAATTTTCATAAAATGCTCATTCAATCAGTAATGCTATTATATGAGTGATATATAACCATTGAATAAATGAACAGATTTAAGTATATAGTATTGTTCAATAGATAATATTTATATTTTCTTCCTGATTGTATTGACATTCTATCTCAGTTTGCGTTATAGTTCTTTTGCGAGATTTAACCCAATCTACCAAATGTTCAAAGTTTAAGGAGATCTATTACCCATGCGCAGCGCAGCAAAAATTCTATCACTCCTGCTCCTGGTTCTCTCCCTTGCCCTTGTCGGGTGCGGCTCCGGAACCAAGACAGCGGATCAGCCGGCGGATAAGAAGGCAGCAGAGCCGTTCCGTATTGTCACCTCGTTTTATCCGATGTATGTTGCAGCGATCAATATCACCGACGGAATCGACGGTGTTGAGGTCCACAACATGACAAAACCGCAGACCGGCTGTCTCCATGACTACCAGCTCATGACCGAGGATATGAAGACCCTCGAAAATGCCGATGCCTTCATCATCAACGGTGCAGGCATGGAGGACTTCATGGACAAGGTAACCGAGCAACAGAAGAAGCTGAAGGTCATCGATGCCTCACGCGGCATTGAGCTCATCCATGATGAGGAGGGCGACAACCCGCACGTCTGGCTCAGCGTCACGGATGCCATCCAGCAGGTGCGCAACATTGCAGATCAGCTCAAGGAAGCAGACCCTGCCCACGCAGATGCCTACGAAAAGAACGCGGCGGCATACATTGAGAAGCTCACGGCACTCAAGACGGAGATGCATGCGGCTCTCGACAACGTTCCGCACAAGGATATCGTAACATTCCATGAGGCATTCCCCTACTTCGCAAAGGAGTTCAATTTCAACATCATCGGTGTCATCGAGCGCGAGCCCGGCACGGAGCCGACGCCGACGGAGCTCCAGGAGACGATCGAACAGGTCAATGCGCTCCCCTCGAAGGTTCTCTTCACAGAGCCGCAGTACTCCCCTGCCGCAGCCGAAACCATTGCGCGCGAGACAGGCGCAAAGATCTACACGCTTGACCCCGTTGTCACCGGCGAGGCAACACCCGCTGCAAAGACGGCATATCTCGACACCATGCGCAAGAACATGGAGACGCTGAAGAAGGCGCTTCAGTAAGCAGTACAAATCACCGCATCAAAAAACCCGGCGAGTTTTCGCCGGGTTTTTCATTTGGAATTATCCTGCGTTTGTGACCTGATCCGGCATCTCCATCTCCGGGACTTCGATGCGCGGGGCCTTGCCCTTCGGCAGAAGGGTGAACACGGACTTCAGAAGCTTTTGCGTGTACGGATGCTTCGCCTGTGCGAGATCTTTCCCGTCCAGCTCCTCCACAACCTTGCCGAAGTACATGACGACGACGCGGGTGCAAAGACGTGAGACAAGCGCAAGATCGTGGCAGATAAAGAGAATCGTCAGATTCCGCTCGCGTTGGATGCGGACAAGCAGCTCCACGATTGTTTCCTGTACGGAAACATCGAGTGCACTCGTTGCCTCATCGCAGACCAGAATCTCAGGCTCGAGCGCAAGCGCACGCGCGATCCCTACGCGCTGACGCTGTCCGCCGCTCATGTTTGCGGGGTAACGTTCAGCGAACTCCTCGGGCAGATCAACGAGACGCAGCAGCTCTGCAGCCTTGTCCCGCGCACTTCCTTCGAGAAGGCCAAAGTTCCGAAGCGGTTCGCAGATGATGTCCTTGATCTTCATCTTCGGATTGAACGAGGTCGTCGGGTCCTGAAACACCATCTGGATGTTGCGCCGCATATTGCGCGCATCCTCGCCCTTGAGCCCGGTGATCTCCTGGTCTTTAAAGAAGATCTGCCCCTCCGAAGGCGGATGCAGCTGCATCAATGTGCGCACCAGTGTACTCTTTCCGCAGCCGCTCTCACCGACAATGCCGAGAATATCTCCCCGATAGACGGGGAAAGTCACGTCATCGCATGCCGTGAGCACCTTGCCGCCCTCCAGAGGAAAGCGCTTCGTCAGGTGTTCGATGCGCAGAATTGTCTCACGCGCCGATGCTGTCATAACGCTCCCCTCCAATCTGCGGCACTGCACGCAGAAGTTCTTTTGTGTAGTCCTTCTGTGCGTGCTCAATCACCTCTTCGGCAGTGCCGTGCTCAACGACACTGCCGTTCTGCATGACCATGATCTGATCCGACATATAGGCGGCAACGCCGAGATTGTGTGTCACAAGAACGATCGACGTGCCGTCTTTCTGACAAATATCCATCATCTCGTTGACGACCTGTGCCTGTGTGGTCACATCCAGTGCAGATGTCGGCTCATCGGCGAGCAGCAGGGCCGGCTTGAAGAACATCGCCATGGCGACGCCGACACGCTGACGCATGCCGCCTGATAGTTCAAACGGATGGCACTTCATGACATTGGCAGGATTGGAGAGGTGCATGCGCGCCAGCATATCCTGAGCCTGCGCAGCAGCCTCCTTCGCCCCCATATCATCATGTGTCTGAATGTACTCAACAAACTGCTCGCCGATGGTCCGAATCGGATCCATCATGCTGCCGCTGTCCTGGAAGATCATCGCGGCGGTCTTGCCGCTCACGTGACGCCAGTCCTCTGCGGAGCACTTCGTCATGTCCTTCCCGTCATAGAGGATCTCACCAGCCGTTACCCTGCCGACATGCGGCAGGCAGCCGAGCATCGCCCGAATGACGGTAGTCTTTCCGCTGCCGCTTTCGCCGACAATGGTCAGCACTTCCCCGTCCTTGAGAGTGAAGTCCACACCGTGCACCATTTCCGTGCCTTCGTATGCGATTTTGAGCCCTCGCACCTCAATTAACATTCGGGCTTCTCCTCCTTATTAGTTCGCAGGCTTAATTGCGCTTGTGACCCAGTAGTAATCTGCCGGATGCATGATTGCACCCGTAATCCTCGTCGAACTGACAATGTTCGTCTCAGGGTAGCCGAGGAACAGTGCCGCACCGTCATTGAGCAGGATCTGCTGCATCTCGATCATCAGCTGACGGCGCTTTGCCGGGTCAAATTCAACGGCAAGAGCCGCACACAGCGCATCATACGAGGGGTTGCTGTACCCGGAACCGTTCTGAGGGTTGTCCCCATTCACATTCGTGCGCCAGTACCAGTTGAGGTAGATCTCGGGGTCACCCGTGTTGGCTGTTGTAATGTTCGAGATCAGCAGGTCATATTCACCGCTGATGCCAATCTTGTCGAGCAGGTTGTAGTCAACTGGCTTGATTTTGACATCGATGCCGACCTTCTTCGCATCTGCCTGAACTGCCTCTGCATAGATCGGCAGCTCAGCACGGCTGTTGTAGATAACAAAGTCAACGGAAAGCGGTTTGCCGTCCTTGTCGCGAATGCCGTCGCCGTCCGTATCCTTCCAGCCCGCCTCATCGAGGAGCTGGTTTGCACGGTCGACATTGTACGCATTCGGATCAGTCAGCTGATCGAAACCATAATCAAGAGAGGGCGGAACCGGCGCCTTGCCTGGGATAAAGGTCCCCTTGAGGATAACCTCATTGTACGCCTTGCGGTCCGTCATCGAGATGAATGCAGCGCGTACCTTCGGATCGCCGAGAATGCCTTTGTTGTTGATACGGGCGAGAACTGTACGGAGAGACGAAATACGGTCAATATGGAACTTCGACGTGTCATTGAAGAGCCCAATGTCGCCGGCAGCGATGTTGACCGCCATATCGACCTCACCCGACTGCAGCGCCATCGCGCGTGTATTCGGGTCGTCGATGGACGGAATCTCAACGGTTTCATACGGTACTTCCCCATCCCAATAGTACGGGTTCTTCTTCATGACGGCCTTTTCCTTCACGAAGGATTCGCATACATAGGGACCTGTGCAGATGGGACCCTGCTTTGCAAAGTCGCGCTCCCCTTCGCTCGATACATCCACGATGAGGAAGAGAGGATCTGCAAGGAAGCCCGGCATACTTGGCGACGGCTTTTCCGTCTTGATTGTGAGTGTCTGGCCGTCCGCCTTCATCTCCGTGTACTTGAAGAAGGTCTCCGCGCGCTTGTTCTTCGCAAAGGAGCGCTCGATCGATGCCTTGACCGCCTCCGCCGTCAGTGGTTTGCCGTTTGAAAACTTAACGTTGTCACGAATCTTGAACGTCCATGTCAGCTTATCGTCGCCGATCTTCCAGCTCTCGGCAAGCCACGGTGTCGCGTTCATTTTCTCATCGAACTTGACAAGCGTCTCGCCCATGCCGTAGCGCATGACGACCCAGCTGAAATAGTTCTCGGTCGGCTCAAGCGTATCCGCAAAGTTCGTGACGCCAACCTTCAGCGTCGTCTTGTCGCCTGCGGACTGTCCGCCGCCGCAGCCCGCCAGGAGCGCCGCTGCCATACAGCATGTCAGCAGTGCCGCAAGCCATCTTTTTTTCTTTCCCATTTGTTCCTCCTTTAATTTGCCTTGCGCGGGTCCATAATATCCCGCAGACTATCTCCCCATAGATTAAAGATTGCAACTACAGAAGCAATTGCAAGTCCCGGGAAAATCATAAGCCAGGGTGCCGTCTGAATCAGCTGACGGCCCTCATTCAGCATGAGGCCCCATTCCGGCGTCGGCGGCTGTGCGCCGAATCCGAGGAAGGAAAGCCCTGCAAGCTCCATCATGAGCGCCCCAATATCAAGCGCTGCCGTCACAATGATGATCGGTATGATATTCGGCAGGATATGCCGGCGAATCATCGCAATCGGACGTGTTCCGCTCGTGATCGCTGCAGATAGATAGTCCTGCTGCTTTACCTTGAGGGTCAGACTGCGCGCCAGACGAGCATACTTTGTCCACCCCACAATAACAACGGCGAGAACCGCATTGACGGCGCTGCCGCCGAGCACACCAGCAATCGCAATCGCAAGCACAATGCCCGGGAATGCAAGGAACACATCGGTCAGACGCATGATGGCGTTGTCCACCTTGCCGCCGATATAGGCGGAGATCACACCAATCAATGTGCCAAGCCCCGACGAGATAATCACAACAATAAGCGTCATCGTAATCGAGATGCGTGCACCATAGAGAATCCGTGTGAAGATATCGCGTCCAAGCTTGTCTGTGCCAAAGTAATGTTCAGCGGACGGCGGCAGGAGTGAGTTCTGAATCTGAGATTCATACGGATCATACGACGAGATCAGCGGCGCACAGATGGCGACAAGCACAATCAGGAGAATGATGCCTGTATAGATACGAAACAGCAGCTGGTCCCGTGTCATGCCTTCGCCCCCTTCCGCAGTCTCGGATCAAGATAGGTATAGGATATATCAACAATCAGATTCACAATCATATAGAGCGTTGCAATCCAAAGGACAAACCCCTGCAGGAGCGGATAGTCGCGCATCTCAATCGCGCGCACAGCAACTCGTCCGATGCCCGGCCACGAGAATACAATCTCGATGACGGCAACGCCGCCGAGCAGCCAGCCGATGGCAAGACCGAGCAGTGTGATGAGCGGCAGAAATGCATTCGGCAGAACGTGCCGCCAGAGGATGCGCTGCATCGACATGCCGCGCGCCTTCAACCCCGTCACATAGTCCTGTCCGAGTTCCTCAAGCACCGCCGTGCGCACCTGCCGCGTATATTTCGATGAGAGCAGAATGGCGAGCGTAAAGGCAGGAAGAATCAGACGGTCCAGGCTGACCTCGCCGCCCGCAATCGGGAACAACCCCAGCTTCAGACCAAAGACATAGAGCAGAATGAGTCCCACCCAGAAACTCGGCATTGAAACACCAAGAAAGGTGAAGACGCGGATGACCTGATCGGGCCAGCGATTGCGGTAGAGTGCCGATACAACGCCTGCCGGAATGGAAATCAGCAGCATCATAATAACTGCTGTTCCTGCCAAGAGCAGCGTCCCCGGCAGGTTCTGCAGGAGTTTATCCTGCACCGGCATCTTCGCCGAGTAGGAACGCCCCATATCCCCATGTACCACGCCATTCAGCCAGCTGAGATACTGTTCGTGAAAGGGGCGATCCAGCCCCAGCTCATGACGTGTCCGCACAATCGTT
Organism: Centipeda noxia ATCC 43541; assembly: GCF_000160555.1. Taxonomy (GTDB): domain Bacteria; phylum Bacillota; class Negativicutes; order Selenomonadales; family Selenomonadaceae; genus Centipeda; species Centipeda noxia. The sequence goes on from NZ_GG749279.1 coordinate 452,381, forward strand.
TCCTGGGAAACAATTGTGTCACCTGTCTCCAGGATCGCATCCACAGGATCCCCCGGCGCAATGAATGTCAAGCTGAAGGTCAGAAAACTGACGCCCAGCAGGGTAATGACCATTTGCGCCAGGCGCATTAGGATTGCTTTCGCACTCAACTCCCCAACTCCTTTTTTGATAATTGCATACTAAAACCGCTTATCTCATAAGAGAAAGCGGCACAAACAATCTGCAATAATATGTTCCTAGGCAAGGCATATCACTGTCTTATTCATCTCCCCATCTCTCGTGAGTCCAGCAATGAATCCTATTGCGAGCAGGCTTTCCGGCTCATAGATCAGCGCGTTCCTCCGCCTTCCCGGTTTACACCAGTGACTTTACGGGCACAGGCTCTGCGCCTGTGGAAGAACACTCCCTATTTACGGCTGCGGGACAGCACGGGCATCACACCCGTTTTCCTCTCATCGCACGGCAAATCTCCGCATAATACGTCGATTACCGACACTCGCAACGTACTCTATGCAATTTTAATAGAATGTTAGTCGTAGTATATCTGTATCGGACATCCTTGTCAAGATATTCATTTCAGATTATTCTTCATTTATCAGACATAAGTCCCGTTTTCTTAAAGTTATTCTTTGTTAATATTGTCCCACCCCATTATACGAATACTTTTTTTGATAAGCAGAACACAAGAGTATTGTTGCACAAACAGCTCTTATCATCTGATCAAGAGCAAGGGAAAGCCATGCTCCTTCAAGTCCCATATGTAGTTTATAGAGAAACAGATAGGTGATGATAGGACGCAATACAGTAATGCTGATAAAGGAGTACACAGCGACTTGTATTGTCCTGCCGCTGGCACGCAAAATCCCCGCACAAACCATCTGGTGTGCTTCAGGAAAGCTCACTATTGCTACATAGGCAATAATAAGGCTGCCGAGTGGAATCAGTGCGGCATTGTGTGTGTAAATGGAGAAAATCTCCGTGCGTAATACAAAGGTTGCCAGGAACACCACTGTAGAAAAAAGCAAACTCCATCGTATGCCTGTCCATAGGTAGCGCCGCCATATATCGCGTTTCTCGTCATCTCGATTATGACCGGCAAGTACTGTGCTTGCCTTGCCGAGTCCGGCGCTGAAACTGTAGTAGAAATCGCAGAAATTCATGGCAATCGCATGTATAGCATAAGGAATCGTTCCAAGTTCCGCAACCATGCGCGTATAAACGACCATACCGATGCGCTCAAAGCCCTGCTCACTGAAGATGCCGCCAAACACACCAAAAAACTCGCGCAGATATGTCCGCGTCATGCGATAGCTGCCCTGCCGGAAGATGCCCCATGAGAGCAGGACACGCACACTCATGACAAACGACCAAACAGCGCCTCCTACTGTGCCGAGTGCAGCACCAAGAACGCCAAGCGCCGGAAAGGGACCAAGTCCGAAGATGAAGAGTGCGTTCAAGATGACATTGACAATATTACCTTGTATGTTGATCGAGAGTACGCTCATGGACTCCGCGCGACCGAACATCACCGCCTGCATGAGTGTTGTGACCGATGTGATAAAAACAGCCGGCAGGGTCCAAGTACCATAAATCATAGCATCCGGAAGATAATCCCACTGCGCACCCATCCAGAGGAGAATATCATTAAGAAAAACAAAAAAGAAAATATGCGCAACTCCGAGAACGATACCGACCAGAACTATTGTTTTTTTGAGGATATCCCCATACGTATCATGTCGATCCTGCCCGAATCGCTCTGCAATCAGAATGGTCACGGCTGCTGCCACCGAACGTGCTATCGTCAGGAGGATCATGCGGGGCTGCGTAAAAATACTGACGGCTGCAATTGCGCCTGTTCCAAGCGTGCCAACCATGATAATGTCGGCATTGCTCAAAAAAATCATAAGGACGCCCTCAAGCGCTGCGGGCAGTCCAATTCTAAGATAAGTTCTATCATAGGAGGTCAGCAATCTATCATCTCCCCACAACGCTTCTCGCATTTCCCTGAACAAGCTATCATAGAATAATAATACTTGTCAACAATATACACAAATATGAATTGACTTTCTCCATCAAATCATGTAGGTTTAGCCCATATGAGTTTATAAGTGTACGTGAAGGAATAATATCATCCATGAAAATAGCTTTCAGTGACTATGACGGCACACTCTCCGTTTCAGACACAGGCGTCACGGCAGAGACTATCGAGGCCATCCATGCGTGGCGCAGTTCCGGAAATAAGTTCGGCATTGTGACCGGGAGGAGTTACGACCTCATCGCTATGGAAACAAACAGTCATAAAATTCCAGTCGACTTTTACATCTGTTGCAACGGCGCGGCAATTCATGAACCGAACGGAAAGCCGATCACATCGACGTGCCTCCTGCACGAAGCGATGGCTCAGCTCTTCGACTCATCACATATTCGTACGTATGAGGGCGGCATGCTCTTCTTTACGCCGGAGCGCTCATATAGCTATGGTCTCCGTGAGGATATTCCTGCCCCCTTCCTTACACCGATTCAAAACATTGAGGATGTTCTATGTTTGAATAATGTCATCCAAATGGGCATGATGTTTTGCGATCGTGAAGCAGCCGTCGCAGCCTTTTCCTCAATTGATTCGGATTTCCCCAATATGTTTACAGGGAATATAAATCGTCAGTTTCTCGATCTCAATCATGCCGGAGTGAACAAGAGTACGGGCATCGCTTCTCTTGTTCATGAGAGAGGCTGGGAAGAGCGAGAGCTGCTCATTATTGGAGACGACCGCAACGATCTCACGATGATTGAGGCATATAAAGGCTTTACGGTCAGTCATGCAGAGCACTTTATGCATGACGCAGCATATGCTGTTTATGATTCTGTCGGCGCCATGCTACGCGATTATCTCTAAGCAAATAAAAATATCGGGCCTGCCGAAATATCTCGGCAAGCCCGATATTTTTTTAACGATTCAATGCACGATGCGCAATATCTTTGCGATGATATTCACCTTTGAAAGAGATCTGATCTACTGCGTCATAGGCAGATTGAACTGCCGAAGCAATATCCTTTCCCATACCGACGACGCCGAGTACGCGCCCTCCGTTCGTTACAATTTTCCCATTCTTCTTTGCTGTTCCGGCATGGAATACAAGAGCACCAAGCTTTTCGGCATTTCCTATGCCGTAAATCTCGTTTCCTTTTTCATAAGAAGCAGGGTATCCTCCCGCTGCCAGCACGACACAGACCGCTGCACCGTCTTTCCATCGAATGGGAACATCGGCAAGAGTCCCGCCTGCACAAGCGTGCATAATCTGGACCAGATCCCCATCGAGAAGAGGAAGAACCACCTGCGTCTCCGGATCGCCGAACCGCGCATTAAACTCCACAACCTTGGGTCCGTCTGCCGTAATCATCAGGCCGAGGTAAAGGCAGCCACGATATGCCCGCCCTTCCTTTTCCATGGCGGAGATTGTCGGCTTTAGTATCTCCTCCACGGCACGCTCCGTCAGCTCCGGCGTCATGACTGGTGCTGGCGCATAGGTTCCCATTCCCCCTGTATTCGGACCCTTGTCCCCATCAAAGGCACGCTTATGGTCCTGTGCACTGATCATAGGGCGAATCACCGTTCCGTCTGTAAAAGCAAGAAGAGAGGCCTCCTCACCTTCCATGAATTCCTCGATAACGACACGTGCTCCCGCATCGCCGAATGAGTTGTGCTCCATGATTGCATCAACGGCATCAAGTGCTTCCTGCTCTGTCATGGCGACGACGACACCCTTTCCGGCCGCAAGGCCGTCGGCTTTGACAACAATTGGGGTTCCTTCGCTGCGAATATACGCACGTGCAGCTTCCGCCTCAGCAAAGACTTCATAGCGGGCAGTTGGAATCCCGTACTTCTTCATGAGATCCTTTGCAAACGATTTCGAGCCCTCGATCTCTGCTGCGTTTGCACGGGGGCCAAAGGCAGGAATACCGGCAGCTTCGAGATCGTCTACAAGACCGTTCATCAGGGGGACTTCAGGGCCGACAACGACGAGACCGATGTCCTTCTCCTTGGCAAATTGCAGGATCGCCGCATTATCGGTGACAGCGATATCCGTCATCTCACCCATGCCCGGATTGCCGGGAATCGCATATATGCGCTCTGTTTGAGGGCTTTCGGAGAGCTTCCAAAAAAGAGCATGCTCACGGCCGCCTGATCCGATTACGAGAATGTTCACGTTGCTATCCTCATTTTTCCAGCTGCTGTGCAAGATACGCATTGATCGCAGCATCATAATCTGCCGTATGCGCAAACGCCTCATAGGCAAGCCGCATCCGCGTCATACCGTCAACTGCACCATCCTTGCGTATCTTTTCCGCAATCTCCGCATATCGTTCAGGATTTGTAATCACGGTGACAAATTTAAAATTCTTTGCCGCCGCACGAATCATCGCAGGCCCTCCGATATCAATCTGTTCAACAGCCTCTGCAAGCGTTACATTTGGATTTGCAACCGTCTCCTTAAACGGATAGAGATTGACCGCAACAAGATCAATAGGCGTGATCTTCAGCTCGCGCAGAGCTTTCTCATGGCTCTGGTTTCCTCGTACGGCAAGAATCCCTCCGTGAATAAACGGATGCAAAGTCTTGACGCGGCCGTCCATGATCTCCGGAAATCCCGTCACATCGCTGACATAGACGACGGGTATGCCGGCCTCACGCAACGCTCTCATCGTTCCGCCCGTGGAGACGATCTCTACCCCTGCCGCATGCAGCACACGCGCAAACTCCACAACGCCGGTCTTGTCGGATACGCTGATCAGGGCACGCTTTATCTTCATAATGCTCCTCCTTCACCGGCGGGCAGAATATGCACCTGCCGCCCGTCCGTATGCAGTCTTCCTTCAATATAGAGTTTGATTGCCTCGGGGAATATCCGATGCTCCTGCTCGAGAACCCGGGCGGCAAGGGTCTCCTCTGTATCGCCCTCCAGAACGGGAACCGATGCCTGAAGTATAATGGGACCGGAGTCCGTGCCCTCGTCCACGAAATGCACGGTACATCCGCTGACCTTCACCCCGTAGGCGAGTGCATCACGATGCGCGTGCGCCCCAGGGAAGCTGGGCAGAAGTGCCGGATGGATGTTCAGGATACGGCCCGTGTAGGCATGTACAAAAAGTGGCGACAGGATACGCATAAATCCCGCAAGCACAACCAGCGTCACACCGTGCGCATACAGCTGCTCCAGAAGCGCACGTTCAAACGCATCGCGCTCCGCATAGTCCCTGCGGACCACAGCAATGGCGGGGATTCCCTTCTTCCGTGCACGTTCGAGCGCATAGGCATCTGCCTTATCAGCGATGACCACGGCAATCTCCGCGTGTATACTGCCATCCTCAATAGCGGCGATAATAGAGGCAAGATTAGAGCCGCGGCCCGAACAGAGAACGCCAAGTTTCTCCTCACGCATCAAAGACACCGCCCTTGATGACGACTTCATGTCCGCCTTCTGTCACACGGCCGATCCGATAAACAACCTCATTCTGGGCCTGCAGATGCCCCTCAATGCACGCCGCCTCCTCCGGCGAAGCAATGAGGACCATGCCGATGCCCATGTTAAACGTACGGTACATCTCCGGCCAGTCCACATTGCCCCATTCCTGGAGCAGGCGAAATATGGCAGGCATCTCCCATGCTGTGCCGTCCACCTCTGCTCCCATGTCCTCCGGCAGGGCACGGGGAATGTTCTCGTAGAATCCGCCGCCTGTAATGTGCACCATACCGTGGATGTCAAACATACGGATGAGCGGAAGACAAATGCGCGGGTAGAGCCGCGTCGGCGTCAGGAGTTCCTCGCCGATCGTTCGGCCGAGTTCCGCCATGTACTCATTCCCCTGGAAGCCCTTGTGCTCAAAGACAATTTTACGCACCAGCGAGTAGCCGTTGGAGTGAACCCCCGAGGAGGGCAAACCGAGCAATACATCACCGGCCTGCACACGCGCACTTGTAATAAGTTTTGACCGTTCCGCAACGCCGACGGAGAACCCTGCGATATCGTATTCGCCCGCGGGATAGAACCCCGCCATCTCTGCCGTCTCACCGCCAATCAGGGCACAGCCGGACTCCCTGCAGGCACGGGCAACACCCGTGACTACTGCAGTGACCTGATCTGGTTCGAGTTTTCCAACAGCAAGATAGTCGAGGAAAAAGAGCGGCTCTGCCCCTTGTACGAGAATGTCATTGACGCACATCGCAACCGCATCCTGCCCAATTGTATCATGCTTATTCAGCATAAAGGCAAGGCGCAGCTTTGTGCCGACCCCATCCGTACCGGATACGAGAACCGGTTCTTTATATTCCTTCGTATTAAGGGCAAACAGTCCGCCGAAGCCGCCAAGATCCCCCAGCACCTCGGAACGATAAGTCGCGCGTACGCAGTCCTTGATCATGGATACGGATTTATTTCCCGCATCAATATCGACGCCTGCACTGCGGTAGGTCATTTTCTCCATCGGTTCTCAGAGCTCCCTTTCACGCTGTGCAATCTGCCGCCGTTCCAAAATAATCTTATCGTCTTCGTCGAGCTCGGCATCCTCTTCGGGAACCGGGTATTTATTATTGAAGCATGCATAACACATATGATCCGGATTGAGTGCGGAAACACACTGCCGCAGCCCATCAATCGAGATAAAATGCAGAGAATCTGCTCCAATAAAAGAACAGATTTCATCGACACTCTTGGTTGCTGAGATGAGTTCCTTGCGGACAGATGTATCGATTCCGTAGTAACAGGGGTCCGTAATGGGCGGACTGCTGATGCATACATGGATCTCACGCGCTCCGGCATTCCGCAGGAGGCGTACGATTTTGCCGCTCGTCGTTCCGCGCACGATGGAGTCATCGACCATGATGACGGATTTCCCTGCAACGACGGAACGCACCGGACTAAGCTTGAGCTTGACCGCTGCATCACGCTGTTTCTGCGTCGGCTGAATGAAGGTACGCCCAATGTAACGGTTCTTGATGAGGCCTTCGGCAAACGGAATCCCAGCCTCATAGGAGAATCCAGTCGCTGCCGTCGTCCCGGAATCCGGTACAGAAATAACGACATCCCCGCGAAAACCGGATTCGCGCGCCAAAACACGCCCCATCTCAAAACGCGCTGCATGGACGCTCTGTCCGTCAATGATAGAGTCGGGACGTGCAAAATAAATGTATTCAAAGATACAAGAGGCCACATCCTTGCCGTTAGAAAAACGATAGGATTTAAGACCGTCGCTGTCCATAACAACCATCTCACCCGGCAGAACATCGCGCACAAACTCTGCGCCATTGACATCAAGGGCGCAGGTTTCAGAGGACAGAACCCATCCGCCGTCCGGTGTCCGGCCGATGCAAAGAGGGCGAAACCCCTGCGGGTCGCGCACACCGATGAGTTTATCCTCCGTCATGATGGAGAGACAGAAGGCCCCGCGCACAACACTGACCGCCTCAAGAATTCGTTCCTCGACGGACGGCTTTTGTGAACGTGCGATAAGATGGACAAATACCTCTGTGTCAATTGTCGTCTGAAATACCGTGCCCTTAGACTCAAGATCGCGGCGAATCAGCGCGGCATTCGTAAGATCGCCGTTATGAGCCAGCGCGAGAGCGCCGCCCGCATAGTTAACACGCAGCGGCTGGGCATTCGCCGCGAGGCTGAACCCCGTTGTTGCATAGCGCACATGACCGATAGCAATTTTTGCGTTGTCAAGACGCGGAAGCTGCTCGCGAAAAACTTCGCTGACCAACCCCATGCCTTTTTTCACATCAATCCAATCGCCATCGGTGAGCGCAATGCCTGCACTCTCCTGTCCGCGGTGCTGGAGCGCAAAGAGGCCGAGGTACGTCATCTCAGAGACATCTTCCGTTGGGGAATATACCCCATAGATGCCGCACTCTTCCTTCCACTTTGGCACTTTTTCGTACATCGTGCTTATGCTTCTCCCGTCAGCCTGTGGAGCATCTCCTTATAGGCATCCTCGACGTTGCCAAGATCGCGGCGGAAACGGTCCTTATCCAACTTTTCCTTCGTATCACTGTCCCAGAAGCGACAGTTATCCGGTGAAATCTCATCGGCAAGGATGATATTTCCGCTGGCATCTTTACCGAATTCAAGCTTAAAATCAATGAGGTCCACGCGCTTCGTCTTGAGGAACTTTGTCAGAATATCGTTGATCTTCAGTGACATGCGCTCGATCTCATCAAGATCTTCGTCTGTAGCAATCTTCATGGCACGAATATGATAGCGGTTGAGCATCGGGTCACCGAGATCATCGTTCTTGTAACAATATTCGATGATGGGGAACGGCATAGGTACGCCCTCCTCCAAACCAAGGCGCTGAGCGAGCGACCCTGCCGCAACATTGCGGATAATGACCTCAAGCGGGATAATCGTAAGTTTTTTTACAATCATCTCGCGATCATTAGGCATAGAGATGTAGTGGTGACGAATGCCTTCCTTTGCCAATAGGTCAAAGAAAAATGCTGTCATCTTGTTGTTCATGACGCCCTTGTCTGCAATCGTTCCGCGCTTTGCTCCATTTCCAGCGGTCGCGTCATCCTTATAGTAGACAAGATATTCATCCGGATTTTCCGTCGCGTAGATAATCTTTGCCTTACCCTCGTAAAGAGCTTCTTTCCGCTCCATCACAAGCCTTCCTTTCATTCTGTTTCAATATAAATTTACCATAATAGCGCAATCAATCAGAGCTGTGCGGCCACACGGTCTGCCTTCGCCTCAACCTCAAGCACCATCTTCTCCCGATAGTCCATCAATGCTTCTGCAATTGATGCATCATATACGGCAAGAATCTCCGCCGCAAATATGGCAGCATTTTTTGCTCCATTGATCGCCATAGATGCTACGGGTACTCCCGAAGGCATCTGTACGGTGCTGAGCAGCGCATCCATACCATTCAGAGGAGTCGCGTTGACCGGAATGCCGATAACAGGTTTGATCGTATAGCTTGCAACAACACCTGCCAGATGTGCCGCGGCACCTGCTGCAACAATGAATGCCGCGAAGGCCTTGTTGTGATCCGCTTCCATAACGAAATCACGAACATTTGACGGCGTACGATGTGCAGATGCAACCTTGACCACAGGTTCAATGCCAAACTGCTTTAAGAGCTCAACTGCAGGCTTCAAGATTGGCCAGTCGGAATCGCTTCCCATGAGGACCGCTACCTTCATTTTACCATCTCCTTGGTCTCTATGATAACGAGATTTTATAGTCATGTCAATAGAACGAAAAAGGACTGCTGCAGTACATGCAGCAGTCCTCCAAACAAGAGAAGATATTAAGGTTTATTTGTATCATCGTGGAGCGGTGCACCGAATGTCAATGTATCCAAGAGGTTGATCAGCTGATTGATCTCCGGCTTCGAAACCTGCCCCGACGCCCCGAGGCTGTCCCCCTTTCGCCTCATCTCCTCACTGATAAGAGAGGAAAAGAGGACGAGAGGAACATTGCTGAGACGGTCATCCTCGCGCACGAGCTTCAGCAGGCGATGGCCGTCCATCTTCGGCATCTCGATGTCTGAGATGATAATGCGTACATGATTTTCGATCGGGCCGTTTTTGCGGGAAAGATCCTGTAAATAGTCCCACGCGTCCTGACCATTGCCAAAGTCGCGAATGAATTTATAACCTGCCTCATGAAGCGTTGAGACCAGGAGATCACGCAGCATCTTTGAATCCTCCGCCACAACGACATGTGCTGCGCCGCGGCGCGTCTTGGCATCCTGCGGAGCCTCTGCTACCGTCGTAAGCTTTTGATTGATTTCAGGATTGATCTCTGCAATGATCGTCTCAAAGTCAAGCAGGAGAACTATGCGGTCCTCCATCTTGATGATGCCGACCACACGCGAACCTTCGCCGACATTCGGTGCAGGCTCCATGTTTTTCCATGAGATACGATGAATGCGATAGACATTCCCGACGAGGAATCCGATGTCGTAGTTATTGATCTCCGTGACGATAATGTTCTGAAGCTCATCCGTCGTCTGGAGATTGAGACAGCGCGCCATATTAACAAGAGGCATCGCTTTTCCACGCAAGGTAAACAAGCCGTCAACATAGGGATGTGCCTCGGGCATTGTTGTCACTGGTGTCCGCGTAATGACCTCGCGCACCTTTGCAACATTGATGCCGTAGTTCACCTTCCCTATGCTGAACTCGACAATCTCAAATTCGTTTGTCCCCGTCTCAAGCAGGATTCCCTTTTTTTCTTCGATAACCGTATCTGCCATTTATCTCTCTCCCCCTACTCGTAAACATTGTTTGCTATGCTCTCTATTCGCCCTTTGGGAAAAAATTCCTTCCTATCTTTAAAAAAAATTAAGAGTTTTTCTTGCGCTCCAGTAAATATGTCCATCCATTGCGCTGCTCAATACGTCCTTCTTTAATGAGTCTGCCAAGCGCACGCTTGAATGCCGCTTTGCTGATATGGAAGCGGTCCTGGATAATTAAAGGAGAGGTAGCGTCAGTATAGGGAATTTTCCCATCATGTGCATCTAAAAGTGCAAGAATGATCTCAGCATCCTCTATCCGTGCTGTTTCCTTCGGCGGGCGCAGCGAAGCGTTGAGCCGGCCGTCCTCACGCAGATAGGTCACACGCATCTCGACCGTCTCACCGACACGCGGACGACGCGGTGCTTCACGGTGATCTATGAAGACGATATACCGCTCCTCTGTAAAGGCAAAAACTCCGCGCTCCGTGATATTGTAGATTGATCCCTTCAAGCGGTCTCCCACACGCACTCCCTCGGCAGGACGGGATGCACGCCGGAGTTCGTCCTCGACCTCCATTGTCACAGCAAGACGCCCGGACTTGTCCGTATAGAGCTTCGCCCATACGGTCTCTCCGACCTGAGGCCGCCCGCGCATGCCCGCATATGGCAGGAAGATACCGCGTTCGGCACCGACATCGAGAAAGGCCCCCTCCTTCGTGACATTAATCACGCGCAGACGGGCAACCTGTCCTTCCTTCATGCGCGGTGTGCGCATACTCGCAGTGAGGCGGCGCTTCGGATCGAGATAGAGGAACACGCGGACGCGGTCGCCGATCTTCACGGGCGCTGTCTGCTGAACTGTATGCAGAAGAATATCGTCACTCGTATTCCCTGTCTCCGCATCAAGAAAGACGCCCAGTTCACTCGCGCGGACGGCAGTGAGTTCCGCCACCTGGCTCGGCCCGTATTTGCGCGGGAGTTGTTCCGGCCTGCGCGTTCGCTCCTGCATCAATTAGGACTCCTCGTAGGGAGTAAGCTTCGCATCCCCCCACAAGCGCTCCAAGGCGTAGTATTCACGCGCCTCCTGCTGGAATATGTGCGCAACGGTGTCGCCGTAGTCGAGCAGCACCCACTCGCCCTCACGATAGCCTTCCTTGTGCAGGAACGAAATACCGGCCTCCTCCATTTTTTCCTCAATATTGTCTGCGATGGCGCGCACCTGCGTTGCCGTATTTGCAGAGCAGATCACAAAATAATCGTTCGTCGACATAAGTCCGATCATATCCATCTGCACGATATCGCGCGCCTTCTTCTCATCTGCCGCACTGCAAATCGCACGGCATTTTTCCTGCTCTGTCAATTCTGCCCCTCCTGGTTCTCTGTACCCGCCTCCGGCGGGAAAAGTTCATGAATAATTTCGTCCGCAGCCGTGCGGTCCATGATCCAAACGGTATCATCATCCCGCGAGAAATCTCCCGGGAGCATGATTGTACGCGGCGGTTCAATGCTCAATTTCCGAATGACGTTGCCGATGTGCACCGAGTCAAAGAGTTCCGCACTGGTCGTGACATTATGCTTCAGGATATCTGCAATCGCAGGAATCTTGGGCAGTGTATCCACGCGCAGCAGCTTCGCATAGAATGCCTTGACAAACTTTTGCTGGCGCTGCGTGCGCCCGAGATCACCAAGATCATCGCTGCGGTAGCGGAGGTAATGCTCTGCTCCAACGCCGTCCAAATGACGGTACCCCTGGCGCATATGGATGGAAAGCCCTGCTTCTGGATCGTCGTAGTCCATATTCCGCTCAACGTAGAGATCAATCCCGCCGATGGCATCGACAATCTGCCCGAATGTTGCAAGATCAATCACCACGTACTGATGAATCGAGATATCGAACATTTGATTAATCGTCCTGACCATCAGTGGTGCTCCGCCGACGGCATAGACATTCGCGAGACGCGTCTCCCCCTTGTTCTGCGCCATCGGTGCCCACGTATCACGAGGGATGTTGAGGATGCGCACCTTGCCCGTTGCGTTCTCCATGCTGATAAGCAGGATTGCATCGGCACGCGTTTCCTCCACATTGTCCATATTGACGGAATTATCGAGGCCGAGCACCAGCACATTGGTATAGCCGTCAAAGCGCACATCGACCGCGCCGCGGTTTTCCTCCTGGCGGATCAGATATGCCTCGTACATGTCCCGTACATCACGGTATGCCTGAACGCTCCACCCGATCAGATAGTATCCCGCAACACTGACGCTGACAAGGAGGACAATCGTAGAGATCAGCCGAAAAAGGCCGCGGAGAAATGCCCTGCGGCGGCGGCGCGTGCGCTGGCTGCGCCGTTTTTTAATATTTTCACGCGAATTCTCGCTTGCCAGCTGTGCGGCAAGTTCCTCCGCATCGTATTCCGACATGATCTCCCCCTTCCTCCCATGTGTTCCGATGCTGCACTCATGTGGGTCGATTATTTGATGCGTACGCCGCTGAAAATCAGCTCATTTCGCGCCGTAACGGTATCCGGATGGATGAGCCCGCCTTTCTGTATCACAAATCGTATAGACTCCGTCAGCGCAGCCAGCATCATCTCATCGAGCGAAACCGTGCGTGCGAGCTCACGCAGATACTCTGCCTCCGGATACACCCGCGACGGCTCGATCATATCGGCGTAGTAGACAATCTTATCAAGCGCGGTCATGTTGGCCCCCCCGACCGTATGCCGCCAGACTGCCTGTGCAATTGCCGCATCATCCACGCCGTAGACCTCATAGATGAGATAGGCCCCAACATAGGCATGAAGGAGAAGCGGCATCACGGACTCAATCCTGCCGATGGGAATCCCGCGCCGCCGCGCCTCCGCCGGAAGTGCAGCCGTCTCATAGGCGCGGCCGCAGTCATGCAGGAGTCCCGCTGTGCGCGCCCGTTCCTCATTCATCCCGAACCGCCGTGCCATCGCTGCCGCAGTCTCCGCAACGCCGAGCGAATGTCGATACCGCCCGGGGGCAAGGTTCTGTTCCAGAAGGAGCCGCATCTCTTCATACGTTTTTGTCATCGGCACGATACAGCCCCCTCTCCCTAATATACTCCTCTACGGCGCGCGGCACAAGATGCCGAATGGAAAGGCCGGCACGAACACGTGCACGAATCACTGTTGAGGAAATCTCTAAGTGCGGTGTCGGAAGCACCTGTATGTGGCTGCGCTCCTCTGCAGTAAATTTTTCAGCAATGAGCAGCTCATCCAGAGGAGCACCCTGCCGCGTCGCAACGATGAAGCGGCAGGAGCGCAGAAGACGCTCCGGCTCATGCCAGCGATAGAGATCGTTCATCGCATCCGCCCCTGTGATAAAGAAGAGCTCTGCACCCGCAAGCTGGGCCTGAAGTTCTGTAATCGTATCTACCGTATAGGACGGTCCTTCTCGGCGCAGTTCAATATCTGAGACAAAAAAATGTGGATTTTCGCATACGCCGTACTCTGTCATAGCAAGCCGGTCCTGCATGGACGCAGCGTGTGCAGCGTCCTTATGCGGCGGACGTGCCGCAGGAACAAAGAGCACAGCATCCAGGGGGGCCGCAGAACACACCATTTCCGCTGTAATAAGATGCCCCATATGGATGGGATCAAAGGTGCCTCCCATAATCCCGATTCGTCTCTCCATGCCGGCTCACCTCACGATGCAGAGAATCATGAACACAAGCGCGGTCAGCACGAGGAATATGCCAACTGCACGCAGATCATCGAGCATATCATGCCGCCCCTTCGGCGTCGCCGCATATTGGCGCAAGGTACGAAGATAGGCAGTCAAACGCCGCATTCGTGTATTTTCTGTGCAGCGGGCACAGCCTCCCGCACCTGTCCCTCGCCGTAGACAAGATACTTCGTACTCGTCAGCGCGTCAAGCCCCATTGGTCCCCGCACATGGAGCTTCTGCGTACTGATGCCGATCTCTGCGCCGAAGCCGAACTCAAATCCGTCTGTGAATCGCGTTGATGCATTGACATAGACGGTCGAAGCATCCACCCTCTGTTGGAAGTCATGGGCCGCCCGAATGTCGTTCGTGACAATCGCCTCAGAGTGCCCGGTGTTATAGCGATTGATATGTGCAAGCGCCGCATCTATATCCTTCACCGTCCGGATTGCGAGGATGAGATCACCGTATTCTGCCGCCCAGTCCTCCTCTGATGCCGCAGCGATGTCTGTGAGAATCGCACGCGTCCGTTCGCAGCCGCGCAGCTCCACGCCATCCGCACGAAGCAGATCAGCCATCCGCGGCAGGAACTCCTCCGCAATGGACTCATGAACGAGCAGTGTCTCTGCCGCATTACAGACCGAGGGACGCGATACCTTCGCATTGCGCACGATCTGCAGTGCCATCGGAACGTCCGCCGACCGATCCACATAGACGTGGCAGACCCCGGCTCCCGTCTCGATCACCGGAACGCTGCTGTTCTCGACAATCCGTCGAATGAGTCCGGCTCCGCCGCGCGGAATCAGCACATCGAGCAGGCCCGTCAGATGCGTCATGACATCAACGGCGGACCGATCCTTCATCGCGAGCAGCTGAACCGCCCCGGAGGGAATGCCCGCAGTGTATGCAGCACGCGAGAGCACCTCTGCAATCGCCCGGTTGGATCGAAGCGCGTCTGAACCGCCGCGCAGAACCACAGCATTTCCGGATTTCAGACAAAGCCCGATGGCATCTGCGGTGACATTCGGCCGCGCCTCATAGATCATGCCGATCACGCCCAGCGGCACACGCATACGCCGAATCTCAAGACCATTTGGACGACGCACGGAGTAGTCTTCTCTGCCGAGAGGATCCGGCAGCGCCGCCGTCAGGCGAAGCCCTTCTGCCATCGAGGCAACACGCTCTGCATCAAGGTGCAGGCGATCGATATACGATGCGCGCATCCCAGCTTCCTTGGCCTCGGATACATCCGCTGCATTCTCATGCAGTATGGCATCCGTATGCTCCATGAGGGCATCGGCCATCGCTTCGAGCGCCGCATTGCGCACATCCGTCCGCAGCGCCGCCAGCGCATAGGATGCTGCCTTTGCGGCCTCTGCCTGTGTACGAATCTCCTGCTCTATCATACGCAACGCCCCCCTTATACCATCAGAACCATATTATCCCGATGGATGATTTCCTCATGTGACGCTCCTTCTACGAGGGTCTGAAAATCCGCAGTCTGATGCCCCATAAGACGTGCAATATCCGCAGCATCATATGCGGCAATACCGCGTGCAACCTCCTGTCCTGCCAGGCTCAGAACACGAACAGTATCACCCGCCGAGAAGGCTCCGTAGACGTCCGTCACGCCGACCGCAAGGATACTTGCTCCGCGCCGCATCGCATCAATGCATCCGGCATCGACAACAATCTCGCCGGCAAGTTTCTTCCCGAAAGCAAGCCAGCTTTTGCGGGTTCGGAGATGTGCCTCGCGCGCAGGGAACAGTGTTCCGATTTCCTCGCCGCGCAGAATGCCGCGTATGATGCCGTCCTCATCGCCGCGTGCAATCACCATTGTCACGCCTGCATTCTGGGCAATCTTTGCCGCCTCGATCTTCGTCTGCATTCCGCCCGTCCCCTGCGCCGATCCTGCACCGCCGGCGAGGCGTTCAATCTCCGGCGTAATCTCCGGAATCTCAGAAATCAGACAGGCCGCTGCATCCGTCCGCGGATTCGCTGTATAGACCCCGTCGATATCGGAGAGAATAATGAGCGCATCTGCATCGACGAGCGCCGCAACGACCGCGGACAGATT
The DNA here is from genome assembly GCF_000160555.1 of Centipeda noxia ATCC 43541. Taxonomy (GTDB): domain Bacteria; phylum Bacillota; class Negativicutes; order Selenomonadales; family Selenomonadaceae; genus Centipeda; species Centipeda noxia. The sequence goes on from NZ_GG749279.1 coordinate 468,390, forward strand.
GTCATTGTCGCCGATCTTGATCTCGTCGACAGCAACCGCGTCATTTTCATTGATAACCGGAATAACGTTCATCCCAAGGAGGGCAAGAAGAGCATTGCGTGAGTTCATATACTGATGATGACGCGCGGCATTCTCCTTTGTAAGGAGTACCTGCGCCATCGTGCGCCCGTACTCGTGAAAAAACTTCTCATAGATGTGCAGCAGCGCCCCCTGCCCGATCGCAGCCAGTGCCTGCCTCTCCGGCACACCCGCGGGGCGTTCCTTGAGACCAAGCGTATTCATCCCCGCCGCAATCGCACCGGAGGAGACGAGCAGAACTTCCTTGTCCTGATTTGCCTCATCGATCAGTTCGCGCACGAGATGCTCGATCCGATGGAGATTCATCCCGTCCGACGGGTGCGTGAGCGTACTTGTCCCAACCTTGACGACAATGCGTCTTGCATCGCGCAGACGGTCCCGCGCACTCATAGCTCGATCCTGGGCTTGTCGAAGTTCCGCCGGAAGAGCAGACCGTTCCTGCCAATCACCTGGACGAGGTTGGCGTCTGCCCGCTCTGCAAGAACGGTAATAGCATCCTCCGGCTCATCCGGCGCATTTTGCAGAACACGCACCTTGATGAGTTCGCGCTTTTTGATGGCCTCACGCGCCGATGCAACAACAGCGGGCGTCACCCCTTCCTTGCCGATCATGACGACGGCTTCCTCCGTCATGCCGAGTGAGCGCAGCTTCCGCACCTGCTTACTGGTCAGCGAATTTCGCAGCAAAGTCTTTCCTCCAATACTCCTTAATCCTGATAGTCGAACGCCATATCTCCGATGTGAACGGTCATGCCCTCTTTGATGCCGCGTGCACGAAGCTTCTCATCCAGCCCCTTGAGGCGCCAGATATACTGAAAACGGCGTACCGCCTCATCATTGTTGAAGTTCGTCATTGCAACGAGTTTTTCAATCGCCTTGCCTGAGACAATGAAGTCTCCCGCATCGTTGCGCGAGATCGTCACCTTCTCATCATCTGCTGCATTCTGATCGTATACCGCGACATTATCTTCTTCTGCCTCGGGCTCGGGAACATACGCATCCAGCCATGCCCCGACATGATCAATCAGCTCCTGCACCCCTGCACGCGTTGCCGCCGAGATTGCAAAGAACTCCATGCCCTCTTTCTGAGCAAGTTCTTTCAGGCGCGGCAGATGTTCCTCGGCAGACGGCAGATCAATCTTGTTCGCCACAAGAATCTGCGTGCGCCGAGCAATCTTCTCGCTGTACCGCGCCAGCTCCCTGTTGATTGTGTAGTAATCCTCCACCGGATCACGCCCCTCGATGCCCGATGCATCCACGATATGCAGAATGAGGCGCGTGCGTTCCACATGGCGCAGGAAATCATGTCCGAGGCCGACCCCATCGGCAGCCCCCTCGATCAGTCCCGGAATATCTGCCATGACGAAGCTCTTCTCATAGTCCGTCTGTACAACACCGAGCACTGGGGTCAGCGTTGTAAAATGGTAGTCCGCAATCTCGGGACGAGCTGCCGAACACGAGGCAACGAGGCTCGATTTCCCGACGCTCGGATACCCGACAAGACCGACATCAGCGAGAAGCTTGAGCTCTAAACGCAGTTTGCGGCTCTCCCCCGGTTCACCGAACTCGGCAAAGGACGGTGCACGATTGGCCGCATTCGCAAATTTTGCATTGCCGCGGCCCCCGCGTCCCCCGCGGGCAATCACTGCCTCGGCACCAACCTCGGTAAGATCGGCAAGCACCTCTCCCGTTGCGTCGTCGGCAACGATCGTCCCCGGCGGCACGTCAACATAGAGCGGCTGCGCATTTTTTCCATACTGATTTTTATGTTCGCCGTTCTCCCCGTTCTTCGCCGTAAACTTGCGATGAAAGCGGAAAGAAAGGAGCGTATTCAGATTGCGGTCGGCACGAAAGATAACATCTCCGCCGCGTCCGCCGTCACCGCCCGACGGGCCGCCCTTGGGCATAAACTTCTCATGGCGGAAGGCTGATTTGCCATGTCCCCCGTCTCCCGCCTTCACCGTGATCTGCGCGCGGTCAATGAACTGCATACGTCCCCCTATAGTAAGAAGCTGCTCCCACAAGCGGCACATTTCACCTGTGAAAACAGCTTTCTAAAAGAGCCTGCACCACAAGGTACAGGCATCTTCATATAACAAACTTAAACAGCAGTCTCCGCAAGCGGATACACACTGATCTGGCGCTGATGACGCCCCTTGCGCTCGAAGGCAACCTTGCCGTCAATCTTCGCAAAGATCGTATCATCCTTGCCGATGCCGACGTTGTGCCCCGGGTGGAAATGCGTGCCGCGCTGACGGACAATGATGCTGCCCGCCGTCACGTGCGTGCCGGCCTGCTCCTTCACGCCAAGGCGCTTGGAATGGCTGTCACGGCCGTTGCGCGTAGAGCTGACGCCCTTCTTATGTGCAAAAAGCTGCAAATCAAACGAGAACAATCTGTTCACCCCTTTACTTCCTGAATACGAATACCCTTCGGGCTGATCTTCTCAATCTCCGCAAGTCCCATATACATGGTACGGAGAATCGCTTCGGTGCAATCATCCGGCGGCTCTTGCAACCGGATTTCGAGATTTCCGCTCGCAATGTCATAGGTGACGGCGCGATGCAGGTGCTCCATGATGCCAAGAAGCGCGGACTGGGTCAGTGCAGATACGCCGGCGCAGACAATATCCTCTCCGCGCTCCGCCGTTCCGCTGTGTCCTGCGACACGACAGCCCGTGATCATCCCGTATTCATTCGTGACGATCTCAACCGAAATCACAAATTACGCCTCGATCTTCTCGATAATGACCTTCGTGAACGGCTGACGATGGCCCTGACGCTTGCGGTAGTTGGACTTCGCCTTGTACTTGAAGACGAGAATCTTCTTGCCCTTGCCGTGCGCCATCACCTTGCCCGTCACCTTCGCGCCATCCACCATCGGACGGCCGACCTTAACGCTGGCATCGTTCACAACGGTCAAGACCTGATCAAAAACGACGGTCTCGCCCTCGCCTGCCTCAAGCTTCTCCACAAAAATGGTATCGCCTTCAGCGACCTTGTACTGCTTGCCGCCTGTCTTTACGATTGCATACATGAAAACACCTCCCTATATCGTTACTCGCCGGCTGCGGTTCGGCAGTGCCGATTGTAGTGACCTCGCCGTGCGGTTGGGAATGGGCCTATGCCCAAACAGAGGCTATACGCCTACGTTAGAGGATAATAGCATATTCATAAGATACTGTCAAGCTTGACTGATAGGCTGATTCACCATTTTTATCTTCAAAACTTTAATTCCCAAAATAAGAGTATTCCATAATCAAAAATAATGTTTTTTCATTATATCATTACTCTTTCATAACACTTTTTAACTCTTCTATATACTTTGATGTGTATTTATGAAGTATTTTTCTAAGAAGAAATACTTTTATATCATTATCATTGATCACATAGCGTACTTGACTGTTGAAAAGGGCATTTTGTGCAATTGAATCTGCTTCTTCTTCTGTCCATGTGTTAATCTCCTTCATTTCAGCTATGATTTTATGTGTCTGTTCAAATGATCTACTGGCCTCCAATGCCAATATAAGATCTGTTTTCTTCTTATCTTCCAATTTTCTACCGCTATCATGCTGTATTAGCTCATTTTGACAAGAATAATATTTTCTTTCCAGTTTCTCATTGATCGCGGTTCTAGTAATAATATCCTTTACCAGTCTATCCAATTCTTTTCCAACCGAATAATCTGCCGGAACAAAATACTTAATTCTTTCATCACGCATCATTTTATATACTTTACTCTTGTCGCTAGTTTCCAAATTATAGACACCAATAGAATATCCACCATAGGAGTTAACTAATTTCATACATGGAATATCTGTATCACTATCCCCGATATAAATCATATTTCTAAAAGGAACACGAAGCTGATCTGGAGCAAAGTGATCATTGACCTCTTGATTATTGACATCTAAAATCCCTTTTTCTATACGAAACAAGAACTGCGTTTTGTTCGTATAATTAACTACAAGTGCAGGCCATATAGCAACATCAGTTTCTTTATCAAATAAAAAGGAGCTAGCAAATATTCCTTCAAATTCATTTGCTATAGCCGTCCCCTCAATCATTTCACGTAGCCCAGAAGAAATAATATAATGTTCAACTTTTACACCTTCATCTACCCCATATTTCTTTATACGCTTGAACCAATCTTCTACTCCTGGAAACAACTTTACTTTTGAACCATAATCCTTTAATGCCGTTCGAGTAAATAGTGTTTTCCCTTCCGAACGTTTCTTCATCTCATACATCCATGCAAGATTCTGATCCATATTGTTTTCCTTAGCAAGACTATTGGATTCATCCCAGAATT
>NZ_GG749279.1:472827-511655 GCF_000160555.1 Centipeda noxia ATCC 43541
CCGGTATATCATATCCAACTGATTGAATAAAACCTTGTGCCTGCATATCATTTGGCGATAACGTCTTGTCAAAATCGTAACAAATTGCTACAACAGGCTGTTTTGTTTCCATATCCATAATCTCATTTCTCCTTCTTGCTGATGTTTGATTACATTCAATGAATAACAAGCATACTCGATTCTCAACCCCATATATTTACAAAGTACTTTGCCATCAGCAGAGCAAGAATTCCAAACACGACGCTCAAAACAATATAGAGTACAGCAACGACAAACTTTCCTTCTTCAAGAAGAGACACTGTCTCAAGGGAAAATGTTGAGAACGTCGTAAAACCGCCGCATATCCCTGTCTGCAGGAAGAGTACAAGGCGCGGACCAAGCCCACTGTTCCTGCCCACAAAGCCAACGATCGCTCCGATCATAAAGCAGCCGATTAAATTGACAGAAAATGTGCCAAACGGGAAACCGCTTCCAAGCTTCGGTATAAATTGTCCAAGAAAATAACGGCACAGCGCTCCTATCGCACCGCCCAGACCAACAGCAAAAATATTCATTCTCCAATCCCTGAGCTCAAATGTGAGGTATCGTTCATAAGAGAAACAACGGCAAATCCGTCATCTTCAAATCGGATGCGATTGACCGCTGTATTGAGCTGAGAGATATGCCAGATCGAACGAATTGGCATAGCAAGAATATCGGCGAACAGGATCCGGATGGACGCTCCATGCGAAACGATAATAACACGCTTGCCGCAATGCTCTTCCGCAATCCCACGCACACGTCGCGCGACGCGCTTCTGAAAATCGGTAAAGTTCTCACTGTCTGGAATATCAGCCAGTTCGGGATCATTGTAAAAATTCTTCATTGCACCCGGATACTCTGCATTGACATCATGAAAGTTGCGCCCTTCCCACGCGCCGAAATTCAACTCCCGCAGAGCAGCATCCGGAATGACTTCCAACCCGAAACGCTTCGCAAGAGGCGCAGCCGTCTCCATAGCTCTCGTAAGATCGCTTGCATAAATCGCGTCCACATCGTCAACGGCGAGATTTCGTCCCAATGCCGCTGCCTGCGCACGCCCCTCCTGTGAAAGAGCTATATCTGAATGTCCCTGAAACCGTCCCGTCTTATTCCACTCGGTTTCCCCATGCCGAATGATGATGATTTCTGTCATATCCCCCTGCCCCTTTCATTGTTCAGGCTCTGATCTCGCATACGACACCGCCGGAGATCAGCCGTGCATTCTGCATATAGGTGTAGGCACCGTCAAATGCCTCCGCAAGCTCCTGCGTGCGCGCCTCCATATCTGCTGCACGCATATCCGATGCCCAGAGCGCTCCTACAACGGTTCCGCTGTGTGCAACGAGAACGCCAAGAGCCCCCTTCTCCTCAGCAGCAGCGATAAAATCATCCAGTCGTGCCTTGGGCAGATGTTCCTGGTTGAGGCGTGCGCTTTCCGTGGCCGTCTCTCCAAGGAGCCGTTCCTGTTCCCGTCCATCCGCTTGAAATGCCCGGCTGACGGTATCAAGCAGGCGGCGGTATGTCTCATCTTGATTGCCGGAGTTTCCTTTGCTCCGATAGTATGCAATGGTGTCTACTTCTCCGCCCACATCAAAGATGGAAATGCCGAGAAGAGGCACATTCCGATACTGTGCAAAGAGTTCCCCCGTTGTATGGCTGACATGGGAGAGCCCCGCAAAGGAAATGCCGTCGCTCGGCTCAATCGCAATGGCAATGTCCATGATCTCACGTCCTGTAAGCACACGACCGAATATCCGTGCCGCAGCATAGGAAACCGCTGCAATATCCGCACTGGATGAGGCCATCCCCTTGCCCTGTGGGATATGCGATGCAAGGCGTATGCCGAAGGGAAAGTGTTTCTGACCGATATAGACTAATGTCCGCTCAAGTGCCTCCTGCGCTTTTGTTCCAAGGCCGTGCATGCCCGTAAATGCATCCGACACCGTTGCTGTCGCATACATACTGATCGGCGCGGTCACAAGAAACGGCGTCCCTTCCAGGACGCCTTCGAGGAGTTCACCGCAGGATGCCGGTGCTTTTGCAATTATTTCCATAAGAGCCCCCAAACATTAGGTTGTGTTGATGCAAGAGAATAGACAAAAAGGACAAGCGTCTCCGTGAGAACTGTAGCTGCACCGTAAACGTCGCCGGTCACACCGCCCAATACATGCGTGATCAGCCGGCAGAAGAGAAGCGCAAATACGGTTCCCAGCACAAGCGCCAGTGCCGCCAGCCCCCCCCACGGCAGGACTAGGATCATTGTTATGAGGGCAGCAATCACAATTGTCTTGCGGTCCGCCATATCTGCAAACGTCTTCCCCATCCCATCCTCACGTGCATAAGGGAAACAGGCAACGGAAAGCACCATTGCAAATCTGCCGATCACGGGCATAACGAAGAGCGCAGGAATCAGCAGCAGCGGGTGCATATCGGAGATCAGCGCATACTGAACGAACATGAGCATCACGAAGGAAACCACACCGAACGCGCCGACCCTGCTGTCCTTCATAATCTCGAGTTTTCGTTCACGATCGCGTCCAGAGAACACACCGTCCGCTGTGTCCATAAAACCGTCTGCATGCAGGCCGCCTGTCAGGAGAAGAGGAAGAACCAGCAGGAGCGCTGCCGTGAGTGCGCGCATTCCGACTGCATAAAGCAGCAGCAATGCAAAGAGCGCATAGCATATGCCGAGAACGAGACCGACCAGAGGAAAAAAACGCGTACTGCGCCCGAAATCCTCTGCTGTCCATTCCGTCTGGCGCACGAGTCGAATCCGTGTAAGAAATTGAAGTCCAATGAGAAAAGAATGCATAAAGCGCCTCTATTTGTAGAGAGAAATCAAATAGTAAAAGAGCAGAAAGAGTACCGCAGCCGTATACATAAGCCGGATGGCACCTATAATGTGCTTCGCGGATATATCCATATGGGGGTCTCCCATATAGGCGCGAAAATGCCGCTCGCCAAAGTAGTAATTCACGCCGCCGAGCCGGACATGCAGAGCTCCGGCAACAGGAGCCTCTGCATGTCCGCCGTTCGGACTTGGATGCCCGGCGGCATCGCGCACGAGAATGTTCAGCGCATTCCGACCGTCATAGCCGAGCAGAAATGCCGCCATAACAAAGAGTATGCCCGTGATGCGTGCCGGGACAAAGTTCAGCACATCATCCACACGCGCGGCCATGCGGCCGAAGTAGAGATAGCGTGTGTTCTTATACCCGAGCATCGAGTCCATTGTATTTGCTGCACGATAGAGCACGGCGAGCGGAGCTCCGCCCAATGCAAAGAAGAAGAGCGGTGCTACGACACCATCCACGGTATTCTCCGCAACAGTCTCAATCGTCGCACGTGCAGCATCTGATTCATCCAGCTGTGCCGTATCACGCCCGACAATATAGCCGACGTGCTCCCGCGCCGCCGAAAGGTCTCCCTTGACAAGCAGCGCATAGATGTCCTGCCCTGCCTTTGCCAGTGTACGCGGCGAAATGCAAAAGTAGAGCAGTATGATGCCGGCAGCATCCGTCCCCCACTCTATGGGCAGCTGGCGCACCGCTATAAGAAGTCCCTCTGCAAATGCATAAGAAATGCAGAGCACCAGCAGCGTAAGCACGGCTCCCATGGCAAACTTTCGCTGATCGCTTCCTTGCTCCGGATACAGCAGCCGATCAAGCCAGCCGATGAAACGTCCGAGAACAGCAACAGGATGCCACCGTGTCTGCGGGTCACCAAGCGCCGTATCCAGGAAAAACGCAGCCATAGCAGCGATGGAGGCAGGGATCATCTGAGCGCCTCCACGCCGGCAATCTTCATGAGTTTCTCCATATCAAGACTCGTGCGCACTGTCTCAGCGAGGCGATCATAGGCGCGTTCCTTCGCCGCACGGTAGCGGTACTGCACGGGGAGCTCCTCCCATCCTCGCCGGACACGCAGACGGTTGAGCACAGTCCGCCGGAACGCATCATCATCAAAGATGCCGTGGATATACGTCCCTGCGACGAGGCCGTCATGCGAGAGGGCTCCGTCGAGCAGATCTGCTGCTGCATTGCCGGCCCGCACAATACGGAATGGGCGGTGAATATCCTCCGTGAACTGCGTCTCCCCCATATGAATCTCATAGCCGGGAAGTCCGCTGCCTGAAATCGGCGTACCCATGAAGGGGAAATCTGCACACTCTGCCGTGACCTGGCGCAGTCGTTTCTTCGCAGCAAAGGTCGTCTCGATGGGGAGATAGCCAAAGCCCTCCGTCTCGTCATGTTTGGATTCTGTATGATGCGGATCGCGAACAACGCGGCCAAGCATCTGATAACCGCCGCAGATGCCAAAGAGCGGCATGCCGCTCGACACGCAACGGCGGATCGCGGCCTCCAGACCGCTCTCGCGGATGTAGAGCAGATCCTCCGTCGTATTCTTCGAGCCCGGCAGCAGAATGAGGTCGGGGGTCCCCAATTCTGCAGGCGAGCTCACATAGTAGAGTGCTGCATCCGGCTCATTTGCCAGCGCGTCAAAATCCGTAAAGTTCGAAAGCTTCGGCGTGCGGATGACAGCAATGCGCAGCTGATCTGCACCTGCAGCCGCATCGCCGTAATGCTTTTCATCCAGGGAGACAGAATCCTCCTCATCAATGCCAAGCTGTTCGATATGCGGAACAACGCCAAGTACGGGCTTGCCCGTCTTCTCCTCAAGAAAGGTCAGTGCGGGCGCAAGCAGTGTCACATCACCGCGGAATTTATTGATGACAAGCCCCTTGACAAGCGCACGCTCCTCCTCGTCGAGCAGTTCCAGCGTGCCCACGAGAGAAGCAAGTGCTCCGCCGCGGTCGATGTCCGCAATGAGCAGGACAGGCGCCTGCAAATGCTTTGCCACACGCATGTTTACAATATCGTTCGCTTTGAGGTTGATCTCTGCGGGACTGCCTGCTCCCTCGATAACGAGCATGTCATACTCTTCCTGCAGACGCTCCAGAGCCTCTTCGACGGCTCCCCACGCCTTGAGAGAATACCCCTTGTGATACTCACGAGCGCTCATGTTGCCGACCGGTTCCCCCATAATGATGACCTGGGACTGAGCGTTTCCGCTCGGCTTCAGGAGGACGGGATTCATATCAACCATCGGAGCAAGCCCTGCCGCCTCCGCCTGTACGACCTGCGCGCGCCCCATCTCACGCCCGTCCAGCGTGACATAGGAGTTCAGCGCCATATTCTGCGCCTTGAACGGTACGGCACGGCAGCCCTCCTGCCGAAATATGCGGCAGAGCGCCGTTGTAAGAATACTCTTGCCTACATGAGAGCTCGTTCCCATCAACATGATGCTCTTTGCCATTCAGATGTCCTCCGCCAGTTTCTTGATGTTCACGGGAATACCGCAGGTGACAAGATAAACCTCCTCTGCATGGGAGGCAATCTGCTGATTCGCAAGGCCCGCCATATCCCGATAAAGGCGCCCGAGGCGATGCTCCGGAACAATCCCCGCCCCCACCTCATTCGTCACAAAGACTGTGGTCGCCGAAACCTCCAGCGCCGCAGAAACAAGCGCCCCTATGCGCTCTCCGACATGGACAGCGAAATCATCGCGCTCCTGTTCCTCCTCCGGATACTGAAGCATGTCGTTGCTCAGGAACATGGTAATGCAGTCAAAAAGGATGACACCGTGCGACGCTCCCGCCGCACGGATGGCATCCTCTGTATGGAAAGGCGCTTCATAGGTGGACCAATCCGCCGGACGGCGGTTTTGGTGAAGATCGACACGTTGGCGCATCTCCTCATCGTAGACCTGCGCAGTTGCAATATAGGCAACCTGCGCTCCCGTCTGTGCGGCGCAGCGCACTGCATAACGTTCAGCAAATGCCGATTTTCCGGAGCGCACACCGCCCGTGACAAGAATTATTTTCCCCATCCGCTGCATGCCTCCACAAAGCGCTCTGCTGCATCCGGGCAGCCTGCAAAATGCAAGTGCAGATAGCTGCCAAGCGTATTTTTATAAATGCATCCTGCCGGATACTGCGCGCCGCTGCGCAGCTTGGTAAAACGGAACGGGCGTACAGTCTCCGCCTCATCCGCAGCTTCCTCTACAGAGAAGTGGAACTCATGCCCGTGCAGGACAAGCCCCGCCGGACCAAATACCGTATCTTCCGTCTGCTCCGCTTCAACATAGCCGACCATCTGCAGTTTCTCCGTCATCTTCGCCTGTGCGGGGAAGACACCGGCCATCTCGTGAACAGCACCGGAAAAATCAGCTAATGACTGCATTAGATACATATATCCCCCGCACTCGGCATAGATGGGCATGCCAGCATCTGCCGCCGCACGAATGGAGGTACGCATAGATACATTGGCAGCAAGTTCTCCCGCGAACATCTCCGGGAAGCCTCCGCCGATGATGATCCCGTCCGCATCCGGAACGGCAGCATCACGCAGAGGACTAAACTCTATGATTTCGGCACCGCATACCTCAAGCACAGCGAGGCTCGCCGCATAGTAAAACGAAAATGCGTCATCTCGTGCAACCGCAATGCGGCATCTTCGTGCAGCGCGCTGCACAGGATTCTGCGGAAGGGGAAGAGCTGCTGCACTCTTGGCAAGTTCCAGTATATCTGCAATTGCAAGCCCTGCCTCGACCCTCTCTCCGACAGCACGAATCGTCTCCGATGCCGCATGCTCCTCCACCGGGGTGAGTCCAAGGTGCCGCTCCGGCAGAGCAAGTACATCGTCACGGCGAAGTGCGCCGTATACCGGCATATCAATGCCTGCCATCGCCTCGCGCACCATCTCCTCGTGCGTCTCGCTCCCAAGACGGTTGATGAGAACGCCTGCAAGGTTCAGTTCCGAGTCATAGGAGCGAAACCCGAGTGCAGTTGCTGCGACAGAGGCTCCTGCAGATTTTGCATCAATGACGAGGAGTACAGGAGCCCTCAGCAACTTCGCAACCGCAGCAGTTGAACTGACGCCGCGCCGCCCGCCGTCATAGAGTCCCATAACGCCCTCAATCACCGCGATATCCGCTCCTGCGCATTCGCGCGCAAAGATTTCCGTCAGGCGGTCCTCCGGCACGAGCCAGGTATCCAGATTATGCCCTGTGCGGCCGCCGGCGATCCGGTGATATCCGAGATCGATATAATCCGGCCCCACCTTAAATGACTGCACACTAAGACCGCGTGCCCGCAATGCCGCCAGAAGCCCCGCAACAAGCGTCGTCTTTCCTGCGCCCGACTGCGTTGCGGCAATGACAATGCGCGGAATATTCCACTGCATGAACCGATCTCTCCTTAGGGGCGCGTATTGTCAATCAGATACATCAAGGCATTGACTGCAGCGGCCGCAATCGGGCTACCGCCCTTCGTGCCCTCAACGGTGATATACGGCACAATGCCGTTCTCCGCGAGCTCTGCCTTGGACTCTGCCGCGCCGACAAAGCCGACGGGAATACCGACGATGCAAGCGGGGCGAATCCCCTCCTCGCGCACCATGCGAAGCACCTCAAAGAGCGCCGTCGGTGCATTTCCAATCGCAACAATACTGCCATCCAGCGCCTTGCCGAACTGGCGCATCGCGACCATCGAACGCGTAATGCCGAGTTCCTTTGCGCGAACGGCAACATCGGCATCAGCAACGAGACAGTGCACCTCTCCGCCGAACGAGGCCAGCTTCTTCTTGTTGATGCCTGTGCGGACCATCTCCACATCCGTATAGATGTGCGCGCCGCTCTTGAGCGCCTCAATCGCACGATCAATCGCCTCCGGATGAACGCGCGTGATCGGCGCATAGCCGACGTCGCCCGATGCATGAATCAGGCGCGAATAGACTTTCGTTGCACGCTCATCGAGGTTAAGCCCCTCCAGGTGCGGTGCAATCAGCTCCATGCTGCGGTTTTCAATTGCCATCGGCTCCTTAATAAAATCCATATTTATACCCCTTCTTTTACAATTTACTCATTGATTCAACAAATGTCTGTATTTCCTCAAATGTGTGCGCCATGTGCGGATAGTCAAGGACAGGACGGTCAATGACAACCACAGGCAGGCCCAAATCCTCGGCCGCCTGGAATTTTTCATCGGTACCGCCGATCGTCCCGCTGTTCTTTGTCACAATGACATCGGCATGATACTTCTCATACATGGAACGGTTCAGCTCCCGCGAGAAGGGCCCCTGCATCGCAATGATCTGTGCCGGCGTCAGCCCGAGCCCCTCACAGAGCGCAATGACCTCTGCCGTCGGCAGAACACGCGCAATCAGTGTGGCGTCCGCGAGCGGCGGTGCCTTGACAAAGCGCTCCAGATTCCGGCTTCCTGTCGTCAGGAATACCGTTTTCCCAAGACGCGATGAGACCTCAGCCGCCTCCTCATAGGAGTGGACGAGATGCACATTGCGGCAGGATATATCGGTCATGTTGCGTTCGTATCGAATGTAGGGGATCTTCTCCTCTGCCGCTGCTTTCATTGCATTCCGCGATACATTCACTGCATAGGGATGCGTTGCATCGACAAAGAGGTGAACCCCATGCTCTTTGAAAAATGCATGGAGGCCGTCTTCATCAAGCGGCGTATCGTTGATCAGAAGCTTCCCGCCGCCCGCTTCGCGCTGCTCTGAGAGAAGCTGCTCGCCATAGGAGCTGACCACAGATGCGGCCACATCGTATCCTGCAGCGCATAATCGGCGCACAATTTCCCGTCCGTCTTGCGTGCCTGCTGCTACGAAAATCAAAGTCCCGGCTCCCTCTTCTGATAACCGCGCGGCGTAATCATCCACTCTCCTACACGTCGTGTCTTAGAGTTGCCGATGATAACGAGTGAGAACATATTGATATCTTCTTTTGTAAATGTACCAAGTGTTGAAATTAGAGTTGTTTCATCAGCACGACTTGCGCCTGTCACAATGCCGACTGGTGTCTCAGGCATACGATGATGGAGGAAGATTTCCTGTACGGCTTTGATCTGGCCCACGCGCTTATTGCTGCGCGGATTGTAAAGCGCCGTGACAAAATCGCCCTTCGCCGCGAGCTCTGCGCGATCCTGAATGACCTCCCACGGCGTAAGGAGATCAGACAGGCTAATCACGACAAAATCATGCATAATAGGCGCTCCGAGAAGCCCCGCTGCAGCGCTCATCGCTGAGACCCCTGGAATGACGCCGCCGAACTCCGGCCGCTCCGTTTCCTCCATCTTCACGAGAAGCTCAAGGACAAGCCCTGCCATCCCGTAGATACCCGCATCGCCGCTTGAGATGACAACAACCGTCTCCCCATCCGATGCCGCTTTGAGCGCCGCCCGGCAGCGATCAATCTCCTGCGTCATACCCGTGTCGAGTACTTGTTTCCCTTCAACGAGTTCGGCAATGAGCTCAACATAACGCTTGTATCCGACGACTGTCGTCGCTTCTTCGATCGTGCGTCGTGCACGATAAGTCATATCGTCCAAACTGCCGGGGCCAATGCCCACAACGCTTATTTTTCCCATAAGAGTGCCACCGTCACTTTCCCAAATCCTGTTTTTCCGAGCGCCATGCGCCCTCCTTCTTTTCCTGCCGCACAGAGCGCCGCCGCTTCGGAAACATTCCCAACGCCGATGGTCTGCCGGACAAAATCGGACTCTGTCAGTCCATATTGATCAATCATATGTGCAAGGGCCTCGTTTGGAAAGAATTGAATCTCCCGGCCAAGCGTCCGCACTGCTGCGAGGAGACCTGCCTCATCGCGCTTGACCTCTGTACTGGCAAACGCATCAATGAAAGAGGGGCTCCGTCCAATCATGCTGCATGCCTGTGTGAGTGCCCGCAGAATCTTTGCCTCGGGTACGCCCGCGCGGCATCCGACCCCTGCAATCAGGCGCCGAGGCGTCAGATAGAGTGTGCGCGGCGGCATTGCAGACATCTCCGGAACTGCTTCTGCCCGCGTAATAATCACATGGTATTCGTCCTCTCCCACCGGAGGCAGCACCCCGCAAAAGAGCCTCGGCTGTATTTCCTCTGCGCGCAGATGCGCTTCATAGAACGCCGCATGCGGGAGGTCTGAATCAATGAAGTAGGATGCGGTTCTGCCCTCGACCAGCGCCGTATTTATTACCTGTATCCCGCTCTTTGGAACAGGGCGCAGCGCCAGCTGCGCTGCAATGCTGTCAGGCGCGAGAACGCCCGTCACATCCGTCGCTGTCGTAATGACAGGATCGGCACCCACAGCTGCACAAAGCCGCCGCGTAAGTTCATTTGCACCGCCGATATGACCTGACAGGAGGCTGATGCCGTGTTTCCCCTGCTCATCAAAGACAAGAACCGCGGGGTCATAGAGCTTGCTATCGGCATAGGGGGCAATCATGCGCACGACAATGCCGGTCGCCATGATGCAGACAAGTGCATCATAGCGTGTGAATGCCGTTTTCATGACATCTGCCAGACGCAAAAAATATACTGTTTCATATCCTTCCGAAATATTGCCGCGCAGGCGTTCCGGGATATGAATTACAGTACTGCCGTCTACTGCATCTGCAAGGCGGACAGCAAGTTGCACGCCTCCGGCGGTCAGCGCAAAGAGTGCTGTTCTCACTGCTTTGCATCCCGGAACATATGCGAGAATCCGGGCGCATAGAGCTTGGAGAGCTCATAATTCGTATCGAGACAGTCTCCAACAACGATCATCGCTGTACGGTCGATCTCCTCCGCCTTTACCTGCTCTGCAATCGTCTCAAGCGTACCGCGCAGAATCTTCTGCTCCGGCCACGTTGCACGCTGCACAATAGCGATCGGTGTTGTTTTCTCATACCCGCCGGCGACAAGTTCCGCTGCAACCTCCTCAATCATTGAAATCGAGAGAAAGATACACATCGTCGCATGATGTGCAGCAAGGCCGCGCAGGTTCTCACGCTCTGGTACGGGCGTCCGTCCCTCATTGCGCGTAATGATGACCGTCTGGGAGATGCCGGGCAGCGTATATTCCTGTCGCAGGGCCGCTGCCGTTCCAAGGAAGGAGCTCACGCCGGGCACCACATCGTACTCGAACCCACGCTTCTTCCACGCATCCATCTGCTCCTGAATGGCGCCGTAGATCGCCGGATCGCCCGTATGCAGGCGAACGGTCATCTTGCCCGCGGACTCCGCCTGCGCGATCACTTCGACTACTTCATCGAGCGTCATATGCGCAGAGTTATGAATCTCAGCCCCATCCTTGCACATATTGAGAAGGGCAGGATTGACGAGAGATCCTGCATAGATGACGACATCCGCCTCTCCAAGATAGCGTGCGCCCTTTACCGTGATAAGCTCAGGATCACCGGGCCCCGCACCGACAATATGAATCATACATATACCTCACTTTCTCTCTGCCGTGATAATATAAATCGGGTTCAGCGCTTTTGCCATATCATAGGGGCCAACACGCTCCAATCGGCTGATCTGTACCTGTATCGCTTCATATGTATAGCGGTCTGCATGACTGTGAAAATAATCCAAACATGCAGCAACCGTCTGCATCGTGATCGCATTCGCCACAATGCGCCCGTTGGGATGCAGACGCTCTCCCACAATATCCAGAATGTCGGCCAGCTGCCGTCCGCTGCCGCCGATCAGCGCCGTATCAAGCGCCGGCAGCCCCTCCAAAGCGCCAGGGGCAGTTCCCTCGACCACCGTGATATTCTCCACGGAAAACCGCTTCGCATTCTCAGCGATGAGGCTGATGCCCTCCGGATTCTTTTCAATCGCGTACACATGCCCCTGGGGTGCAAGACGCGCGGCCTCGATCGAGAGCGAGCCGGTCCCTGCACCGATGTCATAGACAACGGCATCCGAAGCAATCTGTGCCTTGACGAGGGTAAGAATACGAATTTCCTCCTTCGTCATCGGCACCTTCCCCCGCAGGAAGGCATCATCCTTTATTCCAAGATCCATTATGTTTACTCCTCATTATCTGCACAGACGACAAGCACGCCGTGTCCGATCCCGGCGGCTCGAGACGCTTCTCCGATCGTCGTGTGCACAATCTGTTCATCTGCATACGAAAGCCGCGTGCAAATGTGCATATCATCATTTTCCTTCCAGCCGTGCGAAAGGAGTCTCTCTGCGATGGTCTGAGAATTGTTCCGTCCGTCGGTCAGCATACCGAGAACAGCTCCTGGCGCCCGAAAGAGTTCCTCCGGCAGAGGTTCCCGTCCGTGAAAACTGAGCAGACGTGCATTGTGCCACGGGAGAGCCAACCGGGAAAACGCAAGCTGCAGAGAGCTGATGCCCGGAATCACCTCAATCTGATCGAGGGGAAATGTGCGGCGTAGCGCATCCAGCAGAGAGTAATAGCCGGGATCCCCGGAGACCATGACAACAACGTCATTCTCTGCGAGAGACGTACAGATAAACGCAAGAACGCCCGGTATATCGGCACCAATCGCATACGTCTTTGCCGCAGGATGCGCAAAATCTTCAAGCGCACGCCGTCCCCCGACAAGAATACGCGCATTTGCGATCGTATTCTGTGCTTTTGGCAACAAATACGCCGGATTCCCCGGACCAATTCCTGCAACAATTATCTTATGCGTCACGCTTCCAGTTTCCATCCATGCTCCTTTGCAAAGGCACGCGCGCGATCGTCGGCGCCGAGAATATCCCCGGCAAAATTGACCATCAGCGCACCGACCTGCACCTTTCTGAAAAGATACCGCTCTGCCCGCACATGCACACGTTCGGCAATGACGGCGCAAACACGCTCCGAAAGCCCCGCCTCCGCAATACGCTCCATGGCATCTTCGGTTGTATTGGACGCAAGAACAGCACGCACGCCATCCTGCTCCAGCCCCTCTGCTGCCGCATATGCAGCAAGAGTTTCAAGACGTGCGTCAGCAATGCGGTTATGCGTATGAAAGACACCGGCAGCAATCTTTACAAGCTTGCCGGTATGTCCGAGAATGAGCACGCCCTTTGCCCCGCGCTCTGCAGCACGGTCCAGCATAAAGCCGATAAAATTACTGGTCTCAATGATTGCCGCCTGTGAAATGCCCAGAGCCAGGGCAATTCTCTCGCCAATTTTCCCAGGAACAAAGACGAGCACGTCTTCTCCGGATGCAAGCGCCACATCGATCTGCGGCACAAGAGAATCCTTGAACGCCTCTTCAGACATCGGACGCAGCACACCGGTCGTTCCGATCACAGAAATACCTCCCTCGATCCCGAGAACGGGATTGAGGGTTTTTTTTGCAAGTTCGACACCTTCAGGGATAGCAATGGTGACCTCCGCGCCAAAATCCTCCTGTCCTGTCATCTCTGACACAACGCGGCGAATCAACTCGCGCGGTCCTTTGTTGATTGACGGTTCACCAACCGGGAGACTCATGCCCCGCTTGGTCACTGTCCCGACACCTTCACCTGCACGAAAGACAATGCCCTGATGCCCATCAAGCATCTTCACTGTGGTAAATACAGAGACACCGTTTGTGATGTCCGGATCATCGCCTGAAAATTTAATGACCTCAGCGCGGACGCCGTCCGGCGTCTCCACAACGGCTTTCACAGGGATGACAAGCGGCGTACCGTCCAGCGCCGTGAGCGCGATCTCATTCCAATCTTCGCCCGCCTGAAATAAAAAGCAAGCTTTCACACCTGCCGCCGCACACGCACCTGTCGTGTAACCGCTGCGCAATTCTTTTGCCATAATCGCCTCTCAAACGACAGAAAAAACAATCTCATTATATCATTCTTCGACGCAAATGAAAAGAGCGCTGCACACCCGTGCAGCGCTCTTTGTCATCTGTCAGATATGGCGATAGAGGCCGATCACCTTGCCGAGCACTTGTACATCTGTCTCATAGAAGGGTTCCATCGAGTCATTCTCCGGCTGCAGGCGAATGCAGTTCTTTTCGCGGAAAAAACGTTTTACTGTTGCAGACTCTCCGTTGACAAGCGCCACAACAATATCGCCGTTGTTCGCCGTCGGCTGCTGACGTACGAGAACAAAGTCTCCGTCAAAGATACCGACGTTAATCATGCTGTCCCCCTGAATGCGGAGCATGAACACATCCTCTGCCGTCCCGATAAGGCCGCGCGGAAACGAGAATACATCCTCGATGTTCTGCTCTGCAAGAATGGGCTCGCCTGCCGTTACAACACCGACAAGAGGGACGGGAATCGTGCGCCCCCACGGATTCTCCCCCATGATGTCAATGGCACGCGGCTTTGTCGCATCACGGCGAATCGCGCCGTTCTCCTCCAACATGGCAAGATAGCGATGTACCGTTGAGCTGGATTTGAGCCCCACAGCCGTTCCAATTTCGCGCACCGAAGGCGGATAGCCCTTCTCGATCAAAAAGTCTTTTATGTACTGCAAGATTTCGGACTGGCGCCGCGTGGATATTCTGGTTTTCTTCACGGTGATACCCCCTGACAGGATTGTATGCATACAACTGTTCTTATTACATCATATCATATGTACGTTCTAAAAAAAAGACTTTTTTAGGAAAAACGTCAGTTTGTATCAAATTTTTGTTCCGCATCGCGTAGAATCCCATCGCGGCGCTCCTTTGAAGCAGTGAAATAATCATGTACGGTCTGCCGATCTTCTGCTTCAATTGCAGTAGCGACCTCGCTGAGAATATCCTGCAGCTCACGCAGCGCATCCACAATCAGTCTTTTATTCGTCATGCAGATATCCGCCCACATATCTGCATTGGAGGAGGCAATGCGCGTCGTATCTTTGAACCCGCCGCCGATGAGTTTAAGACACGCATCCAGATCATCGCCGCTGCGGTTGAGCAGCGTGACGAGCGCCGCTGCCGCCAAGTGCGGGACGTGGCTGATGACCGCTGCGCAGCGGTCATGCCGAGCGAGATCGAGCGTTGTAAAGTTCGCCCTCGTATGCACGAGAATATTCATCAGCCGTTCTTTGACATCCCGCGGTACAGACGGATCATCAATAATGACATACGCTTTGCCGGCAAACAGATCCTTCGTCGCCGCCTCCACGCCGCTTTTCTCGCGTCCCGCCATCGGATGCCCCGGCACGTAGAAGACAGACGGCGGCAGAATCTCATGCAGCGCATCGTATACATAGCCCTTCGTGCTTCCCGCATCTGTCAGAATGGTACCCGGCTTCAAATACGGCAGAATCCGCTTGACCATCGGCACAATCTGCAGAACCGGCGGGCTGAGGTAGACGATCTCCGCGCCTCCGACTACGGACGCGAGATCAGCTGAGGCCTCATCCACCGCACCAAGCTGCAGCGCCTTCTGCATAGATTTCTCTGAGCGGCAGAGCCCTGTGATATAGATGTCATCGCCAAGCGCATCCTTGAGACAGAGGCCGAGCGATCCGCCGATGAGTCCGACGCCGATAACAGCAAGCTTCGTCCGACTCATACGCGCCGTCCGACCGCAGGCGCAATCTGACGTACTTCATCCATGAGCAGTTCGAAGTTCTGAGGAATGAGGCTCTGATCACCGTCCGAAAGAGCCTCCTCCGGATGGCAGTGCACCTCGATGATGAGGCCGTCCGCACCGACAGCAACGGAGGCGCGCGCCAACGGACGGACCATCTGCCAGCGCCCGGTCCCGTGGCTCGGATCTGCAATCACCGGGAAGTGCGTGAGCTCTTTAAGTGCTGCGACGGCATTGAGGTCCATCGTATTGCGTGTAAAGGTCTCATAGGTGCGAATGCCGCGCTCACAAAAGATGATGTTCTGGTTGCCGCCCGATGCAATGTATTCGGCAGCATTCAGCCACTCACTGATCGTCGCAGAAATTCCTCTCTTGAACAAAATTGGCATCTGTATCTTTCCGAGCGCCTTGAGCATCTGGAAGTTCTGCATATTGCGCGCACCGACCTGGAGGAGGTCTGCGTATTCGGATACAAGTTCAATATCCTCCTTGTCCACGATCTCCGTCACCACGCGCAGCCCCGTCTTGTCTCCGACATCGCGCAATATCTTCAGTCCCTCAAGGCCAAGACCCTGGAAATCATAGGGACTCGTACGCGGCTTGAAGGCTCCGCCGCGCAGGAACTGTGCGCCGGCCGCCTTGACCTTAACCGCAACGTCATAGACCTGATCGTAACTCTCCACCGAGCATGGCCCCGCCATGATCGCAAGCTGCTCCCCGCCAACGGGGAAGCCTGCGACGTCCACGATGCTGTTTGCCGGATGGAAATCGCGGCTGACCATCTTGTATTTCTCCGTAATGCGAACCGTTTTCTCAACGCCTTCCAGCATATTCATTTCAAGACCTGCAATGACTTTCTTGTCGCCGATCACACCAATGATGACACGGTCTTCACCCTTGGAGAGATGCGTGCGGAGTCCGGCCTGCTCAATCTTTGCGGCAACCTGATCAATATTCGCCTGTGTGGCTCTGGGGTTCATAACGACGATCATAGCTTTACCTCCATCATACCTTGATCATAGCAATCTCATCACAGTTCGGATACTTCGGGCAGTCGATGCATTCCTTCCACACCTTCTGCGGCAGTTCCTCCCGACTAATACGGATAAATCCGAGCTTCCGAAAAAAATCCGGCTTATAGGTAAGGGTAAACACCTTTTCAATACCGAGTGCATCTCCCTCATCAAGCAGCAAACGAACAATCTCCGTGCCAATTCCTCGCCTCATATATGCGGGAGCAATTGCCATCATCCGGACTTCGGCAAGTCGATCCCACATGATATGAAGAGCACCGACGCCAACAACCTCGCTTCCACTCTCGGCAATCACCATGTCACGCAGATTTTCATAGAGCGTATTGCGCGAACGCGGAAGCATCTCCCCCTGCGCTGCATAGATATGCACAAGTCCAAATATGGACTCGATATCGTCAAACCGCGCTTTTCGGTAGATCACTCGCCCACGCTCCTTCCCTATTGAAATTCTCTAGGCTGCGCTGCTTGGGCATATAAAGCTGAGCGGACAATCGCCACAGAGTGGTTTGCGCGCCTTGCAGATCTGACGTCCATGCAAGATCAGCCAGTGATGCGCGTCACTCCAATCTGCACGCGGAATCGCCTTCTGCAGCCCCTTCTCAACCTCGAGCGGCGTCTTGCCGACAGCAAGGTGCAGGCGATTCGCCACGCGAAACACATGGGTGTCGACGGCAATCGCAGGCACGCGGAAGGCCACGCTCATAACGACATTCGCCGTCTTGCGCCCGACGCCCGGGAGCTTCTGCAGTGCCTCGAAATCTGCCGGAACCTCACCGCCATATTCCTGCAGCAGGATATCACAGGTCTCAAGGATATGCTTTGCCTTCATGCGGAAGAACCCGCAGTCATGGATCGCCGCCTCAAGTTCCGCCTGTCCGAGCGAGGCAATTGCCTCCGGCGTATTTGCACGGGGAAAGAGACGGCTCGTCACAATGTTTACCCGCACATCCGTGCACTGTGCCGAGAGAATTACGGCAATGAGCAGTTCAAACGGCGTCTTGAATTCAAGTGCCGGTCTCGCGTTGGGATAAAGTTCGCGGAGAATGCGAAGTTGCTCCGCTTTGATGGCTTTCGTTACTCTCATATCAGTTCGTCAGTGACCTCGTAGGTGCAGGGATGCGGCCGCCGCGCGCAATGAATGCCGCCGAGCTGAACGCACTGCGCACGGGAACAATCGGAGAGTAGCCGAGGAGTCCTCCGAACGAGACTCCCTCGCCTACTTTCTTGCCAGGGACTGGGATAATGCGCACCGCTGTCGTCTTGTTGTTCACTATCCCGATCGCAGCCTCATCTGCAATGATAGCTGCAATAGTTGATGCTGATGTATCGCCCTCAATCGCTATCATATCGAGTCCGACCGAACAAACACAGGTCATCGCCTCGAGCTTCTCGATCGTTAGACTGCCGCGTTGCACAGCATCAATCATGCCCTCATCCTCGCTGACGGGGATAAATGCGCCCGATAGTCCGCCGACATGGGAACTCGCCATGAGGCCGCCCTTCTTGACCGCATCGTTGAGCAGTGCGAGCGCAGCCGTTGTCCCCGGAGCTCCGCACGCCTCAAGACCCATCTCCTCAAGAATGCGCGCCACGCTGTCACCAACCTCGGAGGTCGGTGCAAGCGAGAGATCAATGATCCCGAACGGCACTCCGAGGCGCCGAGATGCCTCACGCGCAACCAACTGGCCAACACGCGTGATCTTGAATGCGGTCCGCTTGATCGTCTCTGCAATCTCGGTAAAGTCCGCACCCTTGAGATCCTCCAGCGCATGCTTTACAACGCCGGGGCCGCTGACGCCGACATTGATGACGCGGTCCCCCTCGGCAACACCGTGGAACGCCCCTGCCATAAAGGGATTGTCCCCAGGCGCGTTGCAGAACACCACGATCTTTGCACAGCCGATCGCCTCCTGCTCACGCGTCAGTTCCGCCGTACGCTTGATCACATCGCCCATCTCGCGCACGGCATCCATATTGATGCCGGCCTTCGTGGAACCGATGTTCACCGATGAGCAGACAATATCCGTCGCAGCCATCGCCTGCGGGATCGAGTCGATGAGCACGCGGTCGCCGCGAGTCAGCCCCTTCTCCACAAGAGCAGAGAATCCGCCGATGAAGTTGACGCCGACAGCCTTTGCTGCACGGTCAAGCGCTTCTGCCACAGGTACAAAGGAATCTGTCCGGCATGCATCCGCCGCGATTGCAATCGGTGTGACGGAGATGCGCTTGTTGATGATGGGAATGCCGAATTCCGCTTCGATATCCTCACCGGCCCGCACGAGATCCTCAGCGGAGTGCGTAATCTTCTCATACACATTCTGACAGAACTTGTCAATGTTTGGATGCGCGCAGTCACGCAGGGATATCCCCATGGTAATCGTGCGCACATCGAGACGATTCTCCGTAATCATCCGGTTTGTTTCCCGGATGTCCTCAAATGTAATCACTCTGCCGCTCCTCGCTCAAATGCTGTGCATGACCTGAAAAATTTCCTGGTGCTGAACCTTGATCTCGAGGCCGCACTCCTCTCCCTTTTTCCGCAGCATCTCCTGCAGGTCCTTCAAACGGATCTCCGCATCATCCGGCATCTCAGCAATCATGACCATGTTGAAGAACCCGTCCATGATATTTTGGTTCACGTTCATGATGTTCACGCGCTGCTCCGCGAGAATCCCGCTCACCATCGCGACAATACCGACCTGATCTCGACCGACAATCGTCACAACCAGCTTCATCTTTGTCCCTCCTCACAAGAAACAAGCGTTTACTCAACACAGACATTCATAAAATATACACTAAGTTATAGCAGATAATACCGAAAGCGTCAATAATTATGCAATGATTCAGTCCTTTACGAATGTATATTCTTTGTTATGAGAGGTTTTAAACAATAAATAGCAAACAAAAATACGGTACGTGTCGCAAGAAAATATGCGGTCCATACCGTATCCTCATATGAATCAGAGCCCAAGGTCGCCCATTTTGATTTCTTCCACACGCCCATGCTCAATCTCGAAAGCGAAGCCAACCGTTGGATCTTCTTCGGAAAAGTAGATGTAGTCCTCCCCATAGATCATGCTTGGCTCACCATACACACGACGGAGCTCCTCCAAAGAAGTACCGATACAAACGCCCTTCCCCGAAGCAAGTGTACTGCGCTCTGATATC
The DNA here is from genome assembly GCF_000160555.1 of Centipeda noxia ATCC 43541. Taxonomy (GTDB): domain Bacteria; phylum Bacillota; class Negativicutes; order Selenomonadales; family Selenomonadaceae; genus Centipeda; species Centipeda noxia. The sequence goes on from NZ_GG749279.1 coordinate 492,383, forward strand.
TTGACCTGGCGTACAAGGCCATCTACGAAATCCAAGGACAAGCCGTCTGTGTAATCATACTCAACAACTTCTTTTCCCGCATAACGCATGGAGCGCTCCGACTCCACTTCAAATGGCGCTCCATAACACGCACGCACATCATCCTCCGAAGCCCCATAAGCGATATCGCCAAGTACCAGCCCGTCGCGTGCAATGCGTGCAGCTGATTTTTGTTCCTCTGCACGATGCTGACGCAATGTCTCCGCCTCGCGCTTGGCAGCATCATCCGCCGAAAGCGTCTGCTCCACAGAATCACGTGCGATGGTGATCCTTTTCTCTTCATTCGTATGCGGCGGCACTGTCACAGTACTGCAAAACGCATCCATTGTAAAGTTCGCAGCGACACCGGCAATGACTGCAATTCCGACAAACGCCGCACCCATTCGAATATTCAACGGCCGTCTCTCCCTCAAAATCCTTTTATGAGCTGTATCACTGCCGCCGTGCAGATACTCAGCGAATCACGCCCATCTTGATCTCGTCGACACGATTATTCTCAATTTCAAAGGCAAAACCAATCGTCTGGTCGCCATCCGCAAAGTAGATATAATCATCCCCGCGTATTGTATCCGGCTGTCCGTAGGCCGCAATCAGCGTATTTACATCCGTGCCGACAGCAATATTTTCCTTTGTCTGAATACCGTTGCGGGCATCAATTTCAATGCGGCGTGCAGCACCATCTACAAAGGTAATGTCAAAGCCGCTGCCATACTCCCATTCGACTGCCTGTCCGCCCGAATAGAAGGGATTATATTTTGTCTCAACTTTATGTGGGGCTCCATATACGCTCCGCACATAATTCTCCGAAGCCCCATACTCGATGCCGCCAACAACGAGCGCATCTTGCGGCACAGACGCCTGTGCCGTCGTCCCTGCCCCAAGGAGACCGACGCCAAGAGCAATGCCCGCAATTTGCCTGCCAATTTTAAACATAATCCACATCTCCTTCACTAAAAACACATTTTCATGAATCCCCAATTCTATTGAAGAATTATAAAGTAAGACAATGAAAAGCCTCTGAAGGATTCTTTTCAGAGGCTTTTCATATGTCAAAAACTGCTGCGGAAAAATCCGCAGCAGTTTTTTCTAAAAAAGAGATTCACGCCTTGCCTGCAAGTTTTTTGTAGTTGTTGTAGCGCATCTCCGCATCCTTCCGTGTCTTTTCAAAGAGCGCCTCCGCGGCTTCGGGAAAATTGGTCTTCAAGCTGATGTAGCGGTTTTCGCCAAGCAGGAACTCTTGGAACTTCGAAAAATCCGGTTCCTTTGAGTCAAGTGTGAACGGATTCTTATCCGTATCAACCAGCTGTGGATTGTAACGATAGTTTGCCCAATAGCCGCACTCGACGGCAAGCTTTCCCTCAAGCTGTGCACAGCCCATGCCTTTGCGAATGCCATGATTAATACACGGCGAGTATGCGATAATGAGAGACGGACCTGGATATGCCTCCGCCTCACTGATCGCTTTGAGTACCTGGTTCTGGTCAGCGCCCATGTCCACCTGAGCAACATAGACGTAGCCATAGGACATCGCCATCATGCCGAGATCCTTCTTTTTCGTCTTCTTGCCCGTTGCCGCAAATTCTGCAATCGCTGCTGCAGGCGTTGCCTTCGATGCCTGACCGCCCGTATTCGAGTAAACTTCCGTATCAAAGACCATGATATTGACGTCTTCACCCGAGGCAAGGACATGATCAACCCCGCCGTAGCCGATATCATATGCCCAGCCGTCGCCGCCGAAGATCCACTGCGACCGCTTCACGAAGTAATCGTGATCGCTGTAGATGCGGCAGAGAAGTTCATCCTCGCCTTTCTCCTTCTCAAGAAGAACGCGAAGCAGGTCGGCACGGTCACGCGTCCCCTCTCCGCTGTCACGCTTATCAAGCCAGAGCTGCATTGCTGCCTGAAGCTCTTCTGAGCCCTTCTTCTCCTCAAGAGCCTGTGTTACGGCAACGGCGATGGACTCACGCACCGCCTTCGTTCCAAGCAGCATGCCGAGGCCGTATTCAGCGTTGTCTTCAAACAGGGAATTTGCCCATGCAGGCCCCTGCCCGTGTACATTTGTCGTATAGGGCATGGCTGGGGCGCTCGCCCCCCAAATAGAGGAGCATCCCGTTGCATTTGCGATCAGCATACGGTCACCGAAAAGCTGTGTGACCAGCTTTGCATACGGTGTCTCACCACAGCCCGCGCATGCGCCCGAGAACTCGAACAGCGGCTTTTCGAACTGAGAGCCGATCACTGTCGTCTTTTTCATCGGGGTATTCTTAACGGAAACTTTCTCAGGATCTACGCCATAATCGAAATACTTTTGTGCATCACGGAGCTTGTCATCGAGAAGAGTCATATCGAGCGCCTTACCCGGGCATACCTGCGCACAGTTGCCGCAGCCGAGACAATCGAGGGTTGAAACTGCTATCGTGAAATTCAGTCCCTTTGCTGGGCGTGATTTCACTGACTGAAAACCTTCCGGAGCCGCCGCAAGCTCTTCATCAGTCGTCAAAATAGGACGAATGGTCGCATGTGGGCAAACAAAAGAACACTGGTTGCACTGAATACACTTTTCCGGACGCCATACAGGTACGGAAATCGCCGTCCCACGTTTCTCAAACGCCGTTCCGCCAAGCGGGAATGTGCCATCCTCCATGCCGATAAGCTCAGAGATCTTGAGCTTATCGCCTTCCTGGCGGTTCATGACATTCTGGACTTTGGTGATGAATTCCGGCGTCTTCTCATTCACCGGCACTTCCTCATCCACAGCATCTTTCCATTCTGCGGGCACATTAACTCGATGGAGTGACGCAATGCCTTGATCAATTGCGCCATTGTTCATGTTGACAACCTTCTCGCCCTTGCTTCCATAGGATGAACTGACTGCGTCCTTGAGATATTTGACAGCATCCTCAATGGGAATGATGTTGGCAAGCTTGAAGAAACCTGACTGCATGACCATATTGAAGCGTCCGCCGAGGCCGAGATCCCGCGCAATTTGGACAGCATTAACCGTATAAAATTCGATCTCATTCTGCGCAATATAACGCTTCATCGACGCGGGCAGATGCGTGCTCAACTCCTCATCAGACCACAGTGTATTAAGCAGAAATTTACCGCCTTTCTTGAGCCCAGCAAGGAGATCGTACTGTCGAACATAGGACTGCTGAGAGCAGGAGATAAAGTCCGCCTTATTGATGAGATATGGACTCATGATTGGTGACTTCCCAAAACGCAGATGACTCATCGTAATACCGCCCGATTTCTTCGAGTCATAGGCAAAATATGCCTGGGCATACATGTCCGTCTTGTCGCCAATGATCTTAATGGCACTCTTGTTCGCACCGACTGTGCCGTCCGAACCAAGCCCCCAGAATTTACATGCCGTTGTCCCCTCTTTCGTAAGGTTGACATCGCCGTGAATCGGCTTGAGGCTGCGATGCGTCACATCATCTTCGATGCCGAGCGTAAAGCCGTGCATCGGCTCATCCTTCTTGAGCTCCTCATAGACTGCAAAAATCTGATCCGGCGTTGTGTCTTTTCCGCCGAGGCCATAACGGCCGCCGACAATAACGGGGGTCATACCGGAGCTGTAATAAGCCGCCTTAACGTCGAGGTAGAGCGGCTCACCGAGAGCTCCTGGCTCCTTCGTTCGGTCGAGAACAGCAACCTTTTGTACCGTCTTTGGAAGATATTTGAAGAAATGCTCGATAGAGAACGGTCGGTAGAGGTGAACAGATAAAATACCAACCTTCTCTCCCTGTGTATTCAAATACTCGGAGACTTCCTGCGCCGTCTGGCAGACCGATCCCATTGCAATAATGATACGCTCGGCATCCGGCGCGCCGTAATAATCAAAGAGATGGTGCTCGCGCCCCGTGATTTTCGTCATCTGAGCCATCGCTTCTTCGACAAGCTCAGGGATTGCGTCATAGTAGCGGTTAACAGCTTCACGTCCCTGGAAATAGATATCGGGATTCTGCGCTGTGCCGCGGATAACAGGATGATCTGGGTTAAGCGCACGGCGGCGAAATGCGTTAACAGCATCCCAATCGAGAATCTTTGCGAGATCATCATAGTCAACGACCTCGATCTTCTGAATTTCATGCGAGGTGCGGAATCCGTCAAAGAAGTTGATAAAAGGGATACGCCCCTTGATAGCAACGAGATGTGCCACTGCAGAGAGATCCATAACCTCCTGCACGCTTGACTCCGCAAGCATCGCAACGCCAGTCTGGCGCGCTGCCATAACATCCTGATGGTCGCCGAAAATATTCAGTGAAGATGCAGCGATTGCACGCGCACTGACATGGAATACACCCGGAAGAAGCTCGCCTGCAATCTTATACATATTTGGAATCATCAGCAGGAGCCCCTGCGATGCCGTATAGGTCGTTGTCAAAGCCCCAACTTGTAGTGAGCCGTGCACTGCTCCTGCGGCACCAGCCTCCGACTGCATCTCAATAAGACGCACCTTCTGCCCGAAGAGGTTTTTCGTCCCCTTTGCTGCGAGGCTGTCGACATGTTCTGCCATGGGCGATGACGGTGTAATGGGATAGATTGCTGCTACATCCGTAAACGCATAGGAAATATATCCGGCGGCTGTATTGCCGTCCATTGTCTTCATTTTTTTTGCCATATTGCTGCTCCCCTTTCGAAAGAAATGCACAAACATTTCTCAAAATACTAAAATATAAACACATAAGCAAAGAATTTATCCCTTCATTTCTTCTTGATAAAAAAAATCAAAAAGATTATCTATGAAGGAGCATCAATCCTATACTTTTCGTTTATTATACAACGGAAAAACAGCCTTGTAAACAAGATAGCAATTCTCAAAAATATAAGCAATTGTTCTTCCCGTTGTTTTATTATGGAGAAAATAACCGATTGTCCTACCAAAAAACGAGCTGCACTCAGCAGCTCGTCCGTCCTAGAAGGGGGTGAAGCGTCGGCCTTAGATCCCGTACTCGTATGAGATAAAGCGCTTCCGTAAGGTCAATATCACGACGGCTGTTGCCATACTCATATACATAGACAGGATGTTCCGCGCCGACCTCACTTCCTGGCATATATACATATTCATCCGTATGTCGATCGCCGAAAATAATGCCGCGCTCAAGCTGCGCCTCGCGCATCAAAACATATCCCTCCGCCAAAGCATATAGACGACTGCAGACGACACGCAGACCGCAATGATGACCACGCGGGTAAATCCCATCGGATCCCCTTCATAGGGCACAGGCACATTCATCCCAAAAAAACTTGAGATCACCGTCGGAATCGCGAGGATAATCGTGATTGCCGTCAGAAATTTCATCACGAGATTCAGGTTGTTCGAGACAATCGAAGAAAACGTATCAGCAAGACGCGCAAGAATTTTACTGTACATCTCTACCATCTCACGAGCCTGTTTATTCTCAATGATAACATCCTCGAGCAGGTCTTCATCTTCCTCGTACATCTTGAAAATATGGTGTACCGTCGTATTTGTGCGCAGGCGCATCAGGCGATCCAGAACCGCTCCGTTCGAGCGCAGTGCCGCATTGAAATACGTGAGGCCCTTCTGCAGCTGCAGGAGGCGTAGGATCTCGCTGTTTTTCATATCATGGCGCAGACGATCCTCAATTTCCTCAGAGAGTTTGCTGATCTGACGCAGATAGCGCAAATAGAAGACATCCGACTTGTAGAGAATCTGAAAGAGGAAGCGCGTGCGCTTGTAGGTACGAAAAAGTTTCGCCGTACGCTCGTTGAACTCTGCCATCACGGGCGTCTCCTCGAGACAGACCGTGATGATGTGCTCGTCCGTGAGGATGATCGCAAGCGGCAGCGTATCGTAGCTGTCCTCACCGCGATAGACTGGCACGTTTGTCAGGATCATGACCGAGTCATCTTCAACATCCGTATGCGAGCGCTCCTCATCATCGAGTGCAGAACGCAGGAAGTCGGGGTCAACCTCGGTGAGCGTACTGACAACCTTCAGCTCGTATGGCGTTGGGTTGACAATATTGATCCACGCCCCCTTGGTAAGCGTCTTAAGAGAAAGCTCTTGAAGAGGACCGGATTCCATGGATTTATAAATTTGAAGCAAGGGATGGCACTCCTTTCCGACCGCCCTCCCCTGTCAGCACAGAACGCTGTCTGTGAAGCAAAGAGAGGACGGGCTGTATATGTAGGGATCGGACTGCAAAGGTGTATCGTCCATGCTCTTCACTTCCTTCCGGCTTTCAGAAATACTTCACATGAAAATGACCGAATGAATTGTAACGCAAAAAGAGCTGCTTGTCCATACCAGCAAGTAAAAACTTATATATTAAAGCGGAAATTCACCACATCTCCGTCACGCATGATGTAGTCCTTTCCCTCGAGGCGTACGAGCCCCTTATCGCGCGCTGCTGCCACACTGCCAAGAGAAACGAGATCATCATAGTTCACGATTTCGGCGCGGATAAAGCCGCGCTCAAAATCCGTGTGAATTTTCCCCGCCGCTCTGGGTGCCGTCGTACCGCGTGTGATCGTCCACGCGCGGCACTCATCCTCTCCCGCTGTGAGAAAAGTTTGGAGGCCAAGCAGGGAGAATGCGCCGTGAATGAGACGATCAAGGCCACTCTCCGCAAATCCGAGATCCTCAAGGAATGCTGTAGCCTCCTCCGCATCGAGCTCTGCAATTTCCTCCTCGAGGCGTGCCGAGATGGTTACGACTTCTGCCCCTGTACGAGCGGCGTATTTCTTCACCGTCTGCACATATAGATTCTCGGCATCTGCCGTCGCAGCCTCGTCCTCACCGACGTTTGCGATATAGAGAATTGGCTTGCGTGTGAGGAGGTTCAGATCGCGCAGAGTCGCCTGCTCCTCGATGGAAAGCTCCACCTCACGCGCAGGCTTTCCCTCATCAAGTGCAGATTTCAGACGCTCAAGCGCCATGTGCTCCGCCTTTGCCTCTTTGCTGCCGGACTTCATGAGCTTTGTCACTTTCGCCATGCGCTTTTCGATCGCCTCGAGATCTGCAAGGCAGAGCTCCGTCTCGATGATCTCAATATCACGCAGCGGATCAACCGCGCCCTCCACATGTGTGATATCTGTACTCTCAAAGCAACGCACAACATGTGCGACAGCATCGACCTGGCGGATGTGCTCGAGAAATTTATTGCCAAGCCCCTCCCCCTTCGATGCGCCCTTGACGAGTCCTGCAATATCGACAAACCGCACGCTCGCAGGCGTCGTCTTCTTCGAATGATAAAGGTCGGTCAATACCTTAAGGCGCCCATCCGGAACCGCCACGACACCGACGTTCGGTTCAATCGTACAGAATGGATAGTTTGCCGCTTCTGCTCCCGCCTTGGTAATTGCATTGAAAAGTGTACTTTTTCCTACATTCGGCAGTCCAACGATCCCGACTTCAAGATTGCTCACGGCTATTCCCTCTTTCAGTGAGTGAGATTTATCTGAAATAATGATATATTTTCCTGAATCATAACGTATACACTCGTTATGTTATACCAAAAAACCTGAAGAAGGTCAATCGTCACGGGTTTTCAAACACAGATAAATATATTCGATATTTTTTCTTATGAACATACATGCAAATGTTGCAAATGGCACTTCCCTTTTTAAAATCTTGTGATATAATCTGAGGCAAGCAGGGGATTCCCCTTTACAGTCAATTCACTTTCACGATATAGGAGGTCTATCATGGCAATTACAAAGGATATGAGCATCATCGAGATTGTGCAGACATATCCCGATACCGTCGAGATTCTGATGAATGCAGGCATGGGCTGCCTCGGCTGCGCAGCAGCACATTTCGAGAATATCGAGCAGGGCGCAATGGCGCACGGCATCGACATTGACGCACTGATTGATGCGCTCAACGAGTCCATCGGCGAGACGGCAACAGCGCAGTAAGCACTGAACGAGACAGAGGGCATGAAACCCGTTTGGGTTTCATGCCCTCTTTTTATCTCAATGATGACGAACAACTTCAAAACGCGCAAGCGAAATTGGTTCTTTCGGTTGAATACGGGCCTTCTCGCGGGCGGCAGTGATCTGCTCCTCTGCCGTATCAATTCCAGCAAGATCTGGCAAAAGAAGGCCGCGCCTATTATCTGTAAGACTCTTTACAATCACGCCGTAAACCTTTGGATCAAGCTCGGCCGCCGAAGAAATCGGCTCAGGTGCACTAAGAACGTCAACGCTGTAGACGAGGCGATTCAGTTCGCCTTCTGCGATGGGATTAAAGCGCCCGTCATGCGCCGCAGCCGAAACTGCATTGTACAAAATTTCCTCGGCGAGATTCTTCTGCGCCGGCAAGAATGTTCCAATACAACCGCGTAGCCTGCCGTATTTCTTAATGGAGACAAACACGCCTGCACATGTTTCCGTCAATTCGCGCGGTAGTTCATGTGGGAGAGGCATATACGCATGCGTCCGAACATAATGCTCGATGCTCTTGCGTGCCAGACACACATAGGCATCCTCTGACGCACGCAGGTCGGTAATCGCCTCATCCTCGCTGCGCGTAAGCTGTGCAGCGAAGTCATGTCCTGCATCAGCACCCGTCACGGTAAAAGAAGCGACAGCATAACCAACGCCGAAAGGCCCCTCATAGCTGTGAAGCCGGCTCTCCATTGACGTGCAGTCCAGCACCCCCGCGAGCATCCAGAGCCCATTCAGCCCGCAGTGCCCTGCCGTCTCGGCGTAGCTGCCCGGGATCTGCAGGAGAGACAGAAAATCCCCGGCTTTCATAAAGGTGCTGCAGAGTCCATCAAATTCTGCGCCTTCCGGTGCAAATCCATTGGGTCCGCCTGCTTGGAGGCGATGTGAGAGATCTCCGCTCGCAATACAAATTGTCCGCCGTCCAAGCTTTTTAGCCGTCGCAGCAATACACTGTCCAAGCAAAGCATGCATATGGGCAGGAAGGCCTGAGATGCCGATACGCACAAATTTTACCGCTGCATCTTCCAGATATTCACTCAGAAAAGCCAACGGTATCATCGTGCCGTGATCAAGCGAGGCATCCCTCTCCCCAAGGGTTCCCGCGGGAATCTCATTCTCTTCCGCCGCTGCAGAGAGAGCCCGCACAAAGTCCTCATCATATTCAATCCCCACAGATATCTCAGGATGACCGAATGCAGCAAAATTCCCCTCAGCGCCCGCTCCTGGCGAAATATGAAAAAAATCATCATATCCTGTTGCATGCGGACTGATAATGACAACGGTATCAGGATGGAGCGCTGCTGCTGCACACATCGTTTCATGATATGCCCGAATGGTCGCTGCAATTCCCCTCTCCCGTCCGGCACCAATAGCGGGGATGATGAGCGGCGGATGCGGAACGGCATAGGCGGCGAGAACAGCCATTATTGTTCACTCCTTCTCCGACGCAGAAAAAAGCCGACTGCATCACAGTCGGGCGATACGTGGGCCACAATACGAATCAGTACAAAACTTCCCTGTTGAGGAAATAAATTATGCAAAGACTTGTTGGCACAAAAAGCAAAAATATATTTAAGATGGTGCGGATGAAGGGGGTCGAACCCATACGCCTTACGGCACTGGATCCTAAGTCCAGCGCGTCTGCCAATTCCGCCACATCCGCATTAAAAATTAAGAATTCTCAGCATGCGTATTCTATCACGAAGGCACAGGACTGTCAATCTGCACAACTTCCCGAGAGAGAAACATTCCGGCGCTCCCCTCGCATACGGAGTTCCACGCATAAGACTACACTTCTCCCAAGTGAAACAAAGGAGTATCCTCCCTTCCTCCCTTCCTCTCTTCGTTTTCTCTTCTTGCTTTCACTTCAAATTTGAAAAGCAAGCGATAAAGAAAGGGTCCCCCTGATTTACTGCATAAGAAAATACGCCTCCCACCGGGCAGCGGGAGGCGTATTTTCGATAGAGAGAAAGAAATGTAGGGAATGTATGTGAATTCTGCGGAAGGGAAGGCCGCAGAAAACTCACCTAAATAAGTTGTAAGCCTTAGGTATTCTTTGCAATGAACGCACCAACGACGGCACCAACAATTGCGGCAGTCGTGACGGAACCCTGCGAGTACCCCTTGCGCCTCGGCTTCTTGCGGCGTGCCGCAAGCTGTGTCACCTCGATGGAGTCACCATAGCTCGTACGCACATCCATCGTGCGCGGCACATCTGCCGTGTAACGCGGACTTGCCTCTGCAATGGCAGCGCTCGTACCAACAAGGCTGAGCGTCATTACGCCAAAGAGTGCAACAGCTATCGATTTTTTTACTTTATTCGTATTCATAAATACTCACTCCTATCCAAGGGGCTCGTAAAAGACTGCACACCGTTTGTGTGCTCTGCTCTTGCTTACATGCATAATATAGCGGAACGATTTTAGAACGTCTTGTGAGAGGCGTTAGTTTTAAATTAGCTTAAAAGAAGACTATCATTAGCGAGCTCGCTTCCCGCTGCCTGTTCAAACATGGAAAGGAGATCGCGTGTCGTCAGCCCCCGCTTCTCCTCCTGGGGCACATCGAAAAGAATACGGCCCTCGTGCAGCATGATGAGACGATTGCCGTAACGGAGCGCATCTCTCATATTGTGCGTGATCATCAGCGTCGTCAGTTGATCTTCCGAAACAATCTGCTGCGTCAGCTCAAGGACCTTTGCCGCTGTCTTTGGATCAAGCGCCGCCGTATGTTCATCAAGCAGGAGCAAATTTGGTTTCACAAGCGTCGCCATGAGAAGTGTCAATGCTTGCCGCTGTCCGCCGGAGAGAAGCCCCACACGTGAGGAGAGGCGTTCCTCGAGACCGAGTTTAAGGCGCCCAAGTTTCTCACGGAATATATCGCGCATCTCGCTTGTCGATCCCCAGCGTAGGGTCGGCATTTGTCCACGCCGCGCAGCAATAGCCAGATTCTCCTCGATCATCATCCGGGCAGCCGTTCCCATCATCGGATCCTGGAAAACCCGCCCGATAAACTTTGCACGCCGATGCTCCGGCCACTTGGTAATATCTTCTCCTGCAATAGAAATTTTACCGGTGTCAACAGAGATTGCTCCTGCAATGGCGTTCATCAGCGTAGACTTTCCCGCGCCGTTCCCGCCGATGACGGTCACGAAATCGCCAGGGTTCAAATGCAGTGTAATACCGCACAGGGCTTTCTTCTCCGTAATCTTCCCCGGATTAAATGTCTTTTTGATGTCCTCGATGCGCAGCATTACTGGACCCCTTTCTTCATCGTATTATACTTCGATTGAATGAGGGGCAGTGAGAGCGCGATTGCCACGAGGATTGCCGTAAAGAGTTTAAGATCGTTCGGCGGCATCCCGAGTTGGAGAACAATCGCAATAACCGCACGATAAACAATGGAGCCGAGGACAACAGAGATCAGCCAATTCTTAAAACTGCGCGTACCGAACAGCACCTCACCGATGATGACGGAAGCAAGCCCAATAACAATCGTGCCAGTGCCCATGCCGACATCTGAAAAACCGTTGCTCTGCGCGACAAGCGCGCCACAGATTGCTACAAGGCCATTCGAAAGGAGCAGGCCCAAAACAATCATCACATCTGTATTTACACCGTTTGCACGGATCATATGGGGGTTCGCGCCCGTAGCACGGATTGCCATGCCGAGCTCCGTGCCAAAAAACCAATACGTCAAAAGAACAGCGAGTATAACAACAACCGTACCAATGAGGAGAACATTCGCCGCCGCATCGAGGCTCCAGATATTCCATTCCGTAAACAGGGTCTCTTGCTGAAGTAAGGGGAGATTCGCCTTGCCCATGACACGCAGATTGACGGAGTACAGTCCGATCATCGTCAAAATTCCCGCGAGCAGCGCAGGTATCTTAAGTTTCGTGCAAAAAAAACCTGTGATAACGCCGGAGACACACCCTGCCGCACAGGCGACAAGAATTGCCGCGATCGGCGTATAGCCCGATACGAGCATTGATGCAGCAATAGCTGCTCCCAGAGGAAAGCTGCCCTCAACCGTCAGGTCGGCAATATCCAGAACACGATATGTCAGATAGACGCCAAGCGCATAAAGCCCCCAAAGGACACCCTGCGCAGCCGTCGCAATGACGAGATCCATAACGTCACTCCCTATAAGTCCGAAAAAAAGCGGACACGCTGCGTGTCCGCTCCGCTGTGTTTAGACCACTCACGGCACAATTGTCGCACCATTCAGCACATCTGCCGGAATCGTCAGACCGATCTTGTCTGCGTTCTTCTTGTTGATAACGACCGTGAGATCGCGCGCCGTCTCGATCATCATATCCGCCGGCTTTGTCTTTCCCTCAAGGATGTCCGCCGCCATATCGCCCGTCTGGACACCGAGCTTGTAGTAGTCAATCCCCTTGGTTGCAAGAGCACCCGCCGTGACGCCGCCGATATAGCCACAGATCACACCTTTGCCCGCCGGGTCTGTGACACTCGTGAGCGTCGGCATCGCCGATGCGATTACATTGTCCGTCGGCTCGTAGAACACGTCTACATCATCAATCATGCTCTGCGCAGCCTGTTGGATGTCGTTGACCGTCGAAATAGTCGCCGTGCGCACTGTCAGGCCCTTCGACTCCGCATATTCCTTCATTGCCTTGACCTGAATTTCGGAGTTGATCTCGCTGGAGGAGTAAATCGTACCGATGATCTTTGCATTCGGATACAGCTTCATCAAGAGATCAATCTGATCGGCAATCGGGCTAATGTCACTTGTACCCGTAACATTTCCGCCCGGCTTCTCATTCGTCTTCACAACCTTCGCGCTCACATAGTCTGTGACCGCGGTGCCGACAATGGGAATCTCCTTCGTCGCATTCGCTGCAGACTGGACTGCCGGCGTTGCAATCGCACAAATGAGATCCACCTTATCGCTGATAAAGCGCTGGACGATATTCTGGAGATTCGACTGATCTGCCTGTGCATTCTGGCGATCAATCGTAAGATTCTTCCCCTCCTCATAGCCGCGCGCCTTGAGTCCGTCCACAAATCCACGATTCGCATCGTCGAGCGAGCTGTGCTCGACAAGCTGAACAATACCTACTTTATATGTTTTTTCACCTTTATCCGCCTGTTCGCCGCAGCCTGCTGACGCCAGAATTCCAAGGGCAGCAATGCCAAGGGCGACGCATTTTGCGATTTTTTTCATACGCATCGAATCCACACCTTTTCTAGTTCAATCATTACTCCACCAGAGTTGCATCCTTGAGTACATCCTCCGGAATGGTAAGTCCCAGCTTTGCCGCATTTCCCTTGCTGATGACGAGTGTCAGATCGCGTGCTGTCTCGATCGGCATATCAGCCGGCTTCTTCTTGCCTTCGAGAATATCTGCTGCCATATCGCCCGTCTGGACACCGAGTTTATAGTAGTCGATGCCGTAGGTTGCGAGGCAGCCGCCTGTTACCATAAACGGCTCTGCGCAGATAACGGCTTTCCCCGCTGCATCTGTCACGCCCACAAGCGTCGGAATCGAGGAGGAGATGACATTGTCGGTCGGCTCATAGAATACATCCACTTCGCCGACAAGGCTCTGTGCCGCCTGCTGAATATCATTGACGGTTGAGACTGTCGCAGCGCGCACCGTGAGGCCCTTCGACGCGGCGTATTCCGTCATCGCTTTGATCTGAATCTCCGAGTTGACCTCGCTGGAGGAATAGATCGTCCCAATGGTCTTTGCGTTCGGATAGAGTTTGATGAGCAGGTCGATTTGTTCTTTGATCGGGTTCAGATCGCTCGTCCCCGTGATATTTGCTCCCGGCTTCTCATTGGTCTGCGCGAGTTTCGCACTCACATAGTCCGTGATCGCCGTACCGACGATGGGAATATCCTTCGTTGCATTCGCTACAGACTGCGCTGCAGGCGTTGCAATCGCACAGATCAGATCTACCTTGTCGCTGACAAAGCGCTGGGCAATGTTCTGGAGGTTTGACTGATCAGCCTGCGCATTCTGGCGGTCGATTGTGAGGTTCTTCCCCTCCTCGTATCCGCGTGCCTTCAGCCCGTCGATAAAGCCGCGATTCGCCGCATCGAGAGCGTTGTGCTCCACGAGCTGGACGATGCCGATCTGATAGGACTTCTCACCACTTGCCTGCTGATCGCCGCCGCAGCCCGCCGTTATAACGAGCCCGAGTGCTGCGATGCCAAGAGCGATTGTTTTCATTGCCTTTGTCATCTGCATCGAATTCCCACCTTTTCTATTGTTTTAATTTTTCAATACTTGTTTATTATACATGGACATGGTCAAAAAAGCTAGTATCCACATGATGAAAAATGGCAAAGGACTGCCTCGGAAAGTGAAACCTCCCCTAACGCAGTCCCTATTATTATATTATGATGTTCGTCTCCCTTGCAGGATATCTTCAAGCGTATGCCATGCAAGCACCGCACATTTCACACGTGCGGGCATATTCGAAATGTTCTTGAGCGCTATCGCCTCGTCAAGTTCTTCGAGCGCGGCATCATCTGTAACTTCACGCTTGATCATCGAAGTAAATAACTGTGCCAGGCGATGCGCCTCCTCGACAGTTTTGCCGCGCATGAGATCAATCATGATATCCGTACTCGCCTGCGAGATGGCGCAGCCAACACCCGTAAAAGCAGCGTCCTTAATGATCCCGTCCGTGATCTCAAGTTCAAGCGTAATCTCATCGCCGCAACTTGGATTGTGTCCACGTTCACGCACTGTTGCAGATGAAAGCGTTCCCTTATTTTCGGGCAAACGGCTGTGTTCCCCAATCACCTCTGTATAAAGGTCACCGAGGGCTATTCCGTCAGTCGGCATAGCCCAACACCCCCCGTACCTTTTTCAAAGCATCAATGAATTGATCGACATCATCATGCGTATTATAGAGGTAGAAACTCGCACGACAGGTTGCGTTCTGCCCGAGATAGCGCATCAGCGGCTGAGCGCAGTGATGCCCTGCTCGTATTGCAACGCCATGTGTGTCGAGAATTGTAGACACATCGTGCGGGTGGATATCCTTCACGTTGAATGTGATGATGCCAGTCTTGTTGCCGCGTGTGCTGTCGCACCCGTAGAGCTCCACAAACGGAAGCTCGCGCAGCTTTGGCAGCGCATAGGAGAGCAGGTCTCGTTCAATCATCTCGATACGGTCAAAGCCGACCTTTTCAAGATAGTCGATCGCAGCGATCAGCCCAGAGGCCCCGCTGACATTTTGGGTACCTGCTTCAAACTTTGCCGGGAGCTCTGCGTAGGTTGTATACTGTTCGCCCACATACTCGATCATATCACCGCCAAAGAGGAACGGAGGCATAGCATCAAGGATATCATATTTCCCATACAGCACGCCAATGCCCATCGGCGAGAGCATCTTATGTCCGGAAAATGCAAAGAAATCCGCATCCATTGCCTGTACATCCACCTTGATATGCGGTACGCTCTGAGATCCGTCGACAACAACAACTGCACCGACCTCATGAGCACAATCTGCAATCACCCGAACATCGTTAACCAGGCCAAGCACATTGGACACATGGGTTACGGCGACAATCTTCGTCCGCTCCGTAATTTGTGACGCAATATCCGCCGCAGAGAGATTCCCATCCTCCTCGAGATAGATGTACTTCAGCGTTGCACGGCGCGCCTTCGCAACAAACTGCCACGGCACGATATTGCTGTGGTGCTCCGAGACCGTTATGACGATCTCATCACCCTCACGAATATTGGCACGCCCATAGCTATACGCAACAAGGTTCAGCGCCTCCGTCGCATTCTTCGTAAAGACAATCTCCTCCGACCGCGCCGCGCCAATGAATTTCTGCGTGCGCACACGTGCCGTCTCATAAATATCCGTCGCCTTTACCGAGAGTTCATACGCTCCGCGATGCGGGTTCGCATTATAGTAGGTGCAATAATCTGCGACCGCTTTGATGACTGCCGCAGGTTTCTGCGTCGTAGCGCCGTTGTCGAGATAGACAATGGGACGACCATTCATCTTCGTCTGCAGAATGGGAAAATCCTGCAAATATTCGTTAAAGCTCTTGTGCTCCACCCAAAAGTCTCCTCTCAAGATAGTGTGCGATCTCTGCGCGCAGTTCGTCATTCTCGATACGTGCAAGCACAGGCTCAAAGGATGCCTCCACAATGAGCTGCTGTGCTGCACGATCATCGAGTCCCCTGCTCATCAAGTAGAAGAGCTTCTCCTCATCCATTTTCCCGATACTGACTGCATGATGTCCGTCTACGTCTCCCTCATGTGAGAGCATGAGAGGAACGCTCCGGTTGCGCACATGCGGCGAGAGAATCGTGACTTCTTCGTCCTCTTTTCCGGTCGATCCGCGCGCTCCCTGAACAAAGTCCAGAGTTCCCCGGAATGTCTTGACGCTGCGGTTCAGCAATGCGCCGCGTACCTGCATATTTGCATCTGTGCGCTGCCCTTCCTGACGAATGATATAATTGAGATCAATCTTACGCTCGGCGTCACCGAAGTAAAGCCCCCAAACATCTGCGCGTGCTTCATCACCCGCGAGCGTTACATGCAGCTCTGATGCCGTATGCGCTGCTCCAATCTCGGCAATCGTACAGGAGAACAGCCCCTGTTTGCCAACCTCCGCCTTGATGCGGCTCGCCGCCGATCGATCCGTCGATACAAACTGAACAAAGGTAACATGCATTTTCGCTCTTTCAGGAACATCGACGGTGATTTCCTGTAAACCACTCTCACGCAGATCAATGATATAACTTTTTTGCTCGCCGGGCATACAGGAGAGCGTTACGCTTTTTGCTTTGCCGAGATTCTGCGGCAGGGGGAGTTCGTTAACTCCGAGCCAACGCCATGTCAACAGGGGGATTTTGCTGAAAACTTCCCGCATTGCCATCACCCCATTGTCCCTTCCAACTCGATATTGACCAAGTTGTTCATCTCGACTGCGTATTCCAGAGGGAGTTCCTTCGCAATCGGCTCCACAAAACCGCGAACGATCATCGCTCGCGCTTCATCTTCATCAATGCCGCGGCTCATCAAATAGAAGATCGCCTCATCACTGATGCGGCCGATCTTCGCCTCATGTCCGATATCCACCTGATCGCACATAATATCCATCACGGGGAGCGTATCGCTGCGCGACTCCGAGTCAAGCATCAACGACTCACAGTCGACGGAACACTTCGCACCGACAGCACGCGGCGTCACCTTGACGGCACTGCGATAAACTGCAACACCGCCTGCCTTTGAGATTGACCGCGTACTGATATTCGCCGAAGTATTCGGTGCGTCAAAGATCACTGTCGCCCCTGTATCAAGCTCCTGTCCCTTCGATGCAAATGTAATTCCCGTGAACTCACAAGTCGCGTTCTCCCCATGCAGAATACTGGTCGGGTAGAGCATCGATACATGCGAGCCAAACGATCCGGAGACCCATTCAATCGCACCGTTTTTTTCCACGATGACGCGTTTCGTATTAAGATTCATCATATTGCGCGACCAGTTTTCGATCGTCGAGTAACGCAGCCGCGCATTCTCCCTGACGAACAGCTCAACGCAGCCAGCATGGAGATTGGTTACATTATACTTTGGCGCAGAGCAGCCTTCGATAAAATGAAGGTATGCTCCCTTCTCCACAATAATGAGTGTATGCTCAAACTGACCGGCCCCCGCTGCGTTGAGTCGGAAATAGGATTGCAGCGGGATATCCACCTTGACCCCCTCGGGCACGTAGACAAACGAACCGCCTGACCATACAGCGCCGTGCAGGGCCATGAATTTATGGGCTGTCGGCGGGAGGAGAGTCATAAAATACTCGCGTACAATATCGCCGTATTCCTGCAGCGCCGTCTCCATATCCGTGTAGACGACCCCCTGCTCCACAAGCGACTTTTGAATCGAGTGATAGACCACCTCAGAATCGTACTGCGCACCAACGCCTGCAAGCGTCGTCTTCTCCGCCTCCGGAATCCCAAGCCGATCAAATGTCTCCTTGATATCCTCGGGCACCTCGTTCCAGCTCCCTGTCATTTTAGCATCTGGCTGAACATAGGTCACGATATGATCCATATCGAGATACGACAGATCAGGCCCCCATGAAGGAAGCTCCATCGTGTGATAGGTATCGAGCGATTTCAGGCGAAACTCCAGCATCCATTCTGGATCATTCTTGCGTGCTGAAATATCACGAATAATCTCCTCCGTCAACCCGGATGCTGACTTATAGATAGAACGATCCTCATTCGTAATATCATAAATTGTTCGCTCAATATCGGCAACCTGTGTTTTTTTCTTTGGTACAAAATCCTCCATCCGGCTCACCCCACTTTTCCCTGATCCGCAAGGATGTGAGTGAACCCTTCATCATTAATTTGCTGAACCAGCTCCGCTCCGCCTTCGCACACAATTTTCCCATGCGCAAGAACGTGAACATAGTCGACCTGGAGCTTATCGAGGATCTTAGCATTGTGCGTGATAATGAGGCACGCGTTGTTCGATGTGTGAAACCTTGCCACGCCCTCAGACACAATTTGAACTGCATCCACATCAAGACCCGAATCCGTCTCATCAAGCAATGCCAGTTTCGGATGGAGCATAAGGAGCTGCAGCACCTCGCTGCGTTTCTTCTCACCGCCCGAGAACCCGACATTCAGATAGCGTTGTGCATAACTTGGATCGATCTGCAGCTCTTCCATCATCGCATTGAGTTCTTTACGGAACGGAAGCAACTTTATCTTCTCTCCCGTCATCATCTGACGCGCCGTCCGAATCATGTTCTCTACCGTAATACCCGGGATTTCCTCCGGTGACTGAAATGCGAGAAAAAGCCCACGCCGAGCACGCTCAAATGCGCGCAGTTCACCAATATCCTCCCCCTCGAACATCAGATTTCCACCCGTGACCTCATACTTTGGATGTCCCATGATAACATTCATCAGCGTAGATTTCCCAGAACCGTTCGGTCCCAGGATGACGTGGACCTCCCCCTTGCGGATCATGAGGTCCAGACCTTTTAAAATTTCCTTTCCCTCAACGCCCGCATGAAGATCCTCTATCTGCAGCAATATACCTGCCATTATAAACTCTCCTTAAAATAATCTGTTGTTTAATCCCTACAAAAATACTCGGGATTTACTTTTTCATCATTGTAGGTGCTTTCATATAAAAAGTCAATAACCTCAAATATCATCTATAAATTAAATAAATAATTGAGATTCTTTTTCATAGTTATCCATAGGAAAAAGCTCCTAAACGTCTCATATGCTCTGGTATTATATATTTGCTATTAAAAATCCGTATTTTCTGTAATATAAAAGAGCCCGTGAAAA
>NZ_GG749278.1:0-2621 GCF_000160555.1 Centipeda noxia ATCC 43541
CCGCAAGAGTCGGCGGGAACCTCAATATTGAGACGCTCCAGGAGAAAGAGACCTATGAGGAGCAGAATACCTCTGCGGGCTTTGGGATCTCTTGGAATGTCAACATGACAAAAACCAAGACCACGGGGCCGAATAAAGAATCCATAGAGACCACCACCCGCTCCTTCGCTAAGCCCAACATCGGCGGTTCCTTCAGCAAGGGAAATATCTCCTCCCACTACAAGAGCGCAAGAGATCAGGCGGGCATCTTCGCCGGAAAGGGCGGCTTTGATCTCTTGGTCGGAAAGAATACCGATCTGAAGGGCGCACTCATCGCAAGCAAAGCACCTGCCGACAAGAACAAACTCTCTACCGGCACACTCTCCTTCAGCGATCTGGAGAATGAAGCGGATTACAGTGCAAAGAGCATCGGCGCCGCCTACCATAAGTACGGCAACTATGACAACATGACGGACGATGAAAAGAATAAGGTCTACAACACCAAAGGCCTTGCACCGAATATCTCCATGCCCGTCAAAGGTAATGCGAGCAGCAGGACAACGTCTGCCATTGCAGAGGGAACCATCGACATCAGGGAGAATCCGACGCAGGATATCTCGGCGCTGAGCCGTGATACAGAGAATGCACTCAATGAGCTCGGCAGAATCTTTGACAAGAAGAAGATCGAGGAGCAGCAGGAACTTGCCGCGGTCTTCGGTGAGGAGGCATTCCGTCTCGCCCACAACATGAAGGACGACGGAAGCGGACGAAAGATGATCGTTCATGCCGCCATCGCCGGACTCATGAGTCGGATCACAGGTGCCGGCTTTGCCTCCGGTGCCGTAGCTGGAGCTCTGAACGAAGCACTGATCAACAGCCTCAAAGGACTAGACCCCGGCACCGCCCAGATCGTCAGCGCCATCCTCGGAGCCGCTGCCGCGAAAGTTGCCGGAGGAAGTGCCGCCGCAGGAGCCTCCGCGGCGGCGACAGGGACGAAGTGGAATCTCGAGCTCGATGATCATTCTCGTAATAAAAGACAAGAAGAATACCAAGCTTTTTTGAAAAAATATGATGATGACTATGTCGCACAGTTGAATAGGGGAAATCCATATTCTGACAGCGAAGCAGAAGAGGCGCTTCAAAATCTATACAATGCCCTAAATAACGCGAACCGAATTGGGGTAACACCGTTAGCGGGAGACTTGTTGGAGGTTTTCTTGGATCAAGATTTTTCGGGGCACGGAATCGTCAATGTGGACTATACAGAACATGGATATCCTGTCCTAGAATTTGGAGCACAATCTTTGGTGAACGAGAGATTGAGAAATGCATCATTTAATGAGAGGATTGTTTATAATGCCATAATGGAGCGAATAAATAATAGGGTAGCAACTCCCACAGATACACACAGTTATACTTTTTATTTAAATGGGATAGACAACGCTCTAGGGCTGGGAAATGCATCTGCCATTATCTCATTTAGGGTAAATCATACCGCTTTTGAAGCAAAGGTAACGATTACCGATAATTGGGATCACGGTAAGAACGAAGCATTGCTGGGCTCTTTCTTTAGAGACGCATATATCGTCCAGCAATCCGGTCTGCGACGTACATTTGCTTATAAAACGACATACGACCTTAGTTATCCTATAACGGATCTGGTTCATGAATAAGAGGAGCTGAGGCATATGAAATCCTACTTTGTCGTAAAAACACTCACCTTCATCATTGGGATCGGTTTTGCCCTTTATGTGTGGTTTCTTACATACTCCTATGTCACGCCCGTCTGCTTGCCGGAGACCACAAATATAGCGGGGTTTCGCTACCAGATGTATTTTCATGATCAAGTTTTAAGTGACACCTATGAGGATGTTGCATTAGAGATGAATTGCTACGCCCATGAATATAAATTTCCATATCTGTACGCTTATGGAGAGTCGGGATATACGAAAATATGCGTGATCCCGCTCTTTACAAAGATCATCAAAATCGAAAACTATGCAAGCGATGCGCTAGTATCACCTGATATAGCAAGCAATTTAGAAAGTAATCTAGAAGATTTACAGAGGGCGTATGGGACAAGTTTGATCTTAATAGAGAATATGGATGATATCTCCATAGAAGACAAAAGGATCTTTTTAGAGCTGAGGAGACAAGGAGAAGCTAGAAAACAACGAAGTCTCAAAAGAGCAAAAACCAGCCAGGAAAAGGATGCCATCAAAGCTCTGGATGAAATATCGGAGGTGTTGGAAGAAAGCCTCCGAAGGCAAGAACTGGAGCAGGAGCAAGAATAAAATACGAAGTGCGATGCACTTCTTACAATAGAAGTTACCGTTGCAGCGGGAACCATCGACATCAGGGAGAATCCGACGCAGGATATCTCTGCCCTCAGCCGTGACACAGAGAATGCACTCAACGAGCTCGACAGAATCTTTGACAAAAAGAAGATCGAGGAGCGGCAGGAACTTGCCGCCGTTTTCGGTGAAGAGGCATTCCGTCTCGCCCACAACATGAAGGACGACGGAAGCGGACGAAAGATCGCCGTGCATGCGATCATCGGCGGCATCATGAGCCAGATCACAGGCGCAGGCTTTGCCTCCGGTGCCGTCGGCGCAGGACTCAACGAAGCACTGATCAACGCT
>NZ_GG749278.1:3263-6356 GCF_000160555.1 Centipeda noxia ATCC 43541
CCCCTTTGATCTCTCTCCCAATATCCTAGATATTAAATACAAGCCCCGTACAAATCCTCTGTTGGACTTTAAGGAGCAATGGAGCAGCCAAGACTTCTCTGATGGTAACAGATTCTTTACGAGGGCATCCGGAAAAGAAAAAGCAAATGATAGACCATCATGGGCTAAAGGAGAACGACCAGAACCTGGAGAGAGTGGAAAAGATTTTGCCAAGCGAGTTCTGGATAGACGTTATGGAAAGGATGGATATAAAAAAGGGCCTAATAGTGAATACAATCAATTAAAAAAATGGGGCGATCGCGGTGGAAAAAACAAATAAACAACATGAAGTATATATGCTTCTGCATGTGTATGATCTGGCTAGGTACAATATGGCGGCAAAGTTAATTGGCATATACAGCAACCGCAAAAATGCCCAAGACGAGGCAAAGCGGTATATGGAATTGGAAGGATTTCGGGATTACCCGTATTCCTGTTTCCGTGTACTCGTATACGAAGTAGATACCTGTTATTGGCAGGAGGGCTTTATCTCCCGAATGACCCCAAAGAACATATCCTGCGATATCCCTCTCTGGGCGAGTGAAGAGCACATACAAAAGGGAGAGCGTCCAAGAGCATTTCTCAAGAGAATCTTAGACAAGCACAGAAAATCTGGAAAACCAAAAAGCGGATTATCCCAAGATGAGTCTGGTGCATTGGTGCGATATGCAAGAATTGTTTGGGAAGCGAAGGAGTAACGAACATGGAATATGGTTACTTATTACAACACAGCTATGAGAATGAACACGGCATTGATATTGTTAAAGTACTCGGTATTTTTTCAACCAGAGAAAAAGCCGAAGCCGCACAGGATATGTACAGCAAAAAACTGGGATTTCAAGATTACCCGATGGATTGTTTTTACATTGATGACTATCCCCTCAATGTTGGACATTGGACAACAGGTTTTTTTGATGCTGATGATGAGGACTTCAAGGAATAAATTTTGTAACCATGATGTGCGGGGCTGAATGACAGGGGCGGGGAAGCAGGAGTGTGTTGCCCACACTGATCTTCCCAACGATGAAAGCGTCAGATAATAAACTCTGATCCCGCATCTCCATGCCCGTCAAGGGCGATACGAGCAGCAGGACAAAGTCTGCCATTGCCCCCGGCACCATCGACATCCGCGAGAATCCGGCGCAGAACATCTCTGCCCTCAGCCGTGATACAAAGAATGCCCTCAATGAACTTGGCAGAATCTTTGACAAGAGGAGTATTGAGGAACAGAAGGAACTCGTAAACGTGTTCCGCGAAGAAGCCTTCCGTCTCGCGCATAATCTCCCCGACGATGGAAGCGGGCGTAAAGTTCTGATTCACACCTTCATCGGTGGACTTATCAGCCGGCTTTCAGGGGCGGGCTTCGCTTCGGGTGCCGCAGGTGCAGGTCTTAACGAAGCACTGATCAACAACCTGAAAGGTCTCGATCCTGCCCTTGCCCAGGTAATCAGCGCTCTTATTGGCGCAGCTGCAGCAAAAGCGATCAATGGTAATGCAACAGCAGGTGCAATTGCAGCGGCAAGTGGGACGAAGTGGAATAAATTCTCTGACTTCTACTATTTTAAGTTATGGAAATTCATTTGGATAAACGCAAATAATGTAGAATACGCACTCAATAATGCGATAATATCTGATGAAGGTACAACTAATGAGCAAATGCGTTTATACATGGGAGATGGTGATGAGTTACACATCAATAGTGGGCATGCTCTTAACAGAGACCATAGGTCTCAACGAGAAGGCAAAGTTCCTAGCTTTAAGTACAGTGAGAGAAAGGATATTTTATTGAATGTTATCTATTCTGCATTAAATCACTACGCAATGGGAGATTTAGACGATGGTGAGGTTTATCCTGGAAATGAAAATATTTTCCTGCATGACGGAACGGGAAAGAAGGTGTATGTAAATTTGAGAATTAACCTAAGAAAAGTTGGCAATATAATATATATCTCTGACTTTTATCCAATAGCACGAATAAAATAACTTTTACTTTGTGCCATATATCTATTGCTTAGGAGGAAAAATGAACTTAGATGATTTCTTTTCAAGAATAAACATCATAACTTATGAGAAACCTCAAGAAAGAACTAAAGAAATAAAAGAGTTCTTGAATTACATCAAGGGAGAGATCTCAGAGAAAGATATGCAAAGTATTTTAGAGTTTATACAATCTGGAAGATATCATATTTGTTGGCTTTATGCAGTGGTCTTTTCTTCATTTCAATGTCTAATCAATCATGGTGTTTGGAATGAATCTTTAGCGAAAGCATATTACGAATATTTAGATGAGTTGGGATGGGATTATGAGCTTGAAATTGTTGGAAAAATGCTTTCTGCGGGAGATATAGAAAGTGTTCGGGAGTTTTGTTTGGATAGTAAATTAGCTGATGAAGAAAATAATACATATTTTATGACGAGTACAGTATGGCGTGGAAAGGATTATAGTAAATAAAATTACATATAAGGATTTTATGTAAATAATACACCTCCATCGGTCTTGCGCCGAATCTTTCCATGCCTGTCAAGGGCAATGCAAGCAGCAGGACAACGTCTGCCATTGCGCCCGGCACCATCGACATCAGGGAGAATCCCACGCAGGACATCTCGGCACTGAGTCGTGACACAGAGAATGCACTCAATGAGCTCGGCAGAATCTTTGACAAAAAGAAAATTGAGGAACAGCAGGAACTTGCGGCTGTCTTCGGTGAGGAGGCATTCCGACTCGCCCACAAAATGAAGGACGACGGAAGCGGACGAAAGATTGCCGTGCACGCGATCATCGGCGGCATCATGAGCCAGATCACGGGTGCCGGCTTTGCTTCTGGTGCCGTTGGCGCAGGACTCAACGAAGCGCTGATTAACGCCGTCAAGGGCAAAGACCCCGGCACCGCCCAGATCGTCAGCGCCATCATCGGCGCCGCTGCGGCGAAAGTCGCCGGAGGAAGTGCCGCTGCAGGAGCATCCGCGGCGGCAAGCGGGACGAAAAATAACGTTGCCCTACTTGCCGCTGTTCCAGAAGTAGCTGAAGTAGCTGCGGTTGCTTCCACACAAGCG
>NZ_GG749278.1:7701-93423 GCF_000160555.1 Centipeda noxia ATCC 43541
CGATGTGTGGAAAAAAGGTTCCTTTAAAAGAGGAGACATGATCGATGACGCGTTAGGGAACAATCTCGGTCATAGTTTCCCAAAAATAGACAAATTGGATAATGGCGTAGCCGTCAGCATTAAGAGTATAAAACTCAGTGATAAGACTTACGAGACGGCAAAAGGTATCTATAACAAGTTAAGGAGAGATGTAGATGCGTTGGATGAATTTAAAGAGGCGGCTGATAAAAAAAGAAATATCAGCCCCAAAGATTATTCCGCTAAAAAGCTAGAAATTGCTGTACAAGACATGAAGATAACAGCGGAACAACAAAGGGGGCTCGAAATGGTGAAGGAATACGCAAAAGAAAAAGGGATTGAAATCAGTATAACTATTGTAAAATGAAAGGAGTATAGAAGTGAGAGGATTAGTACATATGTATGTAAACAAAAAAAATAGAGAAATCAACTTGTTAAAAGCATACATCACAAAAATTGGATATGGAAATATTATGGGCTATTTGATTCATACGGATCGAGGATCATTAAAACAGGAGGTTCTTGTTTGTATAAGAGATAGTCTATCTTCCTATGAAAAAGATGTCGAGGATACAGATCCATTTATAGCATCTCCATACAAAACGTGGAATAAATTTTTTAAGTATCACGATCATGTATCTATTTATTATGATACAAGAGATAGAACCTATTCGATAACTATGGGTGAAAGAAATGAGAAAAAACATTATTACGGAAATCCTCTTCCTGGTTGTGAATTTACACTAACGGAAGAAGAGTTTGATGAAAAATTCGATGAGATCATGGATTTTCTGATCAACAAAGTAGAAATCATTAAATGACATTACACGGCTAAGTCCTTCGCTATACCTATATAGGTTTCTTTTGTCCCCTATTCCATGCCCGTTAAGAGCAATGCGAGCAGCAGGACAAAATCTGCCGTTGCAGAGGGAACCATCAACATCCGCGAGAATCCGACGCAGGATATCTCGGCGCTCAGCCGTGACACAGAGAATGCACTCAATGAGCTCGGCAGAATCTTTGACAAGAAGAAGATCGAGGAGCAGCAGGAGCTTGCGGCTGTCTTCGGTGAGGAGGCATTCCGTCTTGCCCACAACATGAAGGACGACGGAAGCGGACGAAAGATAATCGTTCATGCCGCCATCGCCGGACTCATGAGTCGGATCACAGGCGCAGGCTTCACCTCAGGTGCCGTAGCTGGAGCTCTGAACGAAGCACTGATCAACAGCCTCAAAGGACTAGACCCCAGCACAGCGCAAATCGTCAGCGCCATCATCGGCGCCGCCGCGGCGAAAGTCGCCGGAGGAAGTGCCGCTGCAGGAGCAAGTGCTGCGGCAGCAGGAACGAAGTGGAACAAATACCAAAAAGAGCCCGCAATCAAATTTCAGTTAATGCAGCTCTTGGAAAAAAAGGACTATGAATCCCTCGATGAAAACGAATACCTTGTCCTTTACACAACATTGAAAGACGGAAACGTTGTTGGGGTCCTTGTGAATCATGAAGGAGAAGTACAGGACTTTGACAGCGAGACCGCACAGTATCTAAGCAGCCGTTTCCGCATCGATGCGCCGTTAAAGGAAGGCGAAGTAAAAACCATCACCATCTACAGAGATTACTATCAAACCAATCAGCCCAAGGATTCTACGCAAAAGTCATGGAACATCAAAATTGGAGAAAGTGACGGAAACATAACCCATGCGTTAACTTTTGGCGATGGTGTCAGAAAAGTTCTCTCTGACAAAGTCATAGATGTTTCGGACATCGCATATAATGTTGTGTTTCAAACGGCAGATACATTCTCTGCAGTAAAAAATATGCTTATTAATCTCATCGAAAACGGGTCAGAAGCGCCAAAAGCTATAATGCAAAAAGCAAAGGCGTACTTGGAAGAAGCAAACGATATCTCAAAAAACGGTACAAAGTATGAACAAGGAAAATTGTTCGCAGAAATAGTTACGTCGATCGTTCCTGCCGGAGGCGGAGCAAAAGCCGGAATCTCAGGAGCAAAGGTACTAAAGAACCTGTCAAGGTTCTAAAGAACCTGTCAAGGTTCGAAACATTTGCCAAGATGACGACCCGCACCTCCAAGATTGCCAATCGAACCGTTTCGATCGGAGACAATGTGTGGAAAAAGGGGCCGGCTAAAAGAGGGGAGATCATAGATGATGCTTTAGGGAACAACCTTGGTCGGAATTTCCCTGTCATAGACAAACTGGAGAACGGAGTCATCACGAGCATTAAGAGCATGGATCTGAGTGCGCCAAGTTATCAGAAATCGAGGGACATTTACAATAAGCTCAAAAGAGATGTGGATAAGTTGGATGAGTTTAAAAAACAAGAATGGAATAACAAATCGATAAGATCGAATGATTATTCCTCTAAACGCCTTGAGATTGCCATACCAGATATGGAGATAACAGTAGAGCAACGAAAGGGGCTCGAAATGATCAAGGAATATACAAGAAACAAAGGAATTGAAACAACAATCATTGTCGTAAAATGAAAGGAAGATTGAGATGAGAGGCTCTGTACGGATATATGTAAATAAAAAGGATAGAGAAATTTACTTACTCAAAGAGTATAAAACAAAAATTGGATATTGGAACGTTATGGGCTACTTGACTCAAACGGGTCGAGAATCATTAAAAAAAGAGATTCTTGTATGCATACGAGACAGTATCTCTGCCTATCAACAGGAAATTGAACCAACAGAACCATTTAAATCCTCTCCATACAAAACATGGAATAAGTTTTTTAAGTATCATGACTCCATATCTTGCGAGTATGACTCACAAATGGAAGAATACCGTATTGCAATGAATACAAGAGAAGAAAAAACACATTCTTATAGTTCACCCGCTCCTGGTTTTGAATTTATACTAACAAAAGAAGAATTCAATGAAAATTTCGATAAGATTATAGATTTCCTTATAAGTAATGTAAAAATGATTAAGTAACACAGCATAGCTCAGTGCCCCTATAATCCCCATAGATCTCTTTTAATCCCCTCTCCATGCCCGCGGAGGGAGATGCGGGCAGAACAACGAAGTCTGCCATCGCGCCCGGTACCATCGATATCAGGGAGAATCCCGCGCAGGATATCTCGGCGCTCAGCAGAGATACTGCGAATGCACTCAATGAGCTTGGCAGAATCTTTGACAAGAAGAGTGTCGAGGAACAGAAGGAACTCGTAAACGTGTTCCGCGAAGAAGCCTTCCGTCTCGCGCATAATCTCCCCGACGATGGCAGTGGACGCAAAGTCTTGATTCACACCTTTATCGGCGGACTTATCAGCCAACTTTCAGGAGCAGGCTTTGCGTCAGGGGCAACAGGCGCAGGACTCAACGAAGCGCTGATCAACAACCTAAAAGTTCTCGATCCTGCCCTCGCCCAAGGAGTTAGTGCTCTTTATTGGAGCAGCTGCAGCGAAAGCGGCCAACGAGAATGCTGCGGTCGGCGCATCAGCAGCGGCGGCAGGGACAAAATACAACTTTTTGATTGCAGCATTACCTCTAGTTCTTTCAGATTATATATTGGTAATCGCTGGTTTATCTGGCTATGTTGTCTTAAGCACCGATGATGGACAACAATTCTTAATGAATGCTACCGGCAAAATAATTGCAAAATGTAACAACCTTGGAGAATGGATGGTTAGTAATGGAGAAGAAGCATTTGATTATATTGGCGATACAGTAGAAGATATTATATATTGGGTTAGTACGGGTACCCCCCGTAATAATAAGGCTCAAAATGAGCAGGCTAGATCAGCAGCTAATAAGCATGGGCTGAACCGCGAACAACGTAGAAAATTACATGATGAAATTTCAGGTCAAAATTATGGCTATAAGGAAATAGACGAAACTGCCAGACGTATCAAAAATGGAGAATTATAAATGCACGACTTTAAATTTATATCTAGTATACTAAAAGGAACAGTTTGTTATGAGGTTGGAAAAGGAGGCTTAACCATATGGATAGGATTTGGAGAGAAAATCAAAATAAACAAAAAAGAAAAACGAACGTATTATCTTGTTGTTCAAACTCCATGGAGATTTTTACAAGACAAAAGAATTATTTTAGCTTCTGGAGATATGTATATCCCCATTGACAGTACCAAGCCATTTGATGTGGGAAATGATTATAATAGCTTATATGATGAGAGAGTAAAAGAATTGAATACAAAACTGTCTTGCGGTATCAAAGTAGTAGAAGCCACTTTTTCTGCTATAGGAGACATCACCTTATCTCTCGAAAATCACCTTCTGTTCCAAACATTTATAGATGAATCAACCAAAAACGAATTTTGGCGTTTTATTTCAAATGAACAAGAAGAATCCATGCATGTCGTTTTTTGGGATGTATGAATGTTTTATACGGTAGCGCGAGCGTTGGGTTAAATCTCACAATTGGGTATACTTTTTTCGTTGGAACACTATAGGAACTTGATATTATGCACAAAAATCCAATAGTAATGATGAAAAAAATATACAGAAGAGCTGTGCCCTTAATATCCTGCAGTATTCTAGTTTTATTTATATGTTGGCTGATATTAGGATAAGGTCTTAGATCAGTATACTCTGCAAAATATACATCTAGAGAAAAATACAAGGGCTTTAATTGCTCAATCACTTACCGCCTATTTCGTCACAGAAAAGGATAAAAACATCGTTCTTATAGAAATAAAAGAGTACCTATTAAACAATGGTTGGAAGATAGAATCGCATAGGGATATGAATCTTATTATTTCTCTGGAGTCTAAAAAAGATGATTATATATGTACCATAGAGACTTTAAAGGACGACACAGCTCACGCTTGGCATATAATAATTGAATATGTTGATTTTTTATCCGATTTAATTTATAAATCCAAATCCATGTCAAACAGCATTATTTCTTAAAGAAAAGGGAGCTTTATGTCAATCAACAAAACATCTGTGATCCTTCTTACCTCTCTCCTCTCACTCTCGGCGCTTTCGGCCTCTGCCGCTCCGCCCTCTCAGCAGGAGCAGCTGGATCAGTCGCGTGCGCAGGAGGCTGAACGACAGGAACGTATGAACAAGGAGCGTGCGGAGGTCGTTGCGCCGCCCCCTCCCTCCTCTGATCTCCCCGCCGATGAGAGTGTTCGCTTTCATATCTCTCACGTCACGGTCGAGCATCAGACGGAGCGCTTTCGCTTCCTCGAACGCGCTGCCCGTCCCTATGAGGGGAGAGAACTCTCTCTGCGCGAGATCAATGAACTGGTCACCGCGATGAACCGCACTCTCATGTCCCGCGGTTTTTCGACAAGCCGCGTTGCCGTTCCCGAACAGAATCTCTCCTCCGGCGAGCTGCGCCTTGTCCTCCTCGTGGGGTATATTCATGCCGTCCGTTTTGCAGACGGCAGTGATATGGTCTACTGGAAGAATCTCTTCCCCTTCCGCGCGGGAGATGTTCTGAACGTGCGGGACATTGAGCAGGGCATCGAACAGGCAAAGCGTCTCCCCTCACAGGATATCTCCGTTCGGCTGCTGCCTGCCGATGAGCCCCAGATGACGGATATCGTACTGAATGTGAAGCGCGGCAGGAATGTCTACGGAACGATCTCGTTCGATGACTCCGGTCTGGAGGACACGGGGAAGCTCCAGTGGTACGCCTCTCTCGGCATCGATCAGCTCTTTCATAAGAACGATATGCTCCGCATCGGTCTAAATCTCGACAGTGCGCAGGACGGATATGAGAAAGGAACGCGCGGCCACAATATCAGCTACACCTATCCCTACGGACGCCATACCTTTTCCCTCTCCTACCAGCGGTCAAAATATCATCAGACGGTGGACAGCATGCCCTACGATTTCATCAGCGCGGGCGATACGAATATCTCTACGCTCTCATGGGACTATGTGCTGAGCCGTTCGGCAAATCGAAAGACGAGTATGGACATTCGTCTGCGCAAGCGGAACTCGCATCGCTTCCTCAACGATGTCGAGCTGCCCATTCAGGCGATGCATCAGACATCGATGGAGGTCGGGCTTGCAGAGCGTCTGTATCTGAAAAGAGATACGCTCTACTTCCGTTTGGCCCACAGATTCGGTCTCGGGTGGATGGGGGCGCAGGAGGAGAGTCCCTATGAGGATATGCCGCGGACGCGGTATCGAATGTGGCTCCTGGATGCGGACTATGTGCATCCGTTTGAGTTCAGCCACCGTCCTGCGACGTTTACGACGTCCTTTCACGGGCAGTGGACGATGGACGGGATGGAGCTCTACGGCACAGATATGATCAGCATAGGGAACCGGTACACGGTGCGGGGCTTCGACGGCGAGGTTACGTTGATGGGAACGGACGGCTGGTATCTCCGCAATGAGTTTGCGACGCGGTTCCCGAAGCAGAAGCTGGAGGTCTATCTCGGCCTTGATGTCGGTGCAGTGTACGGCGCCGGTGCAGATCTCTACAACGGGCACACGATCGCGGGAGCGGCGCTCGGCGTGCGCGGGATGATTGATGCTCTGTCCTATGATGTCTTTGCGGCGATGCCGATCCGAAAACCCGACGGGTTCCATACGGCTGATGTGACGGGCGGATTCTCTCTCGGATGGCGGTTCTGAACCAAATACAACACGGGGCGCAGTCTCATATGAGACTGCGCCCGTGTTGTGTTTTTATGGAGTTGTTTCACATTCCTTCTGCTCCGAGAGGAGCACAAGCCCGCCTCGGCGCTCGTATCCGGTCTCCCAGAGCGTGCGCAGGTCGAGCCAGCGAAAGTTTCCGTAGGTGACCGCCTTAACGGCGCATTCCCCGTCAAAGTCCTCGTATCCCGTGAGGAGATACCAGTGCCAGACGTAGAACTCCATCGATGGGGCGCGGTGTTTCAGCGTGAGGCACGGGATGGGCATGCCGGCATCGATCTGCCGTCGAATGACCTCGCGTGTCTCTGCATAGGAATGCATCCCCTCCCACGGCTTAAGTGCAATCGCATCCACGCCGCGATCGCGCAAGTAGGAACCGAATCCGTCGATGTAGATATCGAGACGGTCAATCCCCGTCCAACGCGGGCTAAGGTAGGGGCGCATAATCTCGGAGAACTCGACGTAGTCCTCGCGCACCGCAGGAATACGGAACGGGTACGCGCGCGGGATGCCGCGATATACCGCAAGGTAGACCGAGACATCACAGGCAGTCTCCGCACCGCAGCCGCCCTCGCGCATCCAGTAGTCCGAGAACCAGTCCTGATTCCCGCCGTAGGATGCGCCGATCTGAAAATAAGGAAGTTCTTTTTTCATATCAGGCAAAGAGATCCTTAAATTTTTCAGTAAAACTCTTCTGCTCGGGGTTCACCGCATCTCCGCTGAGTTCGGCAAACTCCTTGAGAAGTTCCTTCTGCTTGGCCGAGAGTTTCTGCGGCGTTGTAACCTTGACGCGGACATGTTCATCGCCGCGTCCCGAACCACGCAGATTGGGAATGCCCTTCCCTTTCACGCGCAGCACGGTACCGGTCTGGATCCCAGCAGGGATCTTGAGGTCAACCGCACCGTCGAGAGTCGGCACCTGCACGGTATCGCCGAGCGATGCCTGTACAAAGGTGATCGGGATCTCGATGATGACATCGTTCCCGCGCCGCTGAAAGAGTTTATGTGGGCGAATAAAGATGTAGACGTAGAGATCGCCGTTTGCACCTCCGCGCACACCCGCCTCGCCGCCGCCCGTAACGCGGACGCGCTGTCCGTCGTCCACGCCGCGCGGGATATTGACCTTGATCTTCTTCGTTACGCTCTTGCGTCCTGTACCGTGGCAGTCTTTGCATGGATCCTTGATGATCTTGCCCGTACCGTGGCAGTGGCTGCAGGTGCGTGAGGTCATCATGCTGCCGAACATAGTCCGCTGCATGACTTGCTCCTGTCCCGTGCCGTGACATACCGAACAGGTCTCGGGGGTCGACCCCTTTGCCGCACCTGAACCGCCGCAAGTCGGACAGTTCTCCTCGCGCGGGATAGAGAGCTCGATCTCCTTGCCGAACGCCGCTTCTTCGAACGAGATCTCCAGATCATAACGCAGATCAGCCCCGCGTTCGGGGCCCTGTCTGCGTGCACGGCGACTGCCGCCGCCCATGCCGAACATATCAAAGATGTCGTCCATGTCAAATCCGCCGAATCCGCCGGCAGCGCCGAAGGGGTTTCCCCCTCCGGCGCTGCCGCCGCGGCGCGGATCAAAGGCATCGTGTCCGAACTGATCATACGCTGCCTTTTTCTGCGGATCCTTCAGCACATCGTACGCCTCGTTGACTTCCTTGAATTTCTCCTCAGCAGTCTTGGGGTCGTTACGGTTGAGATCGGGATGGTATTTGCGCGCGAGTTTCTTATATGCTTTTTTGATTTCATCGTCCGAGGCGCCCTTCGGGACGCCCAGGACTTCGTAGTAATCGCGTTTCTCGCTCACGATACCACCTTACTTCTCGTCATCCTTAACTTCGGTAAACTCTGCGTCGACAACATTGTCATCCTGCGGTGCACTGCTCTGTGCTCCTGCATCTTCACTCGGTGCTGCTCCTGCCGCGCCCGCTGCCTGCTGCGCCTGCTGATAGGCTGCTGCAGAGAGTTCATAGAGCGGCTGGCGTGCTTCCTCCGTTGCCGCCTTGATCGCCTCGATGTCCGAGCCTTTGAGAGCCTCCTTCAGCTTATCGACGGCAGTCTGGGTCTTTCCAACGAGTGCCTGATCCGCGTTCTCGCCGAGATCTTTGATGGCCTTCTCCGCCTGATAGACGAGAGAGTCGCCCGCATTGCGCGCATCGACAGCTTCCTTCTGTTTCTTATCCTCAGCGGCGTGCGTCTCCGCCTCTTTGACCATGCGCTCGATATCCTCTTTGCTCATGCCGCTGTCAGACTGAATCGTGATCTTCTGTTCCTTGCCCGTGCCGAGATCCTTCGCCGATACATTGACGATGCCGTTCGCATCAATGTCAAATTTGACCTCGATCTGCGGCACGCCGCGCGGTGCGGGCGGGATATCGGTGAGCTGGAAACGGCCGAGGGTCTTGTTTCCCGCTGCCATCTCGCGCTCGCCCTGCAGGACATGGATCTCAACACCCGGCTGATTGTCCGCCGCAGTTGAGAATACCTGACTCTTTGAAGTCGGTATGGTTGTGTTGCGGTCGATGATCTTCGTGCAGACGCCCCCGAGCGTCTCGATGCCGAGCGAGAGCGGCGTGACATCGAGGAGCAGCACATCCTTGACCTCACCGACGAGGACGCCGCCCTGGATCGCGGCGCCGATGGAGACGCACTCATCCGGGTTGACCCCCTTCGAGGGCTCTTTGCCGAGAATCTTGCGGATCGCATCCTGCACGGCAGGGATACGGGACGAGCCACCGACGAGAATGATCTTGTCGATGTCGCTGCCCGAAAGGCCTGCATCCTCCATCGCCTTGCGTGTCGGAACCATCGTGCGCTCCACGAGATCCGCCGTGAGTTCATCAAATTTTGCACGGGTAAGCGTGAGGTCGAGATGCTTCGGCCCCGATGCATCTGCCGTGATGAACGGCAGGTTGATATTGGTCTGCGTCATGCTGGAGAGCTCGATCTTCGCCTTCTCCGCCGCCTCGATGAGGCGCTGTGCGCTCATCTTGTCCTGCGAGAGGTCGATGCCGTTCTCCTTTTTGAATTCCTCGACCATCCAGTCCATGATCTTCTTATCGAAATCATCGCCGCCGAGCACGGTGTCGCCGTTCGTCGCCTTGACTTCGAAAACACCTTCACTGAGTTCGAGGATCGAGACGTCGAATGTACCGCCGCCGAGGTCGAAGACGAGGATGGTCTCGTCCTGATCCTTGTCGAGGCCGTACGCGAGCGCCGCTGCTGTCGGCTCATTGATGATGCGCAGCACCTCGAGTCCCGCAATCTTCCCCGCGTCCTTCGTTGCCTGACGCTGACTGTCGTTAAAATACGCAGGGACAGTAATCACTGCCTGCGAAACCGTCTCGCCAAGATACGCCTCTGCATCGCTCTTGAGCTTCTGCAGGATCATCGCAGAGATCTCGGGCGGCGTGTAGTTCTTGCCGTCAATCGTGACGTGATAGTTCGGATCGCCCATATGGCGTTTGATCGACGAGACCGTGCGATCTGGGTTCGAGACCGCCTGATTCTTTGCGAGGCGGCCGACGAGACGCTGCCCGTCCTTCGTAAAGCCTACGACGGACGGCGTGATGCGGCTCCCCTCGGGGTTCGTGATAACAACGGGCTCTCCGCCCTCCATGACCGAGACAACGGAGTTCGTCGTGCCAAGATCAATACCTATTACTTTAGCCATTTTATATTCCTCCAAAATCTTTTCGATGTTATTTTTTAGCTTCCGGCTACCTGTACCATTGCGGGGCGGATGACTCTGCCCTTTGCCTGGTAGCCCTTTTGCAGCACCTGCGTGATCGTTCCGTCCGGAGCGTCGGAATCCTCAACACGCATGACCGCCTGATGGAAATTCGGGTCGAAGGTCTGTCCCTCTGCCTCGATACTCTGGAGACCATGTTTGTCGAGTACCTCGCGCAGCTGCGTGAAGATCATCTCCACGCCCTTTTGGAACGCCTCCCCATCCGTCTGCTCCACTGCCATCGCTCGCTCAAAATTGTCGAGAAGCGGCAGCAGATCGCCGAGGATATTCTGTGTGATGACGGCCGCGAGTTCCTCCTTTTCTTTCGCTGTGCGGCGGCGAAAATTTTCAAAATCCGCCTGAAGCCGCAGGATGCGGTCGCTTTTTTCCTTGAGCTCCGCTTCGAGCGCGGCGGCCTTGTCTTCGACAGGCGCAGCCTCTGCAGTCTCCGTTTCGGGCGAGGGCGTCGTTTCCGCCGCGTTCTCCACGAGCTGCTCCTCCGCCGTCTCCGCGGTCATCTCTTCCTTTTCCTGCAAGCCGTTCACCTCTCCTACCATTTCAGTTGATAGATCATTTCTGTTAAATTTGTGTTCACATAGTCCAGTATGCGCATCGCCTTTGCATATTCCATGCGTGTCGGTCCGAGAACCGCAATGGTCCCGAGCAGCCTTCCGTCAACATGAT
Organism: Centipeda noxia ATCC 43541; assembly: GCF_000160555.1. Taxonomy (GTDB): domain Bacteria; phylum Bacillota; class Negativicutes; order Selenomonadales; family Selenomonadaceae; genus Centipeda; species Centipeda noxia. The sequence goes on from NZ_GG749278.1 coordinate 18,739, forward strand.
AGGTCGCCGTGATGAAGCTGCTGTCCCAGAACGTGCTGTTCGTGTTCTCGCGTCCGATTGTAACCTCAAGGCCCTCGCCTGCGTGCGTATGCAGGATGTCCTTGACGAGATCCTCGCGTTCGAGAACGAGCAACATTGCACGGACACGTTCGAGGTCCTGAAACTCTGGATTGCCGAGCAGCTGTGCCGTACCGCCGAGATAGAGGCGATCCTCTGACCGTCCCTCCAAAGCCCGGTGCATGACCTCTACGGCAGCAACAAAGATCGACTCATCACCGATTGCATCGCGTACACGCCGCATATCCTGCTTTGTTACATCGCTGAGCGCTTTTCCGGCAAGTGTTTCGTTGACTGCGGCCGCCATCCGCTGGAAATCAGCGAACGTCGCGCCGTCGGGAATCTCTACGATACGGTTCTCAACGAACCCTGCGTCCGTCATAAGGACGGCAATCGCGTGCCCCATATCGAGGGGCAGAAACTGGAGCATGCGGAACGTCGACTGTGCCGCCTGCGGCGCAAGCACGAGCGAGACATTGCGCGTCACATCTGCAATCAGACGCGCAGTCTCTTGAAACACCTCGTCGAGACGCCGCACGCGCCCGCGATACCAATCGTGAATCTTTGACTTCTCGGCATCCGTTACCGGAGCTACGGGCTGCAGCCCGTCGACATAGAAGCGATACCCCTTGGATGAGGGAATACGCCCGGCGGATGTGTGGGGATGCTCCAGATAGCCGAGCATCTCGAGATCCGCCATCTCATTTCGAATGGTCGCGGGGCTGATGCCGAGATTGTATTTCTGCGCGAGCGTCCGCGAGCCGACAGGCTCAGCCGATGCGATATAATCATCGACAACCGCCCACAGGATCTGACTTTTTCGCGCGTCCAGATCGTCCGACATTCACCCCTCTCCTCTCCTTTCAATCTCTGTTAGCACTCTATAAAACTGAGTGCTAATCAAAATCTATACTGAATATACACGGTAAAAAGCAAAAAGTCAAGTATAAAATGACAAAAAGTCAAAGATTCTTCAAAAAAACCTGCTGTACAAAAAATACAGCAGGTTTTTTAAAGATCCGAGGTATGAAAATCACTTACGCATATCGGCCGGATCGTGCCGGCAGGAAGAGGCATCACAGGATGTAAAAGATAACGGCCTTCCCCTCCTCCGCATTTTTCTTAAAGTAGGAGATCAGCTCCAACAGATAGGAATGCAGATATGAGTAAAATTCCTCTGCATCGTCTTCGGCAGTGATCGGATAGGTCCCGTCTCCCCGCATAGAGTCAAAACCATACATGTCTCGCAGCGCATCGTCGTCCAGCGTGCTCAAAAAATCAGCCGCTTCCTTTACCTCCGAAGGCGTGATGTAGAACGCACCGAAATCCGATTCACTCTCGATCCTGTTGTCATACTGCAAAGGAACGACATATCCCATGGGAGGATCGCCTTCAAACGGTTCACCACAGAGGAGCTGATGAATTCCCTGCCATGATTTGTCGATGTCAAGCGTTTTTTCACCCGACGGATCAATGCCAAGAACAGATTGCGCTCCATCGATGACGTCCTGCAGCAGGGCATCATCGACGGCAATATAGTATCCGCTCATCCCCATTGTATTTTCCTCCTTTAGCAAGGGCATTCTCGTTATCCCAGTCAAAAACCGCCTTCCCATGCGGGAAAGCGGTTTTCAAAAATCAGTATCGGCTGAATTACTTCAGTTCGACCGTTGCGCCGGCCTCTTCGAGCTTTGCCTTGAGCTCGTCAGCCTCGGCCTTTGCAACATTCTCCTTAACCGGCTTCGGTGCGCCGTCAACGAGCTCCTTCGCTTCCTTCAAGCCAAGCCCCGTTGCCTCACGGACGGCCTTGATGACGTTGATCTTCTTGTCGCCGGCAGCTGCGAGAACAACCGTGAACTCCGACTTCTCCTCACCGCCCGCAGCAGCCGGGGCAGCGCCGCCGGCAGCAGCAACAGCAACCGGTGCAGCCGCACTGACACCAAACTTCTCCTCCATAGCCTTAACGAGCTCGGAGAGTTCGAGAACGGTCATGTTCTCAATGGCTTCCAGAATCTGATCCTTATTCATACTGTATACCTCCAAAAATGTATAGTTTCTTCTTTATTCTGTTATGCGGACGCCTTCTGCGCACGCACTGCATCAAGCACATAGACGGCATTGCGGAGAACGCCGTGGAGCACATTCACCGTATTCGAGATCGGTGCATTCATGCTGCCCATAAGCTTTGCAATAAGCTCTTCGCGCGACGGGAGCGAAGCAAGCGCCCGTACCTCATTCGTCTCGATGACCTTGCCCTCGACGGTACCGACCTTGATCGACAGGATCCCCTTTTCGTCGAGCTTATTCTTCTTAATGTAGTCGCAGATGACCTTCGCCGGAGCGACTGCATCCTCTGCTGAGAATGCAAATGCCGTCGTCCCCTCAAGATGCGGGTCAAGGCCCTCGAGCCCCAGCGCATCGGCAGCGCGGCGCAGCATTGTGTTCTTCACAACGTGATAGGTAACGCCTGCAGCGCGCAGTTCACGGCGCAGCTCTGTATCCTGTGCCACGGTGAGCCCGGTATAGGTTGTGAAGACCGCGCCCTTCGCCGAAGCGAGCTGCTCTTTCAGCTCTGCAACGATGACTTCTTTCTTATGATCTGCCATTAAAAATTTTCCCTCCTTTCTTATTGCCGTTCGTCTCTGAGACGGCTTTTGTTTTGCCTAACTAAAAATCTCCGGCTGCTCTGCTGCCGGAGATGAATGTTCAAATTCACGTCCGGCCTCGGCAGGCGACTACGTCGTTAGATGCTTGCGCAAACCTGCTGTCTACAGCCCGGGGAAATTCCGTATGCGCCTTACTTTAGCTGAGCGCAACGGGGACGGCGGGACCCATCGTCGCCACAACCGTGATGGAGCGGATATACTGCCCCTTTGCCGCTGCCGGCTTCACACGGATGAGCGTGTCGATGATCGCCTGATAGTTCTCGCGGAGCTTGTCCGCGTCGAACGACGCCTTGCCGATCGGGACATGGACGTTGCCCGCCTTGTCTGTGCGGTACTCTACCTGTCCTGCCTTGATCTCGGTAATCGCCTTCTTGAGATCCATGGTGACTGTGCCGAGTTTCGGGTTCGGCATGAGTCCCCGGGGGCCGAGCACCTTTCCAAGACGGCCGACCGTGCCCATCATATCGGGCGTTGCGACGGCGACGTCGAAGTCGAGCCAACCGCCCTGGATCTTCTGCACGATCTCATCCGAGCCAACGAAGTCGGCCCCTGCGGCCTCTGCCTCCGCGACCTTTTCACCTTTGGCGAAGACGAGAACGCGCTGGGTCTTGCCCGTGCCGTGCGGCAGGACAAGTGCACCGCGCACCTGCTGGTCTGCATACTTCGGATCGACGCCGAGGCGCACGTGCAGTTCGATGGTCTCGTCAAATTTAGCAGTTGCCGTCTTCTTTACGAGCTCCATCGCCTCCTGCGAAGCGTAGAGCTTGCCGCTCTCGATGAGCTTCGCAGCATCTTGGTATTTCTTACCAGATTTTGCCATTATAGTCTCCCTTCGTGGTCATAACGGGCATGTGCCCTTCCACTGCATCATAGATTAATCTACGATTTCGATTCCCATGCTGCGGGCAGTCCCCTCAATCATGGATGTTGCCGCCTCGATCGACGCGGCATTCAGATCCGGCATTTTGGACTCCGCAATCTCGCGCGCCTTTGCACGCGGGAGCTTTGCCACCTTCGTCTTGTTCGGCTCGCCCGATGCCTTCTCAATACCCGCCGCTTTCTTCAGCAGAACCGCTGCCGGAGGGGTCTTCGTGATAAAGGTAAAGGAACGATCTTCAAAGACCGTGATCTCAACCGGAATGATGAGCCCCGCCTGTTTCGCCGTGCGCTCATTGAAGTCTTTGACGAACGCCATGATGTTCACGCCCGCCTGGCCAAGCGCAGGTCCAACCGGAGGAGCCGGTGTCGCCTTGCCCGCAGGAACCTGCAGCTTTACGACACGCGCAACCTTCTTTGCCATCGACACATCACCTCCTTTCGGTGTATATGTTTTTAGACAATCAGATCAGTTCGACCTGATCGATTTCCACATCGAGGGGTGTCCCCTCCACGTCGACCTGCACGCGCAGCCCCGACGAGTCGATTGACGTGATCTTGCCCGCATAGTCCTCGAACGCGCCCGAAGCGATGCGGACCGTGTCTCCAACACTCACCTTTGTGCGGCGCTTCGGCGCACCGCCCACAGAACCGGAGAGAATGCGTTCTGCCTCCTCCGCCGTGAGAGGGATGGGGTGTTTCTCCGAACCGACAAAGCCCGTGACGCCTGTCGTATTGCGCACAACATACCAAGAGTGCTCGTCGACAATCATGTCGACCAGCACGTAGCCCGGGAACACCTTGCGCGGGACGACCTTTTCCTTGCCGTCCTTGACCTCGATCTCATTCTCTACAGGAACGACGACGTTAAAGATCATCTCGCTCATGCTTGCCGAGTGCATCAGGCGCTCAAGGTTCGCCTTGACCTTGTTCTCATAGCCCGAATAGGTGTGGATGACATACCATGCCCGGTGCGGGTTCGCCTGTCTGAGATAGAGTTCTTCCTTATCCGCCATATCCCTCACCTAGCCTAGTAATGCAGAATGACCTGAAACACACGGGCAAAAATCGTATCACAGATCCAGATCAATGCGCAGACGACGACGATGGCGATGCCGACGACACCCGTATAGGTGACGAGCTCCTTCTTCGTAGACCACGAGACCTTCTTCATCTCGGCGACGACTTCCCGCAGGAATTTGACTATTTCTCCCATGATAGAGATGCGCTTACTTCGTCTCTTTGTGCGGCGTGTGCTTGCGGCAGAACTTGCAGTACTTGCTGAACTCAAGACGGTCCGGGTTGTTCTTCTTGTTCTTGTTCGTGCGATAGTTGCGGCTATGGCACTCCGTGCACTCAAGCGTAATGTTGTTGCGCATGAATATCAACTCTCCTCAATAAGTTCTTGTAAAATCACTCTTACCAATTTATCATACTTGGAAAATACTGTCAACGTATGCCGCGCATTTTCGTAAGGAAGCAGCGATAAAAGCATAAAAGAACCCCCGAGGCGGGGGTAATATACAATGGTGGCGGCACAGAGATTTGAACTCCGGACACTGCGGGTATGAACCGCATGCTCTAGCCAACTGAGCTATGCCGCCGTTATATGGAGCTGATGACCAGGATTGAACTGGTGACCTTATCCTTACCAAGGATACGCTCTGCCGACTGAGCTACACCAGCATACAGACTTGGTTGCGGGGACAGGACTTGAACCTGTGACCTTCGGGTTATGAGCCCGACGAGCTACCGACTGCTCCACCCCGCGATATGGTGGTGGGCAGGGATGGATTCGAACCATCGTAATCCGAAGATGACAGATTTACAGTCTGTTGCCTTTAACCACTCGGCCACCTACCCATGATAATTATGCGATTTTGGTTGCGGGGACAGGACTTGAACCTGTGACCTTCGGGTTATGAGCCCGACGAGCTACCGGCTGCTCTACCCCGCGATATTTCTGTCGCTCGGACAGGTGCTTGCGCATTGCGCTAACAAGACGATATTATACGGCATAGGGCTGCGCCCGTCAATACCTAAAATAAAAAATGGAGCAGAATTTTTCTGCTCCATCGGTTTCTTTCAAAAGAATAAGTGTTACTCCTCCGCATCACCGTCGAAGAGATATGCATAGCGCTCTTTGAACTCCTCGGGCGTCATACGGTAGGCGTTTGCAAGCCCCGGATCATCGAGGTCGCCCTTCTCAATGCGCATCATAAAGCCGCGCGCAATGCGGTAGTGTACGGAATCGATGTTGACCTTGCGCACCTTCGTCTTGCCCGTCTCTGGGTCACGGATCTCATCGAACCGCATCGGCACAGCCTGGTTGTCCTGGATGGTGATGATCGCGCCTGAGTCGCCGCTCATCAGGAACTTCACGGCAGAGTAGCCGAGCGAGCGGCAATAGTCAATGTCGTATGCGATCGGAGCCGTGCAGCGCAGTTCGTAGCCGATCTCCTTGTCAATGATGGTGAGGGCAATGCCGAGCTTCTTCGTCTCGGCGAGCACTGCCTGCTTGAGGATCTCGCCGAAGTCCAGCTCGCTGTAACGAATGTGTCCGTGCTCATCGGTAACGACACTGCCGAGCTTTGCGAAATCCTCCTCCGCGATCTTTTCAATGACGCCCTCGGCGATAACGGCGACGCCGTAGTTGCGGCCCGTAAGATAGCGCTTCACAATGGAGCCGGTGATGACGTCGACAACCTGCTGGAGCGGGATCTTATCCTGTGCGAACTCCTCAGGGATGACGGTGATCGCTGCGCCCGCGCTGCGGCCCATGCCAAGCGCAAGATGGCCTGCCGTGCGCCCCATCGCGATGGTGAAGTACCAACGGTTATTCGTCGTACTCGCGTCCTCCATGAGATTTTCAATCTCCATCGTACCGAATGCACGCGCTGTCTCGAAGCCGAAGGTCGGCACGCCCTCAGGCAGCGGTAGATCGTTGTCGATGGTCTTAGGGACGTGTACAACATTGATCGTGCGTCCCATCTTGCGCGCATATTCGGAGACGGCCATCGAGCTGAACGCGGTATCGTCGCCGCCGATGGTAACAACATGGGTAACGCCGAGTTCCGTAAGCGTCTCGACGACGGTACGGAGATCGGATTCCTTCTTCGTCGGATTAAAACGCGACATCTTGAGGATGCAGCCTCCGGTCAGATGGATGCGGCTGATGTTCGCCGTCTCGAGGCGCACATAGTTCTTCTCGCCGCGCGCGAGCCGCGAGAATCCGTCGTAAATGCCGAGTACATCCCAGCCATGGCGCGTCGCCTCACTGGTAACTGCGGAGATAACACTGTTGATGCCGGGCGCGGGGCCGCCTCCGCAGATAATCGCAATCACATTCTTGATACCAATCATGAAATCCGCCTCCTTTTTGGAATTGTCTGTACTTTATATAAATTCGACGAGGTGGAATGTTTTCCTTCTCTGTGAAAAATTTTGGTTCCCCATAGGGTCGTCATTCATGGTGACAGTTTTCCGCAGGTACGGATTCAAGGACGTTTTCTGCTGCGTCGTCCGAGGTTTGTGACAGTCTTTCCCGCCTTCCTTCCGTGCGTATGGGATTTCGCGAATTTTTTCCGTCCCCTTGTCTGAGACGCACGAGGCGGACGGGGGGCCCCGTTTCGCGGCTTCTCGGTGCACGTTTTCGGGCGCGGCTTCTTCTTCGCCGCCGTGCGGCGCAGACGTTCCTTGAGCGCGGCCTCCATCTTCCGCAGCTTCTCGTGCTGATGCGCCGCGACAAGCGTGATCGCCTTCCCCTGCGCTCCGGCACGCCCCGTACGGCCGATGCGGTGGATGTAGTCTGTCACGGTCGGCGGCAAATCATAGTTGTAGACGTGGGTCACGCCCTCGATGTCGAGGCCGCGCGCGGCAATGTCGGTCGCACAGAGAATCTGCAGCTTTGCCTCACGGAACCTGCGCAGGACGAATGCCCGCTGCGTCTGCGTGAGGTCGCCGCTGAGCGCATCGACAAGATAGCCGCGGCGGGCAAGCTCCATCATGACGGTATGCGTACGCTCCTTCGTTGCGCAGAACACCATTGCGAGATAGGGCGCCTCCTCATTGATGGAGGCACAGAGGCGGTCGATCTTTTCCCCCTCACTCACCGAGAGTGCAATCTGCTCAATGGAGGCGAGCGTCGTCGTCTCCCCTTCAATGCGGATGTGCGCCGGGTTCGTCATAAATTTCTTCGTAAGGCGCACGATGCGCTCAGGCATTGTCGCTGAGAAAAGCGCGAGCTGATAGTCCTGTGCCGCACAGCCAAGAAGGCTTTCCACGTCCTCAATGAAGCCCATCTTAAGCATTTCATCCGCCTCATCAAGAACGATTTTGTTCACGCTGCCGAGTGCAAGCGTGCCGCGCCGCACATGGTCGAGCAGGCGGCCGGGCGTGCCGATGACGAGCTGCGGGCGGCGGCGCAGCTTCTCCTTCTGCCGCTCGATATCCGCACCTCCGTAGATGACGATCGTCCCGATGCCGAGCGGCTCTCCAAGCGGTTCCGCCACACGGGCAATCTGGATCGCAAGTTCGCGCGTCGGTGCGATGACCAGTGCCTGTGCTACCGTTCCCTGCGGCTTGATCTTCTCAAGCAGCGGCAGGAGGAACGAGAGTGTCTTGCCCGTACCAGTCTGTGCCTGCGCGATCACATCCCGTCCTGCGCGCATCGGCGGGATCGCCTGCTCCTGCACGGGGGTCGGCTCCGTAATGCCCTGTCTTTGGAGAAGCGCTGTCAGCACCTCCGAGACGCCGAGCGCATCAAATTTCATCATGATGAGAGCACCTCTGCGCCGGTCTCCGTGATGAGGATGGTCTTTTCCCACTGCGCTGACAAGCTGCGGTCCTTTGTCCGCACCGTCCATCCGTCCTCCGCGTCCACCGTCACATCATAATCGCCTGCGTTGATCATGGGCTCGACCGTAAATACCATGCCGGGCACCATAAGCATCCCCGTGCCCGCCTCGCCTTCGTGCGGAACAAACGGTTCCATGTGGAAGTCCTTGCCGACGCCGTGCCCGCCGAGGGCGGTGACAACGGAGTAGCCGTTCGCATGCGCCCAGTCGCCGCACGCTGCACTCACGTCACCGAGGAAGTGCCACGGACGCGCCGCCGCAATGCCGCGCTCCATGCACTCCTTCGTCACCTGCACGAGACGCTCCGCCGCCGCGGGCACCTTTCCCACGAGATACATACGGGAAGCATCCGCATAGTAGCCGTCAACAATCACGGTGGAGTCGACGTTGACAATATCCCCCTCTTTGAGGACATCCTTCTTTGACGGAATCCCGTGGCAGACCACATTGTTGATTGATGTGCAGATGCTCTTCGGGAACCCCTCGAACCCGAGGCAGGCCGGAATGCCGCCTCTCTCAACGATGTAGTCATGTGCCGCGCGGTCAAGTGACTCCGTATCGGTGCCGGGGCGCACAAGCGTCTCCATGAGATCGAGCACGCCGTCGTTGATGACCGCGGCCCGGCGGATCCCCTCGATGTCCGCAGCGTTGTTGATGATCTTGCGCGGCGGGCGCACCTGCCCCTTCAGCACATCGTACCGGATGGATGCAATACGATCGTCAAAGTCTTCATGGCACTTTTTATATTTCTTTCCGCTGCCGCACCAGCATAGCTCGTTTCGGTTCATTCCTCTTCCTTTCATAGATGCTTTACCTCTCGTATTATAGACCGAAAATGTATTTTTATCAAAGCTTTTTCCTGCCGAACCAGCACATGCAGAGTGCTTGACATAAGGCGAGGTATCGGCTACACTGGTCGCGGTATGGATTCTAAAAAGAAGGTAATTTAATTGAAATTCTCTCCTAAGCGGCTCATATTGATCCTCCTCTGCGTGTTCGGGCTCCTTGCCGCAGCAGTCTTTGTCGGGATGGCTTCTGCCCCCGGCGTTCCGGTCCTCAACTATCATCAGGTCGAGGATAAGGACGGAAACCCGCTCACCCTGTGGACGGACCAGTTCGAGGCGCAGATGGCCTATCTTGCTGCCGAGGGATACACGACGATCACCATCGACGAGATGATGGACGCCTATGAACACGGAACGCCGCTGCCGGAAAAACCGGTCATTATTACGTTCGATGACGGCTATGCCGACAACTATGAGAACGCCTATCCCATTCTGAAGAAGTACGGATTCAAAGCGACTATCTTCCTCATCTACGATTTCACGAACACCTACCCGAACTATCTGACATGGGATCAGATTGCGGAGATGAAAGAGTCCGGGCTGATCCGCTTCGAAAGCCACACGATGACGCATGCAAATCTGGCAGAGCTCACATCCATCGATGACCTGCGTCACGAGATTGCAGACTCGCATGATCTGCTCTCCGAGAAGCTCGGCTATGACATGCACTACATCGCCTATCCCGGCGGCCGCGTCAACGCAGAGATCGAGGAGATCACACGCGCGGCCGGATATCGGGGCGGCTTCACCGTTCACTACGGCCTCTCCACGCCGTCCGAAGGCGTCTATCAGATGGACCGCATCCCGATCTTCGGCGCAAACATGCATACCCTGAGCCGCTTCAAACTGCGCCTCGCCTTTGCGCCGCTCATTGCCCCACTCGAGGATCTGCGGCTGGATTGCCGCGCATGGGGTCTTCCCTGGCTCGCCAACTGTATGCCCATCCCCTGAGCATGCTGAGAAAAATCTGTATAAGTTGGGACAGCATTTGAAAAATATGCTATAATATAGGCACTGTTTATTGTATGAAGGAGGACTTTTCATGGATTTTGAAGCATTGGTCAAGGCAAAATTTGATGAAGCATATGCATCGTCAGAGCATCCGAAAAAATTCTTCCTCACGGAAAACGGCCGCGGCGTCGTCGACGGCGGCGAGATGTACAATGCGCTGCTTCAGGATGTACTCGACGTCGTGCAGAAGGCAATCGTCGGCATTTTGAAGGACAGCCATCATACACATTGACAACAGACACACAAAGAAGCGGCTGCATGTCAGATGCAGCCGCTTCTTTTATTTTTATGATATTCTCTCGTAGTGAAACGGTTCAAGCTCCCAGAGCACACCTGAGAGTGCTGTCATATCCACATCGGAGAAGATGCGCAGCATCGGGCGGATGTTCTTCTCCGGGAAGACGGCAATCGCCGCCGCCTCCTCCCCGTGCTGGAAGAACACCTCCACGGCGCTGTGATCGACGTACATGCGCAGGGACAGCGTATGCTCGGCATAGAGTTTGAAGGTGCGGGTGCCGCGTCCGCCAAGCTTCATGCCGCTGCGGTCAATGGTCATGACCTGTTCCAGCCGGTTATAGCGCAGGACCAGCTTTTCAAGCCCAAAGACCAGTTCCACAGAGATGGTGTACGCATCCCCCATCGTCAGATCAAGGATGATCTCCGTAAGGTCATAGAGCGTCGTACTGAACGAGTTCTCCCCCTCCGCCTCAAGCGCGCGTTCCGTCTCGCGGTGGCGCAGGGCCTTCAGCTCGTGCGCCGGCTCGGAGAATATATGCCCCTGCCGGAGCGTCAGCACGCGCGGCAAAGTCAGGCTGTGCATCCAGCCCTCCTCCCGGGTCGGGTATTCCTCCTCGCGGTCTGGCATCCCCATCCAGCCGATCAGGATATGCCGTCCTTCGTGCGTCAGAATCTGCGGCGCATAGAAGTCAAAGCCATGGTCGAGCTCCTTGAAGCGCCCGTGCATGAGCATCTCCATCGCGTCCATAGAGGCATGTCCCACGATATACCCTGCCTGATAGACGTTCTGTCGGTCGTATGCACGCGCCTCCACACCCTGCGGGCAAAATGCGAGCACATCATAGTCGCCGAAGGAGAGCAGGTTCGGACACTCCCACATATAGCCGAAATCCTTCAGCTGCGTCCGGAATTCCCCGAGGAACATCCAGCCGTCCGCCGTCTCCCGGTAGACAAGCACACAGCCGCGCTTCTCCTCTGTCTGTGCGCCGATGACAAGGTGACGGGTACCGCGCCAGTCAAATAGATAGGGGTCGCGAAAATGTGCCGTAAAGCCCGGAGGAGGACCGTCGATAATGATCTCTTCCTTCTTCACTGCGCCCGCTGCCTTCGTATAGGTGCCGAAACGCTGTACGGACCTCCGATTGCCTGCTTCATCCTTCGCATTGCATGTGTAGAGAACACGCAGGCGCCCTTCCTCCTCTGCGGCGCAGCCCGAGTAGCAGCCGTCCTTGTCATGTTCATCCGTCGGCCAGAGCGCCAGATGCGGAACGGCATAGGTGCAGAAATCCCGCGTCTTCGTATGCGCCCACGACTTATTCTTATGCGCACAGCCGAAGGGATTCCACTGGTAAAAAATATGGTAGGCGCCGTTGTGGTAGGTCAGCCCGTTCGGGTCGTTGATGAGGCCAAACGGCATCTCCAGATGAAAGCGGTTGTGCCAGCGGTGCGTGAAGGGAAAGCCCTCCGCAAGGCGGGCGTCAATTGCGCTCTTGTCAAAATTCTCCACAGTGCTCACTCCTCAGGACGAAAGAAGACGAAGATCAGACCAAACGCAGCGAGAAAACTGACGATGTTGACGAAAATATATGCAGAAAGATGGTCAGAACGCACATTGAGTCTCCGCACGATCCGGTTTCTTCTAAATAAAAGTGTACTAATTTCCTTTTCTGTTGTCAATGCGCACGGCCGGTGAAAAGATTTTACAACGCGAAAACCATGTGATAGAATGGTTAAGGGAAATTCATAAATCCGGAGCACCTGGGGAGGAATCATATATGAATGTAAAGTATGAGGGTACCGTCACGGCTATCGGCAAGTTGGCGCGCAAGTTCCTCGAGACCAACAACAGTGTTATTCTGCTCGATGAAGGCGCTCATCCGAACCTCGCCGAGATGGTTGTCGAGCATACGCCCGGCGAACTCAAGGGAGATATTGCCGTCGGCGACACGTTCTCGCTCGGAAAGCAGAAATACAAGGTCACACGCATTGGAGAGAACGTGAACGACACGATCCGCGAGAGCGGACACTGCACCCTCCTCTTCAATGCAAAGGGATCAATGCCGGGGCAGATCGAACTGGAAGGAGGCGCCGTTCCTCCGCTCTCACAGGGTCAGAAATTCGCCTTTGCAGGAAAATAACAGACGGCATAAAAGGCCGGCCGCACATCACTGCGATGTGCGGCCGTTTTTTGATGCCCCCTACATCAACGCATCCATTGCGTCAAAGACGGGCAGCAGGAAAGAAAGCACGGCAAAGAAGATCACAGCCGCGATAAAGACGGTCATCACGGGTTCGGCAAGCGCTTCCATACGCGCTGCGTACTGCGCCGATCTGCGCTGACAATAGTCCGCCGTCTGCCAGAGCAGGCGTTCGAGATCGCCCGCGGCATCCCCCGCCGCAAGCATGCCGCGCACAAGGATCGGCAGATACGGATCCCGCGCCGTCGTCTGCGCAAACGTCCGCCCCTGCAGGAGTCCCTGCTCGATCTGTACAAGGCGATGCGAAAGTGCACGGTTCTGTGTGACGGAACGCGCAAGGCTCACAGCACGATCCAGACGAATCCCGCTGCGCATGAGAATGGCAAGCGTACGCAGGATCATGCGCCACTCCGCAAGACATATGAATGTACCGAGTACGGGAATGCGCAGGAGCAGCTCATCCAAGCGAAACCGCACCTTCGGCATGCGCAGCAGCGCTGCAGCGGCGGCGAAAACCACGGCAATACTGAGAGGAATGAGATAAGGCTCTGCAGCAGCAATATCAGAGAGCGTGAGGAGCAGCTGCGTAGGCAGAGGTACTTCGGCGCGCAGATCGCGCAGGAGCGCAGCGAAGATCGGCAGAACGAATATTGTCATGAGCAGCAGCGATGCCGTCGCCGCAGCGAGCAAAAAAAGAGGATAAGCAAGCGCACTCCGCAAAGATTCGCGCATAACATGGCCTTCTGTAAGAAATTCGGCCGTCTCCCGCAGGATCACATCGAGCGTACCGCTCTCCTCCGCCGCGCGCACCATGCCGACAACACTCGGCGCGAACGCCTGTGGATGCATCTCCATCGCCTGCGACAGCGCCGTTCCGCGCGTCACCGACCGATGCAGCTCCGCGACAAGTTTTCCATAGGCAGCCGAGGAAGCCTTCGCCGCTTCCGCGAGACGTGCAAGCGCCTCATGGACAGGCATGCCTGCCTGGAGAAGAGCCGCCGATTCATGAAAGAATGCAATCCTCTCCTCCGCCGTGATGTTGCTGCGCATACGCAGGAACGACGGCAGATGAAATTCCCTCCGTTCCTCAAGACGTACGACCATTCTGCCCTGCGCCGCAAGCGCCCGCACTGCCGCGGGCGCACTCTCGGCCGCAAGATGCCCGCGCACCTCTGCTCCATCCGTCGTGCGGGCACGATAGGAGAATGTCCTCATACGATAATGCCCTTCGAGCGCAGCATCGCCTCCGCCATCTCAGACGTCTGCATCCCCTGCTCCGCGCCGCTCATCATCACAGAGAAAAGTTGGCTGTACTGCCCATTCCGCACAATATTGCGCACCGCCGGCATGGCACGAAGCACCTCGAACGCAGCAGCGCGGCCTCCGCCCACACGCGGAAGAAGCCGCTGCGCAAAGATCCCCGTCACGGCATCGGCGAACTGCGCACGCACGGCATCCCGCACATCTGCCGGGAACATACTCTCCACGCGCATCGCTGCCTGCGCCGCACTGCGCGTATGGAGCGTACCGAGTACGAGTATGCCTGTCGCCGCCGCCATGAGCGCCGCTTCCATCGTCGCACGGTCTCGTATCTCGCCGGCGAGCAGGATGTCGGGATCCTCACGCAGAGCGGAGCGCACAGCATCCGGGAAGGAAGAAAAATCGCGGCCCAGCTCCCGTTGACTGATAAACGCGGATGCGGGCAAAAAAATATATTCGATCGGATCCTCAAGCGTAATGATATGCACACGCCGTGTCTGATTGATGACCTCGATCAACGACGCGAGCGTCGTCGTCTTACCCGCGCCCGTCGGTCCGCAGACAAGCACCAGACCGTCCCGCACGTCAGCGATGGAGCGCAGCGCATCCGGCATGCCGATCTCATCCGGCGTCATGATGCGTGCAGGCAGGAGGCGCAGAGCCAGTCCGATCCCATTCTCCATATGGTAGGCATTCCCGCGAAAGCGACGGCCTGCATATGTCCACGAAAAATCAACATCATGTCCAGGGAGGATCGCACGGCGGCCCTCCGAGATCATCTCGCCCAGCAGCGCATCCATAAAAGAAGCACTCGGAACGAATGCATCCGATACAAGAGCTCCGTCTCTGCGTATCCGAACGCACTGCCCCGGCGCCGCATGGAGATCAGATGCCTCGACCGCAATCATATGCTGAAGGAGTTCCTTCCACTTTCCTTTCTCATCCATAGAGCGCTCTCTCTACCTCCTCCAACGTCGTCTCTCCGGCACACGCCTTTGCCATGCCGTCCTGCCACAGAGTCTCCACGCTGTCCGCCTCCGCAGCTCTGCGCAGCGCGTCCCTATTGTTCCCGCATAGGATTGCCTCCCGTATCCGCTCCGATACGAGGAGCACCTCATGGATCGCCATCCGCCCGTGATATCCGCTCCCATGACAAAGTGCGCATCCGTGCCCGCGCACGAGAGTCATCCCCTCATGATAGTCCGCGCCAAGCCGGATTGCCTCGCGCGATCCCGGCAGCACGATATAGTCTTCTCGGCAGTGCGTACACACGCGCCGTACGAGCCGCTGGGCAATCACGCCCGAGAGTGTCGCCGCGAGCAAATAGGGAGGCACGCCCATCTCGATCATGCGAAAGACCGCCGAAACCGTATCCTCCGTATGCAGCGTTGAAAAGAGCGCATGTCCTGTGAGCGCAATGCGCACGGCCATCTCCGCGGTTTCTCGATCGCGGATCTCCCCAAGCAGGATCTTCTGCGCATCCTGTCGGAGCGCCGCACGCAGTCCCGCAACAAAGGTCAGCCCCGCCTCCGGATGCACCTGAAACTGACTGATGCCCTCGATGCGCCGCTCTACCGGGTCCTCAAGCGTCATGATATGACAGCTTGGATCATTCAGCGCCGAGAGCGCCGCATAGAGCGTTGTCGTCTTGCCTGAGTTCATCGGACCGCAGAGGAGCAGCAGCCCCGTCGGCCGACGAATCAGCTGCTCGAAGATCTCCTGATTGCGCGGTGTAAAACCGAGTTCCGCACAGCCGAGAAAACGCTCCGCCGCGTCCATGATTCGCACGACCATACGCTCCCCGTCCACTACAGGCAGCACGGCCGCACGCATATCGATCGTGCGCCCGCCGTGCACATAGCGGATCTGTCCATCCTGCGGGCGATTGCGCTTTGCCGTATCGATGCCCGCCATTACTTTCAGCCGCGCAATGATCACCGGCGCAAGCTCCGCCGGGAACTGCACGGGATTCTCCTGCAGCAGTCCGTCCACACGCATGCGGATGCGCAGCCGACCGCCCATGGGCTCGAGGTGAATATCGGTCGCCTCTTCTTCCAGCGCCGTATCCAGAATAATATTGACCAATGTAAGGACGTGACTGCCGCGGACACCGTCCTCAGATGTACCGCGCCGCACCTCGCGTGCAGCTTCCGTCACCAGACGCTGCAGTGCTTCCTGCTCCATGCCGTTCTCCCTTTAATCCGCCGATTTTTGCGGCGCCGCATCATAGTCCACGTGAAGGAGATAGAGTCCGCAGGCAGGCGCCGTCGGACTCGCAAGGCGACGGTCGCGCGCAGCAAAAATCTCCGCAAAACGTCCCACAGAGATGCGCTCCTGCCCCACACTGACGACCGTGCTCATGATATTGCGCACCATATGGTAGAGGAATCCGTTCCCATGCAGATAGCATGACAGGCGGCCTTCTCCCTCATCCTCCAGCCGTATCTCATCGATTGTGCGCACAGGCGACATTGGGGCGCCGCCCGCCGCACGAAAGGAACTGTAATCATGCGTCCCCACAAGCATGGCAAGTGCCGCACGCATCGCCTCCACATCAAGTGGACGAAAGATCTGCCACGCATAATTGCGCGTGAAGGGATTCGGCACTGTGCATTGCTCCATGCGATAGACATATGCCTTGCCCTTCGCGCTGTGCCGCGCGCTGAAATCACGCGCCGCCTCCCATGCATCCGTAACGGCAATATCCGGCGGCAGGAGTCCGTTCACCGCACGCGGCAGACGTTCCGTCGGGATGCGTCCGTCCGTAAAGAAATTCACCACCTGCCCGCAGGCATGCACACCCGCGTCCGTGCGGCCGGCAGCGGCAAGCTCCACTGTCTCCCCGCATACCTCCGCAAGTGCTGCCTCGAGGGCGTTCTGCACGGCAACAACAGGCGGTGACTGCCGCTGAAAGCCATGATAGCGCGTTCCGTCATAGGCAATTTTCAACGCGAGATTGCGCGCGCGCCGCTTCATCATCTCCACATTTTCAGGGCGCAAGGGTCAGCCCTCCGAAACTCACGGCGCAGATCCCCGCCGCTCCGAGAAAGAATATGCCGATCGCCGCATAGTCCAGCCGGCCCGTGCGGAGTTCCTTCATCTGCGTACGTCCTTCGCCGCCGCGATAGCAGCGCGCCTCCATCGCGAGTGCGAGTTCGTCCGCGCGGCGAAACGCCGAGAGAAAAAGCGGCACAAGAACCGGCACAATCGCACGCAGGCGCTGCATGATATTTCCGCGTTCAAAGTCCACCCCGCGTGCCTTCTGCGCCTTCATAATGCGGTCGAGTTCCTCGAGCAGTGTCGGTACAAATCGCAGAGCAATCGTCATCATCATCGCGAGTTCGTGTACCGGCACACCCACACGCCGCAGCGGAGAGAGCAGCGCCTCGAGGCCGTCGGTCAGACGCAGAGGACTCGTCGTCAGCGTCAACAGTGTGCTGAGAAGGATCAGCAGAATAAGGCGCAGTCCAATGTATGCGCCGCGCACAATCCCCTCCCACGTCGCTGTGAGGAATCCGATCCGGAACGCCTCCGTGCCCGGCGTCATAAAAAGATGCACAGCGAAGGTGAAGAGCACGATCCAGAGAATCGGACGGATCGAGCGCAGCTGCATCATGAGCGGAACCCGCGAGAACACCATGAGAAGTGCGACAGCGCATGCGAGCGCGGCAAAGCCGGCCGCATTCTCGACAAAGAAGATCAGCAGCAAAAAGAAAAAGAGCAGGACAATCTTCACGCGCGGATCCATGCGGTGCAGGAACGAATCTCCAGGCAGATAGCGTCCGATTTGTATATCGTTAAGCAAAATCAATCACTTCCAATTTTATGAACTTTCACCATTATAACATTAAAGAAAGTCTTTTTCATTTCTTTTTCGCATAATATATGCTATAATTCTCTTACTATAATTTAAGATATCGAATGGATACAGCAGTAATTCGGTGTAATGACACAGAAAGGCTCTCTTATGGAAGAAGCATTTATCGGGCGGCAAGCCATATTGGATCAGAAAAAGAACGTATACGCATACGAGATTCTCTTTCGCAGCGGTCTCAAGAATGCTTTCGATCCGAGTCTCGACGGAAACGTGGCGACACAGAGCGTCATGGTGAATACCATGCTGGACTTCGGCATGAAAAAACTGGTCTCGGACAAGAAGGCGTTCATCAACTTTACCGAAAAAAATCTGCTGAACCGTGCGCCGCAGCTTCTGCCGGCAGACAGCATTGTTGTGGAGATTCTCGAGACGGTACAGCCGACGCCCGCGATTTTGGAGGCCGTACAGGAGCTCAAGGACGAGGGATACAAAATTGCCCTCGACGACTTCGTCCTTCTGCCGGGCTACGAGCCGCTTATCGACATGGCGGACATCATCAAGGTGGACTTTCGAATCACGGAGGATCCGGAGGAACGCAAACGCCTGCGCGAGATTCTGCCGGGACATGTGCGTCTGCTCGCCGAGAAGATCGAAACCGAGGAGGAATTCCACCAGGCCCTCGAATACGGCTATGTCCTCTTCCAGGGATATTTCTTCTGCAAGCCCGTTGTCCTGCATAAGAAAAAGCTCACGAGCAACGCGCTCTCGCAGATACGTCTCCTAAAGGAAGTTAACCGTCAGGACTTCGATTTCTCCGCGATCATCAATGTAATCTCCTCGGATACGAACCTTGTTCACAAGCTGCTCACGTATATCAATTCCGTCGGCATCGGTCTCACCTATCACATCTCGAACCTGCGGCAGGCGGCGGTCCTCCTTGGATCCGGCGGCATGCGCCGCTGGGTGACCCTCATCAGCCTCCAGACATTCTCTGAGGATAAACCGCCCGAGCTCTTCACGATCTCACTTCTGCGCGCAAAGTTCTGCGAGCTGATCGCCCACGAGATCAAACGTCCCGATCTCACGCCCGATACCGGCTTCCTGCTCGGCATGTTCTCGCTCCTGGACGTTCTGCTGAGCCAGCCGATGGAAGAGGTGCTCAAAGAAGTTGGACTCTCATCCGAACTCAACGCGGCGCTGCTCGGCGAAGACAATATCCTCCGTCATGTGCTCGATCTCGTTATCGCCTACGAGCAGGGCGATTGGGATAAGGTGATCGCGTGCTGCAGGCGCGAGAATATCCCGGTCGAACATTTGCAGCCCTGCTATGACGAAGTGCTCAAATGGTATAACACACTGCAGACGGTCCGCTGACACAACAGTAAAGAGCCCATCGGAAAATCGATGGGCTCTTTGCATGCTTTGCTGTTTTATTTCGGGTTATATTCTACGATTGTAATATTTTTATTCTCGTTGAGATCAATGACCTCATCCTCCGAGATCGTAATGATCGGGAGCGGCACAACACCGTGCGGATATGCCGTGATCGTCCCCTCGCGATGATTGCTCAGCAGCACGCGCGAACCGAGGAACGCATTCTTGATATTCGTCAGCACCGGCATGCAGACCTGCGGATCAAGTGCAGTATACATCTGCCGTGCGATCTCTGTCACCGCGTCGAACGGCGTGCGGCGCGGATATCCCTCGCGCTCAATCGTGATATTATCATAGAGATCTGCCACCGCGACAATGCGCGCATAAAGATGAATATCATCCCCCTGGATGTTAAAGGGGAATCCGCTCCCATCCATCCGTTCATGGTGCTGCAGCGCGGTGAGCCGAACGCCCTCCGTCAGCCCGGCAACATGGTTGAGGATCTGCGCACCGTCCACTGTATGCTGGATATACCGCTCATAGTCCTCTCCCTCAAGCGTCTCAATATTCTTTTCGAGCAGACGCTGGTCGAACCTCGACTTTCCGATATCATGCAGGAATCCCGCGAGTACGATGTCCTTTGCCGTCTCACGGTCGAGGCGCATCCACTTCGCGAAGACGCCCGAAAGGATCGAAACGCGGAGCGAGTGGTTGTAGATGTCGCTCGCCAGATGGTTGATCTCGTTCAGATAGTCGATCGTCCCGCTGCGTCGCGAGAGCGGCAGCAGCTCTTCCTGCACCATCTCGTTGGTTTCTTCGACCGGCACATTCCCTGTCCGCTTTGTCTCTTCAAAGATGGACTTTGCCGTCCCGACGACGTTCTCATACTGCTTGATAAAGAGGTTGCTGCGCGAGAAGATGGGCGAGCGTTCCTCCTTCAGCTCGGTCTCATCCTTAATGTAGACAACGGGAATCTTGAGAAATTTGAGACGCGTGATGTGCGCCTGCGTCAGCTCTGTATTCTCAGACACGACCACCACACGCTTGGCGTTGACGATCGTTCGCGCAAGTATCATTCCATTTTCCAGATCATCCACGGATATTGCACGCAATGTAAGCCCTCCCTCGGTTTACGTTGTTGATCACGTACGAAATCATTGCACTTATAGATATTTCGACCTTTATTAAAAAAAACCTGCCTTGCAGAAAATAATTCTTGACTTTATTTTAATTTGTAACGTATAATAGCCTACGTTAGTGCTTTATCTTATTAAAGGGGTAATTAATTTAAGGAGAGATACTGCAATGAACTGGAAAAAAATCCTGACGGGCACGGCAGTCTTTGCCTGCGCGGCGGCGCTGCTCACGGGCTGCGGCGGAGACAAGGCGGCTGCGCCGGACAAAGGCGCAGACAAGAGCAAGATCGTCGTAGGACTCGACGATAATTTCCCGCCGATGGGCTTTAAAAATGAGAAAAACGAGATCGTCGGCTTCGACGTTGACCTTGCCAAGGAGGCAGCAAAGCGTCTCGGCCGTGAAGTCGAGTTCAAGGCGATCGACTGGTCGAGCAAGGAGGCCGAACTCAAGAGCGGCCGCGTACAGATCCTCTGGAATGGGCTCGACATCACCGAGAAGCGCAAGGAGAACATGCTCTTCTCAAATCCCTACATGGACAACCGCCAGATCATCTTCGTGAAGAAGGGCAGCACCGCCGTCTCGGACGAGAAGAGCCTCGCGGGCAAGACGATCGGCGTTCAGAGCGCCAGCACCGCCGAGGAGTACACCGATACAACGGACTTCTACAAGAATGAGGTCAAGGAGGTCAAGAAGTACCCCGACTATGTCGCAGCATTCATGGACCTCGAGAACGGCCGTCTTGATGCGGTCATCGGCGATGAGATCGTCGGCCGCTACTACATGAGCAAGCATCCGGATGAGCTGGAAGCACTCCCGATTGTCGTTGGCCCTGTGAGCGAGTTCGGCATTGCATTCGCAAAGGATAACACGGCGCTGCAGAGCGAGGTGCAGAAAGTCATCGACGAGATGAAAGCAGATGGTACCATAGCAAAGATCTCCACCGAGTGGTTCGGCAAAGACATCACAAAATAAACAAAACCAAAGGAAGCTGCCGTTTTGTGCGGCAGCTTCTTTTTGACGACTGGGATGAAATGAATGGATAAGATACTCGATACTGCTCTTTTGATGCTCGAGGGGTCGACCGTTACCCTCGAAATTTTCTGCGTGACCCTCGCTCTCTCCCTCCCGCTCGGCCTCTTTGCCGCGCTCGGGAGGCTTTCGCGTTTCCGCATACTCAGCCGTCTGCTCGAGGTCTACATCTGGATCATGCGCGGTACACCGCTCATGCTGCAGCTGCTCTTTGTTTACTTTGCCCTGCCGATGATCGGCATCATGCTCCCCGACATCGCGGCGGCTCTTCTCGCCTTCGTCCTCAACTACGCGGCGTACTTCGCCGAGATCTTCCGCTCCGGCATCCAGGCGGTGCCGCGCGGACAGTTCGAGGCCGCGCGCGTGCTTGGCATGAGCGCGCCGCTCACCATGCGGCGCATCATCCTACCGCAGGTGCTGCGCATCACACTCCCTCCCGTCAGCAACGAGACCATCAACCTCGTCAAGGATACCTCACTCGTCTACATCCTCGCCATGAATGACCTGCTGCGCGTTGCGCGCACGATCGTCCAGCGCGAGTTCGACATGACCCCCTTCCTCATCGCCGGCATCTTCTACCTCGCGATGACCGCCGTGCTCACCTATGGATTCAAAAAACTGGAGGTGCACTATGGCAGATACGAGAACTGATGCGGACGTCATGCTCCGCATGACCGGCATCTGCAAATCCTTCGGCGGTCTCGAGGTTCTGCGCGGCATCGATCTCAGTCTCACGCGCGGCGAGGTGCTCGCCATCATCGGCCCCTCCGGCTCAGGGAAATCTACCCTGCTCCGCTGCATCAACAAGCTCGAGACCATCGACCGCGGCAATATTACGATCCGCGGGGAGAAACTCTGTTGGACGAATCCCGGCGGCACAACAGCGACCTACGCGAGCACCAACGACGTGCGGCGCATCCTCATGTCGACGGGCATGGTCTTCCAGCAGTTCAACCTCTTCCCGCATATGACCGTCATCGAGAACCTCATCGAAGCGCCCTGCCATGTCAAAGGCATGAAGCGGGACGAGATTCTCCCCTATGCGCGTGAGCTTCTCGCCAAGGTCGGCCTCGTGAACCGCGAGGATTACTACCCGAGTCAGCTCTCCGGCGGACAGCAGCAGCGCGTCGCCATCGCACGGGCGCTTGCCATGCGGCCCGACATCATGCTCTTTGACGAGCCGACCTCCGCGCTCGATCCTGAGCTCACGGGCGAGGTGCTGCGCACCATGCGCGCCCTCGCCGCCGAGCGTATGACTATGATCGTCGTCACGCACGAGATGGCATTCGCACGCGAGGCAGCGACCGACATCATCTTCATGGAGGACGGCGTCATCGTCGAGCAGGGCCCTCCGGCCGAGTTCTTCAGCGCACCGAGAGAAGAACGGACAAAGGAGTTTCTGCAGAATATGCTTTGAGATTCTTCGCAAGAAAAGGGCATCGATGGAAATGTACTGCTTCCATCGATGCCCTTTTTTATTGGCTACTGTTTATTTCGGCTCTGGGTAGCCGCGCCCGTTGTTCATCTCGTCGAATGTCATGGATTTGTCGCTGACGCGGTCGTAACTATGCTTGTCTGCTACGAGTTTCCCGTCTTGAATATAATATTTGACTGAAAAATCTTTTTCAAGAATCCCGTCTTTATACTGCGCAGGGAATTGTTTCTTGTTGGTATCAAGTTTTGTTTCCCCAGAAGGTTTTGCAACATCATTTTTTAGCTCATATTTTGTAACGATATATGCAGTATCTCCATTCTGAGCTTTTTCAATAACATAGAAAATATCATATGTTTTATCATAGTGTTCACCTCTATATTGTCCAGAGTATTTCCACGTCCCGACAAATTCCCTGCCGGGCTGTTTCCCGCATCCTGCCAGAGCCATGCAGAGTGCAGCAAGCAGGAGCATAACTGTTGTCATCTTCTTTATCATAGCAAAACCTCCAATGAATCCTATTACCCACAGGACAAATCATAGCATATTTCACCCCCCCGTAAAGACATTGCGCATACAAAAAGAGCAGATTGAACTCTGCTCTTTTTCTGTTTGTGAATTATTTTATTCCGCCGCAGGGCGCAGCGTTTTCTCCGTCCAAAGGTATGCAAGCACAACGGGAACGGCAGCGCCGATCCATGCGAGCGGATTCGCAAGGCATGCGCCGAAAAAGCCGAGATACGTACAGAGGAAGATCGCTGCAGCTGCGCGCATGAGGAGCTCCATCGCGCCCGCAATCGTCGGTATGACACTCTGTCCGAGTCCCTGCAGGACATTGCGGTAGACAAGCAGGAGGGCAAGGATAACATAGGTTGATCCGTTGACGAGGAGGAAGGTCTCCCCGTAGGCAATGACCTCCTCTGCTCCTGCCGCGTCCGCGCCGACGAAGAGGGCGAGCACATGCGAGCCGAATGCGATGAGCAGCGCGCCGATGGCCACGGCGAACGCCATTGACATTTTGAGACAGGCACGCACGCCCATGCGGATGCGCTCGTATTTCTGCGCGCCATAGTTCTGCGCGGTATACGCCGCCAGCGCATAGCCGAAGGAGAGCATGGGCATGACGGCGACGGCGTCGATCTTTTGCGTGGCCGCATACGCCGCAACTGGAATCGCGCCGAGATTGTTCAGCGCTACCTGCAGGATGATCGCACCGAATGCAATGACGGAGGCCTGGAACGCCATGGGGAGACCCATACGCAGATGCGCCATGAGGACGGCACGATCTGGCTTCCAATCCGTCCAGCGCGTATGGAGCGCCGGCACGCGCCGCCAAATGTAGACAAAAAACAAAACTGCTCCAATCGCCTGCGAGAATACGGTCGCGAGCGCTGCTCCCGGAATGCCCCAGCCAAGCACAAGAATGGCGACCGGCTCGAGCGCGACGTTGATGGCGAGCGTAACGGCAAGGAAGATCGTGGGCGTTGTGCTGTCGCCGAGCGAGCGGATGAGACAGTTCTGCAAATAGAGCAGGAGGAAGATTGTCAGCCCCGCAAAGACGATGGAGATAAAGTCCTGCGCGCCGTCGATGATCTCAGCCGGTGTCTCCATCAGCAGGAGCAGACTGCGCGTCAGCGGCAGAATGATTGCCGTCAGTGTGAGTACCGCGAGTATGCCGAGCACGACGCATGCCGCCGCACTCCTGCGTACGCCCTGCGCATCGCCCGCACCGAAGCGCTGCCCCGTATAGATGGTGACGCCCGTACAGAATCCCATGATGAAGCCCAGCGTGAGAAACATAAGACTGCCTGTACAGCCGACTGCCGCAAGTGCATTTACCCCGAGAAAGCGCCCCACGATGAGCGTGTCGATGAAGGCGTAGAGCTGCTGCATCATATTCCCCGCGACAAGCGGCAAGGCAAAGAAGAAGATCAGCCGCGCGGGATCTCCCTCGGTCAGATTCTTTGTCATTCCAAATACCTCGTTATAAAAGTCCGAAGCTTTTCTTGGAGAAATACAGTGTTCGTGAGGAGTGCCGATGCGTTCGGCGCGAATTTGAGCGCATAGAGCTGCGGGTTGCCGCTTACCCAGAAGTCCGTCGGGTAGGGCGTCACCGCAACTCCCTCTTTCTCAAAGTTGAGCACGGCGCGCGGCAGATGAAATGCTGAAGTCACGAGGATGGGATGCGCAAAGCCCTCGCGGCGCAGAATCTCCGCCGAATAGCGCGCGTTCTGCCCCGTCGTGCGGCTGTGCGTCTCCACATAGATCATCTCGCTGGGCACACCGAGCGAGCGCAGAACACGCCGCGCGATCTCCGCCTCCGAGCCCGTATCGCTGAACACCTGTCCGCCCGAGAGGAGGATCGGCAGATGATAGCGGCGATGGAGACGGAGCACCGCGAGGAGACGTGAGGAGGGACTCTGCGCGAGCATCCCCGTACCGTCCACATCCCGCACATCGGCGATTGCCCCGCCGCCAAGCATGACGATGATATCCCCCTGCGGATGCACAGGCACCTCGTACGTCCGTTCGAGGCTTCCCATCAGGGAGTCGGCAGCCGCCCCCGTCGAGAGCAGGTAAAGTGCACACGCAATTCCGCAAAGGACTCCGGCGGCAAGCCGCGCCCCGCATTTTTTCCAAAGCCATGCAGCAGCCGCAAGCATCACAAGAATAAAAATGCCCGGCGGAAGAATCCAAGCCGCCCCGAATTTCAAAATATAGATCATAAAAAAGGAAAATACGCCTCCATCGCGAATATTTTAGAACATACAACGAAACACGTCTTCATACGCGCTTCGTTTTCTCATTCTATCAGAAACTGTGTCCAATTACAAAGGAGAGATCCATTTCTATGGCAATCATCGAATCCGAGCACATTGATGCCGAGAAGCGGTTCGGCGGCAGCGGCACGATCCACATTCAAAAGCTGCTCAGCCCGGCAGAGCTCGACGGAAAGTGCGCGATGTACGCGCGCGTAACGATCCCGCCCCATGCGTCGATGGGTGTGCACAAACACGAGGGCAATACCGAGACCTATCACATTCTCTCGGGGCGCGCCCGCTACAACGACAACGGCACGGAGATCGAGATCGGTCCCGGTACAACGACGTTCTGCGCAGACGGAGAGGTGCATGCCATTGCCAATGCCTCCGACACGGAGGACCTCGTCTTCATGGCGCTGATCATCAATAAATAACTGCAGAGATGGGAAAAGCCCGCGGCGGGAACAACCCCGCACGGGCTTTTTTGCTATATTCAGCTGCTGTTCAAATCCTATTCATACCGCAGAGCATCGATTGGATCGAGGCGTGCGGCTTTGCGTGCGGGATAGATGCCGAAGAAAAGGCCGATCCCGACGGCGAAGGAGAAAGAAACGAGCACCGGCAGGATATCGACGGTGGTCGTGAGCCCGCCGAAGGCACCGATCGCTTTGGAGAGCAAGATCCCGCTCGCGATGCCGATAACTCCGCCCACGATGCCGATGACCATGGACTCGATCATGAACTGCATGAGCACGTTCGACGAGGTCGCGCCGAGTGCCTTGCGGATGCCGATCTCACGTGTGCGTTCGGTCACCGAAACCATCATAATGTTCATGATGCCGATACCGCCGACGAGCAGCGAGATGCTCGCGATCGAGCCGAGGAGCAGCGTGATCATATTGGTATTCTCCGTGAAGCTCTCCATGAGACTGGTCATATTGCGGACGGTAAAGTCATCCTCCATGCCGGCACGGATGTGGTGGCGCTGCCGCAGGAGGTTCTCGATCTCCGCCTGTACCTGATCCATCTTCTCCGGACTCGATACCTGTATGTTGACCGAATGTATATGGGTGATCGCAAGCATGCGCTCCTGCGCCGTCGTCAGCGGAATGTAGATCACATCGTCCTGATCCTGGCCGATGGACTGCCCCTTGGATGCCGTGATACCGATGACCTTGAACGGCTGGTTGTTGATGCGGATGTTCTGTCCGACGGGATTCTCCGCACCGAACAGGTTCGCCGCGACGGTCGGTCCGATCACGGCGACGCGGCTGCGCTTATTCATATCGCTGGCCGAAATGAACGACCCGTTTTCCACCTTCAGCGCACGAATCTGCATAAGTTCGGGCGTGACCCCCTCCACCGAAGTATTCCAGTTCAGATTACCATTGACAACCTGATACGAGGAAGAAACCGTGGGGGAAACGTAGTCGATGCCTTTGATCTTGCTCTCAATCGCCTTGGCATCATCATACTTCAGCGATTTGCGTGAGCCGGCTGCGCCGCGCACACCTCCGTGATTGGTCGATCCCGGCATGATGATGAGCATGTTCGAGCCGAGGCTGGCGAAGGAGTCTGCAACGCTCGTGCGCACGCCCATGCCGATGGATACCATCGCAATGACGGCGCCGACGCCGATGATGATGCCGAGCATCGTGAGCAGGGAACGGAGCTTGTTCGCGAGGAGGGCGTTGACCGCCATGCCGAAGCATTCTTTAAACAACATCCATCACGACCCCCTTCCCTTCATCGCGCGTGATCCTGCCGTCGCGGACGAGGAGCTGCCGGCTCGCGCGCACGGCGATCTCAGGCTCGTGCGTAACGAGAATGATCGTATGTCCTCTCTCATGCATCCGTTCGAAGATGTCCATGATCTCCTTCGTAGATTTTGTGTCAAGGTTTCCCGTAGGCTCGTCCGCCATGATGATATGCGGCTCGTTGACGAGCGCACGGGCGATGGCGACGCGCTGACGCTGTCCGCCCGAGAGTTCGTTCGGCAGATGCTGTCCGCGGTCGGCGAGGCCGACGGAGGACAGCACTTCCTGTGCCCGCTCCAAGCGCTCGCGCCGCTTTATCCCCGCATAGACGAGAGGAAGAGCGACATTATCGAGTGCCGAGATACGCGGAAGCAGGTTGAAGTTCTGAAAGACGAAGCCGATCTTCTTGTTGCGCGTGAGTGCCAGCGCATCATCGCCGAGCCCTGCGACTTCCTCACCGTCGAGCTTGTACGAGCCCTCAGACGGACGGTCGAGACAGCCGAGAATGTTCATCAACGTGGATTTTCCCGACCCCGAGGGTCCCATGAGTGCAGCAAATTCCCCGCGTCCGATATCCAGATCGATGCCGTCGAGCGCTGCGAGCGTCTCCCCGCCAATGCGATAGAGTTTCCGAATGCCGCGCAGGCTGATCGTGGGCGTCTCCTTTTTTTCCATTGAGATCACCCCGCATCAAAACGGCGGAGGCCCGTCGTCATGTCCGTTTTTAGACGCTGATGTCTTTGCCTTATAGGTATTGACGACGCGCTCTCCATCGCTGAGCCCGGACAGGATCTCCACGTACTCATCGCTGTAGATGCCGGTCTCAACATAACGCTGCTCCTGCGTGCCGTCTTCGTTCATCACGAGCACATACGAGCCCGCCGCATCCGTTTTAAGCGCAGAGAGCGGCACGACGAGCGCGTCGTTCCTGTCCGCCGTATTGATGACGACGCGCGCCGTCATCGCAGGCAGAAGGAGGTTCTCGGGGTCCTCCACATCAAGGGTCACATAGTAGTAGATAACGCTTGCACTCGTGGACGTGGAAGACGAACCCGACGAGCTCGTATCCCAGCTGTTGGATACATCGGTCTGCGAAATCTTCGAGACACGGGCCTTGAACGTCTCATCCGCATGAGCGTCGACGGTAAATGTCGCCTCCTGTCCGATGCGAATGTTGCCGATGTCAGTCTCATCGACCTTTGCCTTGATCTGCTTTGCGGAGAGGTTGGCAATGCGCATGATGACAGTCGGATTATCCGAGCCCTGTACCGCCATTGTTCCGACGGTCTTCGGCTCGCCGACGACAACGCCCGAGATCGGTGCAGTGATGATGGTCTCGTTGGCATCCGAGTTCGCTTCCTCTAGATTCGACTGCGCCGTGTCATAGTTGTACTCGGCATCTTCGAGATCGGATTTGGACTTTGCTCCGATGCTTTCCAGATAGTTCATGCGGTTGTACTTGGCGCGCGTATTCGTGACGCGGTACGCTGCCTGGTCGCGCTTTGCCTCATAGTCCTTGCCGTCGAGGGTTGCAACAACCTGCCCGGCCGTGACGGTATCGTTCTCCTTGACCAGGACAGAGTTGATGCGCGCCGTGATCTTCGAACTGACCTCGACAGAATCCACCGGGCGAATCGTACCGGTCGCCTCGACCGTGGACTTGATATCCATGCGCTGTACCGTAAACGTTTCCACAGCCTGTGCGGACTTGTCCGCCTCGCTTGAGGCATAGTAGAGATAGGCGCCGCCGGCGGCCAATACGGCAGTCAATAGGCCGATGCCGATGATTGTTCTTCGCTTCATTTTTGCGCCCCCTTCTGCGCTGCTGCCTTCGATCCTGCCTCTGCATACGCCGCCTGCGCAGCATCACGCTCTTCCTGCGTCACAGAGAAGAGCTCGTTCGCCGCCGCATGCTCGCTGTCGGTAAGGGCCTCCCCCATAATGCTCTCAACCTGTGCCCGATAGCGCGCATAGTCATAGCGCGCGCTGATTGCATTCTGCTGCGCCGTCGACAGGGCGGCCTGCGCATCGAGAATATCAAGCAAAATGCCCTCACCCGCACGATAGCGTTCATTTGCGATGTAGTAGTCGTTCTGTGCCTGCTGGACCGCATCCCCCGTCGAGGTGAAGCGCTTCTCCGCCTCGCGCATATTGAGATAGGCCTTTCTGAGATCCAGATCGATGGTCTCTTCCGTCTTCTTCACGTTCAGCAGGGCAATGTCACGCTCCGCCTCCGCCGCCTCGATCTGTCCGCGCGTCACGCCGCTGTCAAAGATGTTCCACCGAACACCGACGGACGCGGACACATCCGAACTCGTATCGTGCCGTGGACGGAACTGGCTCGTGAGCCCCGATCCGACCGTGAGATCCACGGTCGGTTTTTTGCCCGCCTTTGCGATATCGACGGCAAGTTCGCGCTGACGAAGCTTTTGCCGCTCTGCCGCGAGGTCGAGTCGATTTCGATAGGCATATGCAATGCAGTCCTGCATGGAGGTCTCAAAGGGCTGATAAGCAACCTCCGTTGTGAGCTGAATCGGCTCTGCACGATCGATGTTCAGCAGATTGCGCAGTGCCGCAAGGTTCACCTCGTAGGTATTCTCCGCACGGATAAGTTCCTGCCGTGCATTCGAGAGTTCTACGGAGGAGCGGAGGACATCAATGCGCGCCTGTGCCCCGGCGCCGTAAAGCGCTGTCACATTCTGCAGATGCGCATCGTATTTGTTCACGGTGTCGCGCTGCACATCAATCTTCTTGAGCGCTTCCGCCGCGTTCCAATACGCAGAGATCACCTCATACTTCAGTTCTTCACGGGCACGCTCCGTCGCAAAGCGCGCGGCACGCGCACCGATTTCGCCGGATTCGATGCTCGCCTGGTTCGCACCGCCGCTGTAAAGCGGAAGACTCGCCGACAGATTCACGCCGTTGCTCGCCTGTGCGCTCTCATCCTTTGCCTTGCTCGTACGCAGCGTATCGCTCGCTGTCACCGAGACGCTGTTCTTTCCGCGTGCCTGCTTCAGCGCGGCGTCTGCCGTCCGCTCGCCCTCATGCGTGATACGCAGTCCCGTGTTTGCAGCAAGCGCCGTATTGATCGCCTCTTCGAGCGTAAGGCTCATCGCATCCGCAGATACCGGAAGGAAGAGTGCCGTACTCAGAGCGAGCGCGGCAAACATCCGGCGGCGGCGCGGCCTGTACCGTTGATCGTACATAAAGGCCTCCTACTAGGAAATCAAAAATACATCCATAATAATGCGCCCATGCTAACGCAGGGGCGCTAATTATTTCTTAGAATCCCATTATTTTTATATTAGAGCGTCGGATGTTCCAGGAGCCACTGCTTTGCCGCCTCGAACTGTGCGTCTGTCACATCCTTCGGTGAACGATCGACAATGATATCCGGCGTAATGCCTGTACCGTCAATGGAGCGTCCATTCGGTGTCACATATTTTGCGATCGTCAGTTTCAGCCCATCCTCGTGAAAGAGCGGCAGGACTGCCTGTACAGATCCCTTGCCGTAGGAAGTTGTGCCGATGATCTCTGCCGCACCCGTATCCTGCAGCGCACCTGCGAGGATCTCTGACGCGCTCGCACTGTTCTCGTCGATGAGTACGGCGATGGGATATTTCCGCGCGGTGAGATGTGATTTGTAGACTTCCTCGTCACCGTCGCGGTTGATCACGGAGACGATTGGGCCCTCCGGCACGATCTGCTCGGCGACAGCGACACAGCTCGTGATGAGGCCGCCCGGATTCTCGCGCAGGTCGATGATGAGCGCCGTCATGCCCTCGCCCGCAAGACGCTTCATCTCAGCGGAGAATTCCTCGCCTGTGTGCTCGGCAAAAGAGCCAATGCGAATATAGCCGATCGTCGTCCCCTCGATCATTACGCCACGCACGGAAGGCACCTGGATGACGGCACGCGTAATCGTATACTCCTGCTCTGTCCCGTCGCGCAGGATGCGCAGGAGGACATTCGTCCCCGCTTCACCGCGAATGCGCAGAGCGACCTCCTCGCTCTGCATCTCGCTCGTCGGCGTGCCGTCCACGGTCAGGATCTCGTCTCCTGCGCGCAGACCCGCCGCCTCGCCGGGCGTCCCCTCAAGAACGGAGATGATCTTCACCGTCCTGTCCTTGAACCCCATCGTCACGCCGATGCCGCCGAAGGCGCCCTCGGTATGCTGGCGCAGCTCCTTGAACATATCGGGCGGCATGTAGACGGAATGCGGATCGCCGAGCGATGCGACCATGCCGTTGATCGCTCCGTCGATGAGCGCCGTCGTATCGGGTGCGCTCACATAGCGTGCTTGTATGAACTTCATCACGCCAAAGAGGCGCAGAACATCATCGCCGTAGATCCCCGTCATGCGCAGGAGGCCGCCGGCGAACAAGACAGTCAGCATACTCCCAAAGGCTGCGGACAGGACGATGGTTAAAATGAGTTTCTTTCTGTTCATATCCTCTTTCGCTCAATCAAAGGTAAGCGAGCGGGTTCACCGGCTCGCCGTTGACGCGCACCTCAAAATGGCAGTGCGGACCTGTCGAGTTGCCCGTAGAACCACATTCCGCGATCAGCTCGCCCTGCGCCACACTCTGCCCCGTACTCACCTCAAGCGACTGACAGTGGCCGTAGAGCGTCGAGATGCCGCCGCCGTGGTTGATGATGACAGCATTGCCGTAGCCCGAGATCCAGCCCGCATATTCGACGGTTCCCGCCTGCGCTGCATAGATCGGATCGCCGTAGTCACCGCCGATATCAATGCCGCTGTGGAAGCGCTGTGCGCCCGTGATCGGGTGCGTGCGCCATCCGAAATCCGATGTGATCGAGCCTGCGAGCGGCCAGATCATCGCCCCCGAGCCCTGCACGGGGAGATTGCGCAGTCCGCTGCGCTGAAGCATGCGCGTGATGCGCTCCGATGCGGCGCGGGATTCATCCTGCTGTCGGTCGATTGTCGCCTTATCGTATTTCATCTGCTCGATGAGTACCTGCTGCTGTGCGACCTTGTCCTCCATCGCCAGACGTGCCTCACGTGCCTTTTTCTCGAGCGGTTCTTGTTCCGCTCGGTCCTTCTCCAGCTCCTCCTTGAGGGCACGCATCGCGTCACGGTCGGCGAGAATCCCGTGCACGAGATCATAGTCCTGCTTGATGACGCGCTTGAGGAGATCCATGCGCGTAAGGAAATCCGAAAAATCCTTTGCGCCAAAGAGGACGTCCACATAGGAGATCTGTCCGTTGATGTAGATATCGCGTACGCGTCTGCCGAGGACATCGCGCTTGCGCTCGTATGCGCGCTCCGTAATTTCGAGTTTCTCCTCGTTCTCCTCAAGGCGCGCGAGCGTCTCATTCAGCTCGGCACGGCGCACTTTATGCTCGGCGATCGCCTCGTCCGCCGCCTCATCCAGAATGCGCTTCTGCTCGGAGAGAGAGTCGATCTTTCCGGCGAGTTCAGCACTCTGTCGTCCAAGTTCCTCGACCTGCGCGTCGTAGCTGTCGCGTTCCTCCTCAAGCGTTGCCGCAGCTCCCTGCCCTGCGGCAAGTAATGTAGTGGCAAGAGCTGCGCAGAGGCCCCTTTTTATCTCTGATCTCATCAATTACACCCTCAGGAAACGCTTGAGCGACACCCATGCGCCGGTCGCACCGATCGCCATGCCGAGCAGGATGATGATGAGACCGACATAGTTCATAAATGGCGACTGCGGAATCAGCGGGAAGAAGGCAAGTGTATCGTAAACCTTGCTCGCCACACCCGCATAGAAACTGCGCAGAACGATGGCTGAGATCAGTCCGCCGATGAAGCCGAGCACGACGCCCTCAAGCACGAACGGCCAGCGGATGAATCCGTCCGTAGCGCCGACGTATTTCATGATCGCGATCTCACGCCGCCGCGCGAATACCGTCAGGCGGATCGTGTTCGCGATGATAAAAACGGTCGCGCCGCCGAGCAGCAGAATGAGCATGACGCCAAAGATACGCACAAGCCGCGTAATGTCGAAGAGATGCTGCACAACATCCTGTCCGTATTTCGCTGACTCTACGCCGGACATACGCTCGATCTGATGTGCCGCTGTCTCCACCATGTCTGGCTGGCGTACAGTCACCTCATATGCGTTTGGCAGAGGGTTTGTTTCTCCGAGCGCATCGAGCAGATATTTCTGCTCGCCCAGGCGCTCAGAGAGACGCGCGCGTGCCTCTTCGCGCCCAACGTATTTCACAGACTCGATTCCCTGCAGCGCACGGATCTTTGCGCCCAGTTCCTCCTCCTCTTCTTCGCTCAGATCATCCTCCATATAGACGCTGATCTGTACCTGTGACTCAAGGAGAGATGCCGCGCGGTTCATATTGAGCGCGAGGATGAGAAACACGCCGAGGATGAAGAGCGAGACTGCAACTGTGCCGACAGCGGCAAATGTCATCCAGTTGTTGCGGCGCAGCGATCGAAAGACCTCCTGGACATAGTATTCGGCGGTCCTAATCTTCATATCCGTATCCTCCGCGCATCTCATCACGTACAATGTGACCGCCCTCAATGGCGACCACGCGGCGCTGCATTGTGTCGACGATGCCCTTGTCATGCGTCGCCATGACGATCGTCGTACCTGCTGCGTTGATACGCTTGAAGATATCCATGATATCCCAACTCGTCTCAGGGTCGAGATTGCCCGTCGGCTCGTCCGCAATGAGGATCGCAGGATCGTTGACGATGGCGCGCGCGATCGCTACGCGCTGCTGCTCGCCGCCTGAAAGCTGCGAGGGGAAGTTGCGGTATTTGTCCCGCAGCCCGACCACGTCGAGCACGGCGTTCACACGGCGTTGGATCATCTGGCGCGGCGCCTCGATCACGCGCATCGCGAACGCCACATTCTCATAGACCGTCTTGTCCGACAGCAGACGATAGTCCTGGAAGATGACGCCAAGGCCCCGCCGGAGATACGGTACATCCTTTACATTCATATGAACAACATCATGTCCGTTGACGAAGAGTTCCCCCTCCGTCGGCAGCTCCTCGCGAAAGAGCATCTTAATGAATGTGGACTTGCCCGCGCCGCTCACACCGACGACAAAGATGAACTCTCCTTTTCCGATCTCAATGTTCACGTGGTCCAGCGCAAGCGCGCCATTCCCATATATCTTTGAGACATTTTTCATCCGAATCATTGTATTCGTCTCATTCCTCTCCGCTATGACTCCCCTATGAATCCGGAGTCACTAAAAACCGTTTTTTATTATAGCACAAATCAAAAAAACTACAAAATGCCGCGTTGCCATTTTCTTCGCCCCATGTTATTCTCATCCCCATGAGAACATATTTCATTTCAAGAGAACGCCGCCTATGATCTTAAAAAAATTTTTATTTATCGCGCTCGGCCTCGTCAGTCTCGGGCTCGGCATCCTCGGCGCCTTCCTCCCCATCCTGCCGACCGTGCCGTTCGTCCTGCTCTCTGCCTGGTGCTTTGCGCGCGGGTCGCATCGCCTCGATCGCTGGCTGCAGGCCACGCGCATCTATCGACAGACGATGCTTCTCATGCACAGCGGACGGCGCGGCATGACCATCGTCCAAAAACTGCGCGTCATGCTCCCCGTTACCGTGCTCATGGGCGTCTCCTTTCTCGTGGCCGACCCTCCGCACGCACGCATCGCGATCGGCATCGTGTGGACGGCGCATGTCATCGTGCTTGTCTTTCGCGTTCCTACGATAAAAAAATAAGCTGCCGCGGCAGCTCTTTTTTTGCAGAATTTTATGGACGGTGCAATCCCCGCTGAATTGACAAAAACAAAAGGATTCGATAGAGTATACATATATTGTCATATGCAAATTCAGGGAGATCAATCATGACAAACTGGAAAGAAGCGAATTGGCACAGTACGCGGCTGAACCGCGTGATGAATATACGCGTCTACGGAATGCCGAGCGGTGTTCCCATGCTCATCTTCCCGACACAGGACGCAATGAGCGACAACTTCGAGAACTTCGGCATGATCGAGTTGCTGTCGGAGGATTTGCGCCGCGGACGCATCCAGCTCTTTTGCGTGGATACGGTCGACACGGAGACATGGTCCAATATCTGGGGCGACAAAACGTGGCGCGCACAGCGGCAGGAACAGTACTACGGCTACATCATCGACGAGGTCATCCCCTTCATACGCACAGAGAATACGAGCAAACGTCTGCCCATTGCCGCCGGATGCAGCCTCGGCGGTCTGCATGCAGCCATCGCATTCTTCCGCCGTCCCGATCTCTTTGACGGCGTGCTCGCTCTCTCGGGCGTCTACGACGCAAAATTCTTCACCGACGGCTGGATGAACGACACACTTTACGACAATTCTCCGCTTGACTTTCTCGCGAACATGCCCGGCGATCACCCCTATATCGACCTCTACAATCAGCGGCGCATCGTGCTCTGTGTCGGACAGGGCCGTTGGGAGGAGGAGGGACGCCGCACGACGGCGCTCATGGGCGACGTGCTCTACGGCAAGGATATTCACGCATGGGTGGATTTCTGGGGCTATGATGTCGATCATGACTGGGACTGGTGGAAGAAGCAGTTCGCTTATTTCCTCCCCTTCGTTCTGCGCGAGCAGACATAACCTATGAGGTACGATCATGAACTTTGTCTTTGTATCCCCGCAGTTCCCGCGCGTCTATTGGAATTTCTGCGACCGTCTGAAGAAAAAGGGCGTCAACGTCCTCGGCATCGGTGACACGCCCTATGATCAGCTCGCACACGAGGTGCGCGAGTCGCTGACCGAATACTACTTCGTCCCCTCGCTGGCCGATTACGATCAGATGATGCGTGCCGTCGCGTTCTTCACC
The DNA here is from genome assembly GCF_000160555.1 of Centipeda noxia ATCC 43541. GTDB lineage: Bacteria > Bacillota > Negativicutes > Selenomonadales > Selenomonadaceae > Centipeda > Centipeda noxia. The sequence continues at coordinate 54,859 of NZ_GG749278.1, forward strand.
TTCAAATATGGGCGCATCGACTGGCTCGAATCCAACAACGAATACTGGCTCGAGAGCGATGCGCATCTGCGTACGGATTTCAATATCCGTACGGGCTGGCAAAGCAGTGACATGGAGCACATCAAAAATAAATCCGCCATGAAGCCCTTTTACAAGAAGGCAGGCATCCCGACGGCACGCCTCTCAAAAGTGACAACGCTTGCCGCTGCCGAGGAGTTCCTCGCCGCGGTCGGCTATCCCGTCATCGTTAAACCCGACACGGGCGTCGGTGCGACGGACACTTACCGCATCGACAATCATGACGAACTCTGTCATTTCTACGCATCCAAACCAACGGTGCCCTACGTCATGGAGGAGTTTGTCACAGGCGATATATGCTCCTACGATGCCATCGTGGATGCGGATGCCAACCCGATCTTTGAGTCTATGACCGTCTGGCCGCCGTCTGTTATGGACATCGTGCTCTATCAGCTCGATCTCTCCTACTATACAACGGATCGCGTGCCCGACGCGCTGAAGAAGGCGGGGCGCGCCACACTCAAAGCATTCCATGTGCACAGCCGCTTCGTTCATTTCGAGTTCTTCCGGCTGACAAGGGCAAAGCCGGGGCTCGGCGATATCGGCGACTTCGTTGGGCTCGAGGTCAACATGCGGCCGGCCGGCGGCTACACTACGGATATGATGAACTACGCGCACTCCACCGATGTCTATGAGATCTGGGCCGATATGATTACGGAGAACCGCCGCGTTCTCCCCGATCGCAGCGAGCACTGCTACTGCGCCTATGCGAGCCGCCGCGACTTCCATCGCTATGTCCGCACGCACGAGGATATCCTGCGCCGCTACGCAGGACAGATCGTTATGTGCGAGCGCATGCCCGAGATGATGTGGCCGCAGATGGGCAATCAGATGTATACGGCAAAGCTGAACGGACAGGAAGAAACGGATGAATTTATCCGCTTCGTCCAGGAACAACAGAACTAACGACATAAAAAAAGACTGTGCATGCAGTCTTTTTTTTATTATCTCATTCCGCAGACAGCGATCCAGTATTCGCCTTCCTTGAAATGCATATGAACTTCTTGGAATCCCGCCGCACGGAAGAGCCGCTCAAACTCCTCAGGCGTCGGATTTGTCAGTTGATAGCCGGCGATCTTCTCACGTATGCTCTGCGGCAGATCGTCCCGCCCATAGACCTCTGCAAGCAGGAGGAACGTGCCGCCCGGCTTCAGCACACGAGCGACCTCTTTCAAGCTTTCGGCGGGATTCGGCCAGAAATAAAAGCTCTCCACCGTGACGATCTCGTCAAAATGTACGTCATCGAACGGCAGCGCCTCGACCGACGCGTGCAGAATCTCCATCCGCCCCGCCTCAATGAGAGGTGCATTGAACGCGCGCGAAGCCTCCACCGAGGTCTCCGCATAGTCGATGCCGACGAGATGCCCCTGCGTCACACACTCCGCCATCCGTGCGAGAGTATTCCCGCCGCCGCAGCCGATATCGAGCACGATATCACCCGCATGGAGGGTGATCTGCGCGAGTCCCCAGTCGACGAGCCGCGCATGGCTTTCATTCATGCGGGCGAGCATTGCGCGTCCGGCCGCTCCCTCAGGACGCCTCGGATTTCCCTCTGCAGTCACGCGGTCCGTCTCTGTCCAATCAGCATCTGCCATCGTCACTCAACTCCCATCGTCTGTTTTGACAAATCAAAGCCGAATTGCATGGGATCGGCAGGATCCCAGATTCGTGTTTTCTCGTTATAGCGTACGGGCACATAGAATGTCACCGTTCCCATAGGCTGCAGCTCGCGATACACCTCTGCCGTTGCCTCTACTGCTATGCGGCGCAGCTCCTCCGGCGAGGCATCCAGCTTCATCCGCTGGCGAAAGAGCGCCGATGCCTTTTCCCGTGCCGCCGTCATATTGAACCGCGTCACCGTCACCTCGACCATCGCCTGTTCCTTCCCCTGCTCAGAAACAGCAGTCTCCACCGTCGCGCTCCGCAGAGACTCCAGATAAGCATCGCCGATCTCCGCTGCCTCTTCCGGTGTGAGCATCGCCCCCGAGGTCTGCAGCGCATTTGAAAATGCCATTTTCATATTGAACGAATCCGTTGACGCACCGTATGAGACAAGCTGTTTCTGAGCCGCCTCATCCTGCCGCACAAAAGCATCGCAGTAGAGCTTAATGCTTTCCGCGGCATCCGCCTTCTCCATGCGCCCGATTGTTGCGAAATAGAGCGCCGCAAAAATCGCGGCACTAAAGATCATAATGAAGATGACGGGGAATCGAATCTTGGGTGAAATCACCTTTATCACTCCTCCATATCTATTTTATCGGCCAAAAATCCGCGTCGTATTAGGCGCGGATTCATCTTTCATCAGAATGTAATATGTTTCTATGCCATCCCCTCCCACCAACGGGGGAAGTCTGCGGGGCTATCCATATCGACCATCTCCCCGATGCGCGGCGTAACCATCCGGTAGGGGCGTCCCGCACTCTCCTTCAGGAGTTCTGCATAGGGCTCCTGCCACGTGTGCAAAGCAAGCGCAAACTTTCCGCCGTGCGCGGGCAGCATCAAACGCGTACGGACATCCTCCGCTGCCTGCGCTGTCTCGTTCGGGAGCATGTGTATTGCGTGCCACTGCATATTATACTGTCCGTTCTCCATCATCGCGAGATCAAAGCCGTCAAAGCGTGCGCCGATGTCCTTGAAATGCTTTCCATAGCCGCCGTCACCGCTGATGTAGACGCGGCGCTCCGGCGTTATAACGGCAAAGCCGCACCACTGCGTATTATTGCGCGTCAGAAAACGTCCCGAAAAATGCTGCGACGGCAAAATGTGGATGTGAAAATCATCAGCCAGCGCAATGTCAGTGTCCCAGTCCTCCTCGTGCAGGTGCGCGAGATCAAAGCCCCACTGCTCAAAAAACTCGCCGACGCCGAGCGGGCAGATGACCTCCTTCACCTTTGGCTTCACCCCCATCACCGTATCATAGTCGAGATGATCCCAGTGATCGTGCGTCATGAGCAGCACATCGAGTTCCGGGATATCCGCGGACGTATAGACATTGCTCCCGCGAAACGCGCGGTTGATGAAAAAGATCGGCGAACCGTATGCCGAAAATACGGGATCGACGAGAATACGGCGCCCGCCGACCTGCAGATAGAACGTCGAATGCCCCATCCATATCACAACATCCCGCTCGCGCGGAATCGCGTGCAGATCCGTTTTATTGCTTGGGATGGCCTCCTTCGGCACACGCCCGTCATCGCCGCCGAAGAGCACGCGATAGAGCGTCTCGATCCGGTTCGGCTTCTCCTCGTCAGGCAGATCCTCCGTCATCACCTCGACCGGCTCAAGGCAAACGAATTGCCCGTTCACATAATGCGGCGACGCCTTGATCCGCTCAAGGCGCGCTCCCGAAGGCGCACGCCCGAACTTCTCCTGTCGCACAAAGAGCCCGGCGCCGCCGGCAAGCGCACCGATCCCCGCCAGCGCACCAAAAATAAAATTCCTTCGTTTCATAAAATCCCCTTACTAAATATCAAATACAGCGGTCCCCGCCATAAAAGAATTATCCCCTGTTGTCCAACAAGCTAATCCTATATCGCTATCATAAAATATAAGTGAAATACCGCAAACAGATTCGATGCATAACTATTTCAGCATTCCTAAAACAATGGAGAAATAAGGATTTCGTAACTCCCCCAGCCCTGCGAAACCTGAATAAGGCAGTCTGCTCGTTTTCCCTGAACGGTATCTTTCTCTCTGCGGACATCATACCATCCGGTCCGCGTCATCATCTCCTCTGTAAATGCGCCGTTCATATCGCCGCGCACTTTGATTTTAAGCTTTCGATCGCCGCCAAGGAAGTCGATTTCCTCGATGCTGACAATCGGTGCATTCTGAATCTCCTTCAGATCATTCAGTGCGTAGACCAATGCCAGTTCGCGTGCCGGCGTATCTGCTCCTTGATGCCGCTGATAATATGTATCGCTCCAAAAAACTATAAATAAAAGGACGATCACAGCGGAGAGAAGGATTTTATTTGCTCGCAAGAACTTATTAATATCCTCCATTTGAAATCCTCATTTGATATGTATCGTCCTTCCTGCTCAGATAAAAATGAAGCAAATGATCGGGCGCGTGAAAAACATATTGCTGCGCATCGCCTTTTTCCATAACAAAATGTTCCCGTTCCAGCATAGGACGGTAGCCCTCCAACTCTTTCTCCATATCATTCCGGCTTCTATATGTGAGCGCAAACGAAAAAGGTGTTCCTATTCTGTCATGGATATCTACTTTGATGACATCTGCTTTATCAGGCAGTGCAACGCCTTGAAAAAACACGATGAAATTCATCCAGTTGGAGCATTTTTTCATGCTGACATCGTATACGGAAATACCAATCCCCACGATGAAGCAGATCACCATAAAAAGGGAAAACAGACGCCGCTTCTTCATGCGAAGAATCTTTTTCATCCAGACATATCCCCGTTCTGACAAATCAACACCTCCGCAGTATTGCCCTCATAACAAAAATACGGCTGCTCTCAGCCGTATTTTCATATTCACTGCATCGCCTTCAGATTCCGAGCGCTGCGATCCACGAGTTGATGGCCATCGGCGTCTCTCCCATCTCAAAGCGGCGGCCTTCCTTCATCTGTGCCCCCTTGGCAGAGGGACGCAGATGCGCCGTCGTCTGTCCCATGGGACTGCCGCCCGAGGTCGCGAACGGGACGACAGTCTTGCCCGTCAAGTCATAATGCTCGAGGAATGTGTTGATAATATGCGGCGCAACGTACCACCAAATCGGAAAGCCGACGAAAATTGTATCGTATGCCGAAAGATCCGGCAGCTCCCCCGCAATCTCCGGACGGCTGTTCGGATCGTTCATCTCAATGCTCGAGCGGCTTTTGCGGTCGTTCCAGTTGAGATCATCCTTCGAATACGCAGCGGCGGGCACAATCTCATAGAGCTCGGCACCGATTACATCTGCAAGTTTATGCGCAACTTTCTCCGTACGGCGCGAGGGCGAAGCGGAGAAGAAGGCAATCAGGGCTCTCCCGTGCATATCATTTTCTCCTTTCGAGGAATTCATGAGCAAATCCGCGGTCATCAGGCAGAATATCCGATTCAAACAGGCGGTTCCACGGGAAGGTCACCTCAACGACATTGATCTCTGCAATCGGCGGCAGATTCTCCTCAATGAAGCGGTTCATCATACGCGTCGAACGCACGGAAACAGCATCTTTCTTCGTGCCGAGGCTGCCGTAGAAGCCATCGCCGCGCAGCCATGTGAGCTGGCGCGCAATTGTATTGCGCACATTCGCCTGATATGCCCAGTCGTCAAGATAGCGCGTGGTAAGGAGATGGTCAACGGCATCCGGCTCCATATGGCGGACGAGCATACCCTGCCCGATGGCAAAACCAGAGCTGTTTGTCGGTGTATTCCATCCGGCATAGGCGCGAATCTTATAGAGGAGTCCGCGGTGCTGGAGCGCCGCCATGAGCGCGTTGTCAGAGCCGTTCGCAAAGGCGATGTCCGCGATGGCCACAGGATATCCTTTTGCCACATAGTCTGCGACAATATCGGCGAAATATTTCGTACCGTCCCGCTCCTCGCCGTCATTCATCAGAGCGTTCGCCTCATAGGTCTTCCCGTCCGGGTTCGTGTTCACCGTGAGCACGACATCTGCTTTCTCGGGTGCGCGGACGATCATGCCGCCTGCCGCCGTCACGGCGTCACTGATCGATGTTCCGATCTTTTCATCCGAGTAGGCAGGCACTGTGTCCTGCCCGCGCCCCCAATTGTAGCGCGCATAGACAAACGGAACTTCGCGCCGTTGTTCGTTTACTGCGCGCGTCAGCATCAGCAGGGCGATCTCATCGATGCCCGCCATCGTCTGAAATCTCGTCTTGCCGAGATCTGCACCCGTCTCAGTGAGATGACGGCTCTCAAGATGCGTCTGCGAGAAAGGCGCGTTGTCGTCGCGTCCGAGCGCGAGATAGCGGAATGTGCCGCGCTTGCGCATGAGATCGATCATATACTCGTTGACCGCATAGTTCTTCTCGCGCCGTCCCATCCAGTCGGCAAGCGCCTCCTTCGGGATCAGACGTCCGAGGAAGGCGTATTCCTTGCGCTCGCGGCGGGAGAGTCCCTCGACCTCCTCCTTATCGCGCAGAACGGTATAGCGGAAAATATCCGCGCCGTAGCGGCGGTAATACTCCGGCTCCTCATGTCCTGAAGCCTCGCCTGAGCGCGGCGTGCGCATAATGGACCCGAACACATAGAGCGGCGTCTTCGGATGCGCGCGCTGCAGCTCATCAAACCGAGCCGCCCGTGCAAGCACCTCCTCACGCGTATAGCTGTGCTTGCGCGAACCGACGAGGCTGCCGTAGATCATTGCGTCCGAAGAGATGACCGCAGCCTTTACCCCGGGCTGCGCCATATTCTCCCGCGCCCACGCCCAAAGTTCGTCCGGATGTCCCCAGTCGTCACGGCTGCCGAGCAGTTCCTGCGGCGGCACAATGACGTCATAGCCGGCCTGCTGGACAACATCCGCCGTCTGCTTGCTCGAGATCGGGCGTCCGTCGTGCGGGATGAAGATGATCTTCTCTTTTGTCGGCTCCGCCTTTGCCGCATCAATTGTCTGCGGCAGCAGCAGCATGACAAGCATCGCCATACAAAGCGTACGAATCAAGCGGGATGTGCTCAATGTGTTCCTCCTTCTTCCGCGCCGCTTGACGCGGCGCCGGTCTTCTCTTTCAAAATCGCCTTGAGGGCTTCTCTTACATCATCGGGCACATTCAGCTTTGTATCGAACATGATGCCGCCCTCGCGTACCTGGGCCCCCTCAATCTCGACCATATCCATCAGACGATGCCCGCGAAACTCGGTCTGTCCGAGCTTCGACGCGGCAAGTACACCGCGAAAATCGACGCGCACCTTATTCCCTTTGATGTCCACGGGCAGACGCTCGGATACGTCCAGATGCCCAACCATGCGCTCCACCATCGAGAGCGAGATGCGGGAAAATATCCACGATACAAGCCCGTGGTCCGGCACTTTCTTCTTTCGAACGCGATAGACAGCATAGGACTTTTTACCATCGTGAACAAATTCTTCGATGGTGCCTGAGAGCTCGATTTTCTTGTATTTTTTTGTTGTCGTACAGACGATATCGAGGCGCCCATTCTCATGTGATGTGAGTTCTATCCCGCGTATGGTGCCCTCTGTTCCGATGTTGTGGGCAATCGCATCATTCAGCACGGCGTCGCGTACGAAAAGATGCCCCTCAGCGATCTGAGCCAGCGTCTCGCGGTCCCACGTATCGCGCAGGACCGTCAGCGCGGGACCATAATCCTGCACGGCCTCCCGGAGGCTGCTCCAATCGATGTTCTGCACCTGCTCAACAACATGCGCAGGGATATCAATGACCATTATTTTCCTGCCTTTTCCATTTCTGCTTTCTTTTCGCGCAGATCAATCCAGAGGTTCTGCACGCGTGCAAAGAGCTTTGCATCGTTTCTGCGCACTTCCTGATCGCTCATGAGGCGAGAGAGTATCTGCGTCGCTTTCCCATAGTCGCCCAGGCGATAATAAGCCGCGCCTGCAATGTAGATCGCCATGTTCTCGCTCATGCCATGGACCGGATAGTGTTCCGTCATCACGGATTCCTCGTAGAGTTCGGCGGCGCGGCGCAGCATTTCCGCCTCCTTGTCTCTCTCCTCCGTATCGCGGTAGACCCATGCCATACCCATGCAGTAGCCCGCCTGCTTTTGAAGCGACCAGCCAAGGCGCTCGGCAAAGTAGATGCCGAGCTTATAGGCACGGATCGCTTCCTCTGCCGTGCGCTCTTCTGTATATGGCAGATTGATCTTGTGCCCTTCGAGCATCTCCTTGATCTTTTCCCTATCGTGCGTACTGATCGGCTCCTCCGTGAACTGCTTTTCATCGGCAGCAAATCCGCAGTGCTCGCACATCCAAACGCGGTAGCGATAGGGATTGACGCCCTGATAATGTACGCAGAAATCCTCGTCCGTCTCAAGCGTGATGAGACGAGACTTCAGCTTCGTCACGTGCGTCTTTTCTCCACAGATCGGACACGTCTTCTCGACGGTATATGTGTACTCTGCCATAGTTCTTCCTCCCTACAAAATCCCCTTTAGGATACCACAAAATACGGAAAAAGGCAAAGAAGAGGACCTGCGCGCAGCAAGTGCGGCAGGTCCTCTTCCCCTTTCCCCTCTTGCTCCGAGCGCCATGGTTCCGCGCTGCTCACCGATGGTACCGAATGCAGAGCGCCTTCAGCTTTTTCGGATCGAGTTCGAGGAGATAGTCCTTCTTTAGGCTCCAGCGCCAGTTGATGCCGACGGTGCCCGGCGTGTTCATGCGCGCGCGCTCATCGAGTGCCAGAAGGTCCTGCATGGGGATGATCGCCATGCGTGCGCGCGAGGCATATGCCATCTTGATGAGACGCTTGCAGATGGTCTTCGGGCGATCAGAGGTTGTGCCCGTGAGATTCGCAAGCGTCTCGCGCAGCACCTCGTCAATATCACGCGTGAACCAACCGACGGTCGTATTGTTGTCGTGCGTACCCGTGTAGACGATGCTGTTCTCGGGCGCAGTAAAGCCGACGCGCCCTGATTCGTTCGGTGCGAGCATGAAGTGAATGATCTTCATCCCCGGAAAGCCGCAGTCATCGCGCAGCCGCTCGACATCATTCGTGATGACGCCGAGATCCTCAGCGACAATGTCGAGCGTTCCGAGTTCGCGCTCAATCGCATCGAAGAAATGTATACCGGGTCCCTTGACCCAGCGCCCGTTGATCGCAGTCTCCGCCTTGCCGTCCACAGACCAGTAGGACTCAAATGCACGGAAATGGTCAATGCGGATAATATCGACCTGCTCGCGCAGCTTTTGGAAGCGCCGTTTCCACCATGCGTAGTTTTCTGCTGCCATCGCGTCCCAGTTGTACTGCGGATTCCCCCACAGCTGCCCATTTGCTGCAAAGTAATCGGGCGGAACGCCTGCCACGGTACGCGCCGTTCCGTCCTCATTCAGGTCAAAGAGCTGCTGATGCGCCCATGCATCCGCGCTGTCCTGCGCAACGAAGATCGGCATGTCGCCGAGAACTTCAATGCCCTTCCTGCGTGCATAGTCATGCAGACGGTTCCACTGGACATGGAAGACATATTGCTTGAATCGATCGAGTTCCACCTCGTCCCGCTGCCGCTCAGCAAGCGCTTTCAGTGCCTCGGGATCGCGCTGCTTGATCTCCTCCGGCCACTCCATCCACGCCGTCCGTCCATACTCCTTCTTTGCCGCGTGAAAAAGGGCGTAGTCGTCGAGCCAGTATGCTTCCTGTTCGCAAAAGGCACGATAGTCCGCATCCTCCGCGCTTGTCCTGCGAAAGACGCGGAATGCCTTCTCGAGCATATTTTTCTTAAACTGCTTCACGCGCTGGAAGTCAATGAACGCCGTATTTGCCTCATACGGCAGAAAGATATCCCTCTCGGTCAGCCAACCGCGCGCCGCGAGTTCCTCAAGATCAATCAACATGATATTCCCTGCGAACGCGGAGATGGACTGATAGGGAGAATAGCTGCATCCAACGGGGCTGAGCGGCAGGATCTGCCAGACCTTTTGCCCCGCCTCCGCGAGGAAGTCGAGGAAACGATATGCCTCCCTGCCGAAGTCGCCGACGCCGTACTTCGACGGAAGGGAAGTCGGATGCAGGAGAACGCCCGCTTTGCGCTCATAGCGGCGCGGCTCTTTGCGCTCGCGCAGGAGGAGCCCGAACAGCGGCGGGATTTTGATGCGCAGCCGTCCGCACTCGACCTCATACGTACGCGAGGGTTTGAATGCATCCTCGAACACGCCGCAGGCAAAGTCGCTTACATCTGCCTCGATGCTCAGCGTCTCCGTGAGGCTGCGGTTGAACGCGGCAATGAATACGCCGTCCTCCTTCTCGTGGTTGAACACATCGTAGCCTGAACGGATCGTGCGCGCATAGACGACAACATCCCCCGTGCCATAAAGCGGCAGAATGTCGCCCGTGCGCAGCGCGTCGTTCTCATTTCGTATGGCAATGAAACGCTCGAACCATCCGCGAATCTCCTTATTGCCGTGCTCCCAATCATATGGTCTGCGGTTGAAGGGGTCCTTGAAGCCCTGCATCCCGATCTCATCACCGTAGTAGACACTGGGCACGCCGGGATAGGTCATCTGCCAGAGCGTCGCCATGAGAAGGCGGCGCGAGCCGAGCGCGAACTGCTCCGGCGTCATGCGTACGCGCGACTGCTCGATCGCCGGCATCCCCTCGTAGTAGGGAACGCCGGCAAGCACGGTAATCGCGCGCTGCACATCGTGGCTGCTGATGAGGTTCATCATTGCGTAGAGATTTTCTCTCGGGTAGTTCTCGATCTGACTGGCGAGGCGCCGCGCCGTCTGCCGTCCGTCCGATGCGCCTGTGAGGAAGTCGAACCAGATCGTGCGCAGCGGATAGTTCATCGCCGAGTCCATCTCATTGCCCGAGAGATATTCGCGCGGCGTCCCATAGGCGACTTTGTTCGACGCGTCCTCCCAGACCTCGCCGATCATGACGGCGTCCGGGTTGCTCTTTTTAAGCTCTGCAAAAAACGCCTTGGAGAAGGTCGGCGGCAGCTCATCGATCACGTCCAGGCGCCAGCCTGCGATGCCCTCCTTCATCCAGTGATGGAGCACGCTGTCCTCGCTCGTAATGACGAAGTCCATATAGGCGGGATCGGTCTCATTGACGTTCGGCAGCGTGTCAAAGTTCCACCAGCAGTCATACTCATTCGGATAGCTGCGAAAACGGTACCACGAGTAGTACGGCGACTCTTTCGACTGGTAGGCACCGAGCGAATGATACTGCTGCTGCCGGTTGAAGTAGATGCTGTTGCTGCCCGTGTGACTGAACACGCCGTCGAGAATGATGCGGATGCCGCGCTCCCGGGCAGCCGCGATGAGGCTGCGAAAATCCTCGATATCGCCAAGCATGGGATCAATTTTATGATAATCGCCCGTGTCGTAGTGATGGTTGCTCTCCGACTCAAAAACAGGATTGAAGTAGATGCACGAAATCCCGAGATCCTGCAGATAGTCCAGCTTTTCCATAACCCCGCGCAGGTTGCCGCCGAAGAAATCATACGCGATGATCTCCTTTGTATCGGGGTCCTTCAGATACATGGGATCGTCTGTCCAATCCGTACGGATAACCGCGCCCTTTTTGCGTACGATTGTATCACCCGAGCGTGCGAAGCGATCCGGAAAGATCTGGTACATGACGGCGTTTTTGAACCAGTCGGGGGTGTGCGCGCCCTTATTGTAGATTGTGATCTGATAGGATGCGGGCGCCGTATTGCTCAGGGTGCCGACACCGCCCAGCATCTCCTCGTTGTTCCCGTAAAAACAGGTCTCGTCCGCCATCGTGATGATGAAGTAATACCAAAGCAGACAGCCGTAATCCGGCAGCTCGAACCAGCAGGTATAGAAGCGCTGCTCTCCCCCCGTATCCTTCGTCTCAAGGGGAATCAAGCGTTCCCCCGTCCGATCCTGCCACAGACGCACCAGCACTTGGCGCACAGGCTCATAGCTGCGGATGCGGATGCCGAGGCGTATCCGGCTGCCCGCCTCCGCCGCGCCGACGATCGAGCGGTAATAGATATTCTGTGAGTTGTGCTCCACCTGATAAGGTTCCAACATAGCCCCCTCCCCTTTCCCAAAAATAAACGCACAGAAACCACCGGTGAATGAAATTCACCGGCAGTTTCGTGTAAATGCGCCGCGCTCAAGAAAAGTTCGCCGGCGTACCCATGCGCCAACTGCCCGCCCCTCAATTTTCGAGCAAAAGTCGCTCATAGAGGGTCTCATACTCTTTTGCCGAGCGCGTCCAGCTGAAGTCACTGTGCATCGCCGTAAAGACCAGCTGGCGCCATTCGCGCAGATTCCCGTAGACAGCAAGCGCGCGCTTCAGCGCATACATCATCTCATGTGCGTTGTATTCGTAGAAGAGGAAGCCGTTCCCCTTATCCACATCCGAACGGTCGAACTGGATGACCGTATCCTTCAGACCGCCGGTCTCGCGCACGACCGGGATCGATCCGTACCGCATGGCAATGATCTGGCTGAGCCCGCACGGCTCATACATGGACGGCATGAGGAAGATATCCGATGCCGCATAGATCCGCTGCGCAAGCTCGTTCGAAAAGCGGATGTTGATCGACGTCTTGTTCGGGTAACGCCAAGCAAGTTCCTTGAACCAGTCCTCGTAGCCGCGGTCGCCCGTACCGAGCAGGACAAACTGCGCGTTCTCATGCTGGAGGATCTCATCCAGCACGCGCACGACGAGATCCAGCCCTTTATCTGCGACGAGACGCGTAACCATCGCGATCATCGGCGTGCGACGGTTCTCCGGAAGCCCGAGGTCGCGCTGCAGCTGTACTTTGTTGTCGCTCTTTCCCTCGACGGCGTTCTTTACGCTGTAATTGACATAAAGATTCTTGTCCGTCTTCGGGTTGTAGACATCGTAGTCGATCCCGTTCACAATGCCGAAGAGCTCTTCGCGGCGCTTGCGCAGCAGTCCGTCAAGGTGCTCGCCGTAGTAGTCGTATTGAATCTCCTCAGCATAGGTCTTGCTGACCGTTGAAATATAGTCCGCGTAAATGATGCCCGCCTTCATAAAGTTCACTGCATCAAAGAACTCAAAATCGCCGTTGTTGAAATACGCCCAGTCAAGCCCCAGAACATCCGTCATAACATCCTTGGGGAACACGCCTTGGTATTTCAGATTGTGAATGGTAAAGAGCGTCCGGATCCCCGTATAGCGCAGATCATCCATATGCTCCAGGCGCAGGAACACATTGACAAGCGCCGCGTGCCAGTCGTTCGAGTGGATGATATCCGGCCAGAAATCCAACGCGGGGAGGAGATTGAGAACAGCGCGGCTGAAGAACGAAAATCGCTCTGCATCATCCGGATAGCCGTAGAATCCGTCGCGGTTGAAGTACTCTTCGTTGTCCACAAAGTAAAAGGTGACGCCGTTCAGAACATACTTGTCGATGCCGACGAATTTATCCCGCCAAGCAACATTCAGAATACCGTCATAGATATGTTCCATGGAGCTGCGAATATCCTCGGCGATCGCACCGTACTTCGGCAGAATGACGCGGCAGTCCACTCCGTCCTTAACGAGCGCGGCGGGGAGCGATCCCGCTACATCCGCAAGGCCGCCGGTCTTAACAAAAGGAACTGCCTCCGATGCTACATATAGTACCTTCATCCCAATATCCTCCTTTTCCCCACGGCCGCTCCCGTAATCATCAGCCCCATGAGCTTATCCTCCGGTTGGTCGCTGTTTTCGCCGTTCCCCTGCATGGGCAGCGTCGCTTAGGCTTTGCCTGCGCGTGCCTTCTTTGGTTTTTCTTCGCCTTCCCGCGTCGTTTTGCGCGTGCTCTTTTTCTTTGTTGCCGTCATCGACACTGTCTTCGTACTTTCTGCAGCGGCGGACTTCGTCGCCTTGGCGGATGCCGTTGGAGTTATGCCTGCCGTCTCCTTCGCAGAACTTCTGACCGTTCTCTTTGCCGCCTTCTTTGCGGATTTCTCTGCCTTCTCCCGGGTCTCTTTTGCCGCGGGCTTAGGCGCCTTCTTCGGGGCCGTCTTTTTTGCGGCAGCCGCCGCAGTCTCGTCTTTCTTCGCAGCGGTGCGCGTCCGCGGTGTCTTCTTCACTGCGGTCTTTTCTGTCGTCGCTTTCACTGCTGTGCGTTTCTTCGGTGCTGTCTTTTTCGCAGGCGCATGCTTCGGCGCCGCCTTTTCCGCCGCTGCCGCTCCGCGCCTTTCCGCTGCAGATTCTTTTTTTGCGACTGCATCCGCCGCCGCAGACAGCTCGCTCACAGGGGTTCCCGCGCCGCTCTGCCGCTTCAAGCGGTAGAATGTCGTGGCAAGCGGCGGTATCGTGAGGACGACAGACTGCTCGCGCCCGTGGAAGGCATAATCCTCGCTGATAATATTTCCCGTATTGAGCACGCCGCTGCCGCCGTATGCCTCCTCATCCGAGTTGAACACCTCGACATAGCTCCCCTTCGTCGGCACGCCGATGCGGTAGCCGTGCCGCACCTCCGGGGTAAAGTTGTGCACGCAGACAATGAAGTCATTGTGATCGTCGGCGCGGCGAATAAGCGCAATAATACTGTTCTCACTGTCGTTGCAGTCAATCCACTGGAACCCGCCCCAGTCAAAATCCACCTGCCAGAGGGCCTTGTTGTCTACATAGAATTTATTGAGTGCCTTCGAATAGGCCAACATCTTCGCGTGCATCGGATACTGCTCGACAAGATGCCAATCCATGCTGTCATCGAAATTCCACTCGATGAAATGCCCGAATTCACCGCCCATGAAAAGCAGCTTTTTGCCCGGGTGCGCGATCCAATAGCCGAAGAAGGCTCTGAGCCCCGCAAATTTTTGCCAGTAATCGCCCGGCATCTTGCTGATCAGCGAGCTCTTGCCGTGCACGACCTCGTCATGCGAGAGCGGGAGGACAAAATTCTCGGAGAATGCGTACATCAAGGAGAACGTAATCTTGTCCTGGTTCCACTTGCGATAGATCGGGTCGAGGCTCATATAGGCGAGTATGTCGTTCATCCAGCCCATGTTCCACTTGTAGTTGAACCCCATGCCGCCCATGTAGACAGGCTTGGAGATCAGCGGCCATGAGGTGGACTCCTCGGCAATCATAAGCGCATGCGGATGATATTTAAAAATTGTCTCGTTGAGCTTCTTGAGGAAATCCATCGCCTCGAGGTTTCCCGTATCGCCGTATTTGTTCGGCTGCCACTCGCCGTCCTTGCGTCCGTAGTTGAGATAGAGCATATTTGCAACCGCGTCAATGCGCAGCCCGTCAATGTGGAACTCCTCGAACCAGAACAGCGCGTTCGAGATGAGGAAACTCTGCACTTCCGTGCGTCCGTAGTCAAAATTGGTCGTTCCCCACTCCCAGTTCTCCGCGCGCATTTCGTTGTCGGACTCATAGAGATTCTTGCCGTCGAAATGGCGCAGCCCCTGCTCGTCCTTGCAGAAATGCCCGGGCACCCAGTCCATGATGATGCCGATGCCGTTCTGGTGCGCCGTATCGATAAGATAGCGGAAATCATCAGGTGTTCCGTAGCGGCTCGTCACGGCGAAATAGCCCGTCGCCTGATACCCCCAGGAACCGTCATAGGGATGCTCGCACAAAGGCATGAACTCGATGTGGGTATAGTGCATGTCTTTGACATAGGCGATGAGCTGGTCGGCAAGATCGCGATAGGAGAGATACTCTCCATCGAGCGAGCGGCGCCACGATCCCGCATGCACCTCGTAGGTGAGCATCGGGTGATCGTATGAGACTTCGCGTGCCTTGCGCTCCTGCCATGCTGCGTCCTTCCACTCATAGTGGTTCATATCATAGATGCGGGATGCGGTCTGGGGTTTCTTCTCCGCATAAAATCCATAGGGGTCAGCCTTCATGATGCGGGGCCCGCCCCACTCCGGCTCAATCGCATACTTATAGATTTCTCCTTCGCCGAGTCCTTCGACAAAGGTCTCCCAGATCTCGCCGTCACCGATGCGGCTCATCGGATCGGCCAGCGTATTCCAGTCGTTGAATTCCCCGACAACGCTGACTTCTTTGGCATTCGGCGCCCAGACCGTAAAGCGAACACCGCGTTTCCCGTCCCGCTCGACGAAATGTGCTCCCAGCATTTCCTGCGCGTGATAATTCGTACCCTGATGAAAGAGGTAAAGATCAAACTCACTGAGCGCTGATGTTTTCATACGATCCCCTCCTATGATTGTCCTCGGTGCCTCTACGAGATGATGACAGGTCGGATGTTCCAGATATCCCGCGCATACTCGTCAATCGTGCGGTCCGAGGAAAAGCGGCCGGCGTGTGCGACATTCATTGCCGCCGTGCGCGCCCAGCCGTCCTTGTCCTTGAACCGCCGCATGACTTCGATGCGCGCGTTGTCGTACGCATTGAAGTCCTTCAGTATAAAGAACTCGTCGTTCGCGTGCAGCAGATAGTCATACAGCGAACGGAAGTCGCCGTAGGTGCCGTCAACAAGCTGGGTCATCACCGTGCGCACCTTTTCGTTCGTATGATACTCATCCCACGCAGAGTAGGCGCCTGACGCATAGTAGTTCATGACCTCTTCCGCCTTGAGCCCGAAGATGACACAGTGATCGCTGCCGACCGCATCGCGGATCTCGACATTCGCCCCATCGAGCGTGCCGAGCGTGATCGCGCCGTTCATCATGAACTTCATATTGCCCGTGCCCGACGCCTCCTTCGACGCCGTAGAGATCTGCTCGCTGACATCCGCAGCCGGATAGACAAGCTCGCCGATCGAGACGCCGAAGTTCTCGATGAAGATGACCTTCATAAAATCGTTGACGCGCTTATCCTGATTGATGCGGTCGGCGACTACGTTGATGAGGCGAATCGTCTCCTTTGCGATATAGTAGCCAGGGGCCGCCTTTCCGCCGAAGAAATAGGTCACCGGCTGGGTCAGGAACGACGGTTCGCTGAGCGCCCGATGATAGCGGTACATGATGTGCAGAATGTTCATCAGCTGCCGTTTGTAGGAGTGGATGCGCTTGACTTGGATGTCGAACATGGAATCCGGGTTCAGCTTCACGCCGTTGTGCCGCTCAATGTATCGCGCAAGTCCCTCACGGCGCAGATGCTTGATCTTCATGAGCTGCTCGAGGAAGTTCTTGTCCTCAACATGATCATGCAGACCGTCCATCTGCTCCGGGTGCCGATGCCATTTATGACTGCCGAGAATATCGTCGATCAGCGCAGCAAGTTCCGGATTTGCGCTCATCAGCCAGCGGCGATGCGTGATGCCGTTGGTCTTATTGTTAAATTTGCGCGGCGTATAGTCGTAGAAATCCTTGAGTGTCGTGGACTTTAGAATTCCCGTATGGATCTTTGCCACGCCGTTGACGCTGTGTCCGCCGACAATCGAAAGGCGTGCCATGTGAATAACGCCGTCCTGAATGATCGAAAGCGCGCGCACCTTGTCCTCATTGCCGGGATAACGGCGGCGTACTTCCTCAAGATGACGGCGGTTGATTTCATCGATGATCATATAGATGCGCGGAAGCAGCGGCTGGAACATCTCAATGCTCCACGTCTCGAGTGCCTCCGGCATGATTGTGTGGTTCGTATACGCAATCGTGTCGCGCGTGATCGCCCATGCGTCCTCCCACGTCAGAGACTCCTCGTCGACGAGAATGCGCATGAGCTCCGCTACGCAGAGCGCGGGGTGCGTATCGTTGATGTGGATGCCGATCTTTCTGCCGAGATCGTAGATCCCCATCCCGTTCTGCTTGTAGTTGCGGACAATGCTCTGCACGCCTGCCGATACGAAGAAGTACTCCTGAATGAGGCGCATGCGGCGCCCTTCGAACGTGCTGTCATCCGGATAGAGGTAGCGCGTAATCGACTCGACAAAGCTGCGGTAGTCATTGCGCTGCTGAATTTCCTCCTGCGTCAGCAGCCCATAGTCGGAAAAGTCGCGATTGACCTCAGCGTTCCACATGCGCAGCGTATTGACCGTCGCATTGTGATAGCCGACAATCGGCATATCATACGGCACCGCCATGACGATCATCGGATTCTCATGAACAAGCTCGAGCCGCCCCCCCGCATCGCGCATATAGGCATTGCCGCCGAATTTGACATCCACAGACTTATCCGGCTTGCGGTATTCCCATGCAAAGCCGTCGCGCAGCCAGTTGTCCGGAATCTCAACCTGGTTGTCGCCGACGATCTTCTGCTCGAAAAGTCCGTACTGATAGCGGATCGTGCATCCGTGTCCGGGCAGGCGGTGTGCTGCGAGCGAGTCGATGAAGCACGCCGCAAGACGGCCGAGGCCGCCGTTGCCGAGCCCCGCATCCGGCTCCACCTCATAGGCATCGGAGAGGTTCAGATTAAAGTCCTTGAGCACATCCTTCAGCGCTTCTTCGATGCCGAGATTGATGAGGTTGGATTTCAGGAGTCTGCCCAGCAGGAACTCAATGGAAAAGTAGTAGATCTGCTTCTCCTGGCGCTCCGCATACTGCCTGTTTGTCTTGATCCAGTTGTCCGAGATGGACTGCTTGGCCGTTGCCGCGATCGTCTTGTAGATCTCAATCTCCGTCAGATTTTCTACTTCGCGCCCAAACATGACATGCGCCGTCGTTATGAAGCGGCTCCTCAAGATCTTCTTCATTGTCTCAAGGGCTTTCCCTGTCGGCCTCATGACCTGATCCTTCTGTGCCAAATCGTCCACTCCTTTTCCAAGCGTTCCCCCGGACGTAACTTCCTGCATACAGCAGCAATCCCCATGGAAGTGAAGAAACAAGAAGCCGTTAGCTCTTCCCGTCCATGCGGCTGGACTGTATAAGGAACCGCTAACGGCAGTTCAAACGACGCTGCGTCAAATCGTTATATTCTTCTTGATCACGAGCGGATACTCCGGAGCTCCCTTCAGCCATTTCTCCGCTGTAATAACAACGTTCTTGTCACAGATGACATTCTCGACGAGCGCGCCGTCCTGAATCTCGCATCTCTGCATGATGATCGAGTTGCGGATCTTCACGTCCCTGCCTACCTTCACCCCGCGGAACAGGACGCTGTTCTCCACCTCACCGCGTACAATGCAGCCGTTCGCGATCAGGGAGTTCGCGACCTTGGCCGTTTCCTTGTACTGCACCGGCACGCCGTCCTTAACCTTTGTGTAGATCGGGCGATCGCCCATAAAGAGCTCCTGCCAGACCTCCGGATCGAGGATCTCCATTGTCGCACGGTAGTAGGTGGACATGGAATCCACATGCGCCGTGTATCCGTTGTGCTCATGGGCGAACATCGTATACTCCGCCGCGCGCCGGATGATCCCGTCGAGGACAAAATCCCGGCCGCCGCGCTCATAGGCATGCCGCACCGTCTCAACAAAGATGCGCTTGTCCATCAGATAGATGCCCATGGATACCTTCATGCCGTGATAGGCCACAGGCTTCTCGGATATGTCCAGCACCAAGCCGTTCTCTGCCGTCTCCAGCACAATGTTGTTGCCCGTATTCTCGTCAATCGTCGTATGCGATACGAGGGTGATGTCTGCGCCCGTATTCTGATGGAAGCGCAGGATTTTATCAAAGTCCACGTTGTAGACGAAGCTGCCGTTCGTCAGCAGAATATAGCGCGAGGACGCATGCTCGATGAAGTCCAGGTTGTGATAGAAATTCTTGAGATCCCCCGTGCGCCGCTGCGGATCTTCATGCACCGCAGGCAGGTAGAACAGGCCGTCATGACGACGCGCCAGATCCCAGTCCTTTCCGGAGCGCAGGTGATCAAGCACGGAGCGCGGCTCATCGGGCAGCATAACCCCCACCTTGCTCACTCCGGAGTTGACCATGCTCGAAAGTGCAAAGTCAATCAGCCGATACCGCCCGGCAAAGGGAATGGATTCAACCGCACGCCGATCGGCGAGTTCACGAATGAAGCTCCCGTCTTCGTGCAGGTTGATGAGTCCCATTACGGTATTCATGGTATCTTCACTCCGTTCTCTTCGGACTGATCAGCCGACGCGCTGCGCGGTCGATGCGGCACTCACGGTCTCCCCCTCGGGAATGACCGTGATCTGCGTCTCCTCGCCGATGACCCGTGCTCCCTCCTCCATGACAGCGTGCTGCGCGAGAATCGCATAGTCAACCATTGCACCGTCGCCTACGACGGCGGACGGAAGCAGAACGGAGTTGCGCACAACGGCCCCCTTTCCCACGCGAACCCCGGGGAAGATCACAGAGTTCTCGACGGTGCCGAGGATCATCGTTCCCTCGCTGATCATCGAGCGCACAACCCGCGCATCCTTTCCGACAAACTGCGGCGGCATCGAGGGGTTGAACGAGTAAATGCGCCACTTGCCGGAGAGCTCAAACGGCGGCTCATCCTGCAGGAGATCCATATTTGCCTGCCAAAGGCTCTCGATCGTTCCGACATCTTTCCAGTAGCCGCTGAACGCATAGGAGTAAAGGCGCCCTTCATCGGCGAGCATCTTCGGAATGATGTCCTTGCCGAAGTCGTGGCTGGACGTCTCACTCCTCGCATCTGCTGTGAGATACTCCGCAAGATAGTCGCGGTTGAATATATAGATGCCCATGGAGGCAAGATTGCTCTTCGGCTTTGCCGGTTTCTCCTCAAACTCGACAATCCGTCCGCTCTCGTCCGTGTTCATAATGCCGAATCGCGGTGCCTCATCCCAAGGAACCTCGAACACGCCGATCGTCGCCTGTGCCTTGTTCTTCTTGTGGTGTTCGAGCATCCACGCATAGTCCATCGTATAGATGTGATCCCCCGAGAGGATCAGCACGTACGCGGGATCCGCCATGTCGATGAAGTTGAGATTCTGGTAAATCGCATCTGCCGTACCGCGATACCATTCGGCTCCCTTCTCCTGCGCGTACGGAGGCAGAACGAACAGCCCTCCGTCACGTTTATCAAGATCCCATGCGCTGCCCGAACCGAGGTATTGGTTCAGCTCCAGCGGACGGTACTGCGTCAGCACGCCGACCTTCTCGATGCCGGAATTGACGCAGTTGCTGAGCGGAAAATCAATGATGCGGTATTTCCCCCCGAACGGAACCGCCGGCTTTGCCACCCGCTTTGTGAGCGCGCCCAAGCGGCTGCCCTGGCCGCCTGCCAAAATCATTGCCAAGCACTCTGTTTTTTTCATAGGTACTTCTCCCCTCGAAGATACCGGGCGGTATCCCCAACATATATGACAGGACAAGCCGTGCAGGCGCACCGTACAGCCGCACATCTTGCCGCATTACTGCCTGCTTGCCGGATATTCTTTCCATCTTGCTCTTGTCTTTCCTTTTCTCTTCTTTATATTTATATTATCTATATTTATTCGATAAACAGACCGAATTTCCTGCAAGATATTGATCATGCTTTCAGCATTTTTTCATTTTAATGTTCGGTCCGATCCGCGAAAAATCGGTGCAATAACCGCCGCATACATTTCCGTCATCTCCTCCGGCGTTCGCGCGTATCTGCCGCGCATCCACCATTCCACCATCAACACGAAGCTGCCCGTAATGTGGCTGATGAGGAAGTCGTCAGGGAGCGCATGATCGTGCAGAAATGCATGCCCGCGTGCGGTTAGTGTCTCACTCAGCTTTTCCCTGAAATAACGGAGGAATAGGTCCCTGCTCTCGCAGGTCAGGAGACTGCGTATATTTTTCTGCTGATCCTGCATATGATAGAGCATGTGTGAGATGATCATCGCGGGATTGTCCGGGTCGTGGGAGAAGTCATGGCTTCCCTCGTCCGAGACATCCTCGAGCACATGGGAAAACATGTCCTCGCACATCGCGCGCAGGAGCATATCCTTCGTCTCGAAATGCGTGTAAAAGGTGCTGCGCCCAACATCCGCGGCATCAATGATATCCTGGACCGTAATGTTTTCATATCGCTTGCATGCGAGAAGCTCATGAAATGCGGCAAGAATTGCCGCACGCGTCTTTTTTCGGCGCCGCTCCATATAATCTCCCCTCTCCGCATCCCGCTGGATAAACATTTTGCACGTTTTGTCCTGTAACGAACATTTTCGGCGAACTGTTTCTTACGATTGTTTCGCACTTATTGTACTATATGTCCAGAACTGAAACAAGTTCTGTTTTGCAGATGCACATCTCACCAGGGAGGTTTCTATATGCTTCATGAATGGCTCAAAAGCGCGCCGCGTCCCACCTTCGCCTGCGCGATCGTGTCACTCCCGGCACTCGCACTGAGTTTCTTCGGCGGTGCGGAGCAGATGCTTGGCTTTGATCCCGCGTGGGCCGCGATCATACTCTGCGGCGTTCCCATACTCCACGTCGCCGGGCGCGGTATTCTAAACGGCTTTGACATCCGCGCGGGCGTTCTCGTCTCCATCGCGCTCATTGCGGCCATCGTGACGGAGGAATACTTCGCCGCAGGCGAGGTTGCCCTCATCATGCAGCTCGGTACCCTGCTCGAGGACTGGACGGTGGACCGCGCGCGGCAGGGCATCGAGAGCCTGCTCCAATACGTCCCGCAGACAGCGCATGTCCTCCGCGATGGGAAAGAGTCCCTTCTGCCCGTTGACGAGATTCGCCGCGGCGATTTGCTTCGGATTCATGCGGGCGAGGCGATCCCCGTCGACGGCATTCTAACCGAGGGAGAGTCCGCCGTCGACGCATCGATGATGACGGGAGAATCCCTCCCCGTCGACAAACATCCGGGCGATGCGCTCATGAGCGGTACGATCAACACCTATGGCATCTTCACGATGCGTGCGGAGCGGACCGGCGCGGATTCCTCCCTCCAGCGCATGATCGCGCTGGCACGCGATGTCGATGCCAAGAAGGCCCCCATCGTCCGCCTCGCCGACCGCTGGGCATCCCGCCTCGTCCTCGCTGCACTCGTCTGTGCAGGCGCAATCTGGTGGGGCACGGGGGAGTTCATCCGCGCGGTCACCGCACTCGTTGTTTTCTGCCCCTGCGCGCTCGTCCTGGCGACGCCGACCGCCGTCGCAGCTGCAATCGCCAACCTCACGCAGCGCGGCATTCTGATCCGGAGGGCAGATGCTCTTGAACGCCTTGCCAAAGTAGATACGATCGCCTTTGACAAGACGGGGACGCTGACCAGCGGCACCCCGTCCGTGATCGCCGTACAGTCTCTCTCTGATGCATACGCGGAGCGGGATATTCTCCGCCTCGCCGCCGCGGCCGAACAGCATTCCGAGCATCCGCTCGGGCGCGCCGTCACCGCTGCTTGGCGGAATACGGGAGAGCCTCTTCCCGCCGTATCCGGAGCACAGGTTCTCGCAGGAAAGGGCATCTCTGCAAAAGTGGGCGGCAAGGGCATCACGGTCGGAAAACCGACGCTCTTTTCACTCCCGGAATCTGCCTTGGATTTTACGGTGCGGTACACACAGGATGGAGCAAGCGTCAGCGCTGTCGCAGCCGATGACAAAATCGTCGGCATGATCGCCCTGGCAGACTGCATCCGCAGCGATACGCCGAAGGCCATCACCTCGCTGCGCCATCTCGGCCTCACCCCGCTTCTCCTCACCGGCGACAATGCGCGCGTCGCAGAGCATATCGGCACACAGGCAGGCATTACAGAAATCCAAAGCGATCTCCTGCCGGACGAAAAGATGAAACACATCGAACGCAGAGGACCGTTCATCGCTATGGTCGGTGACGGCGTCAACGACGCACTGGCCCTGAGATCCGCCTATGCCGGCATCGCCATGGGCGGCATCGGCTCCGACATCGCCGTCGCGTCGGCAGACGCGGTACTCGTCAGCGATGACATCCGCCGCCTGCCCGCGCTTATCCGCATGGCGCACCGCACAATGAAAAAAATACAGCAAAATATTATCTTTGGCCTTGCAATCAACTTCATCGCGCTCGGCCTGTCGGCTGCCGGCATCCTGACTCCCGCGACGGGGGCGCTCTGGCACAACGCGGGCTCGCTCTTCGTCGTCGTGAATGCGGCGCTCCTGCTCACAGTCGCGAAGAAAGAAAAAAATATTGCATTTTCTGCACCCGTGTGATAGAATGGCTCAGTACATTTTCAGTCGAGGGGGTGAACGATTTGCCAAACATCAAGGCATCTATTCTGAGTGTAAAGTCTGACGCCAAGCGCCGCGCGCGCAATGTTGCAGAGAAGACGCGCGTCCGCCGTGCGATCCGCAGCGTCAATGACGCTGTCGCCGCCGGCAATGCGGATGAGGCGAAAACCCTCCTCGTTGCGGCATACAAGTCCATCGATCAAGCGGCTGCAAACAACGTCTACCATAAGAACGCTGCAGCGCGCAAGAAGTCGCGTCTTGCCAAAAAGGTCAACGCGCTGGCACAGTAAGATATCAAAAACGCCGTTCCATTCGGAATGGCGTTTTTTGATGTCAATTTTCCGGTTGTGATCAAACCATTTTCTTAAACACATGGAACCCCAAAGGCGACGATGCCGCGCCGAAGTCCCCGATAAAAAAAGCAAGCACGTTTTCCTTTACATGATATATTCTCCGTAGTATATTGAAAAATGGTCACATACACAGCACGCAGCCGTACCATCAGAAAACGAAAGGTCGTCCCATGAAAAGTATAAGGAGTGAAGCGCTCTGGACACGCGAATTCCTCGGTCTGAGCCTGAGCAATTTCCTCATCTACGTCACGCAGTATGCTATGATCGCGGCGCTGCCCATCATCATCATGACGGAGTACGGCGGCGGCGATGTGGAAGCGGGGCTCGCCATGACATTCTTCCAGATCGGTACGGTCGCTGCGCGTCCTTGGGCGGGGATCCTCATCGACGCGGTCAATAAACGGCGCCTCATGATCGGGATCACCGTCCTTTTCTTCCTCGTCATGACTGCATTCGCCTTTGCTGCGGCACTCTCGGTCCTTTACGGACTCCGCCTGCTCCACGGCATCATCTTCGCCGTGTCGACGACAACGGCGGCGGCGCTTACGGCACTCATCCTCCCGCCTGCACGCAAGGGAGAGGGCATCGGATACTTTGCCCTCTCGACAAATCTTGCGATGGTCATCGGCCCGATGATCGGACTTTTGATGATGGAGCATTTCTCAGCGACCGTGCTCTTCTTTACGCTCAGCGCCCTCGCCGCACTCTCAATTGCCGCCGGCGGAATGCACGATCTGCCGGATGCGGTTATACTGCCGCAGCGAACCGCGTGCACGATTTCCGTAAGCACGTTCATTGAGCGCCGTGCAATGGCGCCCGCTCTCATCGCAGGCATTCTCTTCTTTGCCTACGGCAGCGTGCTTACCTTCATCCCACTTTATACGCGCAGTCTCGGGCTCGCCGCAGAGACGAGCCTCTTCTACGCATGCTATGCGGGCGCAATTCTCGTGACGCGCCCCTTCATCGGACGTATCTTTGACCAAAAGGGCCCGGATTACACCGTCTGCCCGGGGCTTCTCCTCTTTGCCGGAGGAATGGCCCTCCTCGGCAGCATCACAGAACTCTCCGGGCTGATCGCTGCCGCACTGCTCCTCGGCATCGGTTTCGGCGCGGTCACCCCTGCACTCCAAACACTTGCCGTGCGCAGCGCTCCGCCTGCGCGTGCGGGCGTTGCGACCGCAACTTACTTCTGGTCGCTGGATATCAGCGTCGGACTTGCTGCCGCAGGACTTGGCGTTGTTGCCGTCACCTGCGGCTACGCGTTCACATACAGTGTCGTTGATGTGTTCGTCATTGCCCTTGGCGCACTCTGCTACGCTCTTTGGCGCAGATGTGCATAATATGAAAGGCGCGGCTCTGCCGCGCCCTTTTTATTTGCCGCCGTCTGCCGGGCGGCTTTTTTTGTCTGCCTTCTCACGCAGAGACTTTTCGTTTTCCTCGCGCACTTTCTTCTGCTCCTTGATCCGCTTCTCATAGGCGCGCTTGTCCACGGATTCCAAATACGCGTCCGGGATCCTGCCAACTGCCTTCGGCTCAACGGCATAGAGTTTTGCAAAATACGTGCGTGCCTGCTCCTGTTCGCCCATCTCATCGTAGAGCTCCGCCGCAATCAGATAGCCATACGGATTCTTCGCATCCGTTTCGATGGCCTTCATCGCGTCGGCAAGCGCCCCATCGCGGTCGCCCATCATGCGGAGCACATCCGACCGGTTCAGCCATGTGTAGACGTCCTTCGGATCCTCGGCGACCCCCTTGTCTGCGTCCGCCCGCGCCCGCGTCCAATCCCCTCGGACCGCATAGGCACGCGCACGGATAACGTAGCTGACTGCGCGGCTCTCGTCATGCGGCGAGGCAAAGACACGCTCCATGAGCATGAGCGCTCGTTCACTGTCGCCATAGTCGCTGTATGCGTCGCTGTTCTCACGCATCTTCTTGATCGCCTTCGCATCGGCATTCTCGACTGCCGCACGCTCTGCTGCGCGCGCGTCTGCGCGTGTTTTCTCCTCCGCGCGCAGCTTTTCCCGCGCCCCGCTCTGCGCCTCTCCCGCATAGGCATGATGCACGAGTTCCACAAGGCGCGCGCCGGCTTTCTCCTTCGCGAGGAAATACACGAGCAGCTCATTCACACGCGGATCACCGCTGAGCACAGCGCCGCCGTCACGCGTGACCGAGAGGCCCCACTCCGCCGGGGAGTCATAGTCATGAAAGGCACGCGCGAGCGCACCCGCAGCGAGATAGGCGTTCTCGGGACTGTTGTCATACTCCTCATCGGTCCACGTCACCGTGAGGAGCGGCGTCCCGTCGATGCATATGGTCTTTCGATCTACAACCGTCACATGGCCCGCGCTGTAATCAGTCATAAAGCCGGCGAGCTTTTCTTCGCGCCGCTCTGTTGCCGGGTGATCCGAAAAATCATCCTGCGGCAGATTTTTTTGCGTCGGGTCCTGATACTCCGCGAGTTCCTGCGTCACATAGGTCAGGTAGTATCCCATGCGCGCCATCGCCGCTGCGCCGCCGCCGGGGTTAAAGCCCGCACTCGTCATGATGCGGAAGCCCCCCTCGTCGGCCTCATATTCTGAGGGCAGGGTAACATTTTTTGCAACGGAGTAGCCCACGAGTGCGTTGAGCTTGTTCCAGTCCATCAGACCTGCGTCCATATTGAGAAAGCTGAGCCCGTAGAACTGCGCTGCCGCCTTTGCGTAGTTGTGCGCGCTGTGCTGGCGAATGCCGTGCGTCATCTCATGCCCGAGCACCGCGGCAAGCTCGTCCACATTTCCATTGAGCCCGCGGATCAGTCCGCGGTTGATGCTCACATAGTCCGTCGGATAGCAGGCAGCATTGAATACGGAGCTGTCTGTCACTGCCCATGTAAAGGGCAGCGAGTTTACGCGGAGGACATAGTCGCCGTCCCGCACGAGCCGCTGCATGATGGTGTCGATCAGCACGGTGTCGCGTGCATTGTGCGTGCGCCCATTCTCTGCGATGTCCTGCCGCTCGCTCTGCACCTGCGCGTTCACATCATTGCCGAGCGCGAGCACTGCGCCGAGTGCGGAGTGATATGCACCGAGGACACCGAGCGCCTGCGCCGCAATCCCCCACGCGTCAATCGCCTCCGCACGCGCGGGCGGGAAAAAAATTCCCGTTGTTATGGTAAGCGCGGCAAGTACCACACATAATTTCTTTCGCATCATCCACCTCATTCTCCATGATATTGTTTGTTATCATAGCACATCTTTCTTAAGGAATCACTGGTAAAATGAACTTCATATCCGTGATTTCCCGTTCTGCGGAAACATATTCCTCTTGCCATATGTGATATACTAATATCAGTAATGAATGAGTAAATGAAGGAGGAAGTATTATGGAATTCAATGAGCTCATTCGTGATCGTTTCTCCTGCCGCGCGCTTTCAGATCGGGAGATTCCGCACGATGTCTTAGGCCGCATCTTCGAAGCAGCACGCCTTGCGCCGACGGCCGTCAACAAACAACCGTTTAAGGTCTGGGCGATCCAGAGCCCCGCCGCCCGTGCAAAACTCGCGGAGGCAACGAACTATACCTTCGGTGCCGGTGTCTTTCTCGTCGTCGGAGGAAAAGCAAATGAAGCATGGGTGCGCTCCTATGATGAACGCAACTTCGCCGATGTCGACGCCTCTATCGTCGCGACGCACATCATGCTCGCCATCCACAACGAAGGCCTCCGCTCGACATGGGTCGGACACTTCGACGCACCGAAGCTGAAGAAAGCATTCCCCGCAATGGCGGACTATGATCTCATCGCGCTCTTCCCCGTCGGCTACCCGACCGAGAAGGGTCTCCCCTCTCCGCGTCATCCGCAGCGCAAGAGCGCAACGGAGATCGTGGAGGTCCTCTGAGTGACACCGGCGTCCTCGGATAGAAAAATCCCCCGCAGCAGCGGGGGATTTTTCTATCCGAAACGAAAGATATTACTTTGTGAAGTTGAATGCGCGCTTGCCCGGATAGACTGCGCTGCTGCCGAGCTCTTCCTCAATGCGCAGGAGCTGGTTGTACTTTGCCACGCGCTCGGAACGCGACGGTGCGCCCGTCTTGATCTGTCCCGTATTGAGCGCGACCGCGAGATCGGCAATCGTCGTGTCCTCCGTCTCGCCTGAGCGATGCGACGTAACCGCCGTGTAGCCTGCCTTGTGCGCCATCTTGATCGCCTCGAGCGTCTCGGAGACGGAGCCGATCTGGTTGAGCTTGATAAGAATGGAGTTGCCCGCGCCGAGCTCGATGCCCTTCTTCAGGCGCTCCGTATTCGTGACGAAGAGATCATCGCCGACGAGCTGAACTTTGTGCCCGAGCGCCTTCGTCATCGCCTTCCAGCCGTCCCAGTCCTCCTCATCGAGACCATCCTCGATGGAGTAAATCGGGAACTGGTTGATAAGCGACTCCCAATGCTTGATGAGATCATCCGACGTAAATTTCTTGCCGGACTTCGGCT
The DNA here is from genome assembly GCF_000160555.1 of Centipeda noxia ATCC 43541. Taxonomy (GTDB): domain Bacteria; phylum Bacillota; class Negativicutes; order Selenomonadales; family Selenomonadaceae; genus Centipeda; species Centipeda noxia. The sequence goes on from NZ_GG749278.1 coordinate 83,328, forward strand.
GATGATAGAAGCCCTTGCCCTTCTCGCGGTCCTTCCACTCAGACGAGGCCGCATCCATTGCGAGAACGAAATCCGTACCGGGCTTGTAGCCGGCATTCTCGATCGCCTTGAGGATATGCTCGATCGTATCTTCATCGGAGTCCAGATCCGGAGCAAATCCGCCCTCGTCGCCGACCGCCGTCGTCTTTCCTTCCTTCTTGAGGAGCGCCTGCAGAGCGTGAAACACCTCCGTCGACCAGCGCAGCGCCTCACGGAACGTGGGAGCCCCCGCCGGCATAACCATGAACTCCTGCGTATCCACGGAGTTCGTTGCGTGCGCGCCGCCGTTGAGGATGTTCATCATCGGCACGGGCAGAACGTTTGCCTGAAGGCCGCCGAAGAAGCGATAGAGAGGGATATCCTCAGACTTCGCCGCCGCATCCGATGCCGCAATCGAAACAGCAAGGATCGCATTCGCACCGAGCTTGGACTTGTCCTTCGTACCGTCCAGATCGAACATCGCCTGATCGACCGCGTAGATATCACATGCCTCGAGGCCCGCAAGCGCGGGAGCGATCTTTTCATTTACATTCTTGACAGCCTTAGAAACTCCTTTGCCGCCGAATTTCGCCTTGTCGCCGTCACGCAGCTCGAGTGCCTCGAACTCCCCCGTCGATGCCCCCGAGGGAGATGCGCCGCGGCCGATCGAACCGTCTTCGAGAACGACCTCCGCTTCGACTGTCGGATTGCCGCGCGAGTCGATGATCTCACGACCGATAACCTGGGCAATTCTTAAGTAATCACGCATGAATATTCCTCCTCATCACCAAACAACCCGAGCATCCCCCCGAATACACGATCTTCCCTGCATTCTCCCTGATAACTCTTATCTGTCATTATACGATTTTTCATAGGAAAAAGCAATGCAGGAGCCGCCTCCCCGGAGCGATTATCCGTGTCTTTTCCGATATTTTTTAAAGACATCTGAAAACCATATAGAACGCAAAAGTTTTTACTGAATTTCATTCTTATTTTGTATTATGTGACTCGGGTCACACAATTTTCAAAAAAAATGTGCTATAATACAAACTGTCAACGGGAACCGCGAAACGTCCTCCCCGACATTTTCCCCCGTTGATCATCCCTCTTATAGGAACGTTTCCCTGCGTTCCTCTTGTAAGGAAAATACCCTTACATCCCATTTCTCAAGCCGCAGGTTTTCCTGATCTGCGGCATCCCTTTCCAGGAAAAAGAGCCGCCGGACTAATGCCGGCGGCTCTTTTTCTGCTTATTATCCCAATGCTACATCGAGCATCATCATGAGTGAGAATCCCGCGGCGAACGAAATGACGCCGACATCCGAATGCGTGCCCTCGCTCATCTCCGGAATCAATTCCTCCACGACAACATAGAGCATCGCGCCGGCCGCAAATGCAAGTGCATAGGGCAGTATCGGCACGATAATCGCCGTCGCAAGAATCGTAAGCGCACCGCCGATCGGCTCGACCGCACCGGAGAGAACGCCGCCGCCGAAAGCGCGCCATTTTCCCATCCCTGCCGCACGCAGAGGCATCGAGATAATCGCCCCTTCGGGAAAGTTCTGGAGCGCGATGCCGAGCGAGAGCGCAAGTGCTGCGCCGAGCGTAATCCCCTCACTCCCGCTCAGCCAGCCGGCATAGATGGCGCCGACGGCCATGCCCTCGGGAATATTATGCAGAGTCACAGCAAGCACGAGCATCGTCGTCCGTGAGAGACGGCTGTGCGGTCCCTCGGCTTTCTTCGCATTCATATGCAGATGCGGGATGATATGATCGAGCAGCAGGAGGAAGAGCGTCCCTGCCCAGAATCCCGCAACCGCCGGGATGAAGGCAAATGATCCCATATCGGCGGCACCCTCCATCGCCGGGATCAAAAGGCTCCAGATTGACGCCGCGACCATAATGCCTGCGGCGAACCCGGTCAGCCCGCGCTGCACACTGCGGTTCAGCGCGTCCTTCAGAAAGAACACGCAGCCCGCACCGAGTGTCGTCCCAACGAACGGAATCATCAGCCCTTCAATGACTTCCAGCATAAATTTCACCTCTTATGCGGAATATTATAGCACGTTCCCTTCGGGGCAACAAATGATATATTTTTCAATCATACATAAAAAGAGCGGCGTACATCATTTTACGGATGTACGCCGCTTCTTCCTATTATTCCAATGTGACAATTTTATTTTTGAGCACATAGACAAGCGCCTGCGTGCGGTCGTTGACCTTGAGTTTGTGAAAGATGCTGGTCAAATGATTCTTAACCGTCTTTTCGCTCAGCCCCAGTGCTTTGCCGATGTCCTGATTGGAAAAGCCCTTTGCGATACAGCCGAGGACATCCATCTCGCGTGGAGTGAGGCGTTCGCCGCGGCTCTCGTCCCAGATCTCCTTCGCCATGCGGCTCACATCTCCATAAACCGCCGTACTGCCGAAGAGGCGCTCGGCCAGCTTCGGATAGACGAAGGGGTTGCCCTCGTTGACCATGTGGATCGCCTTGATGAGCACACTCGGCTCCACGTCCTTGAGCAGATAGCCGAGCGCACCGTTCTTGAGGAGCTCGAGCACATAGTTGTCGCTGTCGTGAATCGTGAGCGCGATGATCTTTGTCCGTGTGCGCGCCTGCTTAAGCTGCTTCGTAACGTCAAGTCCGGTAAGCCCGGGCATGTTGATATCGAGAAGGAGGATATCAGGTTTCAGCATGAGCGTTCGCGCGAGAGCTTCCTGCCCGTCTTCTGCCTCGCCGACGACCTCGAGATCATCCTCGAAGTTCAGCACGCGCTTAATCCCTTGCCGCAGCAGTGCGTGATCATCTGCAAGTAAAATCCTGATTGCCACTTAGATCTCCTCTTTTCCGTCCAGCCTTCATACATTATGTCTCATCCAGCACATGCGCTGTGAGAAAAATCATGAGTTCGGTCTCGGTCCTGCTCGTCCGCACAGAGCGAAAAAATGCGCCGAGAACGGGAAGATCCCCAAGAAACGGAATCTTCGAGAGAGAACGTGATTCGTCGCTGTCGATGAGTCCGCCGATGACCATCGTCTCTCCATTTTTCAGACGAACGGTCGTATCCGCACTCCTCTTCTGAAAGCGATACGCCTTCAGATCTTCGACATAGACGGGCGTACTGACTTCCGTGTGTACACGCGCCACAATATTCCCGTCTGCCGTAACGCGGGGCGTATAGCGCAGGATAATTCCCGCCTCGCGGTACTCGATGCCGGTTGTCGTGACGTTGTTGGATGTCGCCACGCGCGGCACAGGAACCTCCGCACCGATGTTGATCAGCGCCTCACGGCCTTGGATCGTCGTAACATTCGGGCGCGCGAGCATCTTCGCCTTGCCCTCGGTGATGAGGGCGCGAATCGCCGCAGAGTAGTAGAACTCGTAGGGAAGTCCCTCCGGCCCTCTGCCAAATCGGATAATGCCCGGTGCGCTTGTCCCGCCGGTCCCCGCATTGCGCTCTCCCACCCGCCAGCTGCCTCCCCGATCATATTGGACACGGGGATACTGCGGAAGAGATGACCACGACCAGTCGACGCCGAGCTGCTTGGCCGCCTCCTTGGATATGGCCACAACACGCGCCTCAAGCGACACCTGCTGCGGCTCCCTGTCGAGCGCGGAGATAATTTCGCGCACGGCAAGAGCCTCTGATTCCGTCCCATAAAAGAGCAGCGTATTTGTCGCCGTATCAACAAGGACGCGCTGTTGTGCGTCAGAATCAGAATCTGAGCCCTCATTTTCTCTCTCATCATTATTTTTCGACACTATCGCGCGTTTTCCTTCACCGGTAAGGGATAAATTTGCTGCATGCGCCAGTTCCTCCGGATCGGCGAAGCGCACCGCATACGTGTGCACGCGCCGATTCTCCCCGCGCGCATCCGCACCGAAAGCGAGAAAGACGCCCCCGTGCCGTTCGATATGAATGCCGCGCGCAGCGGCAACGAGGTGCAGCACCTCCTCCGCCTCACCGGTCAAATGCGCCGTCACCGTCCCGTCAACCCTGTCATCGACGATGAGCGGCAGATTCCCCATGCGTGCGACGGCAAGCAATACAGTGCGCACATCCCCGCCCGTCACATTGATTGTGACAGGCGCAGCGGCCGCAGGTACAGAAAGAAGCATCATACACACGAGTGCAGCGATCGTCATCCGTTGTCTCATACATTCCTACTCTCTCATCAGTGTAACCGTTCCGGATGCTGCACGCAGCGTCGCTGTCGTGTCCGTCAGTCCTTCCAGTCGGTATCCGTGCCACTCTTCTCCCACGGTCAGCGCTGCGCCCTCTTCTCCCTGTCCGAGAACGGCGATGCGCGTACCGTCTGCGGAGGTCACTACGCCGTGCAGGACAAGCGGCAAAGCAGGAGCCTTCTTTTCTGCCGGTGCCGCAGGGACCGCAGCCGCCGCTGCGGGAGGCATCTGCATTGCTTCATGTACAGGCAGCGGAGATACAAAGGCTTCTCCCGCACTCTCATGTGCCGCCGAAAAAGGGTTGCGCAGGGGCACGCGCTCCGCCGCCGCAGAAAGACCCGTGATCTCAAGATGCGGCGAAGGCGCCTGTTCCAAATGATGCAGAACCTCCGGAGGTGCAGGTGCATCCTCCCATGAGAGATACAGCCCTCCCGCCGCGGCAAGTATGACAATGCCGAATACAACCGCCTGCCGCACAGAAAGCGACGCGATGTATGCCCTCCATGTGCCGAACACCATGACCTCCGTCCATACAGAAAGGGACTGCCGCAGCAGCCCCTCCTCATACGGGGCGCAGCGCCCCCTCTTCTATCCCTTGAGTGCCTGCAGTTTCGGCCCCATGATGCGCTTGTACGCCTCGACCCCCGGCTGGTCGAACGCATCCACGTCCGCCAGCTCCCCCTCATAGGCAACGGACATGGCAAGCAGATAGAGCAGTTCGCCGAGATGATACGCATTCAATTCCGGCAGTGCGAATACGGCGCTGTACCGTTTGTTCGACGCAAGCGCGTCCGCATTCGACTGGCGGGCCACCTCGAGCGCATCCCCCATCGTAACGCCCGCAATATCCGCAAGTTTCTGCACATTCGGGAAGGCATTCGGGATGACCAGATCATCCGCCCACTGATCGATGCGGATGAACTGCACCACCTTGTTGAGCTTGCCCTCCTGGTGCTGCTGCGTCTGCGCATGCATGTCCGTTGTCCCGACCGCAACGACCGGCGTGCGCCCGTAGCAGACCTCCCTGCCTTCCTTGTTGAACTGCTTGCCGAGCGACTCGGCAAGCAGCTGGATGTACCACTCAGAGACGGACTTCAAGTAGTCGCCGTAAGGCATCATGACCTCGATGTCGCGCCCGTGCTTCTCGGCTGCAGCAAACTTGAGCGCCGCATTGAGCATCGCAGGATTCTGCCAGAGGTCATCGTTCTGACACGCCTCGTCCATCGCGCGGGCGCCGGCAAGGAAGTTCCCGATGTCAAAGCCTATGCATGCTGCGAGCGAAAGGCCGACCTCGGTAAAGACGGTGAAGCGGCCGCCGACGCCGTTGGGGACGGCAAACTGCTTCCATCCCATATCCATCGCGAGCTTCTTGAGAAGCGTCGGCTTCTCCTCGTTCGGATCGGTAACGGCAACGACCTCGACCTCCACATTGTCTGCCTTCATAAATTCATCGTACATCACCATGAAGTTCGACATCGTGTCGAGTGTTCCGCCCGACTTCGAGATGACGAGCAGCATGATGCGCAGCGGCTGTCCGCCATGCGTCTTTTTGATCTGCGCGACATCCTTCAGATGACGGATGATGTCGCCCGTGCGGCGCGGGTCGATGTTGTTCCCGCTGAAGTAGATGCGCGGATAGTTATCGCGCTGCTCGTTCGAGAGCGAGTTCCACAGCTCGCCGCAGTGTACGTCGAACAGCACCTTGTTCCCGAGGAAGGAGCCGCCGATGCCGAGAGAGATCACCACGTCCGTGTTCCTGCGGGCGTATTCACCGAACTCCTTGAGCCGTGCGATCGACGCAGGCGAGTTGATATGTCCGTCCGCGATGTAGGGCGTCTGCGAAAACAGCACCTTCTCCGGTTCGCCGTCCTTCGAGAGATGTCCGCGGATAAAGCCCGTCGCCCGCATGACCTTCATTGCCTCGTGCGCGTTCTTCAGATCCTCCGCATAGAATGCAAGGTCGGCATCCGTTACCTTGCCCTCGCCGTAGAGATTGTCATAGTCGAATGTAAATCCGGATTTCAGTATAAGACTCATCACTGCCTCCTTCCTGCACTCAGGCCCGAATCTCCGCAAGCAGCTCGTCGGTCTTTTCCTTCAGCAGCGCCTTATCCTGCCGCGTCTCAACGTTCAGGCGAATAACGGGCTCGGTATTGGACATGCGGAGATTGAACCGCCATTTGTCGAACTCCACCGAGAGCCCGTCCACCTTCGTCACCTTGCCCCCGGGGCCGTATTTCGCCTCGATGCGGTCCATGACAGCCTTCGCATCAGATACGGTGCTGTTGACCTCACCGGAAGTCGGGAAACGATCCATGCGCGCCTTCATGAGCTCGGACAGCGTTTTCCCGCCCGACGCGCTCATCAGCTCCGCCACGAGCAGCCATGGAATCTGACCGCTGTCGCAGTAGGAGAAATCACGGAAATAGTGGTGTGCGCTCATCTCGCCGCCGTAAATCGCATTGACCTCGCGCATCTTGTCCTTGATGAACGCATGCCCGCTCTTGCACATAACGGGCTTGCCGCCAAGCTGCTCGGCAATCTCGATTGTGTTCCAGATGAGGCGCGGATCGTAGATGATGCTCGCACCTTTATTCTTTTTAAGGAACGCTTCCGACAAAAAACCGACCATATAGTAGCCCTCGATGAAGCCCCCCTTCTCGTCGAAGAGGAAGCAGCGATCGAAGTCACCGTCCCACGCCACGCCGAAATCCGCGCCCGTCTCACGCACGACCTTCGCCGTCGCCTCGCGGTTCTCCTGCAGGATCGGGTTCGGCACGCCGTTCGGGAAATTTCCGTCCGGCTCGTTGTAGACTTTGACGAGCTCGAACGGCAGGAACTTTTCCATCGCGTTGATGATCGGCCCCGCTGCGCCGTTTCCCGTATTGACAACGATCTTGTAGGGCTTCAGCCTGCTCACATCAACGTAGGTAAGGATGTGTTTGACATAGGCATCAAGCACGTCCGCCTTTTCGATCTTCCCGGGCACCGCCGCAGGCGCAGGGTAGGTCTCGCCCACGACCATCGCCGCGATGTCCTTGAGTCCCGTATCGCTCGAGATCGGACGCGCCTCTGCACGGACGAACTTCATGCCGTTGTACTGCTTCGGATTGTGACTCGCCGTGATCATGATGCCGCCGCCGAGGCCGAGATGTGCCGTTGCGAAGTAGATCATCTCGGTGCCGCACTGCCCGATGTCCACGACATCGCAGCCGGCTTCCGTGAGTCCCTTTGTGAGCGCATCGCGGATCGCAGGTCCGGACAGGCGGATGTCATGTCCGACGGCCACCTTCTTCGCTCCGAACAGCGTGGGGAAACTGCGCCCGACGCGGTAGGCAAGCTCCTCGTTGACCTCGTCCGGATAGATGCCGCGTACGTCATATGCGCCAAAACCTTTGTCTATCACTGCCATGTAACGTCCCCTCCTCCTGGGATGCGCCCGGCGACGCTCCCCCTCACACCCTTGTCCTCCGACTCGACCGCGGCGGCTCATAACAAAATGCTGTACAATATAAATACTTATTCGCCGTCATTCTCTCCTTTTCCTGTCTTTTCCATCAAAATCTTGAGAAAGTTTACATTGCAATTGACTTGTGCTAGGATGAACCCGTCACAGGATGTATTTACGGAGGTAAGGGGAGCGTTATGAATGAAATCAACACGCGGCTGATCTACCTCGGCACCGATCTGATCCTGCCGCTCATCGTCGGCTATCTGCTCTATCAGCGCCGCCTGCTCTCGGATGCGGCGGTCAATCTGCTCATCCGCATCAATGTCGTCGTCTTCTTCACGCTGCTCTCACTGTTCAGTTTCTGGGCACTGCCGCTCACGCGCGATCTCGTCATCCTTCCGGTATTCTTTGCGTTTATCATTCTCTTTCCGGGCTTTATCAGCTGGCGTTTTCTCGGGCGGCGCTTTCACAGTCCGATCGACCGCGGCACACACCTCATCTCCGCATTGCTGTCAAACATCGGCACGCTCGGCGGCATCTGCGCCTACATTATCTACGGAGAGCGCGGCTTTGCGTACGCACAGATCGGCGGCGCCTGCCAGAATCTCATCCTCGTCCTCCTCGCATTCCCGGCCGCGCAGTACTACTATCTCCTGCATAAAAACCGCGGACGCCGTGCGCGCCTTGAGGGACGCGGTTTCTTCGGACTGCTTGTCTCCTGGAATCAGATCAGCATTCTCGGCATGGCCGCCGGTCTTCTGCTGAATGCGGGCGGCGTTGTGCGGCCGCCCGTCCTGTCGGATGCGTTCGGCTGTCTCATCCACGTCTCCGCGTGGTTTGCCATGCTGCCGGTCGGCTCTCTCATCAATTTCCGCCGCGCACGTCATTTCGTCTATCTGACGCTCGACATGATCTTCCTCCGCTTCCTCCTCGTCCCCCTCGTCACATTCTTTGCGGCCCGCCTCATCATCAGCGACCCGCTCGTCCGAAATGCGCTCGTCATCTTTGCGAGCGTTCCGGCGGCGATCAATGCGACGCTGACTGCGCGCCTCTATCAGCTGAACGTCGACTACACAATCGCCGTCTTCCTCGTGACGACGGTCCTCTATCTGATCGTTCTCTTTCCCGCCGTCTTTTTCCTGTTTCGCTAGAAAGAAGCGCTTTGCTTGGACACCTCAGACTTTCGCATCATCTATCTCTTTACCGATCTGCTCCTCCCTCTTATCGTCGGCTATCTGCTCCATCAGCACGGCAGGATATCGGATGTGCTCATCAGCCGCATCCTGCGTCTGAACGTCATCGTCATCTACACCATACTCGCGCTCATGAGCTGCTGGACGCTCCCCATCTCATGGGATCTCGCCCTGATCCCGATCTACGGCATCCTCATCGTCCTCTTCCCGGGCGTCGTCGGCTGGGCGTTCTTTATCCGCAAGTACCACAATCCCCTCGACCGCGGCGCCTACCTTGCCAATGCCATGATGTCCAACATCACGACCCTCGGCGGTGTCTGCGCCTTCATTCTCTACGGCGAGCAGGGATTTGCCTACGCGCAGATCATGGGGATCTTCCAGACGCTCATGCTTGTCCTCACCGTCTTTCCAATGGCGCAGTATTACTATCTCCAGCATAGGAATCACGGCAGGGGCGGAAAGATCCGCCTGCATTTCCTCGACATCTTCCTCTCGTGGAACCAGCTCAGCATCCTCGGCATGGCCGCAGGACTTGCGCTCAACGCGGCCGGCATCGAACGCCCGCCTGCCGCCCAAACGGCATTCGAAGGCCTCATCCACTTCGGCGCATGGTTCGGCATGCTCCCCGTCGGCGCGCTCGTAAATCTCCACCGCGCGCGGCGCTATGCCCCCTATACCCTCGATCTCTTCGCCCTGCGCTTTCTCATTCTCCCCGCATTTATGCTTGCAGTCTCCTATCCGTTCGTCCGCGATCCCGTTCTCCTCGGCGCCATCCTCGTCTTCTCCGTCACGCCGGGCGCCATCAACTCCGTCACCGCGGCAAAGCTCTATCATCTCAACGTCGATTACACCATTGCAGGCTTTCTCACCACGAGCATTGCCTTCTTCTTCCTCGTCTACCCGGCGCTCTTCTTCCTGCTGCGGTGATGTGCATGCCCCACACAGAGCGTTCTTCCCCGCATGCGCTTTCGAGTCGATACTTCTGCGCATAGAAAAACAGCGGCCCTCACGGCCGCTGTTTTTCTATGCATCAATATCCCTTAGAAAATATCGTCGTCCACATCCGCCTTGCTCGAGAGCACCGTTCCCGTCACGGCGTCGATGCGGAGTTTGTACTCCACGTTCCCGGCATAGCACTTCACCTTGTAGACGGGGCGGAAGTCCGGCTGCATCATTGGACGCTGTGCAGGGTCCTGCTGCGGCCCCGCCGTCGGCGCAGCTGCAGGCGCCGGCTGCACGGCACCATCTGCCG
>NZ_GG749278.1:93667-145959 GCF_000160555.1 Centipeda noxia ATCC 43541
GCGCGGGCGGCATCATTCCCGGCTGACCGTCGCGGTCATGTGCAGGACGTCCGTCGCGCTGCTCCTTACGGTCATGCTTGCGGTCGTGCTTGCCGTCGCGGTGTTTATCGCCGCGCTTTCCGTCTTTGTCATCGTGATCCTTCACCGTCAGGTAAATCGTGCGGAAGTTCAGCTCCGAGACAGACTTTCCGATCGCCTCTGCCGCAATCGTCTGCACATGCTCCTCATCGAGCAGAACCATGCCGCGCTGCGATGCCTGCACCGCAATCATCTCCGACTGCGCCTGTTTCTGAACGAGGGAGCGTGCCTCCGCCTGCCGGTGATGATAGTACGCGCCGCCTGCGCTGACGATACCGACGAGCACGGCGCATGCGACCGCCTTTTTGAGACGCGCGGGGGTGAATACCTTTGCTGCCTGATCTTTTACATTCTGCATTTCCATGATTTTCCTCCTCTGCCTTTCGGCACATCATTTATCATTCCTGATGATGCCATCATACGGGAAAATCTTAAACAAAATGTAAACACAAAAATAACTTTTTTGAAATTCTTCTCGATGCGCAGATTTTTGCGCGTATTTCGGTTATAATGGCAGAAGATTTTCTGCTGCTCAGAGGAAAGCGAGGTTCTGTCATGCGTCTGCGTGATCTGTCTCTAAAGACGAAACTGCTCGCAACAAACGCACTCATGATCGTCATCCCGATCGCAGTGCTCGTCGCCATCGGCGCGGTGCTGCTCGGCGGACTGCGCCATGCAGGCACACTGCAGCAACAGGCGCTCGCTCTCCTCTGGCCGGAGGAGGGCCGGACGCTCTCCGTACAGTTTGCACTGAGCTCGCTGCGCGCGGAAGCAGAGAAAAAGAAGTTCAAGCTGGACAATATTGAACGGGACATCCGCATCCTCGAAGATGCAGGCGTCCGCCTCCTCGCCGCACAGAAGGATGCCGTCTACCTGACGCAGGACAGCGACCCAGACGAGATTCGGCAGATTGTCGCGCACAAATGCGGCATCCGCGGCTCCGCTCTCACGTGGGACGCGGACGGCCTTTTCTTTCGCTATGAGGGCCTGCGCAGCGGCACGGTCATCATGGGTGCCGGCGCCGTTCCCATGATGCGCGGAGACGAGCCGCCGCCGCTTTCACGTGATGCGCGGGACTTCATCCTGAACAGCGCGCTCATCCTCCTCATCCTCATCACCTCGGCCGGCATCCTGCTCCTCGGACGCTATCTCGCCCGCCTCCTCTCCGCGCAGATCCTCACCCCGCTCGCAGAAATGCGCCGCGCAGCCGCAGCCATTCAGCGCGGCGATCTGGAGCATGCACTGCCGCCGATGGGCAATGACGAAGTGGGAGCGACCTGCCGTGCGTTCGATGAGATGCGCAGAGAACTCATGCGCGCACGTGTACGCGAGGAACAGGAAGAAGCGCAGCGCAGAGAGCTCTTCATCGGCATCCTCCACGACATTGCAACCCCGCTGACCGCGATCAAAGGCTATGCGAGCGGCATTCTCGACGGCATTGCGCGCACGCCGGAGAAACAGCGCACCTACGCGGAACGGATCAGCCAGTCTGCCGCAACCATGGAGCGTCTGACCACGCGTCTGCGCGAGTTCCTGCGCCGCGAAACGGGTCAGCTGCCGCTCACGTGGGAGACCGTCAGCGCACGCGCCCTCCTGACGGAGGCCGTTCGTGAACACGCGCCCGCCTTTGCCGAAGAGGGGCTGTACCTCTCCATGGAGGAATCTGGAGAGGATGCACCTATACGAATCGACCGCGGCGAGTTCGCCCGCGTCCTCAGGAATCTGTGGGAAAACAGCAGCAAGTATCGGCGCAGCACAGACGTACACGTGCATATGTCGCTCGCGGCGGAGGGAGAACAGATTGCCGTCCGCTGCGATGACGACGGCACCGGCGTCCGTAGAGAGGATCTGCCGAAGCTCTTTGACAGCTTCTACCGTACGGATGCGGCGCGTACAAACGTCGCAGCCGGCAGCGGTCTCGGGCTTGCCATCGTGCGCCGGATTATGACGGCATTCGGCGGCAGCGTGCGCGCAGAGGAGGCGCCGCAGGGCGGACTGCGCATCGTGCTCCTCCTGCCCATCGCTCAGAAACAGGGAGACATCGCATGAAAAAGATATTACTGGTCGAGGACGACAATGACATCGCACAGCTCGAGCGCGACTATCTCGAGGCAAGCGGCTTTGCCGTGGACATCTCGTCCGACGGGGACGAGGGGCAGCGCCGCGCGCTCACGGGTGAATACAGCCTCATCCTTCTGGATGTCATGCTGCCCGGCGCGGACGGCTTTGCCATCTGCCGCGCGGTGCGCAGGGAACTCGACATCCCCATCCTCATGGTCTCGGCGCGTCTCGAGGACGTGGACAAGATCCGCGCGCTTGGACTCGGTGCGGACGACTACATCGTCAAACCGTTCAGTCCGAGCGAACTCGCCGCGCGCGTCAAGGCGCACATCACACGCTACGAGCGTCTGAAAGGCGGCGAGCAGACAGCGCCCTCCGTTCTGCGCTTCGGCAGTCTCGAAATCCAGCCGCAGACGCACCGCGTCTTCGTTAACGGGCACGAGGTACGCCTCGCCGTGCGGGAGTTCGAGCTCCTACTCTTTCTCGCGGAGCATCCGCAGATCGTATTCAGCAAGGAGACGCTCTACGACCGCGTCTGGGATCTGGACGCCATGGGGAGCGTCTCCACCGTCTCCGTCCACATGAACCGCCTGCGCGAAAAGATCGAACCGGATCCGTCGAATCCTCGCTGGCTGCAGACGGTCTGGGGCGCAGGCTACCGCTTCAACAGCGAGGCATTGGAAGATGCGTGAATTTTTGCTTATGAAAATTTTGCCAAATCCCATTTTTCTGTTATAATAGGGAACGGTTTTCAGCAAATGATAAAGGGAGTGTATCTAACTCATGACAGCAACCGCATGGTCGATTCTGCCGCCGGTCATCACGATCGTTCTCGCGCTCTGGACGAAGGAAGTCTATATGTCGCTCATCATCGGCATCTTCTCGGGTGCGATGCTCTTCGCCGGCGGGAACTTCCTGCAGGCGACTCTGACGATGTTTCAAGTGATGGCGGACAAGGTCGGGAGCAACGTCAACATCCTCGTCTTTCTCGTCATCCTCGGCATTCTCGTTGCGGCGATCACGCGCTCAGGCGCGATGAATGCATACGGCAACTGGGCAACGCGAACGATCAAAGGAAAGCGGAGCGCATCGCTCGTCACCGTGCTCCTCGGCATTGTCATCTTCATCGACGACTACTTCAACTGCCTCACCGTCGGCACGGTCATGCGGCCGGTCACCGATAAATTCCAGATCGCACGGACGAAGCTCGCCTACATCATCGATGCGACGGCAGCGCCGATCTGCATCATTGCGCCGGTCTCCAGCTGGGCGGCGGCCGTCGGCTCATCGCTTCCGGAGGACGCGCCCATCGACGGCTTTATGCTGTTCCTGCAGACCATTCCCTTCAACCTCTACGCATGGCTGACCATTCTCTTCATGCTCTTCGTCATCTGGACCGGCCGCGACTTCGGCGCCATGCGCAGGAGCGTCGAGAAATCCAACGCACATTTTGAAATCCCCAAAGAATATCAGGATACGGCGGAGGCATCGGCGAGTGCGGCGAGCGAGGGACGCGGCAAGATGATCGACCTCGTCCTCCCCCTCCTCGTCCTGATTGCCGCCTGCGTCTACGGGATGCTCTACACCGGCGGGATTCATGAGGGCAGGAGTATTGCGGAGTCGTTTGCAAACTGCGACTCGTCAAAGTCGCTCGTGCTCGGCTCCTTCATCGCCTTCGTCTTTACGGGGCTGCTCTACCTCCCGCGCCGCGTCGTCTCGTTCAACGTCTTCTGCGACAGCTTCGGCTGGGGATTCAAGGCAATGACCCCTGCCATCTTCATTCTCTGCCTCGCGTGGACGCTCTCCGGGATCTGCAGCAAGGAATACCTCGACCTCGGCGGCTTTGTCGGTTCCGTTGTCGCAGCAAATGCGGGCGTCGTCATGTTCCTGCCGCCCCTATTCTTCCTCGTTGCAGCGGGGCTCGCCTTTGCCACCGGCACGAGCTGGGGCACGTTCGGCATTCTCATTCCGATTGCCATTGCCGTGCTCGGACAGACGGCGCCCGACATTCTCGTCGTCTCCGTCGCCGCGATTCTCTCAGGCGCTGTCTGCGGTGACCATGCCTCGCCGATCTCCGACACGACCATCCTCGCCTCGGCGGGCGCACAGTGCCACCATCTCGACCACGTGTCGACACAGCTGCCCTACGTTGCCGTCGTTGCCTCCTGCTCCCTCCTCGGCTACATCGCCGACGGGCTCACGGGCAACGGCTACATCGGCCTCGGCGTCGGCATTGCCGCCCTTGCGCTCTTCATGGCGGTGCTCTCGTCACGGGTAACATCGGCAGAAAAGTAGGCCGCATACAAAAGTTTATTTGCACTTGCATAAAAGCCCATCTCAGAAGCATTCCTGCTCTCATGAGATGGGCTTTATTTGTATTGTTCCGGTTTTATCCGCGCGTCTTGCCGCCCGCGACGTTGTAAGTAACACCGTGGATGTAGGAAGCGCGGTCGGAAGCGAGGTAGACGACGAGATCGGCAACCTCGGTGAGTCTGCCGCTGCGTCCGAGCGGCGTGGTCTTGGTGCTCGCATATCCTTTGCGCAGCTCATCAACGGTGATGCCGCGCGTATAGGCGAGTGCCTCTTCATAGGCAATCGTGCGCAGGCCGGTCGCCTCGAGGATGCCGGGTGCGACGCCGACAACGCGTACGCCGTATTTGCCGAACTCCTTCGCCCACGAACGTGTGAAGGAGTTGACGGCATTCTTGGTCGCTGCATAGATGCTCTGTCCCTCGGAGCCCTCGATGCCGCTCTCGGAACTCATGTTGATGAGCACGCCGTGTCCCTGCGCGACGAGCTCGCGTCCGACCTCCTGCGCGCAGAGATAGACGCCCTTGAGATTGACCGCCGTGACCTTGTCAAAGACGGCCTCATCGAGTTCATACTTCCCATGTGGATCCTTCGGATCGACGAGGAGACGCGGGATGTTGATGCCCGCATTGTTGACGAGGATATCGATCGCGCCGAACCGCTCCTTTGCCGCGGCGACCATCGCTTGGACACTTGCACGCTGCGTGACATCGGTGACAACATAGAGGCCCTCGCCGTTCTTTACCTCGAACGCGGGCGCCTGCGGATTCATATCGCAGACGACGACGTTCGCCCCCTGCTCCAGGAACTCCTCCGCGACGGCCTTTCCGATGCCCGACGCACCGCCCGTGACGATCGCTGTTTTTCCTTCGAGATTCAACCAACTCATATTGGATTCTCCTTTTTGCACTGCTGCATCATCTGCTGAACGAACGCGCTCAGTTCTCATAGAGGCCCGCGCTGGCGATCCATGCGATGATGACGGCAAGCGGGCCTGTCATAAAGCGCGAGTAGAGCACGGCAGGCACGCCGATCTCGACGGTCTTGGCATCTGCCTCGGCAAGTCCGAGCCCGACAGGGATAAAGTCGCAGGCGCACTGGACGTTAATCGCGAAGACGGCCGGAAGCGCGAGGTTCGGCGGGATGTGTCCGAGGCCGATCTCGACGCCGATGAGCACGCCAACCACCTGCGCGATGACCGCCCCGGGCCCAAGGAAGGGGGAAAGGAGCGGGAAGGAGCAGATGAGTGCGAGGATGATGAGCCCGATCGGGGATGAGGCAAGCGGCGAGACGAAATGCGCAACGAAATCGCCGAAACCGGAGCCGAGGATAACGCCGATGAGCATGGAGACGAACGCCATGAACGGCAGGATCGTCGTAATCAATGTATTGATGGACTCGCGCCCCGCCTGATAGAAGGTGGCGACGATGCCGCCCATCATCTGTCCGACCTTCGCCATGAGACTGCCGGACTGCTCCGTAATTTTCTTTGAGGTATCGTATTTCGGCTGTTCCTCTTCTGCGGAAGCTGTCGCAGGCCCAATGGCAGGAGCCTCTGTGCCGTCGCTGAATGCAATATTGTTTGCCTTGACTGCCGAGACATATATGTCCGGCTTGATATACTGCGCGAGCGGGCCGGAGGGACCCGTCGGTTTGATGTTCACAGTAAAAATCCGTTTCTGCGGGTAGATGCCGCAGCGCAGCGTGCCGCCGCAGTCGATGACCGCCGCGAGAATCTCATCCTCGGGAACGCTAGTCTTGAAGCCGTCCACGACTTCCGCACCGGTCATTTCGCCGAGACGCAGAGCGACCTCCGAGATCACGCCGCCCGTGATGTTGACGATCTTATTCCGCTTCTCATCCGGCGTGAGTGTGAGGGGGCCGCCGAATCCGCCTGAGCCTGCCGATACGACAACACTTTTATATTTACGCATCATCATTTCTCCTTTCCTCGTCTCTCAGTTTTTGAGCACAGCAGGCTCTTTGCTGAGCTTCACGCCTTGCTGGCGCTGAACGTACGCCGTCGTAAAATCGGTCAGCCAGCCGCGCAGGAAGTTGACGATGAGTCCGACGAGCAAGTAGCGCAGTGCGAGATCGGTATACGGCAGTCCGAGCGTCGTAATGCCGTTCGCAACACCGAGGAATACGAACATCTCGCCGGGGTTGACATGCGGGAACATGCCGTTCATCGTGTGGCATGCAGACGAGGCCGCCGCGTAGTAGGACGGCTTGTAGAACTCAGGCATAAATTTGCCGAGTGAGAGTGCCATCGGATTGCAGAGAAAAAACACGCCGATGAACGGCAGAATGACATAGCGGGAGAAGGGATTGCCCGCACATAGATGCGCGAACCTCTCCACGCGCTCGTTGCCGACGAAGAGCACAATTGCGTTCATCGCAACGAGCAGGCAGACAAGCGTCGGAATGATGCCCGTAACCCAGCCGACGAGCGTCTCGCCGCCCTTGTTGAACATGCCGATGAACCCCTCGGCAAAGAGAATAAGAGTGTCCATAGATGTGTCTCCTTTCCTGGTTATGCATGACTGGCAAGGGTCTCCCCCTGCTCTTGGTAGATGATATATTCCTCGCGCGCGCCAAGGATGGCGCGGCGTGTTTGACGGTCGTAGCCGGCAGTACTCTCCTCATCAAGATCGAGGAGATTGCTGCCGTTGAAATCATTGAAGGGACGAAATCCGGCAAATACGGTGACGCCCTTCATGATCTCCCCGCGCAGAATCCTGCACTCGCCGTCAATCACAAAGAGAACAATCGCCCCGGCGACAAAGCGCCCTTTCGCCTTTCCGATGGCGACACGTCCTTCCCGGCGCATGCCCTTTACATGCGCGGCGAAGCGATGGAACTGGAGGATGCTCAGCACGAGCTGCAGCACCCACATGAACACGGCAATGACAATCAGCCACAGCATGGTATCGCCCCTTTCGATCAGATCATTCATTCAACAGAATTTTTGCGGTCTCCTCATCCGTGATGAGGACATTGATATAGCAGCTGCGCAGCGCCCCGAGAATCGCGGGCATCTTCTCGCGGGATGCCGCCATGCCGATGCTGCAGCGGAGGCTGCGGAGGCGTTCAAGATCGACGGCAATTTTTGTTTCCCGGATAAATTGACTATAACGCGTACCGCAGTCGATTGCAAGAAAAAAAGCCGTGCGCTCAAAGAATCACAGCTTTTTTCTAAATCTCTTCTGCAGATCGTCACTTATGTGAAGCATTTATCTCATAGGTGACAATTATATTTATTTGTCCATCCTATGGAGCATCCAATCACGCAGCACAACTGCCTGATTGATCTTAGGATCCTTTGCCCCATAGAGCAGGGTGACATTCTCCCCTGCCGCAAGACGCGCGGCAACCGTCTTCATATGCGCGGGCGCGGCCGTTCCCGTCGAAAGCTCTGCGCGATATTTTTCGGCGAACTCCGCAAATTTCTCTGCCTTGTGTCCGAACCATGTGCGCAGCTCCGGCGACGGAGCGATATCTTTCCACCAATCTGCAAGCGCTGCACGCTCCTTCGAGATGCCGCGCGGCCAGAGCCGGTCGATAAGCACGCGGAAGCTGTCTTCTGCCTCCGGCGCCTCATAGATGCGCTTGATGCGAATCTCTGCCATTTTACATCGCCTCCTGTACCATATACTCCCGTACGGATCCGATCTCCCCGGACTGAAGCGCCGCGATCATCCGATTGATGAGCGGCGGCGGTGTCCAATCGAGCGGCAGAAAGCAATCGCTGCAGCGGTTGTACATCTCGTGCAGATCATTCTCCGCATGGCGCCGGAGAAGAGCATACTCCGCCTTGCGGTGCTCATACCGCCGCCCGGAGCGCAGATATCCAACCGCCGTAACCGTACCCCAGAGTACAAAGTAATACGTCCAAACAAAATGCGGCAAAAAAGGAGAAAGCGGGAGATAGACGAGCGCCGCGATGAGCCCGCCGCTGAGCAGCCAAAGTACAAAAGACGGGCGCTGCAGCCCGCGCTCCATATAGTCCAAATCCTGCACAACTTGATAGAGATTGCTGTGCTCGGTAAAATATTCCTTCATCCGATGCAGTCCATCCATTTGCGCCGCAAGGTCCTCCGGCACGTCCGCCGGCTCATTCAGCGCAACCTCTGCCGGCATTTCGCGCCTGCGCTGTGCCGCCGTATCCGCAATAAAGCTCCATGTATCAAGCTCGTCATCGATGAGTGCGCGCTCGCCGCAGTGCGGACAGATGCGCGTGAGCCCCTCGATCTTTGCTCCGCAATCCTTGCAAATCATCTTACTCCTCCTTACTGCCGAAATTTTATTGCATATCTTACCATAAATGATTCTTCTTGTCTAATGAAGCCGCCGGTATACATGCAAAAGGGACACGCGTATACGTTTGCATGTCCCTTGTTTCATCATTTTTATGCTCTGTTTCCATGATTTTGCTGCGGACGGATCGCCTCGTACTTCTTCACGAGTTCAGCAAATGAATCCGCATGCGCGGTCTGCCATGTTCTAAAATCCGCGGCCTCGTCTCTCGTCAAAAGTTCTGCAAGTTCGACAAAAAAATCGGGAATTGCCGCGGCGATGATATTGCCCATCGGCATGCCAAACCTCTCCGTGCCGAAATTCTCCGAACCGCCAAAGACGAGGATGAAGGACGGGGTCGGTACCTTGTCGATCAGCTTCGTTGCGCCGTGAAATCCGATCTCTCCGATCTGATGTGTA
Organism: Centipeda noxia ATCC 43541; assembly: GCF_000160555.1. Classification (GTDB taxonomy): domain Bacteria; phylum Bacillota; class Negativicutes; order Selenomonadales; family Selenomonadaceae; genus Centipeda; species Centipeda noxia. Next base: position 102,833 of record NZ_GG749278.1, read on the forward strand.
CCGCACGACGAGAGGCATCCTGATATGTGAATCCGCGGAAGAAGCGCGGACGATACGCCGGCCTTGCGGGTACGCGCAACGATTTCATGAAGCAGTCCGTTGGAGTCCTGACTTCCGACCTGGCAGAGACTCGCTCCGACACAGGAAACCGATTCCTCAAAACTGTTCTTCGCGCTGTCCTCCGTCAAGTCTAAGACTGCGCGCGCTTCCTCCGCCGTCAGATTGATGAAGTAGATTCCTTCATCAGAGGTAAGCCGTCCCTCCGCCTCTTCCGCCCCGCCGAGATAGTCGAGTATGCGAAGCAGCACCTCGCGCTCCGGGTTCCCGCCGATCGGATGATATTTTACATAGTACAAACCGCGCTGCTTCTGCGCGCCGACACGGGGATGACGGAGCGTATCATCGGGTATGCCCTCCTTCGTACAGGCAGTGGTATAGGAAGCTGGATCAATATCGAGACCTCCCTCGCTCAGCACATCGCGGAGATATTCCGCAAACTTCTCCCGCAGTCCATCGGGGCTGCCGAACGCCGTCTGCAGATAGCGCGTACGCGCCTTCGCACGGTTGGTATAATTGCCGTGCTCCGCAAAAAGGCGTGCCATCGCCGTGATGTAGTACAGAATCTTCTCAGGCGCAACACCTTCAGCCACCTTGACGCCGAGTTTCGGATTCGGCCCGAGCCCTCCGGCTGCATAGACCTCAAACGTCCGATCCGGCATTGCCTTAAATCCAAGATCCTTAAAGGTAACATGCGACTCATTATGCGCATCGCTTGAAAATGCGACCTTGTATTTGCGCGGCAGTTTGATCCCCTTGATGAGCGATAAAATATATGCGGCCGCGGCCTCAATGTACGGTGTCGTATCCCATGTCTCGCCCGGATCGATCCCACGCAGCGGGTATCCCGCAATATTGCGCGGATGATCCCCTCCGGCGCCGCGATTATAGATGCTGTGCGCATGGCACGCAGCAAAAATATCTGCGATTGTCTCGCCTTGGAGGCGATGAAATTGTATCGCCTGCCCGGTCGTAAAGTGAATATGCCGGAGATCATAGCGCCGAATTGTCTCCGCCATAAAGATCAGCTGCGGATGCGTGATGCGGCCGGCAGGGAAGCGCCAGCGTGACATCCCGGTCTCCGCACCCTTCTCCGCGTAGCTTCCGAAAGGCCCCGACAGGCCTTTATAATCCTTTACCGAGATTTCCCCATCGAAAAACTTTCGCGCATTCTCCCGAAATACGGGCAAATCGCAAATCAGTTCCTCCTTTAAGGCCTCCGAAATGCCAACCATACTCAACTCTCCTTTTTCACAGACACCCTTATAAAAAGCCCCATTTTCGCTGATATTCCACAGAAATCTTAAAATCTTGATCAGCGAATCCCTTTTGCCGGAGTGCGCGTTTCACATCCTCCCCCTCTCCGTCATAGCGCAGTGCTGCCCATTCGTCTCCGGACTCTTGTATCTCATAGTCCGAATGCGCGAGAAACCCGCGCAGCGCTTCCTCCTTTGCCGTCCCGGCAGGATGCGCGCTCCGGACTTTGATGCGGATCAAAACCAACGACTTTCCCATTTCCTGCCCCTAGAGATCCAGCCAGAAATCGGCAAAGACATGATTCGACAGATAGTAGCCGATCGGCACATTGATCGCGACGCCGATCGCAAATGCGAGAAATGGCTTCCACCCGACTAACGCGAGCTCGCGGAACCGCGTCGTCAGCCCGATACTCAGAAAGGTCAGCACAAAGAACCATCCGCGGAACGATTTAAAAAGCACCAGGGCCTCTTTATTATACGCCCCTGCCACGGCGGGGTCCATACTCGTAATCGCAAAGGTTGTCAGAAGAGATGCGGCAAAGAATCCAATGATGAATTTTGGGAAACGATTCCATATCTCGCGCTTGTCCACGCGTTCACTCGAGTTCAGCGATGTTCTTTCCCACAGCGTAACGGACAGCACGGCGACAATAAATGCCCATATTCCGACGAACATATCGCGGCCGACTACCTTCATCAGCGTAAAGGAACGTACCGCTGCCTCGTCGCCGATCGCCTCTGCCGCCGCAAATCCTGCCGCATCGGCAAACTCCGACGTTCCGATCCACGCGCCCGCGATGCCGGCGGGCAGCTCCAATGCCTTTGCGGCAAACGGCAGGAAAAAGATCATGGCAACTGCCCAAACCACAACCAATGAGATCGCTATTGATACATGCTCCTGACGCGCGCGGCACGCGCCGCCGATCGCAATAGAACCGGATACGCCGCAGATGGAGCCGCCCGCTCCGAGGCATGCCGCAAAACGGCGATCCAGATGAAAGAGCCGTGTTGCCGCCAGATAAATCGAAACGAACGTAACAATCGAGACGATCAGCGCCTGCATGATCGCAGCCGGGCCTGCCTGCAGAATAATCGTAAACGGCAGGGTCGCGCCCATCAGCACAATCCCGGTTTTCACATAGTACTCCGTACGGACCGCCTCACCAAACCACGCCGGCACGCCGATAAAGTTCCCGATTGCAAGGCCGACGATCAGCGCCAAGAGCGGACTCTCCAGCTGCATAGCTTTCACGTAGGTATTCGCTCCGAGTACGGTGACCAAGAGCGCCAGTATATATAGGAAAATAAACCCTTTCAGAAATTTTTGCAGCAAAAAGCCGAGCGTTGCCGCTCCTATGGTCAGAATGACCGCTAGAAATGTAAAAATGCTCAATGCGGGCAGTGCGATTTTCGTGAGCACAGGTCCGAGGTCAGCCGCACTCGACCAGCCGGAAACCTTCATGTTGAAAAGGTGAAGCACGTTTGCTGCGTCCGCCAAAAATAATATTGTCGCGGCAGCAACGATCCCCAATCCGATCAGGATCGCCCAACTGTCTTCTTTCTTATGCCAAAAATATGTTTTTTGCATACAAATTCTTCCTTCCGTTTGTCATGCTTTATATCTTGAGCCTTGCCTGTTTCAGCGTATCTCACACTGCACGAGGCCGCGCCGCAAGGACGCTCCATACAGTAACGCATGACCAACGAAGACATATATCTCCTCTCCTTTCTCTGTTCCTAAAACACACTTAACATATAAAACATATTTTACATATTTGTTAGCAAAGATACTACTTGTTATTTTATTTCTTGTCAAGTATGCATCCGATAATTTTATTCTTCACGGCATCAAAAAACGCAGCAGGATATGCTGCTGCGTTTTTGAATTGAATAGGGATATATGATTTTCTGCAAGTCTTTAGGGAATCTGTTTTCTCCGCTTCGAACGATATCCCAGCCAGAGTACGAGCAGCCACGCCGGCAGGATCGGTACAGCGAGCTGCATTCCCGGGATCTGCGCCATCATGACGACGACGCCGACGAGGAAGACGAGGCAGAGATAGTTGATCCACGGGTAGAAGGGGGCACGGAATTTGATCGTTTTCCCCTCGCGCTCCATTTTTTTACGGAACTTCAGGTGCGTCACGACGATGGTCGTCCAGCTGATAACGGCCGCACAGGTCGCAATCGAGATCAGATAGAGGAAGGCATCGCCGGGGAAGAAGTAGTTCAGGAAGACGACGATCAGCGTAATGCCCGAGGAGATCAGAATCCCGAGCACAGGCACGCCGCGCCGCGAGAGACTTTTGAGCACCGGCGGCGCATCGCCGCGCTGCGAAAGTCCGTAGAGCATGCGGCTGTTGCTGTAAATCGCAGAGTTGTAGACCGAAATCGCAGCCGTGAGCACGACGAAGTTCAGAATATGTGCAGCGGCGGGGATACCGACGTTGCGGAAGATCTGGACGAAGGGACTCGCCTCCATGCCGACCTCATTCCACGGCCAGAGCGCCATCAGCACAGCCATTGTGCCGACGTAGAAAATAAGAATACGCCAAATGACCTGATTGATTGCTTTGGGAATTGTACGATCCGGATCCTCCGCCTCGCCTGCTGTGATGCCGATGAGTTCGATGCCGCCGAAGGAGAACATGACGACGGCGGTCCCGAGGAAGAATCCCCACCATCCGTTCGGCAGGAATCCTCCGTGTTCCCAGAGATTGCTGACATTCTCGGGGAACGGGGCACCTGTAACGAGCAGCCAGCCGCCGAGGCCGATCATGAGCACGATTGCTGTGATCTTGACGAGAGCCATCCAAAACTCCATCTCACCGTACGCACGCACATTCGTGAGGTTGAGCGCCGTGATGATGGCAAGGCAGATGAGCGCAGAGATCCACTGCGGGAGATCGGGCAGCCAGAAGTTCATATAGATGCCGACCGCCGCAAGCTCTGCCATGGAGACGATGATGTAGTTGAACCAGTAGTTCCAGCCGGATAAAAAGCCTGGAAAATCGCCCCAGTATTTGCCCGCATAGTGGCTGAACGAGCCGGAGACCGGCTCATCGACGGCCATCTCGCCGAGCATGCGCATGATAAAGAAGATCATAACGCCGCCGAGGAGATAGGCGAGCATGACCGCGGGACCTGCGAGCGCAATGGTGGATGCGGAACCGTAAAAGAGCCCGGTCCCGATCGCTCCGCCGAGCGCGATCATCTGGAGATGTCTGTTCTTGAGCCCGCGCCGAAGCGCGAGCGATGGTTCCTTTTCCTGCATAAAAACTCCTGTCCTCTATCCACGCTGACGCGCCTTAAGCGCCTGCTCCACCTCACGCTTTGCATCCTTTGCACGAAGTGTCTGCCGCTTGTCATAGTTGTGCTTTCCGCTCGCAAGCGCAAGCTCGATCTTCGCCCTGCCGCGCTTGAAGTAGACCTTCAGCGGGACGAGTGTCATGCCCTTCTCGCGCGTCTTGCCGAACAGCTTCAGAATCTCCGCCTTGTGCATGAGGAGACGGCGCACGCGGAGCGGATCGTGGTTGAACTGATTCCCCTGCTCATAGGGGCTGACGTGCATATGATCGAGGAAGAGCTCTCCGTTCTTGATATAGGCGTAGCTGTCGCGCAGATTCGCGCGTCCGGCGCGCAGGGATTTGACCTCTGTCCCGACGAGTTCCAGCCCGGCCTCATAGGTCTCATGGATGAAGTAATCGTGCCGCGCCTTGCGATTCTCGCAGGCAATCTTAACGCTCTCGTTTCTCTTTCCCATAGCGATTCCTCAGTCTGCGCGTCCCGTGCCGCCCTCCGTCTTTCGGTTCATGCGGCGTGCAGGACGCGGTGCGCGGTGCGGCTTTTCCGCGACCTCCGCCCCCGTCTTCTGCTCGTGATACCCCGGCGGATCGGGCCAGACGGCGCTGTTGAGTCCGGTCACTTTGACGCGATGATAGTCGCGCATGCCGCGCTCATCGGCAAAGCGTTCCGAGCCCTTTTTCCCGCGCGCACGCTCATGCGCGGACTGCGGTGTCCGCTCCGGACGAGTACCGCGCTGGACTGCATCTGCCTTCGGCACTGCCGCACGCGGCTTTGCCGGTACACTCGCTGCTGCCGTACGTGCCGCACGTTCTTCTCGCTGCACATGTTTGCCGCCCGTTCCGTGAGCGCCGCGCGTTTTTTTGCGGCGCTCTGCACGGCTTGCCTGCGTGTCAGCAATGATGGGCTCGTGCTTTCGGTCCCCTTTCTTTTTGCGCGGGCGGCGCTTTTCAGAAGATGCGTCAGGTTTTTCCTGCGGCGCTTTGGGCTTTGCCGAAGCTTTCACCGTATCCGGATCATAGACGCCGTTGTCTTTCAGAACAAAGTCCAGCGTACGCGCCTGCACATCAGCGCGCGTGATAATGATGGTCACCGCATCACCGAGGCGGTAACGCGCGCCCGTACGCTCACCGACCATCGCGTACTGCTCTTCGACATAGCTGTAATAGTCGTTCACCATCGTCGAGACATGGACGAGCCCCTCGACGCCGTTCTCCAGCTCAACGAAGATGCCGAACGCGGTCACGCCGCTGATGACGCCCTCAAAGGTCTCCCCGACAAACTGCGCCATGTACTCAATCTTCTTCATATCCGTCGTCTCGCGCTCCGCCTCGACGGCAATGCGCTCGCGTGCGGAGGAGTGCTCCGCTGCCTCGCTGAGGACGGTACGCAGACGCTCACGCTTCTCCGCCGGGATATGTCCTGTAGCAAAGGTCTCGCGCAGGAGGCGGTGCACGAGGAGGTCGGGATAGCGCCGAATCGGCGAGGTAAAATGCGTATAGTAGCGCGCGGCGAGGCCGAAATGCCCGAGACTCGCCGTCGCGTAGCGTGCCTGCTGCATGGAACGCAGTGCCACTGCGCCGATGATGCGCTCCTCAGGCGCTCCTTTTACACGATCAAGCACCTGCTGGATATCACGCGAGCGCACTTTGCCGTCCTCATCGACGTTCAGACGCAGCCCAAGTGCCGCGAGCAGGCTCTGAAACCGCTCAATCTTCTCGGAAACGGGCGCCTCATGCACGCGGTAGACGAACGGTTCCTCCTTCAGCTCCATATGGCGCGCAACTGTCTCATTCGCAGCGAGCATGCACTCCTCGATGATTGACTCGCCGATCGAACCCGTGCGCCGCTCAAGCGCAATGGGATGCCCCGCGGCGTCGAGCTTCACCTTGATCTCAGGCAGCTCAAAGTCAATGGAACCGCGGCGATGGCGCTTCCCGCGCAGGACCTCACGCAAACGGCGCAGCGTCTCAAGCATAGGGCGGATATCCTCATTGTCCGAGACAAACGGCTCCTCCCCCGCAAGCACCTTGTTCACGAGCGTATAGGTGAGGCGGCGCGCGACGTGAATCACGCACGGCACGATCTCATAGCTCTTTACCTCACCGTCTGCGCCGATCTGCATCTCGCACGCCATCGAGAGACGGTCCACGCCCTCGTTCAGGCTGCAGATTCCGTTCGACAGTTCCTTCGGCAGCATCGGGATCACCCGATCGACGAGATAGACACTCGTCCCGCGGCGCGCTGCCTCCACGTCAAGAGGCTCGCCCGCACGGACATAGTGGCTGACATCCGCAATGTAAACGCCGAGGAAGAATTCGCCGTCTCTCTCATATGCATAGATGCCGTCATCGATATCCTTCGTGTCCTCTCCGTCGATCGTAACGATCGGAAAGTCGCGTCGATCACGCCGTCCTGCGTACTCCTCCGGCAGGGGATTCTCCGGGCACTGTGCCGCCGCCGCTGCTACATCGGGCGGAAAGTTCTCATCGAGATCGTAAGCGCGCATGACGGCAAGCACATCAACTCCGGGGTCACCCGTCTTGCCGAGCACCTCAATGACACGCCCCTCCGCGCTCCGGCGCGCCTCCGGCCACTTTGTAATCTCGACGACCACCTTGCTGCCCGTCTTGGCTCCGCCAAAATCCTTTTTCAGCACGAAAATATCACGCCCGATCTTCGTGCTGTCAGGAGTCACGAAGCCGAACGCCTTGCTGCGCTCAAATGTCCCGACGATATGCGTATTCGCACGCACGAGAATACGGATGATCTCGCCCTCACGGGCGCGCCCCGGTGACTCCGAGGGTGTGACGCGCGCTACGACGCGGTCTCCGTGCATCGCGGTCGCGAGCGCTGCGCCTGGAACGAATACATCCGTCTCCTCCTCGTTCTCACGCGCGTCCGGGATGATGAAGCCGAACCCCTTCGGCGACATAGAGAGCCGCCCCACAACGAGATTCATGCGGCTCGGCAAGCCGTAGAGTCCGCTGCGGTTCCGAATGATGACGCCCTCTTCCTCCAGCGCATCGAGCGCAGACGAAAGAAGCGGCTCCTCCTCGTCGGAGAGCCCGAGCCCCTTGAGCACTTCTGCCGCCGGCAGCGGGCGATAGGCGTCCTCCCGCATAAAGGCGTGAATTCTCTCTTTCACGATATCCAATTGTTCCTGTTCCATAATTTCCTCTTTTTCCCGTTCCTATTGACTTTTTATCGCGCCGCATCCTCTGAAAGAAACGCCGCCGTACGTTCAAATACGCGCTCCCGGATCCCTGTGTCGAGCGGCAGCAAATGCCCCGCATCCGGGAGAATGATCTTCTCGCGCCTGGAGCTTGCGACATTCTCATAGAGATAGGCTGCGCTCTTCGGATCCGCCGTATGATCGCGCGCCCCGTGCATGATCAGAATGGGCGCGTCCACCCGTGCGATCTCCCTGCACAGGACCTCAATGACATCCATTACCTCGTGGATGGAGACAAGCGGCATGCGCCGGTAGGTATTGTTCGCGCCATTCGGCACATCAGACAGCTTGCGGCGCGCCTTCGGCACGTAGCGATCAACGCACGCCTCACGCGTCGGCAAATGCTCGAGCCCCTGCTCCGGCGCGATCATGATGGGAGCGCAGAGGCTAACGACATGAGCAACTTCCATCTCAACTGAGAGCAGCATCGCAAAAACGGCCCCCATCGAATGGCCGACGACAGAGATGCGGTCGCATGCGCCGCTGAGAATCGCATAGCCGTCGCGCACGGAGTCCATCCAGTCCTCATGCTCCATGCGGCTCAGGTCCTCAACCGTGGTCCCGTGCCCCGCGAGACGTATTGCAAGTACGGTAAAGCCGCGCGCATTCAGATACTCGCCGAGCAGGCGCAGCTCTGCCGGGAGGCCTGTAAATCCATGAATGAGAAGTACGCCGTGCCTCCCTCCCGGAAGCAAAAACGGCTCTGCCCCCTGCAAGTACACAGCATCCCCCCCTTTCCGAGGGGAAACTCAGACGAATCCCCTACCCTAAAAAATCCCTGCCCCGCACAGGCGGCAACAGGGATCGTCCCTATTTTGATCAGCTCGACATCCGCGCAATCACAATCGTAATCACGCCGAACAGAATCGCAAACACAACAGTGACGCGCGCGAGCAGCGCATCCATCCCGCGTGCCTTTCCCGAGAACACCGTATCTCCGCCGCCGTCAAGACCTCCCATGCCGGCAGACTTCGCCTCCTGCCCGAGCACGGACGCGATTAGAATGATTGCAACGACTGCATCAAGTACCATTAAGAGCGTGAGCAAGAAAACGTCCCTTCCTTCACTAATATTTGTATTTTGTTATCATAGCACAGACGACGCCGCAGTGGCAAGCGAAATGTATCAAGCGCAGGCGTTTTCCGGAAAGGTTCCGCCGTATCAATGCGGTCAGCAATACATCGACCCATGAAAAATGCTGCCGATAAGCATACGTTTATCGACAGCATTCACAGGGCGTATTAATTGCGGATATTGACCATCTCTTTCCCAGTCAGATATCGCTTCAAATCTTCCAGCCCGATCTCCACAGAGGTCATCATCGTGTCGCAGGAGGTTCCTGCAAGATGGCTCGTCAGCGTAATATTGGAGAGCTTCAAGTACGGATGGTCGGCAGCCAACGGTTCTTCGTCATACACATCGACAGCTGCGCCGCCGATTGCATGATCCTGCAGCGCTTCCGTCAGAGCGTGCGTGTCGACCAATCCGGCGCGCGCCGTGTTGATGAGATATGCCGTCGGCTTCATCTTGGACAGTTCTTCCCTGCCGATGAAATGCTCCGTTTTTTCCGAGAGGCGCAGATGAAGCGTCACAATATCCGACTGATGCAGCAGTTCATCCAACGACACAAACGCGACATTGTGATCGTCGAACTGCGTCGGATCAGCATACGGGTCATAGACCAGCACCCTGCACTCAAATCCCTGCAGACGCATCCGCACACGCTGTCCGATATATCCGAATCCGATGATCCCAACCGTCATTTTGCGCATATCGTGAATATAGCTCTGGTTATCGTATTTCTTGCACCATTTTCCTTCCATGAGCAGATGATGACTGCGTGCAATATTTTTGTTTTCCGCGATCATCATGCCGACGGTAAAATCGGCGACCGCATTTGCACTCCGCCACGGCGCGTTGATGAGCTTTACCCCTCTCTCCGTTAAGAGAGGCACATCGGCATTCTCATATCCGCCGCGCAGAACGGCAGCCACCTTGAGATTCTTTGCCTTTTCGATAATCTCCTTATTGATGGATGCGACATGTACGACGAGAATATCCTTATCCGCACAGTTTTCCAACAGTGCCTTGCATGTGGGAGCGGCATCAATCCCCTGATGCTCGATCAGCGTCATGCGGTCGGTAATTGGCCCCATCGCGTACATATCCTTATCTTCGACAATTGTGATCTCCGCGCCGAGCGGCTCCAACACGCGCAGTTCTTCCATCATCTCCACTGTAATTCCGCCGTCTGCAACGCAAAGAATTTTTGTTTTATCCATAATCAGCACCCTCAATTTCCGTCAGGTTTCCTGCCTGCATTACAACAGGGCTCCCCCGCCAACAGTGCTCAAGCCTTTCCTGCCGAACCGACCAGGTCAATCTTTTGACGCACGACCTCCTGCAGTGCAGCAAGCGGCTTTTGATAGAGCTGATGTGGCCAAATCGCCAAATGCTCGGCAGTCTGCAGTTCTTCCTTGAGCGTGCCGTTGAATGCGGTCAGCATCTCGGAAAAAATATTCAGCTTGCATATGCCGTTTGCGACAGACTTCCTGATCAGCTCATCCGGCGTACCCGATCCTCCGTGCATCACCATCGGCACGGTCGATATCGCGTTTAGTTCCTGCAGCCGTTCAAAATGAATCTTCGGCTTATGCACGTAGAGCCCGTGTGCCGTTCCCACAGCGACGGCGATGCAGTCCACCTGCGTGCGCTCGATGAAATCCGCCAGCTCGCTCGGCTGCGTCAGATAATCGTCGGGATTGTCGAACGTATCCTTTTTTTCAGCGCCGATCTCGCTGCTCCCGACAATACCATCTCCCACGTGCCCGAGTTCGGCCTCCACAGTCACGTCAAAGCGATGCGCATATGCAACCACTTCGCTCGTCTTGCGGATATTTTCCTCCAGAGGGAGCACAGAACCGTCAAACATCACCGAAGAAAAGCCTCCGTCAATACACTGTCGAATGAACGGAATATCCACTGCATGATCGAGATGGACCGCAACGGGCACGGATGCATTTTCTGCAATTTTCCGCAGATAGCCGAGCCAGTGGGAAAGTCGATCGCCCGCGAGATCGACGGTCAGGCCCATCAAAATGACCGGCGACTTCTTTTCTTCGGCCGCCTCGGTAACAGCCATTGCCATATCGAGGTTGCTCACATCAAACGCACCGACAGCATATTTTCCCGTTCGCGCGTCGGTCAGCATTTTCTTCATGTTTACCAAAGGCATATATATCCCTCCTCCTGCAGCGCTTCAGTCGGCCGCTTTCCAGTCCCACATTGTCTGCGTGCTCGTCATAATGCCATCAAATCCGCGCTGATAAAGCCTCTGCGCAAATTCGATCCGATTGATGAATCCGCTCGCAAAAATTTTGCCGGGGAATCCCCTTCGAAACTCGTCAATGAAATCATATGCACAAATTGCCGGTCTGAGCTCTATGGCGTCCGGCTTCGTCACTTCGATAGAGCGGAAAGCCATTTCCAAAGAAAGAGAATCCAGAAGCGCAATCTTCCAAATGGTCTTCAACCCGACCGCTTTTGCTCTGCTGATCTGATACGCATTTGCGCCGATGACAGCATCCACCTTGTAGGCTTTCTTCAGCATCTCAAAGGCGATCGTATCCGTTCCGAGACCGCCAATGAGCTCATGATTGACAAAGACTTCTTTGCGGTGTTTATGACAAAGCGTTGTCAGTTCCGCGAGATTCCCTATATGAGATACCGTACTCAGCAGGATCTCCCTTCGCTCCGACTTCAGTGCCTTGTCCAAATTTCGTATATCCCGTACGGAGGGGATCAGCATGAACTCCCTAGCCATCCTGATTCCCGCTCCAATACTGCAGCAAATGTCGGTTCAGCCGATGCCATTCGGCATATCTCTTTTGAAAGAATGCAGCCTTTTCCGGATTCGGAACAACCGGAGGCTTCAGCTTGACCGAACGTACGAATGCCTCTTCATAACTCTTGTATACACCCGCGCCGATGCCGGCAACAATAGCGACGCCATGCGCGCCTGTTTCATCACACTCGACAATTTCCACAGGAAGACGCATCGTATCGGCAAAGATCTGTGTCCACACAGGGCTCTTTGCCATTCCTCCTGTCAAACGGATAAGGGAGGCAGGCAGTCCGGCATTGATGAGGAAATCAATGTGAAATTTGTGAATGAAGGCGATCCCTTCGACGACCGCATAGCACAGTTCACCATATGACGTATGCATATTGATATTGCTGAATCCCGCACGCGCATTTACATGGATACTGGGCGATGCTACAAACGGCTGAAAATACGGCGTATCCATATCGGGCTCCGCCTGTCGTATCCATTCGTTCAACACATCGTAATAGTCACGCTGCTCATAGACGGCAGTCAGCCGAGCCTTATCCCCAAGTACGTGATGAAACCATTCGTAGTTCGTCGCAGATGCCCCCGTATACGAACAGTTGAGGTATTCATTCTTGTGAATATAGGGCATATTGCTCGATGCATTCGGTATGACGCGGTCCGAATGCGTTTCGTTGATGCACCACGAACCGGCAATGGATGTAATCACCCCGTCTCCCGTCGCTCCTGCCCCGACAAGGCTCGCCAGAATATCCATCATGCCTGCGGCGATCGGGGTCCCCTCGCAGAGACCGGTCAGCTCCGCCGCCTCCTTCGTCACAGTGCCGACAATCTGCTCTGGACTTGAATACAGCGTCGGCAGCTTGTCGAACATCTCCGGAATACCGTAGAGATTCATGAGCTCTTCCGAATACTCCATCGTGTCCATATCGACCATGAATGAGCCGCCGATGATGTTGAGATCTGTGGCAAACTTGCCGGATAAACGATACATCAGATAATCCTTGAACATCAATACGCTGCCGATCCGGTCATAAACAGCGCGCTCATGCTCTTTGTACCAGCGCAGAATCGGTCCTGGCTCCCCTGCAAACAGAGTCCCATGGACCATGCGGTTAATCTTCTCATAGGTTCCCTCTTGCTGGTACAACGCGATGATATCGTTGGCGCGGTAATCCTGCGAGAAACACCCGGGCGCGATCGACCAGCCATTCTCATCGAGAAATACAATGCCGTTGCCAAAAGAAGTAATTCCTATGCCGGCGATATCCTCTGCCGCGACACCGGCCTTCTCAATCGCCTGCTTAATGCATTGCGATACGATGCGCCAGAGCTCGTCGACGTCGAATTCCTCAAATCCTCTGCCGCGCGGCGCAAGATGCATGCGCTCAGAGCTTTTCGTCGACGCCGAGGCGACGACCTTTCCCGTCTCATCAAAAATGACCACCTTGCTGGATGTGCTTCCCGCATCGATTCCGATCAAATATTTTGCCATAACAATCCCTCCTTTCGGTTCTTTAACGCATCAGCATGCCGCCCGTAGCGTCCAGCGTGATCCCCGTCAGATAGTCCGCCTTATTCGAACACAGGAACAGAATGCTGTACGCGACTTCCTCCGGCTCTGCGACTCTGCCGAGCGGGATTCGCTTGCAATAATATTCTCTGCGCGTTTTCAGCACCTCGTGAATCATGGGGGTATCCATAATTCCGGGCGCGACCGCGTTGACATTGATGCCATGGGGCGCAAGCTCGCGCGCAAGCGACACTGTAAAGGACACCAATCCGCCCTTGGAAGCCGCATAGTGCGCATGTCCCGTGGTCGAGCCGGCAAACGCCGCCTGCGACACAACGTTCACGATCTTCCCCGGTTTCTTCTGATCCACCAAATACCGGGCAAAATCACGACACAACACAAACGGGCTGACCAGATTGACCTCTATGGTATGCCGGAAGGCCTCCTCCTCCATATCGAGGACATAGGCCTGCGGCCAGATGCCTGCCGCGTTGACAAGCATATCAAGCCTACCGAAGGCTGCGAGCGCTTCACGCACAACATTACTGCGTCCGCTGCCGCTCAAATCGCATGCGATTCCTGCTGCTTGTACTCCATATCTTTCCCGGAGCTGCGCCGCAAGTGCGGCACAGTCATCCTCATGCCGGCTGACGGCAATGACATTCGTGCCCTCCTGTGCAAAGAGCTCACATGTCGCCCTCCCGAGCCCTTTCGTGCCTCCAATAACGAGCGCATTTTTCCCTTGTAATCCGAACTCCATCACCCACCTCACTTCTGCCGCACGATGCAAGGCGACGTCAGGTCTCCGGAGAGCGCGCCCTCCATCTCCCGCGCGAGCAATACGGGCGAATGCAGGAAAGCATCTACGGTGCCTCCTGCCAAATGCGGCGTAATGGTGACGTTGTCAAGACCGACCAGGGGATCGTCCCCTTTGAGCGGCTCATGTTCAAAGACATCCAGTGCCGCTCCCTGAATCCGCTTTTCCTTCAGCGCCGCATAGAGCGCCGTTTCGTCGACGAGTCCGGCGCGCGCGGTATTGATGAAATACGCCGTCGGCTTCATCAAAGAGAACGCGCGCGCGTTCATCATCCCCTTCGTTTCGTCGGTAAGCCGTCCATGTATCGTCACAAAATCCGCGTGCACAAGCAATTCATCCAGAGAAACGCGCGCAACATAATCCGGCAATGCATCCGCATAGGGGTCGTAGCCGAGCAGCTGCACATCGAAGCCATGCAGTCTCTTTGCAACCTTTCGGCCGATCTGCCCCATGCCGATGATGCCGACCGTCTTATCCTCCAGATCGGGTACCGTCGCAGCATTCGCATAGTCGCGGACCCAGCGACCCTCCTTCAGGTTCGCATGTGCACGCGCGATGTTGCGGCACTCGCTCAGGATCATTCCGACGGTGAAGTCGGCGACGGCGGTCGCATTGCGTCCAGGGGTATGGTAAACAGTGATGCCTTTCTGCGCCGCATATGGCACATTCACATTTTCGTACCCGCCGCGCAGTACGCCGATGAAGCGGAGCTTCGTGCAGGCATCAAGAACTTTTTTCGTGATCGGGCAGAACTGCGTAATGAGAATCTCCGCATCGCGCAGCTTGTCAATGAGGGCATCCGGCACGTCATAGACCTCGCTGCCCTGTGTCTCCACCTGCAGATTGATCCCCTGCAGTTCCTCATAGTCCCTCAGCGGCCAGTCAACCACCTCGATCTGCACGCCCTTTTCCCGATAGCCGGAAAACCCGGCCTCAATGTACGGCGCCGGTATCAAGAGGTCGCCGATTCCAACGAGCTTCATAGACGCAGCATCTCCTTTATTTTCCGATCAACTCGCCCAGCTTGACGAGTGCCCATCCTACGGGCGTATTGTAAGACGATACCAGATTGCCCAGCTCCGTCGAAGTCACGTTGCTCGGCAGCCTCACATTCGCCCGATCTGCCGCTGTTCCGTAAATACCCGAGAGACTGCTGCCCGCATAGAGCGCAATCGTCACGATAAAGAGCCCTGTGATAAAGATGCGGAACATGTTGCGCTTGCAGAACGGTGCCACCATGGAGATAACGAACACGATCGATGCAAGATCAACAAACGGCAGCATGCGGTTCCCCGGCAGAATGATCGAGATGAAAAGCGCAGCGGGAATGAGCAGCAGCCCCGTTGCGATAATGCACGGCTCACCGATCAAAAGCGCTGTATCCATTCCGATGTTGAATTCCCGCCCCGGGAAAATTTTCTTCAGCACCGTCTCTGCCTGATCGCGGACAATCATAACACCCTCGACGGTAATCTCTACCATTTTCGGCAGGAGAATCATAACGGCGGCCACTTGAACTGCGAGGAAAGCGCATTGTCCGACGCCCCAGCCCGCAAGGACACCCATACCTGCCCCGAGAACCGTAGCGAGTGTGATCGGTTTTCCAAGGACGCCAAGCTTTTGAATGACGCCCTCCGGACTCAGATTAATCTTGTTGAGTCCCGGTATCCGTTCAATGACGGCATTGACCAAAATACCGATGGGAACGTAGACGCCGCATGTAGCATGAACAAAGGCTACTCCTTTGATATTGTACATTTTTTGAATCGCCGGAGCAGTTTTATCCGCAATGATAAAGGCGATCAGATAGAGCGTAAGCGATGCTGCCGTCCCGAGAGCCAGGCTGTCTGTCTCATAGTAGACCATGGAGCCCGGCAGGAGAATCAGCCAATAATTGAAAATATCAATGTTTAATATCTGGGTTTTCTTGAGTGCCAGGAGCACCATGTTTAAAATGATGGCTCCCGGCACGACCATCGGGATCAAGGGCGAAGACCATCCGATCGCAGCACTCGTCGCCCACCCCGCATCAATGACGGTCAGGCTCGCACCGAACCGTTCGACCATATCCTCTGAGGCAGGTCCAAGACTGTTCAAAAGCATGGATACGATCAGGTTAATACCGGTAAAGCCAACGCCGACCAACATTCCCGCTTCGAAGGCTCTGCCGACAGACAGTCGGAAACAGATCCCCAAGATAAAGAAGATCACAGGCATCATGACAGTCGGCCCCAACGCCAAAATTTCATTCAAAAAGTCCATGATTCTCACCTCGCTGTCAGAATTTCTTACCCGATTTTCCAGGTCCTACTGGTAAATCTCCTTCGCAGCCATCATTCCGGCCAAGGTGTACACCGCCGCCGTTTCTTCTTCACCGGAGGCTTCAACTGTGACCTCAGTACCGCATGTGATGCCGAGCCCCATGATTTGCAATACATCCGTCGCCTTTGCCGTCTTGCCGTTCGCATGAAGCCGGACATCTGCCTGAAACTTCGACGCTCTCTCGGCAATCAATACAGCGGGGCGGGCATGGAGGCCGGAGGTATTTGCCATGGTGATGGTCACTTTCATCTTTTTCACTCCTTTCGTATCGGAGTCCGCAGCCCTACGGTCTTCCGACAAATAAAAAACGGTATTAAGAGATAGGCGGCGTACACCTCTTCCCATAATACCGAATTCATCTACATACTTCAGCAGTCAAACTATTTTGTTGTCAAAAAACACTCCTTTTCCCTAATTGCTGTAATTTTATCACATCTCGAAAGAGTGCGCAAGAAGAATTTTTAACATATGATATAAAAGAAACATATCATGATAAACATTTCTTTCATCTCTGTTCTGCACGCTCCGTCATCGCCGCTGCGAGCGCGGCCCCGAGTCCGGAGCCGCCGACGGCGAGGATGGTGTCGACCTTCGGCGCATCAGCGCCGAGGAGTTCAAAGAAGGCCCGTGTCAGATTCTCTTTGACAAGCGGCATCTTCTCATACACGGCTCCGTCAACGGCGATATGCTGACGGCGGATCTCGCCGCTGCCGGCGATTTGCCACAGGGTACCGACAAAGGTTGCTGCGATGAGCCGCACAGACCGTGCGACAATAGAGCGCGCAAGACCGCGCACGCGCACGGCATCCTCCGCGGAGAGCATCTCGCCCGTCACGGTCTCGACGATCGTCGCTGCTGCCTGCGCTTTTTCTCCCGTATCCTCAAGCATGCGGCTCAGATCAATACTTGTAAAGTCATATGCTCTGCCCGCTTTGCCCATGAGCTCCGCAAGCGCCATGCCGAAGAGTGCCCCCATATAGCGTCCGGCAACCATCTTCTCAAGCCGCTGCTCTCCTTTTTTCTCGGACACTTCATCGAGCGCGGCATCAAAACGGTTCGGGAGGAGTTTTCGAAAGCCGCCCGACTCCATATTGATGATCATCGGCGGCTGCGCCATGCCGACATACGGCTCGAGATAACAGGTATTGTGCCCCGTCGCGTAGATAGCGCCGATCTTCGTATCCCCGTGAACGTAGGCAGCAGAGAGGAGAACGGCAACTGTGTCATTGATGACGGCGTTCGGCGTGACATTCGTCAGCCCCTGCCGCACGAGCGCTGCGCGCAGCAGCTCGTTTACAATCTCCCCCTCGACGCCGCGCGCCGCAAACTCCTTCGTCCATATGATGAGCCGCGCGTCGTTGATATTCGTCTGACTGGAGGGGAAGGAAAATGTATGCCCGAGGAGATATGGGGTCACATGATCGGCAGAAACGGCCTCATTGACGAGACCGGCAAGGAAGTCAAACATCTCCTCGCCCGTCGCCTGAGCGCCGATGAAATCATAGACACCGTCGACCTTCAGCGGCTTTGCCACGTGGGAAAGGACTTCATATCTGCCGTTTCCCTCGAGGCGGTAGAGGAGGACGCGCACGTTTGTCCCGCCGAAGTCGAGCGCGAGGTAGTCGCCGCGCTCCTCGCCTGTCGGCAGGCCGAGATAGGACGGGAGCATGCGCAGAGAGGAGTCGGGCGAGCCCGCGAGCCCGAGCCGCATATCCTGGCGAAAATCTGCCGCAGCCTCGCGCAGATGCTCCGTATCCACCGCAAAGGCGGCAAGTATCTCATCGTAGAGCGCCTGGTCGAATGCCATATCTACTCCTCCTCGGTTGCCTCCGTCTGTTCCTCTTCCTCCGACACCGTATGCGGCAAATGTACGAGTACGCGCGTAATGCGTATGCCGTCGACTTCCTCAACGTAGAACAGTGTCCCTGCATGCGCCGTCATATGTCCCACGCGCGGTGCCTCGCCGAGCTGATCGTACAGCCAGCCGCCGATGCTGTCCACATCCTCGTCCTCAATGCGCACGCCGATCAGGTCATCGACCTCCTCGAGCAGGAGCTTCGCATCGATGGAGCAGATATCGCCTGCGCGCCACTCCACGCTCTCGCGTTCCTCATCGAACTCATCGCGAATATCGCCGACAATCTGCTCGATGATGTCCTCGATCGTCACCATCCCCGCCGTGCCGCCGTACTCATCGACAACAATCGCGAGCTGTGACCCCTGCTCCTGCATCGTGCGCAGAAGCACGCTCCCGTCCATGCTCTCGGGCACGACGAGCGCTTTGCGGATATAGCGGCGCAGGTTCAGGTGCTCCCCGCGCACCAGAGGCGACAGCAGGTCCTTTACATGGATAAATCCGATGATGTGGTCCTTGTCCTGATAGCAGACGGGATAGCGCGTCTGCTGCTCCTCGAGAATCGTCTTGATGCGCTCCGCCGGCGTATCGTCGAGGTAGAGGCAGATCATATCCGTACGCGGCACCATGATCTCACGTGCATTGAGTTCCGTGAAGGAAAATACGTTGTCGACGAAATCTGCTTCCGTACTGTTGATGAGTCCCTGGCGATAGCTCTCCTTCATCAGGAGGCGGATCTCCTCCTCCGTATGCGCATCCTCGTTCTCGCCCGTCACCCCATAGCCGAGACTGCGGCTGATGCGGTTCGCCACCGTGTTCAAGATCCAGACAAAGGGCCGCATAACACGGCTGAAAAGCACCATGGGAAACGCGATCGCGAGCATGATACGCTCCACGTTCGCAATTGCCATGGATTTCGGTGTGAGCTCGCCGAGCACAATGTGAAGCGAGGTGATGATCGTAAAGGCAATCGCAAGCGCAGCGGTATGACCAACTTCATCGGGCAGCCCCACGCTCTGGGTAACCGGCAGAATGAGCACAGCGATCGCCGGTTCGCCCACCCAGCCGAGCCCGAGAGAGGCGAGTGTAATGCCGAGCTGCGTCACCGAGAGCGACGAATCAAGATGCTCTGTGAGCTGCTTGGCGTATTTCGCGCGGCTGCTCCCCTCCGCGATGAGCGTCTCCAGGCGCGAGGTGCGCATCTTCACGCAGCAGAACTCGGCCGCGACGAAGAATCCGTTCATAAAGATCAGAAAAATGACGAGCAATAAGTCCAGCAATGTGGGCAATATGTCCACGAGGTATGTCCTCCTTCGAGAAACGAAAGGAGCTGCAGCACTGCTGCGTCACAGCTCTCTGTGTATGGGTTCTGCCGCCGCGCTCAGCCGCGCGGCAGACGGTGCAGATCCATCTCCATGCGTACGGCAAGCGCCTTGAGCTTGTCGATTTCCTTTTCATCCGTGAGTGAGATGACTGCTCCCGCCTTTCCCGCGCGCGCCGTTCTGCCCGCGCGGTGACGATAGGTGCGCACGTCCTCGGGCAGATCGAGCTGAACAACGTAGTCCACATCCTCGATGTCGAGTCCGCGCGCCGCAAGATCGGTTGCGATGAGGAGTTCGGCGCGGCCCGCACGGATGGCATCAAGAGCCGCGCGCCGCTGATCGCGCCGCTCCTGCCCGAGCAAGGCGACTGCTTTGATCCCCTCATAGCGCAGTTTATCAACGGCATGCGCCGCATCGAAGCCGCGCCCGACAAAGACAAGTCCCCGCCGGATCGGCAGACGGCGTGTCAATTTTTGCACTGCTCTTATTTTATCACGAAACGATACAATATGATAGTAGTTTTCATACGTGTTCTGCTGCGCTTCCGCACGGATATGGCGCGGCGCAAAGAGCCCCTGCGCCGCACGTACCGCCGCCGCTCCCGCTGTCGCAGAGAGAAGGAGCGCCTGGCGCTCCGGCGGCAGAAGGCGAATCACGCCGCGCACATCGTCAGCATGCTGTTTGGAAAGCAAGCGATCAAACTCATCGAGGACAAGCAGCTTCACACTCATGAGCTTCAGTTTGTCGAGCCGATGAAGCTCCAACATACGCGCAGCTGAGCCGACGATAACCGCGGGTTTCTTTTTGAGCGCCTCGATCTGCCGTTTGATATTGGCTCCGCCGATGAGCGCCTGCACGCGGATGGGGAGCTCAGCCGCCTGTGCTGTCTCGCGTGCGACATCCGCAATCTGCATGGCGAGCTCATGCGTCGGTACGAGGATCAGCGCCTGTATCGAGCGCAGTGAGGGATCAATGCGCGTGAGAAGCGGCAGAAGGTAGGCGAGCGTCTTGCCCGTCCCCGTCGGCGCCTCGCCGATCAGATTCTCTCCCGCATACGCAGCGGGAATCAGAGCCGTCTGTATCTCCGTCGGCACAGTGATGCCGCGTTTTGCGAGAGCCACCGCAAGAACCTCCGGAACACCGAGCGATGCAAATGTCGTCATATCATTCTCCTGCGCAATCATTTGAAAAAGAGCGCATCCATCTCCGCCTGTTCATCCGCGGTCGGCGTATAGCTGCGCCCCGCAGACATGACGCCTGCGGAGGAGGAACCGTGCACTCCCGATCCTGCACGCGGGATGTTCCGTCCTGCAAAGTCCGGCTTGCCGTTTGCATCGTTCGCCGTCATGCGGCACTGGGGGAACGCGGAGCATCCCCAGAAATCACCGTGTTTTCCCTTTCGTTTCAGCATGACACCGCGTCCGCAGGCGGGGCAGGGAATGCCTGCGCCGCCGCCAATCTTTGCTGTACGCGCAGCATTGCAGAGATCGCGCGCAAAGGCCTCCTGCCCCGCAAGGAATTCTTCGGGCGTCCCCACGCCCTCCGCCATGGCATGCAGACGATCTTCCCAGATCGCCGTGGCATCGGGGTATGTCATCGTATCAGGGAGAGCGTCAATGAGGAGGTATGCCTCCGCCGTCGGCGTCAGGATCTTCTTCTTGCCTGCGGCGCGGAGAAATTTCCGACGGATCAGATCCTCGATGATGCTCGCGCGCGTCGCCTCCGTACCGATGCCGGAGACATCGCGCAGCATCTTTTTCGCTGCCTCATCCTTCACGTATTTGTGGATCTCCTTCATCCCCTGCAGGAGGGTGGCGGGGGTAAAGCGCGCAGGCGGCTTCGTCTGCCTCGTGCCCATCTCCGCAGATATATAGTCCGTATGGTCGCCCTTCTTCATCGGCGGCAGGACAGCGCTCTCCTCGTCCTCCTTCTCCGCATCTTCCGATTCCGATTTCCCCGTGCGGTACATCGCGCGCCAGCCCGCCGCGCGCTCTGTACGGCCGCTCGCGCTGAATGTTTCGCCGTGATAGGTGAGCTCGACCTTCGTCTGATCATAGACATAGTTCGGACGGAACTGCGCGATGTAGGCGCGCGCAATCAACCCGTAGATATTCCGCTCCGTCTTGTTGAGCCGCATGGGGTTTACGGGCACGGTCGTCGGGATGATCGCATGGTGCGCCGAGATCTTCTCGTCGTTCCACGCACGCGATTTCTGCGCCGCATCCGCTTCCTGCGCCCATACCGCAAGTTCCGAACCTTCGAGCGCGGCGAGATTGCCAAGGATTTTTGCCGCATCCTTATGCTGGCTCACGGGCAGATACTCCGCATCGGAGCGCGGATAGGTCGTCAGCTTCTCCTCATACAGCTTCTGCGCCGTATCGAGAACCTGCTGCGGCTCATAGCCGTACCGCTTGCCCGCAAGCACCTGCAGCGCCGACAGAGAAAACGGGAGCGGAGGCGGCTCCTCCTTTTTCTTGCGTTCATAGCGTGTGATCTTCCCGTCTTGGGGGTCATGTCCAAAGGCGTCCATTGCAGCACGCGCTGCCGCCTCGTCCGTTAAACGCCCCTCCGGATCGAGCGGCGTGCGCTCCTCCGACGGCTTCCACCGCGCGCGGAACGATTCGCCGCTCCCCTCATGCCGAAACACCGCATCGACGAGATAGTAGGTCGCGGGTTTGAAATTCTCGATCTCGCGCTCGCGGCGCACGACAAGCGCAAGCGTCGGCGTTTTGACCCGCCCAATCGGCAGCACCAGCCGCGCATGACCTGCCCGGCGCGCAGCGAGCGTGTAGGCACGCGAGAGGTTCATCCCGATCAGCCAGTCCGCGCGTGCCCGCGCGAGCGCTGAGAGCTTCAGCGGGAGGAAGTCACGGTTGTCCCGCAGGTCACTGAGCGCATCGTGAATGCTCTTATCGTCGAGCGCGTTGATGAGGATGCGGCGCACGGGCTTCTCATTGCCGAGATAGTCGAGCACCTCATCCACAAGCAGCTGCCCCTCACGGTCCGGGTCTCCGCCGTGTACAATCTCATCCGCACGCGCAATCAGTGCCTTCACCACGCCGAACTGCTGGGCAGCACTCTCATTGACAACGAGACGCCACTCGCCGGGCAGGATCGGCAGATCCTCCGCACGCCAGCGCTTTAGGTTCGGATCATATTCCTCGGGCTCCGCCTGGCGCAGGACATGACCGAACAGCCACGTTACCACGCCGCCGCCCGTCTCAATCCACCCCGTGCCCTTTCGATGCGGTGCAGGCAGGCACCCGGCGAGCGCGCGTCCGACGCTCGGCTTCTCCGCAATGTAGAGCCTCATGCAAACACCTTGCACAGTGCCCAAACGAGCAGGATCAGCCACAGGATCATCACAACGGATGCTGCCGCGAGCAGCCGCGTTCCGTATCGCGCAACGCGCCGCTCCCCCTCTGCGCGGGCCTGCGCAGGCAGCATGCGCACGAGCAGTGATGTCGCTGCCGGCAGAATGACCATATCATCCACTGCACCAAGTATGGGAATCGTATCGGGCACAATATCGATGGGACTCACGAGATAGAGCAGCGTCAGCGGGAATAAAATCTTCACCGCGCGCGGCGTATCCCGCCGCAGCATCGCAAACAGGAGCAGCGCAATATCGTGCCGCAGCGCACGCAGGAGCACCAAAAATCGCAGCATAACACCCTCCGATCATTTCACATAATTACTCTCAGTATATCATTCTGCCCGCACTCTTTCAAATGCAAATGAAAAAGGACAGATGCACAGCGGCGTCTGTCCTTGGCTTAGCTGTCAGCAAATTCTATTTGAGCGTGACGAGCGGCTTGCCCGTCATCTCCTTCGGGATGGGGAGTCCGGCGAGCGTAAGAAGCGTCGGTGCGATATCGCAGAGCGCGCCGGTGTGCACCTCCTTCACGCGGTCGGAGACCACGATGAACGGCACAGGGTTCGTCGTGTGCTTCGTGAACGGCTGGTTCGTCTCGTAGTCCCACATCTTGTCCGCGTTGCCGTGATCCGCCGTGATGCAGACCTCGCCGCCGACCGCACGGACGGCGGCGACAAAGCGGCCGACGCAGGCATCAACCGTCTCAACAGCCTTTACGACGGCAGGTACAACCCCCGTATGTCCGACCATGTCGCAGTTCGCATAGTTGAGGATGATAAAGTCATACTTGCGTGATTTGATCGCCTCGACCACTTTATCCGTGACCTCGATCGCGCTCATCTCGGGCTGGAGATCGTAGGTCGCGACCTTCGGGGAGTGGACGAGGATGCGGTCCTCGCCCTTGTACGGTTCCTCAACACCGCCGTTGAAGAAGAAGGTAACGTGTGCATATTTCTCCGTCTCGGCAATGCGCAGCTGCGTGTACCCGAGATCCTGTACATACTGACCAAAGGTATTGTCGATCTCCTCGGGCGGGAATGCCACGAGCGCGTTCATCCCCGCCTCGTACTGCGAGAATGTGGCAAACGGGATCTTCAGTGACTCATCGCGCGGGAATCCGTCGAATTTTTCATCGACAAATGCGTGCGTGAGCTGACGCGCACGGTCGGGGCGGAAATTGTAGAAGATCGCGCCGTCGCCGTTCTTCATGCCGGGATATCCCGCGACAACAAACGGCACGACGAACTCGTCCGTCACACCCTCGGGCTTCTCGCTCGTATCGGCATAGGAGGCGAGCAGACCGGCCACCGCCGTCTTTGCCGTGGTCTTTGCCTTCGCGTGTGCAATCGCCTCATAGGCGAGCTGTTCACGTTCCCAGCGATGATCGCGGTCCATCGCGTAGTAGCGTCCGCTGACCGTTGCAATCCGTCCGACGCCGATCTCGGCCGCCTTCCTCTCAACTGTCTCGAGATACTCCTGCGCGCTCTTGGGCGGCACATCGCGGCCGTCGAGGAACGCATGGATCCAAACCTCGGTCAGCCCCTCGCGCTTTGCGAGTTCGAGCACGCCGAAGAGATGATCGTCGTGGCTGTGGACGCCGCCCGGAGAGACGAGCCCCATGACGTGCAGCGCTCCGCCGCGCGCCTTCACCCCGCGCACAATCGTAAGCAGTGCCTCGTTCTTGAAAAAGTCGCCGTTCCTGATATCGCGTGTGATGCGTGTCAGCTGCTGGTAGACGACGCGGCCCGCACCGATATTGGTGTGTCCGACCTCGGAGTTTCCCATCTGCCCGTCCGGCAGGCCGACATACTCGCCGGATGCATTGATCTCATTGTGCTTGTATTTTTTCAGCAGGCCGTCGATCACCGGCGTCTTTGCCATTGCGATCGCGTTGTACTTGAGATCGTTCGGGTCGCCGTCGCCGAAGCCGTCCATGATGATGAGCGCCACAGGGGCGTTTTTAAGTTTTGCCATAATATTTAATTCCTTCCAAGAGTTTTCCCCTCATACCCAGATGGCGCTTCATTTCCGCCAAGCGAAAAATCTGCGCCACCGAAAGTGTCTCTATGGATCTGTAACGAAAATCAGAAGTTGACGATCGCCGCGAAATCCTTCGCCTTGAGTGCTGCACCGCCGACAAGCGCGCCGTCAACATTCGGCTTCTCCATAAGCCCCGCAATCGTCTCCGGCTTTACACTGCCGCCGTACTGGATGCGGATGCCCTCGGCGGCTGCTGTGCCGTACTTCGCCGCGATGGTCCCGCGGATCTGGGCGCAGACCTCCTCGGCCTGTTCGAACGTCGCCGTCTTGCCCGTGCCGATCGCCCAGATCGGCTCATAGGCAATGACGAGCTTCGCCACGTCCGCTGCCGCAAAGCCCGCGAGTGCCGCCTCGATCTGATACGCAACGTATGCAAGGTACGTGTCTGCCTCACGGATCTCCAGCGACTCGCCGCAGCAGATGATCGGCGTGATGCCTGCCGTATATGCCGCATGGGCGCGCCTGTTCACGCCCTCATTCGTCTCGCCGAAGTAGTCGCGGCGTTCACTGTGGCCGAGCACACAGTAGGAGACGCCGAGTTCGGTCAGCATCTCCGTCGAGATCTCACCCGTGTAGGCGCCGCTCTTCTCCCAGTGAACGTTCTGTGCACCGACCGCAATATTCGTTCCGCGAACCGCCTCGGTGACTCCCGCAAGCGCTGTCGCCGTCGGACAGACCACAACGGTCGCCTTTGCGTTTTGAACAAGCGGAGCGAGTTCCTTCACGAGAGCGACCCCCGCTGCGATCGTATTGTTCATTTTCCAGTTGCCTGCGATAATCGGTGTTCTTGCCATATGCTGTTCTCCTCTATGATCGTTCGTTTTACGCGTCCGCCAATGCCGCGATGCCCGGCAGTACTTTGCCCTCGAGGAGTTCCAACGTCGCGCCGCCGCCCGTTGAGATGTGCGAGATCCGGTCAGAGAGCCCTGTCTTCTTGAGTGCTGCGATGGAGTCGCCGCCGCCGACAATGGAGACTGCGCCGCGCTTCGTTGCCTCTGCAACGGCATGTGCCACAGCCTCCGTGCCCTTGGCAAAGGCATCGAACTCGAACACACCCATGGGGCCGTTCCAGATGACGGTCTTTGCGCCCTGCAGCGCCTTAACATACTCCTCCGATGTCTTTGCGCCGCTGTCGAGTGCCTGCCAGCCGTCGGGGATCTTATCCACGTCGACCGTCTTCGTGTTGGCATCCGCCGCAAACTTATCCGCAATGACGACATCGACAGGCAGGACAACCTTCACGCCCTTCTTCTCCGCCTTCTCAAGCAGTTCCTTTGCGAGGCCGATCTTGTCGCGCTCGCAGAGAGAATCGCCGATCGGATATCCCTTTGATGCGTCAAAGGTATGCGCCATGCCGCCGCCGATGATGATCGTATTCACCTTGTCGATCATGTTCTCGATGACGCCGATCTTGTCCGAGACCTTTGCGCCGCCGATGATGGCGACGAAGGGGCGCTGCGGTGCCTCGAGGGTCTTGCCGATGTAGTTGATCTCCTTCTCCATGAGGAAGCCGGCCACCGTCTCGAGATATGAGGTGATGCCAACGTTCGACGCATGTGCGCGGTGCGCCACGCCGAAAGCATCATCGACGGCAATATCTGCGAGCGCAGCCAGCTGCTTTGCAAATACCGGATCGTTCTTCTTTTCTTCCTTGTGATAGCGCAGATTCTCAAGGAGCAGAACCTCGCCCGGCTTCAGCGCCGCAGCGGCCTTCTCCGCCTCCGGTCCAACGCAGTCCGGAGCCCACTTGACCTCGTGTCCGAGGAGTTCCGAGAGACGAGCCATAATTGGCTTCGTCGAGAACTTTGGCTCGCGCGCCTCCGTCGGACGGCCGACATGACAGGCGAGAATGACCGCTGCGCCGCCGTCCAGCAGGTGGCAAATCGTCGGGATAGTCGCGCGGATACGCGTGTCGTTTATGATGTTCTGATGCTCATCCATCGGCACGTTGAAATCTGCGCGGACGAATACCTTTTTCCCCTTGACGTCAATATCACGAATTGTCTTTTTGTGCATATGTGCCCCTCCATAGAAGAAGTGCTGATAAAATGAAATGCGTCAAGATGACGGCGCTGCATCTACCAGTGCTTCCTAAAAAACGAGGTCCGGCCCAAACATCGGCCGGACCTCGAAAGATCGTATGCTGAGGAAATGCGGAGACCATCCGAATTTCCCTATATAACATTTTTACTTGTCAGCCGAGCTCCGCAAAGTACTTGATCGTGCGAACCATCTGGCTCGTGTAGCTGTTCTCGTTGTCGTACCAGGAGACAACCTGAACGAGCGTGTTGCCGTCGCCCGTGTCGCTGACCATCGTCTGCGTCGCATCGAAAACCGAACCGTAGGTCGTGCCGATGATGTCGCTGGAGACGATCTCGTCCGTGTTGTACGCAAACGACTCCGTTGCTTCCTTCTTCATCTGTGCATTGACCTGGTCAACCGTCACCTTGCCTGCAACCACTGCATAGAGGAGCGTCGTGGAGCCCGTCGGGGTCGGCACGCGCTGCGCCGAGCCGATCAGCTTGCCGTTGAGCTCGGGAATAACGAGGCCGATCGCCTTTGCTGCGCCCGTCGAGTTCGGGACGATGTTGACCGCTGCGGCACGGCTGCGGCGGAGATCGCCCTTGCGCTGCGGACCGTCGAGGACCATCTGATCACCCGTGTAGGCGTGGATCGTCGACATGATGCCGCTCTTGATCGGAGCGAGATCATTGAGCGCCTTCGCCATCGGTGCAAGGCAGTTCGTCGTGCAGGAAGCCGCCGAAATAACCTTGTCATCCTTCGTCAGACTCTTGTGGTTGACATTAAAGACGATCGTCGGGAGATCATTGCCCGCGGGAGCGGAGATAACAACCTTCTTCGCGCCGGCCTTGAGGTGTGCAGAAGCCTTGTCCTTTGCCGTGTAGAACCCCGTGCACTCGAGCACGACATCAACATCGTGCTTGCCCCAGGGAATCTGTGCGGCATCCGCCTGTGCATAGATATTGATCTTCTTGCCGTTGACTGTGATGGAGTCGTCACCTGCCGTGACCGAATCCGCATACTTATAACGCCCCTGCGTGGAGTCATACTTCAGGAGATGAGCGAGCATCTTCGGGCTCGTCAGATCATTGATCGCGACGACTTCATAGCCGGGAGCATCAAACATCTGACGGAACGCGAGACGACCGATACGGCCAAAACCATTGATAGCAACTTTTACTGCCATTGAAATACCTCCTGTTGAGTACTTAATGTACGCGCTGCGCGTCTTCCCGCTGCGCCCTTTATAACAATTTATATTATAAACCATTCCCAATAAAAGTCAAACTTTTTATCTCGCATGTGCCCCCAATTCGGTCGGTTTTATACATATGGAAAAGTACTTGCCAAATCCTGTGAACGTTCGCTAAAATAAGACATACAAACACGAGGAGGATCATTATGCTCGAGCAGATCAAAGAAGACGTGCGACGCTATGCTCTGCAGGCAGACCGCGAGGGTCTGTGCCGGCATCGCTCCGGGAATTTCAGCATCCGCGACGCCGAGAGCGGGCTCATCTGCATCACGCCGACAGGCATGGACCGCACGGAGATGACCGCCGACGACATTGTCGTCATTGATATGGACGGACACACCATCGAATCGCTGAACGAGCGGAAACCGACCAGCGAGCTGATGATGCACACCGCGATCTATCGAAGCCGCAGCGATGTCCGCGCCGTCGCGCACACGCACTCGCGTGCGGCGACCGCATTCGCCGTCATGAACAAGCCGATCCCTGCCATCGTCTACGAACTCTCCATCCTCGGCTGCAGAGAGGGCTATGTCCCCGTCGCACCCTACGGCCGCCCCGGAACAAAGGCAGCAGCCGAGAACGTCCTCGCTCCGCTCGCCATCGCCGATGTCGCCCTCATGCAGGCGCACGGCGTCGTTGCCGTCGCGGAGAACCTCAAAGAGGCGCTGCTCAAGGCAAGCTACCTCGAGGAACTCGCCGACATCTACTGCCGCTGTCTCACCGTCCTCGGGCGTGAGCCGGATACCATTCCGGCGGATGAACTCGCGAAATGGAAGTATCCGACGGTATAGCCCTTTAGCCTCCCCCGTCAAGACGGGGGAGCGGTCAACGACAACCAATCGCACTTCGCTGTCGCTCGTCTTCTTGGGTCGTTTTCGCATACGACCTGTTTCCCAATCAGCTGCGCCCTTCGAGCTTGCTTCTTGGACAGGTCAGCAGGGCGACCGCTTGCGGTGGTGGGAGCACATCTATTATACGAAAAGAGGACTTTTATGACTACCAACATCCTCGATATGGAAACCCTCGCCCTCGATGAAGAAGAGCACGCCCTCGTCATCATCGACCAGACGAAGCTGCCGAACAAAGCCGAATACCTCCGCCTCAAAACACAGGGCGAGATCTGGACGGCAATCCGCGAGCTCCAGGTGCGCGGTGCGCCTGCCATCGGTGACGCTGCCGCCATCGGTATTTACCTCGCCGCGCTCGAAATCGACACCGACGACTACGGCGAATTCGCGCGCCAGTTTCACAAAGCCGCCGACTACCTCAACTCCTCCCGCCCCACCGCCGTCAACCTCTCATGGGCACTGAACCGCATGGAAAAAATCGTTCAGGAAGCAAAGGGCAAGTCCGTCCCCGAAATCCGCACTCTCCTGCGTGATGAAGCCCTGCGCATCAAACAGGAAGACATCGACATCTGCAAAAAAATAGGCGAGCATGCGCTCACCCTCGTAAAGCCCGGCATGGGACTCCTCACCCACTGCAACGCCGGCCAGCTTGCCACCGCCAAATACGGCACTGCAACCGCCGTCATGTACCTCGGCCACCAAAAAGGCTACAACTTCAAAATCTTCGCCGATGAAACGCGCCCTCTCCTGCAGGGCGCACGCCTCACCGCATACGAACTCAGTGCTGCCGGCATGGACGTTACACTCATCTGCGACAACATGGCAGCCACCGTCATGAAGAACGGCTGGATCAACGCCGTCTTCGTCGGCTGTGACCGCGTTGCCGCAAGCGGCGACGTCGCGAATAAAATCGGCACCTCCGGCGTCGCCATCCTCGCCAAACACTACGGCATCCCCTTCTACGTCTGCGCTCCCACCTCCACCATCGACATGAACACCCCCACCGGTGCGGATATCCGCATCGAACAGCGCCCGCCCGAGGAAGTCACCGACATGTGGTACAAGGAACGCATGGCTCCACGAGGCATAAAAGTCTATAATCCCGCATTCGATGTCACGGATCATGAGCTGATCACGGCGATTATTACGGAGAACGGGATATGGCAGGTCGCAAAAAAGCTGAAATAGTTTTACTTCTTATTGGCACAACTCTCTTATCATAGACCAGGCTTTCTCCTCTTTTCTTTTTCTTTGCCATTCCCAACGATAATAGATAATAATATTCGACAGTAAGTTTCCAGCAGCAGAAAAGGCACCTGCCAAACAAGCCAGTAGAACTATATCCAATGCACTAAGATCTACGTGCAGGAAGAAGAAGTTATCCAGCATCCAAACAGAAAAGATGAAGACACTTGTCACCCCCCATTCTCTTAGGGGGCCTCTCTTCTTAATGGACGTAGGAATCATACGATCTCTGTATTTTTGTCCATATACCTTAAAATTATATCGAAACTGATCTCTTTGACTCCGTGTCAGCATCGGATTGGCCATATAGGTGCAAAATACTCTCACCAACGCTTCCCCAATACTCTCTATTCTAGAAGAATGAATTTTCCATTTCAGCGCAAGCATCTCTTTGAACCGACTCAACTCCGATACCGTTGGATTTTGTCCGCATACAATATAGTTCGTAAGAATATCCGCATACTCGCTGTTTGCTTGATCTATATGGGACGCTCGGTCTTTCATCCAAACAAAGAATCTCGTGAGGACAACTGTGGCCGCAGCACCACCATAAACAGAATTGCTCTGCATTACCTGTGAGATACTTTCACCTACATCTGAAATATTCATCTCTCCCGCCTTTTTTACACGTTATACCACTGAATCGCTTCCTTGATCCCCTTTCGAAATCATACTCCGGCGCATAGCCAAGATTCTTGGAGATCTTCGAGATGTCCGCCCCGCTGTGGCGAATATCGCCCTTACGCTCTGGACCAAACACGGGCTTCAGATCTTTTCCGAGCAGATCACTGATCACTGCATACATCTCATTGAGACTAGAGCTCTTTCCAGAGGCGACATTATACGCCTCTCCCGCAACCTCATGCGGAGCAGCGCATGCGAGGAGGTTCGCCTGTACAACATCCTCCACATAGACGAAGTCACGCGACTGCTCCCCATCCCCATTGATCGTTGGCGGTTCGTCACGGAGTAGGCATTCGATGAACTTCGGAATTACTGCTGCATAAGCACCGTTCGGGTCTTGACGCCGGCCGTACACATTGAAATAGCGCATCCCATAACAGTCGAGGCCATAGTACATCGTATATTGATGCGCATACTCCTCTGCAGCAAACTTTGTCACCGCATAGGTCGAGAGACGCTTCCCGATGATCTCCTCACGCTTCAGCATTGTCTCATCGTCACCATAAACCGCAGCACTCGACGCATAGGTAAATTTCTTCACGCCGTTTTTCGCGGCCGCCTCCATCATGTTCACCGTCCCCATGATGTTGGTTATCGTATACTCGAGCGGTTTTTCGATACTCTCCGGTACACTCACGTCTGCGGCGTGATGCAGGACATAGTCAACGTCCCTGCATACCCGATCACAAGTCCTAAAATCTCTGATATCGCCCTCAACAAACTCAAACTTCGGGTTGTCCCGAAATCCCTCGATATTCTTCACATACCCCGAGGACAGATTATCCAACACGCGAACGCGATGTCCCATAGACAAAATCGCCTCGCACAGATTCGAGCCTATAAATCCTGCACCGCCTGTGACAAGGAACAAACTGTTCTCCGGAAATACAAGCGTACGATAGTTCATCGCAGCCTCCTATAATCAACGATAAAAACAAGGCTTATAATACATTCACTTCTTACCATAGTATAGTTAATAAGAGTATTTGTTTTTCTACATCGGATTTGCATTATGTTTACCTTTTGCTAAACATTTAAGCTCCCATGTAAATATCATAGGACTAGGTCGATGATATGCACTTCCTGTTACCTTATTCCAAAACAGTTTATTTCCGACATATGCCTTCAGTAATAAATATTTGATCCACTTCTTCCATCCAGCTGACGGGCTTAACCCATCGGGATCAAGGAACTCAATATCTGTAAAACCGGCCTCACGGAGTACATAAAGCAAACTTCCTGCTGTAAAAAGCGTATAATGTGTGAAATCCTCATATGCCCAATAACAATCTGTATTGGACTGCGCATTTGGTACCATGATGCACAAAGCACCATCTGTGGCAAGAATCTCCTCACGAATCTTTCGTAATATCGGAACAACACACTCTTTAGGTAAATGTTCGAGAACATGACTCATAAGCACATAATCATAGCGGTCTCCGCTATAATTCATAATATCACAATGTTCAACAGACAGCCCCTGTGTTAAGCAATATTCTACTGCTGTTTGCGATACATCAATACCATGGATATCCGTATACCCCTCATTCAATAAAGCATACATATTTTGACCAAAGCCGCAACCAATATCAAGAATCGACTTTCCTTTTTGAAACACAGTTCTAAGGTAACATGGAAGCTTGGCATCTATATATAGAGAGGGGTCCACTCCTCTACTCGAAAAATACGACTTATATTTATCCTCTATATTCATCTCGTCACCTCTTTTTTTATATTAACGCAATCTCACAAAAGTAGTAATACCTGTCTTTTCACATCCTCAACACTGATTTCCCGAATACAGTGAGCATCCTCCCTGTTACATCCGTGCTCACACCCTGGCAAGGCTTTGGGGCGGACAATCTGCATAGGACTTTTCCATGGTCCAAATCTTTTAGGAGAATTTGCATGATCTTCATCCGCGCCAATTGGATGGCAAGAAATCACTACGCCCGTTTTTTTCAATGCCGCAGCAATATGCATGAGTCCCGTATCCCCGCCTAAATATATATCACAAGCATCTATAATGGCAGCCGTTTCCCGTAACGTGGTCTGGTTGACCAGATTGGCAACAAAAGGGCATACTTCTTCTATTTTACGAGCGTTAGTAACAGCTCGTTCTCCAGCACCAACAATGACCCAAGCTATATTGAAGGGGGTTAATTCTTTTACCAGTTCTATAAATTTTTCAGCAGGCCACTCACGTTTTGGGCTACCCGATGATATTGAAAGGACAATTTTAACTTCTACATCTCCTAAAGAGGATAACATGCCACGGCATTTATTCCGATCTGCATCATCAAACCATACTTCAAGAGAATCATCTGCAATATACCCATCTATATATCGCAATACATTCAAGTTGCGTTCCACTTCATGGAAAACAGCAGCCGTTTTAGAAAATAAAAGTCTCGTGTAAAATCCATCATAGCCCTTGTCAGAGATCATTTTATGGGGTAATACACATTCACTGTAACCAACACGCTTCTTAGCTCCAGAAAGGAACGCCAACATACCTGCTCCATATCCTGCATCAGCATCAAATCGTGGAACAAGCGCCAACTCATAGTCTTCTTTTTTTAAATAACGATACGAAAATACCCCCCCTCTCCATAAGTTGACATAAAAAGAGAAACGACCTCCTATGCGTGAAAAACACAGTACTTTATTCACGTACGGACATAGCTCTACCAGATTATATACGATTGGATTTACAACAAGTGTAATATGTGCTGATGGATAATTCTGTCGCAGCTCACGCAGAAAAGGAGACATCATAACCATATCCCCAATCTCATCCAAACGGATAACGAGAATAGATGAGAAGCAACCTTGTGGCCATTTCAAATCTTGCTCACACCAAATATTCTTTCTAGTTCTTACTTGCAGTGCCTTGACAATACAATATTGGCAGAAGTAATTCACCTGACGTAAAACTTGTTTGAGCCAACGCACGCTAATAACCTCTTTGAAAATATAAGATAAACACTCTTATTTCTGTCAAAAATCAATTGAAACATCCACTAGGGACAATCCTTCCAAGAGCTTTTCTTCATCTTCGATACTAAGAAGCATTAATTTCCCTTGCGGATCTCTTGCTTGACGATATTTTGCGCGTACATAACACTCCTCGACGGTTTTCTCATACACAACGTCATTTAACAACTCTCTCCGAATGAAAAAAAGATTGCTTCCTATCTCATTTCCGTATACAAGCGCATAGCCCTTTTGCTGTCCCAACAATGTTAATGCACGGATGCTTGCGCCAAAGTATAGGTTTGAACTATGCGCCTCCGTACGATAAAAGTTAGGATCATATGGAATGGTTACTGCACGCTCAGAGCCAAAACGACTATTATACCCACAAATCACAATATCAGCCTGTACGCAGCTTATTGCTTTCCACACCCAATAGTCATTTCCATCAATGTCAATCGATAGAATCCCTACTTCGCCGTCAAAACCATTATCCCGAATGAGTGTATTGATATTTTCTGCAGTAATGAAGGCAGGAACAGGCTTTAGATCATGCATCCAGCAAATATTATCTTGCTTGACATAATCCATGTTCTCTTGACTTCCGTCCATGATAAGGCCGGACCAATTATCATGCATAAGCAAAAATCTCGTCTTCAACTCAGTATAGTTTTGTACACCAAATTCAATAAATCGTTTGCTTTGTATGGGAATATTATGAATCAGCCATTGAATGACGCCATCTTCCCCACTCTGAGAAAACACCTTGAACTCTCGCACAGAAGCGCCTGGGCCGACCTTTAAGGTTTCCATTTCACCGATGGAGTACCGCAGTTGTTCAACATCTTGAGACATTTGATGAATTTGATTTAGTTTTTGTTTTATTTTCCAAAACATAATATCCTCTCTATGTTATAGCTTTCTCACAATACTTGCAAACGCAAGTTTAATATTCCTAACAATTGATCTTGGATTTTCCACCACAATATTTTGTCTGCGCATCAGATATTTGTCAACGACTACATCTTCCACTTCTGGAAGTTGTAGTCGTTTGGTCAGGTCAGTAATTGATGTTACAAATTGACGTGAGGGGGCTGTCGAGTTCGTTCCCGACCCATCTCTTCCTATATCAGAAGAAAGCGACCTGATTGGCGTAACCGTTACTCCTCTGGATATTACTTGAAGAATAGTCCAGTATAATGCCCATGTATTTATCTTCTCTGGATGATTAATAACGGCATTCAGATATTCTAAATTGTCTTTGCCGGCCAATTCACCTAACTGATATTTTTTTTCTTCATCATTCCAAAAAGCCTCAGCAAATTCACGATCTCGGCGATATAGTTTCCACCGATCACGCCACGTTCCAAAAGCTTGGCTTGACAACCGATATGTAAAATAAACATCATATTTATAATTCTGCATGTATGATTTATCAGCTACGACAGCGTCACTAGCGCCGGCAGCACAAAGCGACATAACATGTGGGGTATTCTCATATTTTTCAAAGCAAGCAGAAGCATATTTATGATAATCTTTCCCCAATAAAATATCATCTTCTAATGCGATAACAGCTTTATGTCTTCCTAAAACATACGTAATCCCCTGTGTAATAGAGGTTGCCAAGCCCTTATTTGTCTCAGATATATGCAGTTCAACGTGCGCTTCATCCAGATTCTGTAACGGACGGACGACTTCTTGTACTTTCTTCCAATTTTCTTCATCCTTCCGGTCACGCAAACCATCTTGAAAAATGTATATATTACAAAATTGATTCTCAATGATGCTTTGAACCACTTGTTGAGTGTGTTCCGGTCTTTTATACACAAAAAAAGCCAAGCCTATATCATACATTGCCAGCACCTCACAGAGTTTTTATACGTTCATTGCCGAGCATCAAGAAAAAATATTTTATTTCGTATCTTAGCCACAATGTTGTAGTCTTGTTCCAACAGGAATCTTACGGCAGGGTCCTTATCCAGGGCCTTTATATTATATCCATTTTCCTTGGACATAAGCGATTCTATCGTAATGAAATAGGGACGGTATTTTTCCCAGTCATTAGACTGTAAAACTTCTAGCTCATATGTCTCAACGTCAATCGCAAGAAAGTCTATTCCGCCAACAGGAACCCCATAACGCTGGAAAATCTCCCTCAAAGGCATTGTCTTAATCATATAATGATCGAGAAGTTTTGAATACTTTTGTTCCACTACATAATCTGCACGCTGTTTATTCGTTGTATTAAAGGCCGGTTCAGCAAAATGAAAATACTCCAACTCGCCAATGTCAGATGATACCCCTATATTTAAGTTGATATCCCCTTTACGATAAAGATTAAACCTAGCTAT
Source organism: Centipeda noxia ATCC 43541 (assembly GCF_000160555.1). Classification (GTDB taxonomy): domain Bacteria; phylum Bacillota; class Negativicutes; order Selenomonadales; family Selenomonadaceae; genus Centipeda; species Centipeda noxia. The sequence continues at coordinate 139,163 of NZ_GG749278.1, forward strand.
ACTGTCCTTACGTGGCTCAATATTGATTCCACGCCATCCCGCCAAATATAATGCATATGTATTCGAAAATCTAAACGGATCCAGTGCGCCAACATCTACATAAAAGCCCCCCTCTTGTGCGCGATGTTGATTGCAGTAAAACTTCGCCATAAGATCCTCAAGGTTTGTAGCATATGATTGCTCAGAAATATATAGCGCACCTCCTATTTTAGGAAATATCCGTTGCACATGATCATATAATTTTGGGCTTCTGGATATAAGACTCAAAATGAAACGGATACATTTTCCTGCTATCTTTTTCATATCGTACACCCCGTAATGATAGAATACCTAAATTTCAACAAGCAAGCGTGCTGCTCAAAGATGATATACCTTTTCGGAATGAAGTACATTCCTGCAATCTAAAATAATTTTATCTCCAAGGTTCCCCTCTGCCATTTTTATTTCTTCATGAGCAACCATAACCACAATAAAATCTACATCCGAAATAAATTGTTTAAAATCATGATATTGGTTATCCGTGATGTCGTCTAAAACATAAGGATCATATACCTTGACACCAAACGCCATATGTTTTTGCATCTTGTCTAAAAGCTGAAGTGATGGACTTTCTCTGGTATCTGCAATATTTTCCTTGTAGGTAAGACCATATATACCGACACGCTCTAGATTATGTATATGGTTCTCCCGCATTACAAAAGCCATCCGTTCCATAACAAAATCAGGCATAGACTCATTGACGGTTCTGGCTGCAAGAATCAACTTTGCCAACTGAGGATAATCCCCAACCAAGAACCACGGATCGACGGCAATACAATGTCCTCCTACTCCCGGTCCGGGGGATAGGATAGATACACGCGGATGCATATTAGCGATTCGAATCACTTCATGAACATCAATACCGGCAACATGGCAAATTTTGCTAAGTTCATTTGCAAAAGCTATATTCACATCACGGTATGTGTTCTCAACAACTTTTGTCATCTCGGCAGTTTTAATATCTGTAAGGATAATTTCCCCCTCACAAAAGAGATTATATTTACTTTTTATCAACTCACCAATACGGGGATCATCTGCACCAATAGTCCTTGCATTATTTCGAAGTTCGCAAATCATACTCCCTGGAATAATTCGCTCTGGGGCATGGACAAGATGAACTTTCTTTCCTTTTTCGATTCTATTTACAATAGGGCGAATATAAACCTCTATGGTTCCTGGAGAGATCGTTGATTCTATAACAATGATCGCATCATCGGGACAAATCTGTACAATCTCTTCAACAGCAGTAATTACGAAATTAGGATTGATTTTTTTCGAATTTTTATTGTATGGCGTGGGTACGGCAATAATATAAATATCTGACTCTACCAGTATTGACGAAAACTTAATATTTGAAAGCGCTTTTTTATACAGTTCCTTCATTCCTTGTTCGTCTATATTTAAATTTCCCTGCTGCAACTCATAAATGACCTGTTCATTTTTATCAAAGCCAACTACATTCTCTCCACTTGCAGCAAACATCAAAGCTGTAGGCAAGCCAATATATCCCAATCCAACCACGCTAATCATACGTTCAATCAACCCCTTGCTATATGATACAAGTCTGCAAGTGAGTATACTTGCACATCTTTTTGAATAACGAAATCCATTAATTCGGTTAAAAAATCTGTAATGCCACGCATCGTTTTATTACAAACACGGTCTACTGTCTCCGCAGAGAAGGAGTTCCATGCATCTCTGCTCACAGTATCCTTTATATCACGCATGTACTGAAAGTAAGGCGTATTGACAATCAAATGCATCGGGTGAACATTAATCACCTTGATTCCCGGCTGCTCAAAAAAAGATTTTGCCTGCGAAAATTTAAGGTCAAGTTTATGATATAAATAGGCACCATCTTCAAAAAAAACGGGAAAGGATATCATTCCGGATCGATGAACGAAAGGCGACACTACATCAAGCAGTGTACATAAATTGGATTCATAGCGAATCCCTCTTTGATAGAGTTCTGTGTATATATCATTATCGGCATACCAGCGATGTGCACGAAACACCTCAGCCTGTGGAAAGCATTCCATGCAGTAGTCAATGATTTCACTTTTATCTCCACCCTGGCTGCTCGGTTGAATGAAGTTTGGATGTATTCCATATGTTATCTGTTCTTCTTGTATAAGTTTTCTAATATAAGGGCTCATATGGGTAAAGAAAAGTGTAAGAGGTATATTCCGCTCTTGGAAAAACTTTACTGCAGTCTCAATCACAAAATCTGAAGCCCAATCAACATCCATAGTAATTGAAAAAGCATCCAAATCCTTGAACTCCATCTTAAGTCTTTGAATTTCATGCACTTCCATCAAATAATCATCCTCTCTCCCGCATTTTCACATCACACTGCATGTGCATCCGCCACAATCTTATCCACAGCAGCAGCTGTTCCTTCTGGAGTTAATGGATAGCCGTATCGATTAATTACCTCATCTAAATCATCATATTCCGGCATCCAACCTTTGTCAATTTTATCAAGAGCTGTTTGACAATCTACAAACGATCGTATCGATATAACATCTCTGCAATACCGCATCCATGTATTGTCAGCCCCAAACAGCAAGATTGGTTTCCCCGTTTCTGTTGCCTCTATTGCAACAGTTCCATTAAAAGTAGCTATCGCCATAGCCTCTTTGTTAATCTCACTTGATGATACCATCGGATCAACTAAAACTGTGCCTCTCATGGAGGCTATTTTATCATAATAACTCTTGTTTTTATATTTATTAGCAGTAATCATACAATAGTCCATCGATAAATCTATTGTATTTAGCTGAAATTGATGCGGGTGTTCTTTAACATAAAGCGTCCATCCATAAGGAAGAGCTTCTGACAGCATTTTTATTGCTATCAGTTGACTTTTTAACGTACACCTTACTTGAGTTGTTGCTTCTGGTTCAAACTGTAAATAGTAGATCACATATTTCTTTTGAGGATCAAACGGCTTAGCAATATTCTTCAGATATGCTTCTGTTCTCTTATACTTTATATACGAAAATATCTTCCCAAAAGTTGTATGCTCAGATCCGTCTATACCAAATAGTTTATGAGTCATCCTCCTGTTAAAAATATCCATAACAAGCTGCAGAAGAAGAAGCCCGCCAATCTTATATAACGCCTTATTGGCCAAATTCTTGAGAGGATTCCTATTTGCTAAAAGAGCACCAAATTCGAGCGGATAAAACATACTCCTGCGCGCTTGAAGATGCATTCCAAGCTCCAGCTTCATATACTCCCGTTGACTAGGAAGAAAGACACATCCTGTAGAAAAATAATTATTTTCCATTTGATAGCAGGGAATATTATTTTTTTTTGCAAAAAAAATAGGTATGCTGTCATGTACCGTTCCATGTGTCAACCCACGTATAATCATATAGTCAATTTTATTGTGGCTAAAAAAATCATTCCAAAAAGCAATGGATGTGTAGTATTTGTATTTTATCAGTGCATAATCGTCTACAAAGCGCCCCGTACCATCTTCAAAGTCGGTTTCAATTTCTTTGCATATATCTATAAGTTCATGATCTAATCCATGAACCGTCTCTAAATTGAATAAATCCCCTTCACAATACACATAAATCTTATCTATGCGGTTTGCATATCTTTCAGCAATTTCTTTTTCTTCAATTGTCCCAGCAACTTCTAATACCACATGGACATCATCATGTTCCATAAGAGCCTCGATAATATGATCAGACCCTTCATTCCTAGTCATAAGCAGTACATGTTTCATGGTATCCCCCCATAAGAGTTTTGTTAAGGCCAGTATACCACAGCCTTATAAAACATTCGAGCACGATATCCCATAAGAAAAAGGTTTCCGTCATTTTATCGAAAGTCAAAAAAAGACGTATGCGATTCCCAATCAATTGGCCGTGCATAGCTGCTTGGATTTGCAATAATCAGCACTATATCTGGTCGGTATTCATCAGCAAATCTCAATAAACTCCCGGTAAACATTCTCGTGTCAATAACACATAGATTTTCAACCCCCAAAGAAAGAAACGGTACAATAACATTAGCAAATGAATCTTTGATGATCAGAATACGTTTCCCATCAATAACTTGATTATTATGAAACCTGATCACCGGATTATCTGAGTAGTTGTACCCTTCATACAATGTCTTTTCATAATAGTCAATAGAGGAAAACTGATAAGGATCATAGGTGATCTCAAATGTACCCGTATCATTAATACCTAGTGAAGGGATTTCATAATGTATCTCATGAGGGAACCTGGGCAACATATAAGAGCAATCTTCCGGCTCAACTCTGGAAAGAGTCAGCTTTTTCCCTAGGGAGCCAAGAAACCATCGTTGAAAAACTTTAATTTCATACTGCTCCTCATGAAACAAATTCAAGTCGATATGAAATCCGTATTTAGAATTCAGTGTGTGTGCTATAACAGAAGCGGCCCATAGCCCAGTCTCCGGTTTCCAATGATGATCTGTACGAAAAAAAAGTTCATGATATTGATGGACACCAAAATCCGATCTTGCTTCGTCTCGTAAATCTATATATCGAATGCCATTCTTACTTAGTCCGGCGATTAAATCATCTGCGTTTGCATTGCTGAAATCAAATTTATTGTTTATATCAGAATCACCATATTTACATACTTTAAAAGGAGCCTGCACGAACAAAAGCTCGCCCCCCATTTCCTTAGTATGTTTATCTAAAAAAGACACCGAATCAATATATTCTTTCATGTTGTTATTCCGCTTCAAAGCAGACGTCAGGTATCCGTCCGGCAAAAATGCGATCTCCCACTCCGGGTTTATAATATTCCATCCGATTAATTCCTCATAACGTCGTCCTTGTTCCACTGCAGCAACATAAAGAGGTAACCGCTCATTTATCTGCTTAATCAACTTATTTTCTTTTTCATAAACCTTTGTCTTTACTTTATTGATAGTCGTCAATAAGGTTCTCACCAATACATAATCGTCATCTTTCTCCATGTTAGAAAAGGGATAACGGTCTTTCCAATCAATTCCAAGATTATTCTCACGTCTTGATGTTTCTCGCTCCGAAGAGCGCAATCCTTTATTATCAAAAAAAATAACATGAAGGATCGGGTGATCTATATGGAACTTTTTGACCAGTACATCATAAGAAAGCGTGCGTACAAATATCATTATCATAACAAAAACAAGCACGCCAAGGCAAAAGATCATGGTATAGATCTTTGGAGTCTTATGCACTCTCTATACTCCCTTAAAAATTAAAATAAATAAACGGATTATACGATGAACTCACTACAATAAGTAATGATAAGAGAAAAAGGCCTAATGCAAAAAGAGACTCAAAAACACTCCATCCTCTACTCTCAAATCGCTTTCCAAGCCAAGGAAAGACCGGCATGGACAACAAAACACCTAAAAGGAGAATACTTCTCCCCGCATAAACCATTTCAAGAAAGACATCGTCAATGATAGAATTACAACCAAAGCCGAACATCATACCAACAAAAGATATCCCATCTGCAATACTGTCAGATCGAAATATCACCCAACCGATAACAACTATAAAAAGGGTATAAATGTGTGAGAATCCCCCTAGGAAGTTTTGGGGGTTCAGCTTTTTTTCTAAAAGCAGAATAATAAAATAATAGAGTCCCCAGCAAAGGAATGTCCAATTTGCACCATGCCAGAGTCCCGTCAATGCCCATACAATAAACAAATTAAAAACCCAACGTCTGACAGGAACACGATTCCCACCTAAAGGAATATAAACATAATCTCTAAACCAAGAGCTAAGAGACATATGCCAACGCCGCCAAAATTCGGTTACACTATTGGAGATATACGGATAATTAAAATTCTCTGGAAAACAAAAACCAAACATTCTTCCAAGGCCAATCGCCATATCCGAATACCCGGAAAAATCAAAATATATTTGAAGCGTATAGGCTATCGCTCCCAGCCATGCAGTCCCCACAGACAGAGGCACTCCTGCATCAAAGATATTATCGGCAATTTGCGCAATATAATTCGCGATCAAAACTTTCTTTGCAAGCCCGTATATAAATCGAATCATTCCTTCAGAAAAACCATATAGATGTTCTTTCCGGTGCTGGATTTGATTTTCTATGACATCATATCGTACGATAGGGCCAGCAATTAACTGGGGAAAAAACGAAATATATAATCCGAGATTTAAAACGTTCCTCTGTGCGTGAGATTTTCTATAGTAAACATCAAATAGATACGACAGTAATTGAAATGTGAAAAAAGAAATACCTATCGGTAACGGAATTTGAAACCATGAAAGATCTTGGTACAGAAATATCCCGGCTTCGCATACTATGAATCCTAGGTATTTAAAGATGAATAGGAGCCCGACATGAAATACCACACCATAAGTCAAATACTTTTTTCGTGACGCAGCTTCAAAGGAATTTTCTATTTTTATTCCAATAAACCAACCAACGCATATTTCTACTAACATCAAGAGAACAAAGAAAGGTTCTCCCCATGCATAAAAAAAGATGCTCGCAAGTAAAAGAAATATATTGCGAAATCTACGTCCTTGTATAAAAGGATTATAATATATTATTACCGTTAACGGCAGAAATAAAAAGAGAAATATCGTTGATGAGAAAACCAAATATAAACACCGCAGCTTTCTTAGTTATCATCAAGTTATATTGAATACATCAATGTCATCATATTTCCCCAATAGGAAGGGGCCTTAAAATCTATCCCCCCATCTCATCCCCCCATATCAAAGGCTGTTTCAGGGACTTCTG
>NZ_GG749278.1:147444-160846 GCF_000160555.1 Centipeda noxia ATCC 43541
CTTCTGCTCTGCACTTCACACCAACAACGTCATCCCCCATGCCTAATCATTCTCTCACACTCTCAAGCAACTGATTCTCTAATAATTTTTCTGCAATTAAGATAAGTTTTTTTACAGGCACTCGGATTTGATTGCTAATGTCAATGATATCATTTTTACCATCTGCATAGGCAATAAAATCAAGCATCCCTTTCAGTTCTCCAAATCCCCCCTTTTGACTGACAGAGGGGTATAAAGCCCTCTTACCAAGTTGAGGTTCACAGATACATTTGACTCGATAGCACACATTATGTTCTAACGCTTCAATAATATCGTGATAAACTTCATAAGCCCCCTGCAGTCCGCTCGGTGAAATAAGATTCATATTATCCTTACTTGTATGGTATTCAGGATATTCCTCGTATTTAGAGCGGCAGACGGCACACACTGGGAGATCAACTCCTGGTGCATTGTATTGACGCTCATCGGAACCACGCTGTAAAAAAGAATAGCTTTTATAATTTGGGTAATGGAATGAGAGAATATTTTTTGCGGCTCTGTCTGCAAGTGTTTCCCCATAGCGCGAAGCAACATAGGAGTATGTCCTGTCATCCCCAACACAGGAAATATTAAATCCTGCACGCACATTTTTTTTCATTTCGGGCAAGTATTCGCTGAGATAAGTAATCGCACCAATTGTCTCCGGTATAAAGATGATGCGATAGTTATAGCGACGCCGTTTCTGGGAAAGAATGTTCTTGGCAAGATATATCGTAACTGCCGGTCCGGAGAGCTCATTGTTTGCCATTGAAGGGTGACAAACATAGGTCGAGAGGAAAATTTCCTCGGTATTTCCCTCCGTAGAGGGAATTCTGAGCTCCCCATAAGTCAGGCTGCCGTCTTTGAGTTCGCTGTCAATATAGATATGGTAGGTATCATCAACAAGCGCATCTTTTTGATTCTGCGTCATGCAGAATCCATAGCGCTCCCTATAGTAACTCGTAACGTATGGGATGGCATCCGGCTGATTTGGTTGTGTGTAGATAAGGGGCAAAAGTTCATCCAGAGATACCTCTCTATCCACAGGAACAGAATAGCCCATAACATGAAGATTCGTCTCCTGAAAATCGAGGATTTTCTCCCCTTGCCCATTTTTTATCCATGCATCGCGGATATTCCATTCTTTGGGTACGGTCCAATCAAAAACCTTCGTGCCGCTGGATACTTCATGGGTCGTCATTTCCGGAACAATTTCTTGTAAAATACGAAGTGTCTCCCGCACGCCATTTCCGGTAATGCTGCGGCAAATCGGAAAAAGTTTTGCGCAGAGAGAATATATTCTATTTCCAATATCCACGACTTTTATTCCCCCACTATTAACTATATATACAAAGAAAATGCTGGAAAAGTTTCATGTTATTGATTGTATATTATCTTTCTTTTGAATCAACATATGTACTTCTGAACAGAATTTTTGTTGATCAATAACGATCTGCAATTGGTCTAATATCTGAGCCACTTTATCTTTGAAATAGATACTTACTTCTTGATTGCCGGCCATCTCCGCTTCAACCATAACCATGCGTATCATATCCGCAATATCCGTTCCGAAATACCATGCGCCAATCATTTCCCAATTGAAACGACCGCACAGCCATTCAATCGACTCATTGGTAAACAGATGTGTGTGTGTACCTCCAAGCTGACGATTAAAGACCGCCGGATGGATACTTTCAAAAATAGCACTATAAGAAAATAAAGGCACAGAAAAGAATACATATCTAATATGCGGGTTATCCTCAATTGCCTGCAGCACTTCATGTAAATCTACAATATGTTCTAAGACGCCAATGAAGGAGACAACATCCTCCTTTGCATTTAAGATACGATTGACAATATCATTGTATGCGAAATGGACCAATGCTCCTTCATCAACAAATTGGCTTCCCCAACGGACTTGATCTGCAGATATCTCAATCCCCTGCGCATGCAGACCGAGGCGCTGCATCGCCGCAACAAAATATCCGGAACCGGCACCTACATCCAAGAATTTCATCCTATTGAGTGTCTGTTCCGGCATACTGCTAGTCATTGCCTCTATCATAAACTTCGCTTTTGGAAGATAGACCGCCTCTACACGTTCCTTATATGCATTCCGTTCCTCTGTTTCCCCGCGATAGACTTTTCCATAATCGTCTTGCTCATATACTTGCTCACTAAACGCAGCAGTTTCTTGATATGCTCCATTCAAATGTCCACAATGAGAGCATACGATATATTTTATCCCATGCGAAATAAATGTGGTGTCACCTTCTCTTATCTTCTGCTCGCATATTTTGCATACGCTGCGCAACGGCTGCTGAGAATAAATCTCTGCTATACGTTGCCTTTCACTTAACAAGATTCGGTTCTGAGTATGGAAATCTGTTTTGATTTTCCATATATCCGCATAAGGTTTTCCAAAACGAAGCAAAGGCTCCGCATGAAGGTTTTCGGGCCGCATAGTATATATCACCTCAGCATATCTTTCATCAAAACCGTGTCTCCTTTAATTGTTTCTTTTGCTGTTTTACCAAGAACACTCGAGAGCTCTTTCGGCGAGATTCCATGCCCTGGCCGCTTAAACGTCAGCATCTCTTCCAAAATCATCGTACCCGCCGGGATATCTACAGCTGCAACGATGGAACGTCTCGCATTCTCTCGAGCCGGCTGCTCACTCTCCAGTGCGCAGAGTTTATCTTTTCCTTTGATCTTGTCAATATAATAGATTGCCGCAAGTATATTTTCTGCATCGTGCGGATCCATTGCGTGATAATGATCGTTTCCCTGCAGTGTCTTATCGACAGTGAAATGTTTCTCAATAACAGTCGCACCAAGAAGATATGCCGTCTTAATAACATCATAAGAAGTATCCGGTTTTGTATGATCGGAGTATCCAACTGTAACTTCAGGAAAAGCCTTTTTCAAAGCCCTAATCTTATCGAGATTTGCATGCTCATACGGCGTCGGATATTCGAGAACGCAGTGAAGAAGGATAAGTTCTTCATTATTATATTTTCGTATACAAGAAACGGCCGCACTGATTTCATCGAGATTTGACGCGCCGGTCGAGAGGAGAATCGGCTTTTCTTTCTTTGCCATATGCGCGATGAACGGCAGATTGGTAAGATCCGATGAAGAGATTTTATACACGTTCATCAAGGGAGCCAGATAATCAGCGGATTCAAAATCAAACGGCGTCGAACAAAACTCGATGCCGATCTGATCGCAGAATCTGCTGAGTTTCTGATACTCAGGTTCTCCAAATGAGTCAAATTTTTTAAAGAGTTCGAACTGCGAGGAGGTCGGCTCTTCCGTCGTGTCCCAATATGAGGGAGAGTATCTTGATGCGAGCGTCTCGGCTTTATAGGTCTGGAATTTGACTGCATGAACGCCTGCGTTCCGAGCAGAGAGCACCATGAACTTCGCTGCCTCCATCGGAGATATGTGCAGTTTCTTTGCAATATCATAGTAATTAACACCAATCTCGGCAATAAGAGAAAACTTTCCTTTTTTACAGTGCTCCACGATCCTGCTCAACGAGATTTCCCTCCAACTATTTATTTTCTAAACATGAGGCTGAAAATATACTCCTATCGAACGAGGTAACTTGGCTTCCCATGAGAAAAACGGATTTTTCGAAGCTCCGGCACCGATTCACCGAAGAACTCATCCACTGCCAGAGTCTCACCACCCACCGTCCCATAGTCGTCAAATACTACAACTCCACCTTTCACGACACGGTCATAAAAGACATCGAGCGCCTCTTTCGCTGGCTCATATATATCTGTATCAATATGCAAAAATGCAATTTTTAGCTCTGGATGATCAGCGACATACTGCCTTGCCGTTTCTAAGATATCTCCCTTCACGAGTTCGACGTTTCCAATCCCCTTGTAGGCAAAGCTTTGAGCTAACTCCTCCCTCGTCAAAAATTCGTTGTTAGTCTCATTTACCCAACTTTCACGAAACTTTTGATCTGCTACATTCTTCGCCTCAGGAAATTCTCCAAACACGTCGAATCCGATAATTTTTCTCGAGTTCTCCGTTTCAAGCAATTCCCGAAAAGTAGCGAGCTGGATAAGAGTTCCTCCCCGAAAGACGCCACACTCTACAACTGCTCCAGGCAAGTCAATGATTTTCTTGTACAATTCATAGTGCGCCAAAATATTCCCCATACGGTTGACCGATGTAGTCAGATAAAATCCGTTTTCATAATCAAATGCCTTGCTTTCATCAAAACGATTAATCATCTCATTCATCCCTCCAAAAACAAGTCTAAAAAGATCACTTACACCTCTCTCACGATTATCCGAGTTCAATAATTATGTTCAATATTATCCTCCCCTAAAATAATACGTTTTACATGTTCTAACCCTCTTTTCAAAGGAGTTTGTAGCATCAAGTTATGCATATTTTCACGGACGGCAGCTGTGCTCACGAGCCACTCAAGTGTATTTAAGATAAGTGAGGCATCGACGCTCTTCCCGAGGCCCAGATTAAGAAAGCCGTGCTCCATCTGTGCAAAACTATGCGACATTTCACGCTCATTCTGCGAAAGAACAACAGCCGGAACACCCATACATGCAGCCTCAAAGATGGATCGTCCTTGCCCCATAATGACAAGATCGGCATCCTTCAGATATTTTGTCACACGTGGTACGTTTGGGTAAACAAAGATGTTCTTTTTTGAACAGGTAACAACTCCGTTCGCCTCGTTATCATATCCGATGCCCGTAATAAAGAAAAAACGTATCCCCTTGAAGCGATCATTCTGTGACATCAATGCGTCATAGACCAATCGATTCAGATTCGACGGATCCGTTCCGCCAAACATAATGACGATATTTTTAACTTCCTTCGAAAAGGGTTTTGGCTCCTCCATCTGAAATTCATCGCGAAGGCATACGTATTTATAGCCGCTATATATATTTCTTCTTGGCTCATCTTCATCATACAGTGCATTAATTACGGCGTCTGCCGCATTTATGCCGGAGCCGAGGTCTTCAATTGTAACAACGCGCGGAACGAGTGACTTGAGTTTACGAACGTACTCTTCCGTTGTATTCAAGCAATCGTTTACCCAGATGTCCGGACGATAGGATGCAATTATTTCGTCCATCTCTGATTCCTCTCGGAATGTCCGATATGGAAGATTTGTCTCCTTAATCTTCGTTATGCCCGGCTCCGCTTTTTCATGCGTGACAATCAGTACATCATGGTCGATCATTGCAAGTGCTAACGTAATGCAATTGTATATATGTCCCATACCCAACTCGACATAACCGTCCACGCGAAAAATAATGCGTTTTCGCCGCATTAGGCTCTCGGATAGGATCCAATCATTTGGCCCATCAATATCAATACTTTCCTTTTCATCTACTTCAAAAACAGATATTTTCTCACCGATTCGCGTGTTTTGTCTGACACAAGGACCACGTGCAATGACAAACGCCCCCGTCTCTAAATACTGAGGAGGGAGCTCCTGCCGATTTTTACGCTCCTCATAAAGTGAATACACTTCTCCATTCTCCCGCCGTCCCCATGAAAGATGGGGTCTGTTGACTACACTGATAACCGTATCGTATCCTCTGTCTACAGTATATTCGATTGCATGATCCAGCGTTGATACGGTTAACAGCGGGGATGTCGGCTGCATTGTCACAACATAATCAAAAGTACAGCGGCACTTCTTTTCAGCCTGAATTCTTGCATGATAAACAACCGGATCCAACGTAACTAAGTCTGCGGAGAGCTCTTCGCTGCGCTCAATAATATTGGCTCCATAGTAATGCGCTACGTCCGCAATTTCTTTGCTGTCCGTTGTTACAAAAATATCGGTAATATATTTGCTTTTTTTGGCATTGGCAATTGCATAGGAAATGAGCGGTCTCCCATTCATCATACGAATGTTTTTAAGGGGAATTCCCTTGGATCCACCTCGTGCTGGAATGATTGCCAAGATGCGCATACGTTGTACCTTTCATGATCTCTTATAAGAGATTTTATCCGTTTATAAAACTTCTGCTTTGCCAGAGTCAAACCGCACCCTAAAATCACACTCAGCCAGGGTACTGATGCGATGTGCAATGGCAATAATTGTAATTTGTCCTTTGAATTTCATTATTGTACTCGTGATGCTCTTTTCTGTCTCCGTATCAAGTGCAGAGGTCGCTTCGTCAAGAATTAGGACCTCCGGCTGCTGATAGATTGCACGCGCAATGCCGATACGCTGCCGCTGTCCGCCGGAGAGCTTGACGCCCCGTTCGCCGACCATCGTTTCGATTCCCTTTGGCTGGGCATTTACAAATGCATCAAGTTCCGCCATCGCAAGTGCTTTATGAACCCGCTCATCATCAATTTCATCGGGGGCTTCTCCTAATGCCACATTCTCGCGAATGGTCGCATCGGTTAGATAAATCGACTGCGGAACATAGGCGATATTCGCCTGCCATGCACGCAGCTTTTGACGAATGTCGACGCCGTCAACGGTGATCCTACCGCGCATTGGAACGAAAAGCCCCAGGAGGATGTCAACAAATGTGGTTTTTCCCGCACCCGACGGCCCTAGAATCCCAACAAAGCTTCCCTTCGGTATCGAAAAACTGACATCCGTAAGCACCTCCTCTAAAGTGCCCGGATAATAAAATCCCAGATGCTCCACGCGGATCACATCAGCAAAGGGAAGCGACGGCGGCAGATCTGCCATCTTGAGGTTCCGTTGGTGATATTTGCGGGATTTAATCGCAAGAAGTTCGCGATACAGCTCGTTAAACAGCGGGAGTTGGAATTTGATACCGTTTGAAAGCGTTATAATACGGTTCGCACTTGGCATCAAGCGGAATGCCGCAAGTGCCAGGACACCGAGCAGAGGAACGATCTCCATCGGCGTATATCCCATCGCCATCTTCTCAATGATGAGGAAAAGCAATGCACATACAATGAGCGTCTCAATAATAATGCGAGGGAGTTGATTCAAAAACATAAACTGTCCATTTGCCAGTCCATATTTTTCGTAGTTATGTATGAATTCCTGAAGAAAGAACTGCTCCTTACGCATCACCTTGGTCTCTTTGATGGCACCCAAGCCCTGATTCACTGCCTGAACATACGCCGCAGCATATGCATTCTGTATCTGTCCAGTCCCAGCAATTCTGCGTCGAAACGATCGAAGCAGTGTGTAGATCAGCCCCCCCATCACTCCAGCGACAACAATCGCAGTGAACGGATCGGCAAAAACAAGCATCAGCCAGATCGTCAACGCCGTTATGATTTCCGTGAGCAGTTGGAATGTCGGAATCAATATATTCGAGAAAATAACGACACCACCGCTATTAACATTCCTAAGCAGTACCGCCGTATTATGATTTAGATGAAAAAGGTACGGTTTGGCAAGGTAATTCGCCATCAGCTCCTTTGAGAACTGAATCTGATTGGAAATTGAGAAGTTGATCTGCAGACGAAGCTGCCATGCAAGGTAAAGATTTTTCAATACATAAAGAATGATGAGCAGCAGCGACAGCCCAATAATAAGCTCTGTATGGGTCGTAATGCCAAGTTTCGCCGCATATCCCGCTATTTCCGGATGCTGTACAAGAAAATCCGGCTGCCCCATGAGGGAGATGAGGGGCAAAATAGCACCAATGCCAATCGCCTCAAGAACAGCGCCGACCATCATCACAATCACAAGAAACGCGCAGTAACGGAGTTCCTTCGGCGTGAAGATGGAAAAAATCTTCAGAAATAATTTCATTCAGAAAAAGCTCCCTGCTATATGTGGAGTCGTTGAGGCTCTGCGTAAATCGCGGATACAATAAAGTACACACCTACTACACAATAGTATAGATGCATCAATGTAAGCTGTCAACGCAGGTTTTAATCTTTCCGCAATAAAGCAGTTTCCTGTTACTGAGGAGTTTACCTTTCGGCACGCATCGGATTGTTCAGAAAATCCTGGTAGGCCAAACGGATTCCATCCTCAAGCTCCATTTTGTACCGCCACCCAAGAGCCGCCGCTTTCGAGACATCAAGAAGCTTGCGCGGTGTCCCGTTCGGCTTACTTGTATCCCACAAAATCTCGCCGCGATAGTCAACAACGCGTGCAACCAGCTCGGCGAGTTCTCGAATGGAGATTTCCTTTCCGCTCCCCGCGTTGACTGTCTCATCTCCGCTGTAATGATTCATCAAGTACACACAGAGATTGGCAAGATCGTCGACGTAGAGAAACTCGCGCAAGGGCGAGCCATCGCCCCAGCAGGTCACGGACGGAGCTCCCGCTTCCTTTGCCTCATGAAAGCGCCGGATCAGGGCAGGAAGCACATGGCTGTGCTCCGGATGGTAGTTGTCATTCGGACCATAGAGATTGGTCGGCATCACTGAGATATAGTCTGTCCCATACTGTTTGTTCAGGTACGCGCAGTACTTCAGACCTGCAATCTTTGCGAGGGCATATGCCTCGTTCGTCTCCTCGAGCGGCGATGTCAGCAGGCAGTCCTCCTTCATCGGCTGCGGCGCCATGCGCGGATAGATGCAGGACGAACCGAGAAACTCGAGTTTCCTGCAGCCGGTTCTCCACGCGGAGTAAATAACGTTCATCTCCAACATCATATTCTGGTACATAAAATCCGCTGGTGCCTCGGAATTCGCCTGAATACCGCCCACTTTTGCCGCTGCGAGGAAGACATATTCCGGCTTTTCCTCTGCAAAGAAGGCATCCACCGCATCCTGTCTGCAAAGATCGAGCCGAGCGTGGGTGCGCGTTATGATATTGGTATATCCCTGCCGTTCCAGCTCCCGGCAAATTGCGGACCCGACCATACCGCGATGCCCGGCGACGTAGATCTTTGCATCTTTTTTCATCATCGTACTGCACCCCCGGCCTCATCTGACCACTTGATTTTATCCTCTTTTAGGATAGCTTCGCCAATCTGGACTTCGATCACAACCATGCGCTCCTGCGCGCTGATCTTGTGCTTCATGCCCGCCGGGATCTCTATGACGTCCCCCGGTGCGACGGCGCACACCTCTCCGTCCAGCAGAACCGTCCCGCTGCCGCTGACGATATTCCAAATCTCACGGCGATACGCATGACTGTGGTAATTCATCGCATGCCCCGCATTCAGCGTCACCTTGATGGTCAGGCTGCCCTCTTCAACGTCAATGATGCGGAAACTCCCCCATGACTTCTCAGCAAACATAACGGGCTGACTGATCTGCTCAACATAAGGCTTCATATGGCTCGACGCTGCTTTATCCGCCACGAGGATCCCCTCGGGGCTTGCGGCAACAATGAGATTCTGTCCGCCCATGACCAGAATCGGGACATCCAGCTCATTCACAACATGGGTGCCGCTGCAGCGATCATCCGTTGTGACATCACCGAGGGTCGCTTCTTCCATGATCTCGGTCAGTGTGTTCCATGTACCGAGATCCTTCCACGCGCCCGCATAGCGCAGGACGCCAACATGCTTTTCCCGTTCGACAACGGCATAATCAAAGCTGATCTTTTCAAGACGATCATATGTCGAAAGCAGGGTCTCATAGTCCGAGCATCCGAGCAAGGCTTGGGCACGTTCCAAAACATAGCCCAAACGATATGCAAAGACACCGCTGTTCCAGAGTGCTCCCTGCTCGATGTACTCCTTTGCAGCAGCTTCATCCGGCTTTTCCCGGAAAGAAAGAACGCGGCTCACATTCTCCTGATCCTGCGGCATGATATAGCCGTACTTCTCACTCGGATAGGACGGCTCAATGCCCATCAGCATGAGGTCCGCCGTGCCTTCTGCCGCAAGCTGCGCCAGATGCCGAACCGAGGCAAAATAGGCATCCTCAACATAGGGGTCAACCGGGCAGACGGCAACCGCTTCATCGAGCGCGACGCCTTTCACATCGTGCAGGTAGGCACTGACGAGCGCGATCGCTGGAAACGTATCACGGCGGCATGGCTCTACACAGATGTCGACCATATCGCCCAGCTGGCTGCGCAAAGCAGAAACCTGTGCTTTCGATGTCGCTATCGTGATCTCTGCATCCGGAATCGCATGTCGCACCTGTCCGCAGACACGCTGCGCCATCGACTGCCGCGTACCGTCACTCTGACGAAAAAGGGGAATGAACTGCTTGGAACGAATATCATTCGACAGCGGCCAGAGACGTTTCCCCGAACCGCCTGAAAGCAGAACAATATGCATACATGCTCTCCTTCAACGGGAATCTCAGCGCCCGTACTGCTCCATATCCGCCCGTACCATCATGCGGACGAGGTCAGCGAAAGACACCTTGCGCTGCCAGCCGAGTTCCCGCTCTGCCTTTGACGCATCGCCCCACAAAAGTTCCACCTCGGCAGGGCGGAAATAACGCGGATCGACATCAACAAGCAGCCGACCGGACTGCGCATCATAGCCTTTTTCCTCAACACCGCTTCCACTCCACGCGATCTCAATG
This sequence comes from Centipeda noxia ATCC 43541, assembly GCF_000160555.1. GTDB lineage: Bacteria > Bacillota > Negativicutes > Selenomonadales > Selenomonadaceae > Centipeda > Centipeda noxia. Next base: position 157,906 of record NZ_GG749278.1, read on the forward strand.
CCCGCCTCACGGAAGGACAGCTCCGCGAATTCGCGCACGGTATGTGTCTCATTCGTCGCAAGCACATAGTCATCTGGGTTTTTCTGCTGGAGCATCCGCCACATCCCTTCGACATAGTCTCCCGCAAACCCCCAGTCACGCTTTGCGTCAAGGTTGCCAAGGGAGAGCTTCTCCTGCTTCCCAGACAGGATACGGGCAACAGCAAGCGTGATCTTGCGCGTCACAAAGGTCTCCCCGCGGCGCGGCGACTCATGGTTGAAGAGAATGCCGTTGACCGCGAACATATCGTAGGATTCGCGGTAGTTCTTCGTAATCCAGAAACTATATAGCTTTGCCGCACCGTAGGGCGACTTCGGATAAAACGGCGTTGTCTCACTCTGCGGTGCAGTATCCGGAAGCCCACCGAAGAGCTCCGATGTCGATGCCTGATAGAAGCGAATCGGCAGTCCGCTCTGCCGCACGGCCTCAAGCAGACGGATCGTTCCGACACCCGTCGCCTCTGCTGTATACTCCGGCACTTCAAATGAAACCGCCACATGGGACTGTGCAGCGAGGTTATAGACCTCATCCGGCTGAATCTCCCGGATCAGCGCATGTGCATTGCTCGAATCCGTCAGGTCGCCGTAGTGGAGAAAGAGACGCCCGTCATACTGAGCGTCAGACACGAGATGATCGATCCGCTCCGTACAGGGTGTACTGTGCCGACGGATAATGCCATGGACCTCATAGCCCTTTTCAAGTAAAAGTTCCGTTAAATAGGATCCATCTTGCCCAGTAATGCCAGTAAGTAAAGCCTTTTTCGTCATAACACCACTTCTTCCCAAAACTCCATTCAACGAAACGCCGCGTTTCTCCCAAACTCCTCATTTTGTCTCTATATAAAGCTCTGGCACAACAAATCGCCTCTTTATTTGGAACCTGTTCTCCTGCACCAACGACAAATCTCATTTGTACATTGATGTTTCTGCCACTTATATCGTACACGATAAATACGGGCTACAGGGCTCCATATCGCCTTGCATAAAGAAAATAGACCTATGCGTTTCAAACAAGTTTTAACCGCAACCTTAAAAGGTGAGGCATATGCATCGTTAGGGCTGTGAAATGGCAACTCCATTTCATGATAAATACGATTATATTCCTCCGCACATGCATTTTCATCAGAACTTATTCCTGCGTTCGCAAAATATGCAATAAGCTCATCACTATATTGAATGTGGACTGTTTTATCAAAATAACATTGCAGAAAAAACTTAGCATCTGCCGCAATTTTATAACGCCTGTCAAAAGGATATTTCAACAACAACTCGATTCGAGCAAAAATAGCAGCATGGGGCGGCATATCACCAAAATATTCTCCGCCGTTGAGCAATGCATAATTTATAAATTCATACTGTGTCCCACTTTTTTCATCTACAGACCAAACACCGCCTGCAAATATATCAATATTAGGCTTCATTTTCTGAACAACACGAGAAATTACGTGATAATCGGTCAGCGCGTCATCCCCGCCAAGGACCTCTATATACTCTCCCGATGCCATACCAACACCTTTATTCAGTGCATCATAAAGCCCATGATCTGGTTCGCTAATCCAACGCAGTCCATCTTTTTCGTACTTCTTTAAAATATCAATCGTTCCATCTGTAGAGCCCCCATCAATTATGATGTATTCAAGATTGGGATAATCCTGATAAACAACACTTACTATCGTCTGTTCAATCGTTGCAGCTGCATTATACGATGCTGTAAGAATCGTTATTTTGGGTAACTGCTTCAAAATAAGCCTTCTCCTTTTGACACAAATATAAGAGTCTCTAGTTCACAGAAACACATCCAAACATTTAAATCCAACTGTCAAAAGAGCAATTCCTGCCATCTTTTTTTGTTGTACCGATAATCGTATTGCTCCTTGAAAAAAATGTCTGCATTTGCAGACAATTCTTCGCGTTCCCCGCGATGTGACAACAAGCATTCCATACAGCGAATATAATCCTCTTTCGTATCCGCTACGAAATATGGAACAGGCTGTTTCTCATCAAAGGGAACACCGTCAAAACAATGCGTGGACGCAATGATTGGAATCCCCATGGAAAGGCCCTGAACCAATTTCATTTTTGTCCCGGATCCTTTTATAACCGGGGAAACAAGGAACAAGCAATTCTCCATAAGACGATACAGTTCCTCTTCCGCAAGAAATCCTGTAAATTCGATATTTTTATGCCGAAATTCCTTCTGAACCGATTCCTGATTTTTTCCAGTAATGAGAAGTTTTATGTCCGGATGCCTTTCGACAAATGGATAAAACACCGACGATACAAAGTGCTTCATGCTGTAATAATTTGGATAAAAATCCAGCGTGCCGTTAAATACAATATATTCACTGTTCGTATCATGCCATCTATGCTCTGAGCGAAGGTAAGGCGTCGGCATATATACAATATTGTCCAATTGAAACTCTTTTTGCAAAAGATGATAATCAGCAGGAGAAATAGAAATAACCCGATCGGCTTTCCTTAAATTCACTTTCTCATAGTGGTAGGTACGGTTTATTTCCAACTTTGATAAAAAGCCAAACTTAGACAGCACATCTTTTTGAAATTCATATTCTACATTATGCGCAAACGTGATGATGCTTATATTCTTGGCCTTTAAGCGGTCATAATCAATGTATTCCCCGGCATAAGGAGACTCTAACAGGACAGTTTCGATTTGATTCTGCGCAATATAATCCATGACCTGCTTTTTATTCTCTTCGGAAGCCAAGACCTGCGCATTTCTTGGCTTCCCTGAAAATATATAGTCCGCTATGGCTCGAAAAGGCGCTTTTCTTACGCTCGCATGACATCTTTGAAATATAAGCAGATTGGAGAACTCTGTCATATGCTCGCGCCAATCCTCGCACGGATCTTCGACATTTCCCATGATGCCATGCAAATTC
>NZ_GG749278.1:160896-268656 GCF_000160555.1 Centipeda noxia ATCC 43541
GCACCTAAAAACTTCAAAATACGGCTGTGCATTGCAATGCACTTCTGACCGCCATCCGAAATCGGGTAATTTTTTCGCGTCATAATTTGCAGGACAGTTTTCATTTAATCCTTCCTTAAACGCAGTATTTTCTCAGACATTATCTACATAAAAGCGTATAGGCAAGCTGTGCCACATCCTCTGCATCGATGCTGCGAATACACCTATAATCCGTACACTTCGGTTTATTGTAACATGGCCAATATTCACAATCAAATTTTCCTGTCACGACGCTGCTGAGAGGAGTCTGCCAAATATGAAAATCATTAGCTCCATTCAACATTATACTGCGGACGCCTAAACTGTAAGAAGCGTGAACAGCGAAACTATCCAAACAAATAAGCAAATCAATGTGCCGAAGCTCTTCTAAAAAAAATTGCAGTTCTCCCGCAATGATATTGGAACTCTGATCAATCTCGATATTTTCTTCGAGAATTGCTCGTTCTGCGGGGGAACAAAAGAATTGTACAACACAGCCTTTTTCAAGCAATAATCTATACAATCTATCCCATTTTTCCCACTCCCATAATCTGCATTTCTGGCTGGCAAAAGGGTGTATTCCAATAATTGGAGGGGAAGCACATAGCCCGTTGGGTTCCTGCGTCCATTTTTGAACATCTAAATACTTTAGTAAATATGCAAGTTGGATATAGACATTTACCATATCCTTCGGTATGACGACAGGCTCAACAAGGAACGATAAGCCTCGGCGAATCAGATGATTGAAGGGATGCCCCTGCTCTCGCTCAATACTGATTATCCTTTTCGGATGAACCAACCACAAAAGAAATCTCTCGCGAAAATCTCCCATTGTATCAATTGCAAGGTCATAACGTTCCTTACGGAGTGTCCATATCGTTCTTGCAAGTGTGATGATATTCCATGACTTCATTCCAGCGATGGGAAATCCGGAATGGTAGACTTTATGAATTCGTGTGTTTCTTGAAAATATATCTGCAAACTGCCGCTTTGCCCAGAGATCAATTTGCTCTTCCGGATGCCCTACACCGTACTGAAAGATCAGTGTGTTCTTTATTATCGCATCGCCAAAATTTCTCGCTTCGAGAAACAACACCTTTCTGCACTGTCTTACATCAGACATGTATCCCAATCTCCCAAATACAATATTCTATAAATCATGTAAAACTAACAGAAAAGAAATATTTCACGAACTCCCATCCATATGCTTCAAAAAGATAGAGTCTGCTGTACCCATTTCTTTGATAGGCACGAGCCTTTTCAGAGGCACGTTCCAGCATTTTTGAAAAATTGGCATTGATGCTTGTTCCGCCGGCTTGAAAATAAGCTATAACTTCATCTCCTGGAAATATAACAATTTTAATGGGGAGTTTTCGAACCTTTAAGAACCAATCAAAATCCGCATATGCTTTAAACTGCAAATCAAAGGGGTAATTTAAGTATAACTCTCTCTTTGCAAAGCTGCTGGGATGATTCCAATTTCGGCTGGAAACAAAAGTGTCAAGGCGCGATTTCTTTTTTAGAATTTCTCCTTTTGCCCCCATATATTGAATTGTTCCATATGCAAAATCAAAAGGCGCCTCGGCATATGTTTTCTGTACTGTCTTCAGGGCAGTCGGTGTATACCAGTCGTCTGCATTCAAGAAAGCAATGTACTCCCCTTTTGCAAGCAAAACACCTTTGTTAAAAGCATCGTATATTCCACTATCTTTTTCCGAAACAAGGCTGTATATTATCCCCGCATTTTCAAATGCAGCGCGATAGGACTCCGCGATTTTTAGTGTGCGATCGGAAGACAGGCCGTCAATAATAAGATATTCATATGGTTTTACATCCTGCGTCAATACTGATTCAATTGTTCTCTTTATGGTATTTTCGCCATTATACACAGAAGTAATTACCGTGATTTTCATATAATTATGCTCCCAGCCCCTTCACGATCTCCACGTTTAATACGCACCTTTTCCCGTGAATACCGTCTTCACAGTCTTGAAGAGGTACACAAGGTCAATCCAGATCGACCAGTTGCGAACGTACCAGGTATCCATCGCAACACGCTCTTCGTAAGTAGTGTCGCTGCGCCCGTTGACCTGCCAGATTCCGGTGATGCCCGGAGGAACCATGTAGTATTCCTTGATGTTTTCTCCGTAGCGCTCTATCTCCTGCGTCACGATCGGGCGCGGTCCCACGAGGCTCATATCGCCCCATAGGACGTTCCAGAGCTGAGGCAGTTCATCCAGACTGGTTCTGCGCAGGAACGCTCCCAGTTTTGTGACGCGCGGATCATGGGTCAGCTTAAAGGATTTTTCCCACTCCCGCCGTGCAGCCGGGTTCTCTGCAAGATACTCCTCCAAACGGTGCTGCGCATCCGATACCATCGTCTGAAACTTGTAGCACGGAAAGAGTTTTCCATGCTGCCCGACACGCCGGTGGGCAAAGATCACGCGGCCTTTGTTGTCAATCCCGACAATGATGCACAGGACGAGCAGAAAGGGCAGGATGAGCAGGCCTCCGCAAATTGTTGCAGTGAGATCAAACAACCTCTTGGCAAAGCGGTTTCGCTTGCGGGCAAGGTTGTTGCGGATACTCAGCATAAACACCTTTTCGGTGTAAAAAGGCTCCACGCCGATGTTTCCGAGCGGAAGTGCCAGCAAATCCGGCACAAACAGGACATCACGAACGAGCGGCTGGATTCTGGAGATCAGTTGTCCCAAGCGTTCACTTTGCAGTCCCGGTGCCGTGATGATGACCGTATCGACGCCGGAACTGCGGATGATGGTCTCGGCGTCTGCCAGTGTGCCCATCAGCTGGAATTGCTGCGGCAGCGTCTTGGAGATCGGATGGTCGTCGAGAATGCCGATGACCTCGTAGCGGTACCCGAGATCCCCGTCGAAAAAGTGAAGGACCTGTTCCGCTGTCTTTCCTGCACCGATCAGGATGACGGGCTTTGTCAGCGTATGCGTTGCTTTCAGGAGCTTTAGGAGAATATAGCGCACTGCATAGATACTGAGCAGTGCGAGACAGCCGAACAGCACAACATAGAGGCGCGACGCGAGCAGTCCCGCCTGCATGAAGTAGAGTGCCAGAATGCACGCAATCATCGAGTAGAGCACAGCGTAAAAGATCTTGCGCACAGTCTCGAGGACAGGCTGCATCTTCGTATACGTCTGCATTCCCCACAAGAACGCAATGAATACGAGCGGTATCCAAAAAAGGAGATAGGAGAACGGCACGTAGAAGGTGCGCCCAACAATCATCCCGTATATTTCATGCAGTTCAAACGCCATTTTCTCCGCGAACAGAATGGCGAGATAATCGAAGGCCATAAAAAGGAGGGGAGCACATAATCTGCGCATGCGAGCCGACATCTGCGATCTCGTTTGCATGAATGTACTCCCCTCCCTTCATGTCTAAGGAAAATGACTGTTTAAAAAAGCTCCAACGTCTTGAGCAGAAATAGCCATCCAAAGATGGTAAAGCAGGACAATGCGCTGCTGTATACGACACAGTTGCCGGCGAGCTCGGCATCCGCCCGCATCTGCTGCGCCATGGCAAATCCTGCAACAGCACAGGGCGTGGCAAATATGGCGACGAGCGTGACGAGTTCCACACCCCGGAAGCCGAGTGCGATCGCGAGTGTAAGCATAATCACCGGCACAAGGATCAGACGCGATACCAGGCAAAAGACAAGCTGGCGCAGGTGCTTGCGGAAGCTGCCACCACGGAAGGAGGCCCCGAGGATGATAAGTGCCACGGGTGTCGTAGCCGCCGCGATCTGTGCCACGGGTTTCAGCACGGGGGCAGGGATCGGCAGCTCCGCGAGACGACAGAGACCCCCTGCGATCGCACCCATAATCATAGGATTCATTAGTACGCCGCGCAGGATCGGCAGGAGATCGAACCGTCCGCCGCGAAAGGTCTCGAGAACGAGCACGCCGAGGACGTTGTAGAGCGGAACGATCGCAGCGACCATCATCGTTGGTATAGCGAGCACCGCATCGCCGAAAATATTGCTGATGAGAGGGATGCCCATGAGCACGAAGTTGCTGCGAAAAATCGCCTGGATCATCGGCCCGCGCCGTGCATTGTCCACCTCAATCCGACAGACGATGATACCGAAGACAAGCGCCGTGAGGAGCACACCGCCCGCGCCGAAAAGCATCAGTTCCGGCTGAAACGCCGTTCCCGGATCGGAGACATAGATGTTGTAGAACATCATGAAGAAGAAGAACACCTGGAACACCATGCGGTTCACATGCAGGAGTTCCTCCTCCGTGAGCAGACGCGACCGCTTTATAAAAACGCCCACGGCCATCAGGCAGAACAAGGGGACGACGCCGCCAAGCGCGACAAAAAAATTGCTGAGCATAAAAAAAGCGCCTCCCCATCCATTGTCCTATATTATAACAGGAAAGGACAGGAGAGGCAACGGATAAAAGCCCGGCCCGCGGCGACGGATTGCCTGTATCTTCACGCATTGCGGAGAATCTTTATGCACACAGACGCATCTTCCGTTCACGGAATGTGACGACCTGCAGATCGAACGCGCGGGCAAGCTCCTGCGCGCACGCGTAATGGTTCCCGACAGCATTCGGAACATGGGCGTCCGATCCGATGGTAACAGCCCGCCCGCCGAGTTCGCGGTAGCGCCGATAGACGGGTGCGAGTTCCTTGATGCCGCGCGGTGCACCGAGACGGCGCGTATTGATCTCGATGACAGTATCGGTCTCGACGAGTGCGCGCAGAACGGCATCCACATCGTCGCTAAATTCTCCATAGGAGATCTCGGGATTCTCGAACGGCGCATTGCGCGCTATGTAGTCGATATGTGCAAGCACATTGATGAAAGGATGTGCATAGATCTCGTCGCGCATGACGGTAAAGTACTCATGGTACATTTCCGCCTTTGCACGCCCCTCAAAGGTCTCGGCAAAATATAAATCTTTCACGTCCAGAAAGTGAATGGAACCGAGCACAAAATCAAACGGAACGCGCTGCAAAAACGCGGCATTTTTCGCGCGCGCACTTGCCATCATTCCCATCTCGACGCCGAGCGAAAGGTTCCCCTCCGCCCGCAGAGGCTCATATGCCGCCCAGTATTCCTCTGGATTGAAGATAAACTCCTCCGCCCCTGCCGCGGGGTAGTCGTAGTCCAGATGCTCGGTAAAGACGAGCCCGAGCCCCTGCTTCTCCGCCGCCGTCAGCGCCTCCGCCGCCGTCATCTCTGCATCGGCAGAAAATGCCGTATGGATATGGCTGTCAAAAAACATTGTTACGCCTCCCGCATTTCCAGATCTCCAACAGCGTCAGACAAACGCGCAAAGTCCGCAAGAGAGAGCTGCTCGCCGCGTGTATTCTCCGCAATCCCTGCCGCCGAGAGTCCTGCACGGCTCATCTCCTTCGTCAGCCCTGCACCCGTCAGCGCGTTGAGGAGCATCTTGCGCCGCTGTCCGAATGCGGCGCGGATCAGTCGGAAAAAGAGTTTTTCATCGGCCGGCGCAGCGGCCGGCGTCTCCCGCACGCGGCAGGCGACGACCGCACTCGTAACCTCGGGCGCAGGCATGAACGCACGCGGCGGCACATCCATGACTATGCGCGGCTCGGTGAAATACTGCACGGCAATCGAAAGTGCGCCGTAGTCCTTTGATCCGGGGCGTGCCGTCATACGGACAGCGACCTCCTTCTGCACCATCGTGACAAGGCGCTCGATCGGCAGGCGCTGTTCGAGCAGCGTCATGATGATCGGCGTCGTGATGTAGTAGGGCAGATTTGCAGCGACCTTAAAGCGCTCGCCCTCCTTTAGTCCGAGGATTTCCGGGATATTCAGCTTCAGGATGTCCCCCGGCACAATCGTGACATTGTCATAGCCCTTCAGCGTCTCGGCAAGCACGCGCGGCAGTTTCTTGTCAATCTCAACGGCGACGACCCGCGCACCGGTCTCAGCAAGGCCCTGGGTGAGCGTTCCGATGCCGGGTCCGATCTCGAGCACCGTATCTCCCGGCGCGAGTTCCGCGGCCTCCACAATGCCGCGCACGACGCCGACATCTATGAGAAAGTTCTGCCCGAGCCGCTTGCTCGCACGCAGGCGAAATGCGTTCAGGATGTGGCGCGTGACCTTTGGATTGGCAATGACGGGAATTCCTGCGTTCATGACAGCTCCTCCATTGCAGATTCAAATTCATCGCGCGTAATCCCATAGGTATTGAGGCGCCGCAGAAAAGTCTTGGCATTCGCAAAGCCGATCCCGAGACGCCGGCCGAGGAATGCGCGCCGTACGGCAGCATCCTGTGTTCCCGTGAGTCCGCAGGTCATCATATCACTCATGGAAAAAAGAGGCTCCGGACGCTCCATCGGCGTACGAACGAGCGCGAGCGCCGCACGGATAGCGGCAGGATTTGCCTGCTCTACGCCGATATCTCCATCGTTCACATTCGTCGCATCCTCGACAGGAATGAAGGCGTGCTTTGCACGCGGGAACATCCCGATCAGCCGCGCGCGGATGCGTTCGCCGACGGTATCGGGATCGGTGAGGATAATGATGCCGCGTTTTTCGTAGGCGGCGCGAATGTTCTTGATCGCGGAATTCCGCAGGCGAAATCCGTCGGTGATGATGCAGTCCGCCTCAACCGCGCGCCGCACGGCAGCAATGTCCATCTTCCCCTCGACAACGATGACTTCTTTGATCACAGCCGCCTCACAGCTTCCCCGTACAGTTTCTCGTGAATTGCCTCAATCGGCAGCGGTGCACCATCCGTACTCGAAGGGATGCGCACCCAGCCGTAGCGCTCGGCGAGGAGGACATAGGCGGCATGTGCACGTTCGAGATAAGCGGCGTCGCGCTCGTGGATGTCGGGTGCTGCGCCCTTCTCCTTTGCCCGCATGGCGATCAGATGATCCGCCGCGCACGGCTCCATATCGAGGAAGAACACGGCATCCGGCACAGGCAGCCCCATCTTGCGGAACTCGAGATCGTAGAGCCAGTCGAGATATGCGTCCCGCTCCGCTGCGTCTCCGATCTTCACTGCTTGATGCACCATATTCGAGGTCGTATAGCGGTCAGCGAGGATAACAGCACCATCCTCGTAGTCCTTCCCCCACTTCATCCGATAGGAGGCATAGCGGTCCACGGCAAAAAAAGTCGAGGCAGCATAGGCATTCACATCATCCGCATGCGTACCGAAATCTCCGCGCAGATACATGCGCACAAGCATGGACGAATCCGCCTCATAGTCGGGAAAGGCAACGGGCACAACGCGGCGCCCCTCCCGCACAAGCCGCTCTGCGAGCATGCGTGTCTGCGTTTCCTTGCCCGAGCCGTCCCCCGCCTCAATGATAAAAAGCTTTCCTTTTGCCATCGTCATCCTTCCGCAATCACCGTCACCGTCCGAAGAGACATATCCGCCGCACCGACAACGTGTGCACCGACCGCACGCATGGCACGCAGGTAGCGAAGCGTCTCCTGATCAATCACATCGCCGGGCGCAAGCACGGGAATCCCCGGCGGATAGAACATGATCGTCTCCGCCGCCGTACGCCCCGCGGCAGATTCCGCCGCAATGCATTCGCTGCGCGCAAAATATGCGTCCCGCGGCGAGAGTGCCGTCTGCGGCAGAGGCGGCAGCGCAAGAAATGCTGTCTCCGACCCGCGTGACGTACACACGGGAGCATTGCGTTGCGCCATGCTCCGGAGCGCAGCGAGCAGCAGTTCTGCCTCCCGTTCTCCGTCCGCATAGGAGAGCAGAAAGAGCACATTGCGCGCATCGGCAAGCTCGCAGGCAATGCCGCGCCGCCGCAGTTCCTCCTCCGCAGCAAAGCCCGTCATCCCGAGGCCTGTAACCTGCACCGTGATCTTCGTCGGATCGAGCGCTGCCGCCCCTGCCGTGCCCATATACTCCGGCCCGAACGACCAGAGTCCCTCGATCTCATTGATCCGGCGGCGCAGCTCCCCGGCCAGACGGATGGCGGAGGCGAGGCGTCCCCGCCCCTCCTCCGCCATCTGTGCCCGCGCTGTGTCGAGCGAGGCGAGCAGGACCTCATTCGGACTCGTTGACTGCATGATCCCCGATGCCGCACGAATGCGCTCTGCTGGCACACGTCCGCCGCGCGCCAGCAGCATGGAGGTCTGCGTCAACGAACCGAGCAGCTTATGCGTGCTCTCCGCCGAGAGGTCTGCCCCCGCCGTCATTGCAGACGGCGGCAGCGCGTCCGAGAAGGCGAAATGCGGCCCGTGCGCCGCGTCCGTGAGGAGCAGCATATCATGCGCATGCAGGAACTCTGCGATCGCCGCCAGCTCTGTCGCCACGCCGTAATACGTCGGATAGACAAGGAGTGCCGCGCGCGCCTCGGGGTGTTTCCGCACGGCATCCTTCACCGCCCCGAGCGATATGCCCATCGCAATGCCGAGGCGCGTATCGATCTCCGGCTGCAGCCAGACGGGCCGCACCCCCGTGAGAATCATCGCACCGACGACGGACCGGTGCGCATTGCGCGGCACGAGGAGCACATCGCCGGGCGCAAGCGCCGCCATCAGCATGGTATGAATCGCGCCCGTCGTCCCGTTCACCATGAAATATGCCGCATCCGCACCGTACGTCTCTGCCGCCAGTTCCTCCGCCGTGCGGATACAGCCCGTCGGCGTATGGAGATCGTCGAGTTCCGACGTCAACGAGACATCAGCGCGCAGCCCTTCCTCTGTAAAGAAGCGGCGCAGCAGCAGATGGGCGCCGCGTCCGCCCTTATGCCCCGGCGTGTGGAACGGCAGGACGCCGCATCCCGCGTAGCGGAGCACCGCCTCCGCAAGCGGCGCGCTCACCGATCCTCCGCCAAGCGATTCTCCACGCGCAAATGTACCTTTGTCCCCTTGCCCGGCTCAGAGAGGATCTGGATCGCCGCGCCGATGATCTTGGCACGCTCCTCCATGCCGATCATACCGAAATGGCGCCCCCGCTGCCGGCGCTGCGTCTCCATATCGAGCGCATCGTCTGCATCCTCCGGCTCCTCCACACGGCGATTCGGATCGAATCCTACGCCGTCGTCCGCGATGAGCACCGTGAGTGCCTGATCCGTGTAGTGCATGCGCACACGCACCTTGTCGGTCTTGGCATGGTGAACGACATTGTTCAGTGCCTCCTGCACAATGCGGAAGATCGCGATCTCCACATGTTTTGGAAGCGCGTAATACGTCCCCTCGAGGCTGAATGTCCCGCGGAGCTTCCCGCGCTCGCCGAACAGCCGGACGAGCTGCTCCACCGCCTGCGGCAGCCCGAGATCGTCAAGCGCCATCGGACGCATGTCGAAGATGATCTGCCGCACGCCCGTCAGACATCCTCGGATCTCCTCGCGCAGCTCAACGAGCGTTTTCTTTGCCTCCGCCATGTCCTGGTCCATCAGCCGCTCCGTGATTGTTGTCGTAAATAGGGCATTCGCCAAGTCCTGCGCAGGACCGTCATGGAGCTCGCGCGAGATACGGTAGCGCTCCTCCTCTGTCGCCTTGATGATGCGTGCGCCGACAAATTTATCCTTCTGCACCGCCTCGATCTTCCATATAACTCCGCTGACCTGCGTGCTGAGATAGCTGAGAACCGATCCGATGGAAAGCGCCATGTGCTCGGCACGCTCCACCACCGTAAAGAGATAGCGCAGGCGGATCTCGAGCTTGTCGCGCTCCACGCGCATCGCCTGCTCCTTCTCGCGCTCAATCGCGAGGTTGATCTGGATGATCGAGACCGCCTCATAGCTCTTTCGGATCTCCTCCTCCGTATGCTCGGAGAAGTTCCGGCTCACCTCGGCAAGCCGCTGCTTCGCCCGCTGCTCATCCGCCGCGAGGGCGTCCACGCGCGCGATCGTATCCGCGACGTTCTTCTTGAGCTCTGCAAGCCGGTCCCGTGCCTCGTCTACCTCATTGCGCGTATTTTGATAGATGTCAAAAATCTGCGTCTTATTGTCCTCGATCGTGTCGATCGTATTGGTCAGGAGCCTGCGCAGCTGTCCTTCCTCAAGGCCCTCTTCGATCCGCTCGTCTGCCAAATCGGCACGCGCATGGCGCTGTTTCTTACTCGTACGCATCCGTCCCCTCCTGCACTCTGTCATGCGCCTATTGTACCCCATTTCCCCGTAAAAGTCACGCAGACTTCTCCCTTGCATTTTTCTTAAAAAATCGGTAAAATGACCAAATGGAGAGAAAACATATCCACAACAGATAAAACGAAAGCACAGGTGATCCGCATGAGCATATTCTCACGCTTCCTCCCGAAGCGCAAACCGCCAGAACTTAAAAACAACATCCCGAAGGAGAAGGAGAACATCCGCAAGACCTTCGGCGTCTACTGCAAAAATCATCACGGCGGCAGGAACGGGAAGCTCTGCCCGAGCTGCACCGCGCTCCTCGCCACCGTCTTTACAAAGATGGATCGTTGTCCCTACGGCATCACAAAGCCGATCTGCGACCGCTGCGACCGTCCGTGTTTCGGCACGAAGGCGACGCAGGAATTCCTCGCCATTATGAGCAGCTCCCAGCGCGGCATGTTCCTGCGCCACCCCATCATGACGATCCGGCACAAGATCGCCGGCATGGGCGTGAACTACGCGAAATACCAGCGGGACAAAAAGACCAGCGAAAAGCTGAAAGCGAGAGAGCAGGCCGCAAAAACACGCGCAAAGGAAAAAGAGAAAAAAACAACATAAAAGGAACCTCCCGGAATGAAACGGGAGGTTCCTTTTACATTTCAGTCCCCTGTTATGCCAGCTTCTTGATATAGTCCTTGAGCTCTTCTGCCGCATGCGTCACACGCGAAAGATTCGCCGTAATCTCCTGCGTCGACGCCGCCTGCTGCTCGCTGATCGCGCCCGTCGTCTCGATGGATCTCGAGATATCCTCGACTGCGCGGTTCATCTCGTTGAGCGTTACCTGAATGCGCTCCGTTGCCTCGCGTGACTGCTCGGCAAGCTTGCGCACCTCCTCCGCCACGACCGCGAAGCCGCGTCCCTGCTCGCCGGCGCGCGCCGCCTCAATCGCCGCATTCAGGCCGAGCAGATTCGTCTGGCCCGCGATATTCGTGATAAAATCGATCACCTTGATCGTGTCGGCATTGCGCTCCTCCAGGAACTTCGCCTGCTTGACCGACTCCTGACCTGCGCTCGCGAGTTCTGTCGCGCTCTGCGCAACCTGCTCGATCGCCGCGTAAACCGTCTGCGTTGATGTGGCGATCTGCTCAACCGCTTCAAGCAGGCGCTCGTGGTCAATCTTTGTCTCTTCTGCCATTTTCTCTCCCTCTCTGATCCACCCTGATAATGATGTCATATACGCTGTCTGCTATCGTTTTAATTCAACATATATGAGAAAAAACCTTCCAAGACAAAAAATTATCTCTGATCTTCCGGCATGAGGATAATGTTCACCGGCAGGTTGGATGCGCCGGGCGGCGAGTACTCGAACTGCACGGACTGATCGCTCGAATATGTGCCGAGATCGGCGAGCTCCGTGTACTCTGTGAGCAGCAGCCGCCCCTCCGCACGCGCCTGTGCCGCCTGTGCGGATTCCGGGCGCGTCTGATCGCCGAAATACGGACGGAGCGACGGCGTCTCCACGAGGCGCTTCTTTGTCCCGCTCACCGCACGAATGGCACCTGCATAGACACCTCCGAGCGGGCTGAGAAAGTATCGCGTCTGCACGCGCCCTGCCGTTGGTATATTGATCTGATAGAGGATGCCGTAGTTGCCGTAGTTGACGACCGCAGTGCCGTCTGTCGCATCGACGCCGCTGCGGTAGGTATCGTGCACATTGTCGCCGATAGGGAAGTAGACCGCCCCGTCGCGGGCCGGATAATAGACCTTCCCCGAAGTGACGATGCGGTTCATCCCGCGGAACGTTCCGCGCAGCGCAATCTCATCGCGCGGAAGCACGTGGGCCGTACGAAGGAATGCAAATGGGTCGACGTCGGCGCCGTACATGATGACAGAGACCCGTACGGGGGCGCTCGCATGGAAATCATAGACGCCGTAAACCAGCTCCCCCGGTGCGAGAACGGTTTCATCCATCGCAGGTGCGAGCAGGCGCGGGCGCTCCTTTGTCACATGGATGCGCTCACTCATCTCCTGCGGGTCAAAGTAGCCGATCTGCGTTGCCTTGCCGACATACAGATAGTCCACACTTGGCATACTTGCCGCGCCGCGGGTCACAGAGACGACTGCAAGATCCGCATCCGTCTCAAGAATAACGGCGACCTTCTTCGGCTGTGCCGTATCGTTCAGATGATAGTAGAGGATGCGTGCATCCCCATCCACCGTATCACGGTAGAGGATTCCGCTCTCCTTGACGTACTCTGGGCTGTCGGAGAAGAGCAGCGTGCCGCCCGTATCGCGGGACTCCACATCCCAGCGGCGCACCATGCGCGACGCACCGGGTGAGAATATGCTGTTCTGCGGAGGCGCCTCCGCCTTGATAATGCTGGCAACGCGGCCGCGGATGTCCACCTGTGCCGTTCCCCTTTCACGCATGATCGTCGTTCCCGCACTGTGGGGCGCCGCCCCTGCATATCCCGTCAGGCAAAGAAGCGCAAGCATCAGCATTGCTGCATCCCGAAACATTCCCTTATTCATGTCTCTGTCTTACATTCCCTTCATTTTACAGATCATCCCCGCGCAGCTTTGCCCTCAGCTGCATAAGATTGTCCCGCAGAGCCGGCGGGAGTTCCGCCATCCGCACATCCAGCCGCGCGGCAATGTCCGCCTTCATAAGGCGCAGACGGAACTCCGTCAAGCCGAAATGCGGCGGCGGGATATTGACACGGTGCAGGAGATACGGATTCGTCTCCGTATTGTTCAGTCCCGCTTCACCCGTCACCGCCGTCAGATAGTCCTCCTCCGCGAGCATCGCAACGATGCTGTCATCGTAGGCGCCGTTCGGATAGGAGAAGCTGTAGATGGTCTTCATCCCCTTCCACTCAAGCGTCAGCTTCGAGAGGCGCAGCTCATCACGCTGCTGCGCCGGCGTGAGGGTCGTGAGCGGCAGATGATTCGCTGTATGGCTGCCGATCTCCATGCCGCGCCGCTCCAGGTCGAAGAGATCCTCCCATGTCATATAGCCGGGCTGCCCGATGTCGTTCGTCACCATATAGAACACCGCCCGCATCCCGCGCTCCTCAAGCATCGGAAGGACTACACGGTGGTTGTCCTCATAGCCGTCGTCAAAGGAGAGGATAACCGGTTTCTCCGGCAGCTCCTGCTTGCCCTTGCGGGCTCGTGCATAATCCTGCGGCGTGATGGTCGTATAGCCCTCCTCCCGCAGGTAGTCGAGCTGCGCCGCAAACTCCTCCGGAGGAACGACATACGGCTCTGCGTCGGGCCGCGGATTCTCCGTCACCATATGATACTCGAGAATCGGAAATCCTGCGGGCGGCACTGCTGTCAGAATCCATACGACAAATGCACACAGCAGCAAAGAGGGCAGCGAAAAGCTCCTCCCGAACCGTCGGCCTATTCCTCTGATCAAATCGATACCTCCTCCGCCATCGCACGAATCTTCCGCAGGCGATGGCTCATCCCAGACTTACTGATGTGGCAGAGAGCGGCGAGTTCTGCCATGCTGACCTCCGGATGCATGCGCCGCATCTCGGCCGTCTCACGCAGATCCTCCGGCAGAGAGGAGAGCATTCCCACCGAATGCAGGCGTTCAATCGCCGCCAGCTGCTCTGCTGCCGCATCCACAGCACGCTGGAGGTTTGCCGTCTCGACATTGACCAGACGGTTCACCTGCGCGCGCACCTCCTTCAGATTACGTGCGACCTCGATCTCCTCCGCCGCCTCCTCCGCACCGATGAGGGAGAGAAAGTCCATGACGGCATCCCCCTCTTTGAGATAGACGACGTACGTGTCGCGCCGATCCGTCAGCCCCACCGGAAAATGCAGACGGCGCAGG
The DNA here is from genome assembly GCF_000160555.1 of Centipeda noxia ATCC 43541. Taxonomy (GTDB): domain Bacteria; phylum Bacillota; class Negativicutes; order Selenomonadales; family Selenomonadaceae; genus Centipeda; species Centipeda noxia. The sequence goes on from NZ_GG749278.1 coordinate 174,830, forward strand.
AGCGTATGAAGAGCGCGCCCCATCACCGCGCTCTTCGTCGTGATCTCGAGATGACAGCTTGCCTCGGGACGGTTGACGCTGCCGCCGCCGAGAAACGCTCCGCGCAGATATGCCGCGCGACAGCATTTCCTGCGCAGGAGCGTTCGATCCGTTCCCGTACGCAGCGTTCCCCTGTCGAGGAAGCCGAGCCGTGTGAGGAGCGGCGTGACGCTCTCGCCCGCAGCGATGTTGACGATGTAGGTACGGCGGCGCAGCTGCGGCGTGCGCTCCATTGCGACCGACGTCTCGATCGCGCCGTCCATCGTGTGCAGGAGGCGGATCACGCGGCGCGCGACGGCAGCATTGTCCGCGGCAAAGCGCAGTCCGAGGCCGTGCGCCCCGTCCGTCACCATAGACGCGCCCATGCGCAGGAGCGCAGCGAGTTCTGCCGTCTGACAGCAGGAGCGGTCGGTATCTGTGCGCGAGAGCGCATTTTTTACATCCGAAGCAAACGACGGCATATCAGTGCACCCGAAAATCGTAGATCATGCGCATGACGCTGCGGCTGAGCTTATCGGGATCATGCCGCACAGCATCGGACTGATTGATGATGTCCGCTCCGACAAAGCCGATGCCGAGCGCGTTGATCCGTTCCTCGTCCACTGCGACGGGATAGATCCCCTGCATCTCATACTTACAGCGCAGTTCCTCGGCAATCGGTGCATTGTTGACCAGCATAAAATCGATGGCCCCGCGGCCCGCATGCTTGATGATTGCCTCCGCGTGCATGGACGCCGTATAGCCGTCCGTTTCGCCGGGCTGCGTCATGACATTGCAGATGTAGATTTTGAGCGCACGGCTTTTCCGCAGCTCCTCTGCCACACCGCTGACGAGGAGGTTTGGCATGATGCTCGTATAGAGGCTCCCGGGACCGAGGATGATCGCATCTGCCGTATGGATCGCCTCTAGTGCCGACGGAACAGGCGCAGCGTCCTGCGGAAACAGGCGCACGCGCCGGATACGGCCGGACACTTCGGGAATCCGGGACTCCCCTTCCACAACGGTGCCGTCCTCGAGGACTGCGTCGAGGCGCACAGACTGCTTCGACGCCGGGAGCACACGGCCCTTGACTGCGAGGACCTTCGAGGACTCGCGCAGCGCGGTCTCCATGTCGCCTGTGACCTCTGCCATCGCCGCGAGGAAGAGATTGCCGAAGCTGTGTCCCGCCAGGTCGCTTCGTCCTTCAAAGCGGTACTGAAAGAGCTTTTCCATCAGCGGCTCCGTGTCGGCAAGGGCCACAAGACAGTTGCGCAGATCGCCGGGCGGTATGATGCCGAGTTCCTCGCGCAGACGTCCAGAGGAACCGCCGTCATCCGCGACGGTCACAACCGCCGTTACGTTGCTCGTCAGCTCCTTGATGCCGCGCAGCAGTACGGAGAGGCCGTGCCCTCCGCCGATCACCGTCACGGAAGGGCCGCGGCTGAGACGTGTCTTTTCATAGACCAGATCGACGAGACGTGCCGAGGTGCCCTCGGGCATGAGTGCAGTGATGACAGAGCGGATGACATGCCGCGTCGCCACAAGCATAAGCACCATGCCGAAGACGGCGATGAGCACGCCTGCAATCACTGTAAACCCATAGTCATAGCTGCCCTGCCACGTATAGACGAAGCGGAAGATTGCCTCCTCAATCGAATCAATGTATTTGTAGTTGAAGATCAGTGCAGCTCCGAGGCCGACACAGAGCGTCCCGAGTGCGAAGACGAACAGCCAGCGCTTGAAGCCCATGCCGGGATAAAGCCATTTGATCAAATGCATGGCATCATCCCTCGCTCACGTGTTCCTGCACCTCGTTCTTCATGAGATCGCGATGCTCAAGGCGCGCATCATAGGAGTCCTTGATCCGGTCATAGAGGTGCTTTGCGATAAAAACGCTGCGGTGCATGCCGCCCGTACATCCGATCGCGATGACAAGCTGGCTCTTGCCCTCCTTCACATAGTGCGGCAGGAGAAAATCGATGAATCCGTCGAGGTGCTGCTCGAACTTCTGCGTCACGTCCCATGACTCGATGTAGGAGGCAACCTGCGGCACGGTGCCGCTTTTGCTGCGGAGCGAGTCCACGTAGAACGGATTCGGCAGGAAGCGCACATCAAAGACGAGATCGGCGTCGAGCGGGATGCCGTACTTAAATCCGAACGAGAGAATGTTGACGCTCATCACCGCATCCGTGCCCGGCGTATCGTAGTGCTGACGGATAATATCGCGCAGCTCGGCCTTGCGCAGCTTGGACGTATTGACGAGCTGCGTTGCGCGCGCGCGCACGGGGGCAAGGAGCTCACGTTCGCGCGTCACGCCCTCTGAGATGCGTGCGGCGGGCGCGAGCGGATGCGGACGCCGCGTCTCTTTATAGCGGCGGATGATCACATCGTCCGAGGCTTCGATAAAGAGCAGTTCATAGGAAATATCCCCCGCATCCAGTTCATTGAGCACCTTGACAAAATCGTCAAAGAACTCCCGGCTGCGCGTATCCACCACGATCGCTGCGCGGCTGATCTGCCCCTGCGTCTCGCGGCAAAGATCAATGAATTTCGGGATGAAGATCGGCGGCAGATTGTCCACGCAGAAATAGCCGATGTCCTCCATGTAGCGTGCGGCAAGGGATTTCCCGCCGCCCGACAGACCTGTCACGATCACGGGGCGGAACTTCTCCGCGGGACGCTTCACCTCGCTCATAATATCACCTCACAGCACAAATTTCTCGATCGCGGCGGCGATCCCATCCGCATCATTGGACGCCGTCACATAGCGGGCGCGCTCTTTTGCTTTCGGCCGCCCGTTCTCCGGCACAACGGAGAAGGCGCCCATCTCCAGCATCTCATAATCGTTGTCCGCATCGCCCGCGACCATCACCTCATTGAGGCACAGGCCCATCGCATCGGCGAGCGCCTGCACGCCGACTGCCTTGGAGACGCCGGGCGGATTGATGTCGAGGCTCGTCCCCGTGTTCTGCTGCGGCACAATCTGATCACCGAAATGCTCCTGCACAGCGCGCAGGCAACCCCCGATGCCGTCATCCAGATTGCGCAGGACAAACTGCGGGACATTCTCCGTATAGCGGAGATAGTCATTTCCGACTGCCGTCACCACGAAATCCGCCGTTGTACGGTAGGCAGTGAAATATTCCGGACGGTACTCCGGCGCATAGATCTCCGTGCCGATATACCAGTTCACATACCAATGGCGATCGTAGACAAACGTTAGAAATTCTCTGACGAGAGCAGTATCGAAATAACGCGCAAAAACGGGCGTCCCCTTCTCTGTCCCGATATAAGCACCGTTGCAGCAGACAATAGGCGCATCCGAACCGATCAGGCGGGCAAAATGCAGTGCCGAACGGAGCATGCGTCCCGTCGCAATCGTGACGGTGACGCCGCGGGCCATTGCACGCGTGAGGACGTCTTTTGTATGTGCAGTGATTTTCTTGTCTGATGTGAGAAGCGTCCCGTCCAGATCGAGTGCAATGAGTTTGATCGCCATGATTCAGCCCCTGTTCATCGGCACGGGCGCGTCCGCCCCCATGCCCAGCACATAACGGTAGATCGCCGCCGCAAGTCCGTTCTCCGTGCAGGAGAGCGTCTCATAGTCGGCCGCTTTCTTCACCTCGGGAAACGCATTGCCCATCGCCACGCTCGTGCCCGCCGCCTTCAACATCGGCAGATCATTGTACGCATCGCCGATCGCCATCGTCTCCTCGATCGCAATGCCGAGCTTCGCCGCAAGCGCCGTAAGCGCTGATGCCTTCGAAATGCCCTTGGGCACGATTTCGATCAGACGGTCTGCGGAGCGCGTTACATCCACATCCGCGCCGAAGGCCTCCATAAGAGCATCCGCGCGCTCCTGCGTCACAGCGCCCCCCTGTGTCACGAGGAGCAGCTTGCAGTTGCCCGCAGCATGTGCGAACAGGCCGTTCCAACCGACCGCCTGCCCCGCAAGCTTCTGTGAGTTCTCGTAGAAGCACGACTCATCGCATGACTCAACATAGCGCAGACAGCCGCCGCTGTATATCTGAATGTACCAGTCCCGCGCGCGGCAGAACGCAATGATATCATGCGTGACCGCGGCATCCATCGTATGTTCCTCATAGATGCGCCCGCTCGGGCTCTTAATGAGGCCGCCGTTGTACGAGATGATCGGCACATCCACGCCAAGCGCCGCGGCGACCGGCAGCGCCGCCTCGAACATGCGCCCCGTCGCGATTGTCACCACAACGCCTGCCTCCGCAGCACGGCGCACCGCCGCAATATTCTCTGCCGAGACAATATTCCCGTCCGGCAGCATCGTCCCATCCAAATCCGATACGAACAGTTTTACTGCCACATCCGGCTCCCTTCTATCCTGCGTTTTCACCCATTGCGGGCTGACAAAGCGCTTTCCTCTGTGTTATAATACCCCGAAACGATTCATCGAAAGGAGACCGTGATGCTCAGCATCTTCCGTCAGCTTATCGTCCTCGTCGCCCTGCTCCTCATCCTCGTCGGCATCTTCGGCCTTTCCTACACCTATCAGATTGATCACCGCACGGCGCGCAGCCTCTCTGCATACGCGCGCATCGACTTTCAGGCATCCTATACCGGCGAGGGCAAACTCGAGGGCGCCAACCTCGCACTCTGGGACTATCGTTATGACGAGGCAAAGCTCCTGCCCGAAGCCGTTCTCTACACCGACGGCGCCGCATGGGAAATGAAGGCGGCGGTCAAATATACGCCGCACCCCGTCCCCAATGCGGAGAGCCGCTACAAAAACGAAAATAAACTGTTCGCCGAGCTCCCCCGTGCATCGCTCCCCGCCCTGCGCAAAGCGCTCAGCGTTCGGTTCCGTTTCTACTATGACAACGGGCAGACCATCGACCTGCCGCTCAGCGAGCCCGATCTCGCCTACTGGCAGCGCGCGCTCGGGCAGGGCATCTGAGACGCTATATGATCCGTGCATCCCGATAGGAGATATGCTGTTATTGTACTTTGATCGAAAACATTCGTCAAGGCAGGGAATTCCAATGAAGAAAAACGACCTTTTGCTCATCGGTGCGCTGCTCATCCTCTGCGGGATCGCCGCCGTATTTTTTTTCGCACGCACAGACAGCGCGGTACGGCATGCTGTCATCACGCAGGACGGACGGCAGCTGTATGACATCCCCCTCACGGGACATACCGGGACAGAGGATATCCGCATCGCGGACGCGCATGGAGAGAATATCGTCCGCATTGAGGGAGAGACCATCTCCGTCATCGACGCCGACTGCCCCGACCTTGTCTGTGTCAAGACGGGAAAGGCGCAGAAGAAAGGGGACATCATTGCCTGCCTCCCGCATAAACTGCTGATCGAAGTGAAATGATATGAGACCACTGCAGCGCATAACGTACATCGCCATTCTCACAGCGCTTTCCCTCATCCTCTTTGTCCTCGAAGGCTTCCTTCCTCTGCCGCTTCCCGTTCCGGGGGCAAAGCTCGGACTTGCTGCCGTCGCCACCCTCGTTGCGCTCTACCGTCTGCCGCACATCCGCGACGCGGGCACCGTCCTCGCCCTGCGCATCCTCCTCGCCTCCTTCTTCGGTGGGGGGCCTGCCGCCATGCTTTACAGCCTCGCAGGCGGTGCGGCCAGCTTCCTCTCGATGGCGCTTCTCAAGAAATACACAGGGCTGTCCGTCATCGGCATCAGCGCTGCGGGCGGCTTCCTCCACAATATTGCGCAGCTTCTTGTCGCTGCGGCTGTCATGGAGACAACAGCCCTCCTTTCTTACGCACCTATCCTCGGCGTCATCGGCATTTTGACCGGCGTCTGCATCGGCACCGCCGCGCGATTTGTCCTTCAAAAAGTGCCGGGATAAACATTCTCATTTTCATGATTCTGTGTTATACTCGAAAGAACGGATCTCTCTGTTTTTCTCTCACGATAGGAGGACAAATCAAATGGAGTATCGCATTGAACACGATTCCCTCGGCGAGGTGAAGGTCCCCGCGGACAAGTACTGGGCGGCGCAGACAGAACGCAGCTTTGAGAACTTCCCCGTCGGCATTGAAAAGATGCCCGCCGAAATCATCCACGCATTCGGCATCCTGAAAAAATCTGCCGCCATCGCGAACAACAAGCTCGGCAAGCTCGATGAGAAGCGCCTGACCGCCATCAAAGCGGCGTGCGATGAGATCATCGCCGGGAGGCTCGCGGAGCATTTCCCCCTCGCGGTCTGGCAGACGGGCAGCGGCACGCAGTCGAACATGAACGTCAACGAGGTCATCGCGAACCGCGGCAACGAAATTGCGGGCGAAAAGATCCTTCATCCGAATGATCACGCGAACATGTCACAGAGTTCCAACGACACCTTCCCGACGGCAATGCACATCGCCGCCGTCATTGCCATCGAGGACGGCCTCTTCCCGAGCATTGATCTTCTTGCCGCTACCTTCCGCCGCCTCATGAAGGAGAACGAGGGCATCGTCAAGACCGGGCGCACCCACCTGCAGGACGCCGTTCCGATCTCCTTTGCACAGGAGATCAGCGGCTGGCTCTCCATGCTCGAGCAGTCAAAGAAACAGCTGCAGGCAGCACTCCCCTTCCTCCATGAACTTGCCCTCGGCGGCACTGCCGTCGGTACGGGGCTCAATGCGCCGAAAGGCTTTGACACCGCCGTTGCAGAGGCGGCAAGCGAACTGACGGGCAAAAAGTTCGTCACCGCACCGAACAAGTATCACGCGCTCACGAGCAAGGACGCCATCGTTTTCGCTCACGGCGGCCTCAAGGGGCTCGCCGCAAACATGATGAAGATCGCGAACGACATCCGCTGGCTCGCATCCGGCCCGCGCTGCGGTCTCGGCGAGATCACGATCCCTGCGAATGAGCCGGGCAGCTCCATCATGCCGGGCAAGGTCAACCCCACCCAGTGCGAATCCGTCACGATGGTCGCCGTGCAGGTCATGGGCAACGATGCCGCGATCGGCATCGCCGCATCGCAGGGCAACTTCGAACTGAACGTCTTCATGCCGGTAATGATCTATGATTTCCTCCAGTCCGCACGGCTCCTCACCGACTCCATCAAGTCGTTCAACGACCGCTGCGTCATCGGCATCACAGCGAACCGCGAGAAGATGCATGAGAACCTCCATCGCTCGCTCATGCTCGTGACGGCGCTGAATCCGTACATCGGCTACGAGAACGCCGCCAAGACCGCACACAAGGCGTTCGACGAGAACATCAGCCTCAAGGAGGCGTGCGTCGCCCTCGGCTTCCTCGCCGCCGAAAAATTCGACGAGGTCTTCCATCCCGAAGAGATGGTATAAGCGTATATTTCCCACGGGAAAAGGACTGCCGCACGAGACGGCAGTCCTTTTCCTTTGCCTCTATATTGCCAAAAAACTTTTATCCAGCACACGCAGGGTCCGACGGTCATAGTCGATGATCCCCTCGTCGCGCAGATGGCTCATCTCACGGCTGAGCGCGCTGCGCTCCACGCCGAGATAGCGTGCGAGCTGCGTTTGATTCATCCCGCGCAGATCTCCTCGGTCCTCATCTCCAGATATCGTCCGCAGATAGACACTGAGTTTTGCACGGATGCTTTTTTGTCCCATGATGCGGATTTTGTGCTGATAAAAGATTCCCTTGTGCGCGATGCGGCGCAGCATGTTCAGCGTAAAGCGCCAAAGGTGCGGATCGCTGCACGAGGTCCGCTGATAGAGCTGACGGAACTGCAGGCGCAGGATCAGCGTATCGCTCAGCGCTTTGACGAACATCCGGCTCGCCGCAAGATCCGCCCCCTCCATGGTCTCGCCGAAGCTCTGGCCCGCCTCGAAGATGCTCATGTCAATCTGGTCGGCATTCTCGTTGAGGAAGGACACCTCGACAGAGCCCGAGAGGATGATGCCCGTCACAACCGGCGCACGTCCCATCCGCATGATGCTCTGCCCTGATGTATAGTGCTTCAATTCGCCGCCGAGGGCCTGCACGAGCTCCGGCAGGGCGTCCGCGGGAATCCCTTCGAACAGATCGTGCCGCAGCAGAAGTTCCGTATATGGTGCCAGCATCTCATGAGTCAGCATAGACCACTCCTTTCCATAGGCCGGAATTTTTGCATCCCGGCAGAGAATAATTCTCTCCCATTATAAATGGACAGCAGGACTTTGTAAATGATGCGCATTCTTTTGCCGGGATATTTTCTCTCATGCCCAGTCACAACACCGTAATGTCTGTGCGCCTGCATGTCATTTTCGCGGAGGTTTTTGCGTCCGTTTGTCGAAAAGTGTATAATAGCAAATATCTGCCAAACAAATTCTGACGGAAACGGAGCATACTATGCAGAACATATCATATCAGAATCTTATCATCGGATTCGGCAAAGCAGGCAAGACACTCGCAGGCTTTCTCGCAAAGAAGGGTGAGAGCGTCGCCCTCGTCGAGCGTTCAAAAGAGCGCTACGGCGGCACCTGCATCAATGTCGCATGCATTCCGTCGAAGTCGCTCGAATACAGTGCGCGCCTCTCGGCGGCAGCGGGCGGAGACTTCGCGGCAAAGGCGGAACGCTACCGCGCGGCAATCGCCGAAAAACGCCGCCTCACGGCCATGCTGCGCGAGAAAAACTACGCGAAGGTAACGAGCGCCGGCGCTGTTGTCATCGACGGCGAGGCTTCCTTTGTCGACGCACACACGCTGCGCATCGTCGGAGCGGGCGGAGTACAGTCCGTCACGGCGGAGCGCATCTTCATCAATACAGGTGCACTTCCCTTTGTCCCCCCGATTCCGGGAGCTGAGAGCGCGCATGTCTACACGAGCGAGACGATGATGGAGCTCGACGATCTCCCAGAGAAGCTTGTCATCATCGGCGGCGGCTACATCGGGCTCGAGTTCGCTTCCTATTATGCCAACTTCGGATCTGCCGTCACCGTCCTGCAGGACGGCGACACTTTTATCCCGCGCGAGGACCCCGAGATCAGCGCACGCGTCCGCCAGCAGATGGAGAGCCGCGGCATCCGCATCCTGACGGACGCAAAGCCCCTGCGTATTGAGGACGGCGCCAACGGTGCGAATGTGATTGTCCAAACAGCGGACGGTGAAAAACATCACGCGGCAAATGCCGTTCTCATTGCCACGGGACGCCGCCCGAACATCGCAGGGCTGAATCTCAATGCGGCAGGCGTCGCAGTGACGCCGCGCGGAGCCGTAGCCGTCGATGAGCACCTCCGCACGAACGTGCCGCATATCTGGGCGATGGGTGACGTCACGGGCGGCATGCAGTTCACATACATCTCGCTTGACGATTTCCGCATTGTGAAGGACCAGCTCGCCGGCAGCGGCGCGCGCACAACCGCAAATCGCGGCGCCGTCCCCTACTCCGTCTTTCTCGATCCGCCGCTCTCCCGCGTCGGCATGACCGAGGAGGAGGCGCAAAGAGCAGGATTTGACGTTCGCGTTGCACGCCTCGAAGTCGCCGCTATTCCCAAAGCACAAGTCTACAAGAAACCCGCGGGGCTTCTCAAGGCAGTCGTCGATGCAAAGACCGGCATCGTCCTCGGCGCGCATTTCTTCTGCCCGGAGTCGCAGGAGATGATCAACCTCATAAAGGCGGCGATCGACCACGGTATCCCTGCCTCTGCACTCGGCTCCGCTGTTTACACCCATCCGACCATGACCGAAGCCCTCAACGATTTGTTTGCCTGAGATAAAGGAGGACACATTATGACAAACTTCCGCAGAAAAGCACTGCGCCGCATCGGCCTGATCCTCATGCCGCTCGTCCTGTTTGGCGCCGGATACGGACTGCCGCAGGCGAACGCCGCAGAACCGGCAGCTGCAAGCACACTCCCGTCCGAGGACGGACAAGTTCAGCAGCTGTCGATGGAGTTCCGCCATCCCGTGGAGGACGGCACCCTCATGCGCATGATCTGTCTGATCGACGCGCCCGTCAAGAATGCCCTCCCCGCTGATGAGATTTCGGCGCGGAATCTGGATCCTGAGAGCTTTATCACTTGTCTCGGCGAATTCATCGGCAAGCAGTACACAAACGGACGCTATCAGGACATCGCCGAGCACTACGTCCCGTGGACGCCGGAGCTCGAAGCAAGCTTCCACAAGCTTATCGCCGACCGGAATCTCGCCGCTGAAAACGACTTCGGAGCGCGCGCAGAGACGGCCGTCGATCCCGCCTACAACATCGTCGTCGCCTACAAGAGCGGCCGCAGTCTCCACGTCACCGCCGCGGACAAAACGGCGAGCGGAAACGATGCCGCCATCGAGGACGCCATACTCACATGGGCAGATGATGCATTCGCCGCAAGCCGGAAGTAAATCCCTCCAACAACGAAGGAGTATTGCATGGAAACATGGAAAAAATACATCAGTGCCATCGTGTTCATCTGCGGGTTTGCGGTCTTGCCTTCATACACATTCAGCGCGGCCGCTTCACAGGAGCATGGAGTTGTATTGACAGGCGAAGCAAAACAAGACTACATTCAAAAAGAGATGAATGCACTCTACCACCCCTCCAAAAATACGCCGGCAAAGCCATGGACACAGCCCAAGGGGTGGGTCTATGAAAAGCTTGCGATTGGAGATGTGCCGGTCGAACGAATTGCCCCGGTGAAGTCCGCCTCACAGAGGGTCATCCTACTCCTTCACGGCGGCGGTTATATGGGCGGCATAACCGACCGCTACCGTGCGCTGGCTGTTCGTCAGGCGACCTATATGGACGCGGCGGAGGTCTACTGTACAGACTACCGACTCGCTCCTGCACATGTCTATCCGGCAGCGCTTGAGGATGCGGCTGCAGTTTACCGAGGACTACTCGCACGCGGAATCGATCCGTCAAACATCATCGTCTTCGGGGATTCTTCAGGAGGTAATCTCGCCCTCGAACTTGCACTCTATCTAAAGGAACAAGGCCTTCCGCAGCCGGCCCTGCTGCTCCTCCTCTCGCCATGGACAGACTTTGAGTACAAGGAGGGCACATCGCGCACAGAGAATTTTGAAAAAGACAAAATGCTTGGTGCAGGCACTCCATTTGCAGACTCGGTACGCAAACCGTCACCATATGCAGGCAGCCTCCCGCTCGATGACCCGCGGCTCTCTCCGATTCACGCCGATCTCAGCGGTCTGCCCCCCATGCTGATTCAGACAGGCGGCTATGATCTCCTTTTAACAGAGGACGAGCTCCTTGCAGAAAAAGCTGCAGCAGACGGCACACCTGTATCTCTCACCATTTATCCTGAGATGCCGCATGTCTTCACACTTGTTCTGCCAGACCTTGCAGAGAGCATCGCCTCACTTGCAGAGATGCGCGACTTTGTGAATCGCCATATACACTGATTTTATAAAACTTCACACAAAAGGGACATTTCGTCAGCGTGACGAAATGTCCCTTTCCTATGTTAATTTATGCCTCTTTGCGGTCAAACGGCACCTGCCCGAGCTGGAGGTCGGGATTGTTCTCGCGAATCCAGCCGAGCGCCCACTCGTTGCTCACGAGGAGGACGGGGTTGCCGTTCCTGTCATGAACGAACATGCCGCGGTCGGCGCCATGCAGATCGGCGGGTGTAATCGTGCGCCCGTCGGGATATGCGAGCCAGCGCGCCGTCTCGAACGGCTGCATCTGCATCGTGATCTCCGTATTGTACTCGTTCTTGAGGCGGTATTCGAGCACCTCGAACTGGAGCGTACCGACGGTGCCGACAATGTAGCTGTCAAGACCCGCTCCGACCTGCTCGAAGAGCTGGATTGCCCCCTCCTGCGTCAGCTGCTCGATGCCCTTGACGAACTGCTTGCGCTTCATCGTATCCTTTGCCGCGACGCGCGCAAAGCGCTCGGGCGGGAATACGGGGAAATCCTCGAACTTGAACTTGTGCGCGGGATCGCAGAGCGTGTCCCCGATGCCGAATACGCCGGGATCAAACAGTCCCACAATGTCGCCGGGGTACGCCGTGTCGATGATCTGGCGGTCCTGCGCAAGGAACTGCTGCGGCTGAGCCAGCTTGATGAGTTTGCCCGTCGGCGCGTGCCAAACGCTCATATTGCGGTCGAACTTCCCGGAGGAAATGCGGATGAACGCGAGGCGGTCGCGGTGCGCGGGGTTCATGTTTGCCTGAATCTTGAACACGAAGCCCGAGAAATGCTCATCGTCCGGCTCGATCACGCCGTCCGAGGACATGCGCGGTGCCGGCGGCGGCGCAAGGCGGATATACTCCTCAAGGAAGTTCTGCACGCCGAAGTTCGTCATCGCCGAGCCGAAGAACATGGGCGTGAGTTCGCCCGCATCGACTGCCGCACGGTCGAATGCCTCGCCCGCATCACGCAGCAGCTCAATATCGTCAGCGAGCGCTGCAGCAGCCTCCGCACCGACGCGCTCCTTCCACACAGGGTCGTCCATCTCGAACACCTCGGAGACGCGCGTCTCCTGTCCGTGCGTTGCGTCCTCGGCAAAGAGCTCAATGCGGTTTTTCTCGCGGTCGTAGACGCCGCGGTAGGTGCCGTCCGTACCGATCGGCCAGTTCATCGGATAGGAGCGGATGCCGAGCACGTTCTCCAGTTCGTCCATCAGATCAAGCGGCGCCTTGCCGAAACGGTCCAGCTTGTTGACAAAGGTGAAGATGGGGATGCCGCGCTGGCGGCAAACCCGGAAGAGCTTGCGCGTCTGCGCCTCAACGCCCTTTGCCGCGTCAATGATCATGACGGCGCTGTCCACCGCCATCAGCGTACGGTAGGTGTCTTCGCTGAAGTCCTGATGCCCGGGCGTATCGAGGATATTGATCCGATAGCCGTCGTAGTCGAACTGCAGGACGGAGGAGGTGACGGAGATGCCGCGCTGCTTCTCGATCTCCATCCAGTCGGAGACAGCATGGCGCTGCGTCTTGCGCGACTTGATCGAGCCGGCGAGATGAATCGCGCCTCCATAGAGGAGCAGCTTCTCGGTGAGCGTCGTCTTGCCCGCATCCGGATGTGAGATGATGGCGAATGTGCGCCGCTTTTCGATCTCGCGCGCAAGTTCTTCTTTTAGCGTTGCCATGAATCTCCCTTACTTCAGTGTCAATGATACGGGGCAGTGATCGCTCCCGAAAATGTCGGAATGGATCTCCGCCGCTGCGATGCGGTCACGCAGCTCCGCGGAGACGAGGAAGTAGTCGATGCGCCACCCGGCATTCGTCTCGCGCGCGTGGCGCAGATAGGACCACCATGTGTACGCGCCCGTGCGGTCCGGATAGAGTGCACGGAAGGTATCGACAAAACCAGCCGCCAACAGCTCGCCGAACTTGCCGCGCTCCTCATCCGTAAAGCCCGCATTGCGGCGGTTGCTCTTCGGGTTCTTGAGGTCGATCTCCGTGTGCGCGACATTGAGATCACCGCAGACGACAACAGGTTTTTTCGCACGGAGATCAAGGAGGAACGCGCGAAAGGAATCCTCCCAGGCCATGCGGTAATCGAGGCGTTCGAGCGCGCGCTTTGCGTTCGGCGTGTAGACAGTAACGAGGTAGACATCCGGCAGCTCCATCGTAATGACGCGCCCCTCGTTGTCGTGCTCCTCTATACCGATGCCATAGGACACCGAGAGGGGCTTTACGCGCGTAAAGATCGCCGTACCCGAATACCCCTTTTTCTCTGCGCTGTAAAAATACTGCTCATAGCCGGGCAGATCGAGGATCGCCTGTCCCTCCTGCATCTTGGTCTCCTGCAGGCAGAATACGTCGGCATTCAGCTCCTTGAACGATTCCATGAAGCCCTTCTTGAGCGCGGCGCGCAGTCCGTTGACGTTCCATGATACAAAGCGCATGGGGATCCTCCCTCCGTCAGAGCGTCTTATATGCCGAAATCGGCCAGAATACGAGCATCGCCTTGCCCTTGATGAGATCATACGGCACAAAGCCGACATCGGCAAAGCGGCTGTCCTCAGAATTATTGCGGTTGTCCCCCATCACGAAGACGTGCCCCTCAGGTACGGTCGACTTCGGGTACTCGCTGCGTGTCTTCTCGAGGATGTAGTCCTCTGTCAGCAGCTGATCGTTGACGAGCACGCGTCCCGCGCGGATCTCGATCGTATCGCCCGGCGCAGCGATCACGCGCTTGATGAAGTCGCGGCTCGGATCGCGCGGGTATTGAAAGACGAGGACCTCGCCCTTCTCCGGCGGCCGAAAACGGTAAATGAATTTATTGACGACGAGGCGCTCCTCCGACTCGAGGGTCGGACGCATCGACGGTCCGTCGACAACGTAGAGCTCGACGATAAAGGTGCGGATGAACATGGCAAGTGCGACGGCGACAACGATGGATACAATCCAGTCCTTGATCTCCGAGGCGGTTGATGTTTCTTTTTCCATAAAGCCCTCCTCTCACACATCTCATACAGCAAAAATAGGGACTGCCGCAGCAGTCCCCATTTCCCGTACCATCAGCGCTTTTCGCGAATACGTGCCGCCTTGCCCGTAAGACCGCGCAGATAGTAGAGCTTTGCGCGGCGGACAATGCCGCGGCGTGTCACCTCGATCTTTGCAATACGCGGGGAATGCACAGGGAAGAGACGCTCGACGCCCACACCCGACGCAATGCGGCGTACGGTAAAGGTCTCGCGGACGCCCGTCCCCTGACGGCCGATGACGACACCCTCGAACACCTGAATACGCTCGCGCGTGCCCTCGACGATGCGCGCATGCACGCGCACGGTGTCGCCCGGTCCAAACGCGGGGATATCGGAGCGGAGCTGCTCCTTCTCCAGGATCTCGATGATATTCATATGTTTTCCTCCTTCGTTCGGATGTTCATAAACGGCTCATGCCGCCCAGCGGACCATCCACACAGATACTCAGTGACTATAGCACAAGATGTGATTTGACGCAAGAAAAATTTTGCAGCACGCCTTAAAAGCCCGTGCCGCGTGTTCTGCACGGCTACCCTCATCCGTTTTCCCGATCGCTTTCCCTGCACATGCCTGCAGGGGCCGGCAGCAACGTGCACATCGCCCGCTGCACGTGCGATCCCCTTCCGCCGAATTTTTCGCCGCAAAACGTGGCGCACTCAGATGCGGTCAGCGGCAAAGTCCTGCAAGCGCCCGACGTACAATCTCCTCAGGCACATCGCTTCGCACGGAGACCCTGCCGATGCCCTCGGCAAGCACCCAGTGGATGTGTCCGCCTACGGTCTTTTTGTCGTGAAAGAGATCCGCATACATTCCGTCGACTGTCACACCATTAGCACGCAGAGGCAGCCCCATCGCCTCGATGAGGCGCTCTATGCGGAGGCGGTCTTCCCTGCGGAGCAGGCCCATCTGCTCGCTGATGTCCGCCGCCCCCGCCATGCCGATCGCCACAGCCTCGCCGTGCCGATAGCGGATATAGTCCGTCTCCTTCTCGATCGCATGTGCAATCGTATGTCCGAAGTTCAGAATGCGGCGCAGACCGCCCTCGCGCTCATCCCGGCGAACGACATCGGCCTTGATCTCACAGGAACGCGCGATCACATGCGCTGCGGCCGCAGGCGCGAGCGAAAGCACGTCCGTACGATTCTGCTCGAGCCACGCAAAGAACTCGCTGTCGCAGATGATGCCGTATTTGATGATCTCGCCGAGTCCCGTCGCTATCTCGCGCTGCGGCAGAGTTCTGAGCACGTCGAGATCCGCAAAGACCGCATCAGGCTGGTAAAACGCCCCGATGAGATTCTTGCCGAGCGGATGGTTGACGGCAACTTTGCCGCCAACGCTCGAGTCGACCTGTGCAAGAAGGCTCGTCGGCAGCTGAACGAACGGAACGCCGCGCATATAGGTTGCGGCCACAAAACCCGTGAGATCACCGACCACGCCGCCGCCCAAGGCAAAGATCGGCGATTGCCGGTCGAGGCTGAGTTCGATCGCACGCGTAAAGAGACGATTCGCTTCGTCCAGCGTCTTAGAACTCTCCCCCGCGGGAATCATAACGATCTCCGCCGCGACGCCCGCAGAGGCGATGCACTCCGCGATGCGCTCGGCATAGAGCGGACCCACGTCCGTATCTGTGACGAGCATGCCGCGCGGCGAATATCCTGCGCGGCGGACGAATGCGATCAGAGCCTCCGTTAGGCCTTCGCCGATCGCGATCGTATAGCTGCGCTCTCCGAGCGCGACCTCAACTCTGCGCGTCATATCATTTTCTCCATATCCGAATTTCCTGCAGTATACGCTCCGTGACCTCAAGCGGCGATCGGCCGCTCGTGTCGACGGTAATATCCGCATCCTCATAAAGGCGGCGCCGCTCTTCCAGCAGTTTTACAACCGCTGTGCGGCGGTCTCCCCCGTCGGCGCTGTCGAGTACGGGGCGCTTGCCGTGTGCCGCCGTCCGCTGGAGAATGGTATCGACATCTGCCGTCAGCGCCACGAGGATGCCGTTTTTGCGAAGTGCCGCCGTATTTTCGGGATCCTTGACGGTTCCGCCCCCCGTCGCGATGACGGCATTGCTGCGGCTTGCCGCAGCGTGCACGGCTTCCTTCTCACGCGCGCGGAAGTACGGCTCACCATGCTGCGCAAACATCGCAGGGATGCTCATGCCATGCTGTTCTTCGATCTTTCGGTCAAGGTCGTGGAAGGCACAGCCGAGCCGCGCGGCAAGCAGACGCCCGATGCTTGTCTTTCCCGTGCCCATAAAGCCGATCAAAACAACGTTCTTCATCGATTCATCCATCGACTTTCCAGCCGCGCGCGGTAGGCGGCGAGCGAAGCCGTGAGATCGGTCATCGCATCCGCATGGAACTGCGTACAGATGGCATCTGCGAGGATAAAGGAGACCATTGCCTCGCCAACCACAGAGGCGGCGGGAACAGCGCAGGTGTCGCTGCGCTCCTTGCTTGCTGAGACCTCCTCACCCGCTGCAATGTCGACGGTACGCAGAGGGGCCATCAGTGTCGGGATGGGCTTCATCACTGCGCGCACGACAAGCGTCTCCCCGTTCGTCATGCCGCCCTCGAGACCGCCCGCACGGTTCGTCTTGCGGCAGGGGCATCCGTTTTCC
Source organism: Centipeda noxia ATCC 43541 (assembly GCF_000160555.1). GTDB lineage: Bacteria > Bacillota > Negativicutes > Selenomonadales > Selenomonadaceae > Centipeda > Centipeda noxia. The sequence goes on from NZ_GG749278.1 coordinate 191,811, forward strand.
CCCATAAAGAGTTCATCGTGAACCTGGCTGCCAGGCACATGCGCACACGCAAAGCCCGCGCCGATCTCGACGCCCTTGATCGCCTGAATCGACATGACCGCCCCCGCGAGGCGTCCGTCGAGGCGGCGATCCCACTGCGTATGTGAGCCGAGCCCGACGGGAAGTCCGCGCACAATGATCTCGAAGATGCCGCCGAGCGTATCGCCTGCCGCCTTCGCCTTGTCAATGCACGCCTTGATCCGCGTCTCAGCCTCGGGATCGCAGCAGTTCAAATCGCTGCTGTTCGTCACACCGACATCCTCATCCCGAATCGCCGTGCGATCCACCGTCACACCGCCGATCTCCGTCACATGGGAGGCGACGGTCACGCCCACAGCCGCAAGCAGCTGACGGCACACGGCGCCGACAGCGACGCGCATCGTCGTCTCGCGCGCACTGGAGCGCTCGAGGATATCGCGTGCGTCCTGCCGGTCATATTTCAGCACGCCCGCAAGATCCGCGTGCCCCGGGCGCACAGCGGTGACTTTGGGCCCCGTCGGCATGCCGAACGGATCCATGCGCTCCGTCCAATTTACAAAATCACGATTGATCACCTGCAAGGTGATCGGAGATCCGAGCGTCTCGCCGAAGCGCAGACCCGAGAGTACCTCGACGCGGTCTGTCTCGATCTTCATGCGGCCGCCGCGCCCGTAGCCGTGCTGACGGCGTGCAAGCTGCGCATCGATCGCCTCACGCGCAATGGGCAATCCCGCCGGAATGCCGTCAAGAATCGCCGTCAATGCCGCGCCGTGCGATTCGCCGGCCGTCATAAAACGCAGATGGCTCATTCAAATCCCCCTGTTGTTTCACAAATATCGTCTGTTTTGAAATAAATTCGATGCAATATCGCCTTTTCCTGCAACACTGTCCATTTTCTGCCGCGCGTACGCATACTCCGCATGCCCGAATCCCTATTCTCCTCGATCGCCCCGACGCACGGGCGGCAGCTGTTCCTCATCATTTTCCCCATGCAGCGACGCAAGATTCACTGTAAGTGTGCAGTGCAGTTCATGTGCCTGCGTCGTCAGCACGAAGCTGCCGAATTGAACGGCACGTTCGTCTTCCTGGACGGCACGCAGGAAATCGAGAATCTGAAAGTATCCGCCGTAAAATTTAAGCTCCACCGGCCGGATGACGATCTCCTCTTCTTCACGCGGCGCATGCAGCACAATCCCCTCAATGGTGACGCCGCTGCGCCGAGCAAGCTGTTCCGCGCGATGAACAAACGCTCCCTGTCGGCTCTCGTTCGGCAGAGCTGCCGCAGCCCGCGCCATGCGCACGCGCAGTTTTTCCTCTGCCTGCCCGTCCGACAGCAGCGTATGCTGATACTCCTCGACACGCGCAAGCTGGGCGCGCGAACGGTCCCGCTGCACAAGTGCGGCCGTCCGTTCCGCCGTCAGAAGCGGAGCGAGTGCAAACAGATAGATCAGCAGGAGGGCACACGCCCAGATCAGCGCGATCTCGATGCGCTGACGCTCTGAAAGATTCTGCATATCGTCCCCCTCTACCAATGCGTCTCCAGAACAAAACGGATGCGTCCATCCTCCGCTCCCTCCTGTCCCGCATATGCGGGCATCAGATCCGAGGAGAAAAATTTTTGCTCCTCCATGCGGCGAATTGCAGCGGAAAGCGACTCATAACTCTCCGCCTCTCCCTCAATGCGCACACGCTCCGCCGATGTCGTTATCCCTGTGAGACGAATTCCATCCGCCGCTGCAGCGCCCAGATGAACGAGCAGTGCGCGAAGAGGCGAAGATGCGGCCGCGAATGTCATCCATGCCTGCTCGTGCTGAACGGCATCTCTGTGCATCGCAGAGAACTCTTCCATGCGCCGGAGATCCGCTCCGCGCAGCGCCAGTTCCTCCTCCGCCTGCGTACACGCGCGCTGTGCCTGCTCATAGGAAGCAATGTCCGCGCCCGCCGCTGCAAGGAATGCCGCCGTCGCCGCCGCGGCGATCACAGACGCCGCATGCGGGCGCAGCCATCCGAGAGGATTTTTCCGTTCGGACCAATACAGATGCGCCGGGGTTTTTGCATCCATGAGAAGGCCCGCATAGACGGCGGGCAGAAGCTCGTCCGGCTCCGTCTTCGCCGTCTCCCACGGCATCTGCGGCGCGCAGGCGCGTGCGATCGTCTCCGCGCAGATGCCGCCCTGCGGCGGACAGACCGTCACCCGCCGCAGGTGCAGACCCGCGGCAGCAAACGAAGAGAAGTATTCCCGTACCCGTGCCGCATCCATCCACGCCGTCCAGAAGCGCTGCGGAGATGTCCCCGGAAGCGGTGCACAGCAAATGCAGATATCCGCCGGCAGCACAGTCCCTTCTGCATCCGCCGCCGCACGCAGCGACCAGAGGAGCGCATCCCGCAGCTCGGGTGCGGCAAGCGGAGCCGGCAATTCCTGCTCCTTCGTCTGCGCCGCACCTTCGGGCACAGCAAATGCAAGCGGCAGATTCTCCCATCCTACGCGCAGGAGTTCCTCGTGCACACGGGAGGCAAGAGCCGTTGCCTCCGAGCCGTCTGTGCCGCGATTTTCCGTAATATGCGATTCCGATACCATCCACGCCCCTCCCATATCCTCGGGAGCAAAAAGGCGAACAAGCGCGATAGTATCCGCCGATACGTAGACGCCTGCCGCTTCGCGCGCCTTCCAACGCAGACTAGAACCAGCGCCGCCAAACATAGCGATCTCCCTTCTTCTCCATGAGCGCACGGACAATTTTCGCGCGTTTCCAATTCTCTCCGTCGGGCATGCGCGCCTCCCCCTCATCTATGGCGGCAGCGACCAGATAGATGCAGCCGTCCGCTTCGCCCGGCAAAGGCACCTCGATATAGACAGACAGCGCTGTATTCTCCGCTGCAGGAACCTCGCCCACCGCAATCGGCATGCGCCCTTCGCGCAGCGGCGGGCCGTAGGCATCCGCCGCCCGTTCCAGGCCTGCTGCCGCCGTCTCGATGCCGCTCTCCGCCGCAAGGCGCAGCTGCATCTCCCGCTCATACTCCGCAGAAACACTGCTCCCGCCGCGCATGAACTGAGCTGCCGCAAGCGCAAGCAGGATCAAAACCATCAGCGCGCAGAGGCCGACGGCGGATGTAAGACCGCGCTCATCCCGAAGCAGGCACTCAGTATCCACTCATGTTCTCCCGCAGATAGACGCTCGTCTCAATCCGATGTGTACGCCCGGTCGCCGCGCTCGTCCCCGTTATGGCGATGTGATAGAGACGCGGATTCCACAGATCGGGGGTAATCGAGAAAGCGGAGACAGATACGCCCGCCCCCGCAAATGACCCCGTGATGGGAAACGACGCGTAGTTGAGCACAATCCGACCGTTCCGCAGCCAATAGCGATCAAGAGCCTGCTCCGATTGATCGCCGCGCCGCACTTTCTGCCGCATCTCGTAGACGCCCGTCATGTATTCTCGGATATGATCGGAGAGCAATGCGGACTCCACAATCCGTGCTGCTGCGATCTGCATCTCCTGCCGCAGCTCCGCATCCGCAATTTCGCGCTGATAGCTGCGCCAACTCCACGTGACCGCAAAGGCCAGGAGGCTGAGCAGCAGCACAAAGACAGGCAGACTCACCGCAAGCTCCATCAGCAGCATTCCCGCCTCGCCGTGCCGTTCAGAGATTTCCCTGTGTCCGCACATGTTCTTTCATCCTCCGCACAAAATCAGCCGCCTCTGCACGTCCGAAAATCCGCCACGAAACAAGCAGATGCACATCATGAAAATCTCCCTGCCGAACGACCTCTGTCTGCACTGTATACGATACATTGTTCGCACTGATCTCGGAGACCCCGGCCGTCGGAGGAATCCCACGGTCGAGCGCCGCCTCCATTGCCGAAAACTGCCCGCGCGCGAGGAGCGCCGCGTCCATGCGTGCCGCAGAATGTTCTTCGAGGATTGCCGTGCGCGCAAATACACCGATCACAGCAGCTGCAGCGAGTACGATCAGCCCGAGCATCACAGCCTCAAAGAGCGCCCATCCGGCCTCCTCACTCCTCTTCATCCGCTGCATCCTTCCCGCCCCTCTGCAGGCGAATCCGCGCTGCACGGTCGATCACGACATACAAGCTCTCGTGCTCATAGCCCTGCGCATAGACGCGTATCTTCATATTATGGCTCCAGATCCTCTCGATATCTCCGTTTCGCGTGAAGGCCACGGGCGTTTCTCCCATCGTCTCCTGTGTGATGTGTACGAAAGGCAGCGGCATATGCACGCGGTCCTGCTGAAAGGGATGATGCAGCTCGTAGGTCCCGTACCGTATTCGGATCTGAGGTGCACGCTCAGAGGACAGAGGACGCTCCATCATGTAGAGCGGCATCGCCGTCGTGCGGCTGATCGCCTGAACACGGCGCAGCTCACCGATAAGACACATCGCCTCATACTCCACCGCCGCATGCGCGTAAATGGAACGCGCCGCCGGAAGCACCGTCGAGAGCAGCACGGCGAAAATGGAGAGCGCGAGCAATATGTTCAACAGAACAATCCCCCGCTCCTGCCGGCAGCGCATCACCCCGTCCCCCAGTAGAGGCGCCAGAGATAATCGCCGGCAATAAAGCCAATGTATCCGCCCAGCGCCAAAAACGGGCCGAACGGAATTCCATCGTGTCGCTTCCTGCGGCCCGTGATGAGGAGAACCGCCGCTGCCGTGCCGCCGAGCATGAATGCGATCCAGAGCGCGATCACCGCCGCCTCCCAGCCGAGCCAAAGGCCGAGCCCCGCGGCAAGCTTCACATCCCCGCCGCCCAGACCGCCGCGCGCGGCGATATACAGGCAATAAAATAAGACGCCGCAAAGCGTCCCGCCAATCATCGCATCCGTCACAGATCCAACCCCGGCCATCGAAAAAACAAGTCCGAGCGCCGCAAACGGCAGTGTAATACAGTCATAGAGCATGCCGTCCCGCAGATCCAAAAAGGAGAGCCACAGAAGCGCCGCCGCGAAAATTCCTCCGCAGACGCTGCGCATACCCATCCCCGCAGAAAAAATAATGCCGAACTCAGCGAGCAGCCAAAAGACGAGGAGCAAAATCCCCTCACGCCGTGCGGGAAAAAGCTGCGCCGCCCTTTCCAGCATATTCTCCGCTCCTCCTCACTGCTTCGCGTGGTACTCCTCCGCCGTGCGCCCCGCACAGGTCGCGCGCCAGACACCGGCCTTCTTCTCCACTTTATACGCCGCGTTTTCCATCGAGACTTCCTGATCGCCGACGCGCACACTGCCCGACGGCGGTTTGAGATTCTTGAGATCCGTCACATACTCCGTCAGATCGTCGATGCTGCCGGGGGCTTTCCCCTTTGCCGTCTGGTAGAGCACGATCGCCGTATCAAGTGCCGTGAGATCGGCCTGCACCTTGACCGTATTCGCCGTTGCGATTGCAGACGAGAAGCGCGGCACGGCAATCGCGAGAATCACCGCGAGGATCATCACGGCCAAAAGCGTCGAGAGAAGAGAAAATCCCTGCTGACTGCGCGCAGCCGGCAGACGTTTACTTAAAGTCGACAAACTCATCAATGCGCGCACCGCCTTTCGTCATCGGCTCCACGAAACTGCGCCACACATCCATCACAATCACGCGCGGATGTGTTCGGTCCTCGAGCGCACCGGAGAGCGCCGCTGCGAACTCCTCCTGCGTCGCGACGCGCGCCGCCTTGATGCCGAAACTCTCCGCGTATTTCACGTAGTCCATCGCATGATCGAGTTCGCATGCGATGTAGCGCTCGTCGTAGAGCACCTTCTGCAGCTGACGGATCATGCCGAGGCTGCGGTTGTTCACAAGGATTGAGAGTATGGGCAGATCGAGGCGCGCAATCGTATAGTACTCATTGCCCGTCATCTTGATGCCGCCGTCGCCTGCAATGTGAATCATGCGGCGGCTGTCGCCCCACGCGATCTGCGCCCCCATCGCCGCAGGCAGTCCGTAGCCCATCGTGCCGAGGCCGCCCGAGGTCAGCCACGTCCGCGGCTCCTCCACGCGCAGATGGAGTGCCGCCCACATCTGGTGCTGCCCCACGTCCGTCGCATAGGCGTACGCCTTGCCCGCCGTGTTCTGCGCAATCTGGTGCAGCGCCCACGGCACCGTCAGGCGCCCGACATGGTAGTCGTAGTCGTGCTCCTCCTGCCACGTGCGGATCTGTGCCCACCACGCAGAGAGGTCGCTCTTTGGCGCTTGGCGCATAAGCAGCTTCAGGATCGTCCGCATATCGCCCGCCAGACCGAGGCTGTTCTCGACATTCTTGTCGATCTCCGCAGGATCAATGTCGATGTGGATAAACTTGCGGTCCGCCATATACTTGCTGAGATTGCCGGTCTGCCGATCGGCAAAGCGGCTGCCGAGCGCAATGACGAGATCGGCGGCACCGATCGCATAGTTCGCCGCTTTCTCCCCGTGCATCCCGGCAAAGCCGAGCATCTGCGGATGGCTGCTCGGCAGGGCCCCCATGCCCATCAGTGTATGCACCACAGGCAGATGGTATTTCTCAATAAAGGCCGCAACTTCCGCCGATGTCCCCGCCGAGATCACGCCGCCGCCCACAATCACGAGCGGGCGCTCCGCGCGCACGATCTCCGCCGCTGCCTCCGCCGCGCAGATGATAAAGTCCGCGTCCGGCTTCCCCGGTGCATAGACACGCGGTTCCTCGGCCGTATAGGCGACCTCTTCAAAGAAGAGATTGCGCGGCACATCAATCAGCACCGGCCCCGGGCGTCCGCTGCGCGCGAGCTCAAATGCCCGGCGGATCGTCGGCACGAGATCCGCCGCATCCTTGATCTTATAGTTATGCTTCGTCACGGGCATCGTCACATCAAGGATATCCGTCTCCTGGAACGCATCGCGGCCGAGCATGGCGATATCCACCTGCCCCGTGATCGCGACCAGCGGGATCGAGTCCATATACGCCGTCGCAAGTCCCGTGACGAGATTTGTCGCGCCCGGTCCCGATGTCGCGATGCAGACGCCGACGCGGCCCGTTGCGCGTGCATAGCCGTCCGCCGCGTGTGCGGCATTCTGCTCATGCGTCACGAGGATCTGACGAATCTCCTTCTGTCCGTAGAGAGCATCATAAAGTGGCAAGATCATCCCGCCCGGATAGCCGAACAACGTGTCCACGCCCTGCTCCCGCAGACATGCCAGAACTGCCTCTGCACCTCTCATGCGCGCCGCACTCTCCTCAATTCTACACAAATGATAAAAGTATTATAGCATACACACATCTGACAGGGCAAGACGCATGCCCCGGTGAGATCCCTCATCTTCTGATTTTATCACAAAATTTCCTTTTTTCGATTCTCAATGCAAAGGCACTCGAGAGATACTGAAAAAACTGCCGTTATTTTTGTGCTTCAAGAACAACACATCGATGGTATTCTGTGTTACAATGAATTATCCCCGCACGAGAAAGGTGCGGATATCGAAGGACCAAAACAGTAGGAGGATTTGTTATGAACCATACAAAGGCACCTTTTCGCTACGATATTGTAGGCAGTTTTCTGCGCCCCGCCGCGCTCATGAAAATGCGCGAGGCCTATGCGGCAGGAAACGCCGCGGCAGAGGAGCTGCGGCAGGCAGAGGACGCAGCGATCCGCGATCTTGTCGCAAAGGAGAAGGAAGTCGGTCTGCGCGCCGTTACGGACGGTGAGTTCCGTCGGCGTTACTGGCATCTCGATTTCCTCGCAGCACTCGGCGGCGTGGAGGAGATCGGAGCGGCGCATTGGTCCGTCGCGTTCAAGGGTGCGCAGCCGAAGGCGGCAACCGTAAAGATCACGGACAAGGTAGACTTCGGCGCGCATCCGTTCCTCGAGCACTTCCGCTTTTTGAACGGCCTCGCCGGCGATGCGCTCGCAAAGATGACGATCCCCTCGCCGAGCATGCTGCACCTCATCTGCTGCGTGCGCGCGACGGACTATGCGCCGATCCCGCGCTACGAGAACGAGGATGCTCTCTTCGAGGACATTGCCCTCGCCTATCAGAAGGCAATCCGCGCATTCTACGAGGCGGGCTGCCGCTATCTGCAGCTCGACGACACCTCCTGGGGCGAGTTCTGCGATCCCGAAAAGCGCGCGGCATATGAGGCGCGCGGATTCGACCTCGACCGCATCGAACGCGCCTACGTCGCGATGATCAACCGTGCGCTCGAGGCAAAGCCCGCAGATATGACGATCACCATGCACATCTGCCGCGGCAACTTCCGCTCGACATGGTTCTCGTCCGGCGGCTATGAACCGGTCGCAGAGATTCTCTTCGGCGGCTGCCGCATCGACGGCTTCTTCCTGGAGTACGACTCTGACCGTGCGGGCGGATTTGCACCGCTCGATTTCATCAAGGATCAGCGCGTCGTGCTCGGACTTGTCACGTCGAAATCCGGCATGCTGGAAAAGCGAGAGGATATTGTCGCGCGCATTCACGAGGCGGCAAAGCACGTCCCGCTCGATCAGCTCTGCCTCAGTCCCCAGTGCGGCTTTTCCTCGACTGAGGAGGGCAACATCCTGACAGAGGAGGAGCAGTGGAACAAGCTGCGCTTCATCAAGGAGATCGCGGAGTCCGTCTGGAAGTAACGGCGCGGCATGTTCTCCGCATGCGCAAAGTGCTCTTCCTATGGCGAGCAGACGGTTCCTCGCCGGACTCCTGCATAGGACATGTACTCATAAGAAAGGATCGATGCTCTTGTTTGATGAAAAGCTGATTGTTTTTCCGGAAGATTCTTTTGCGGCAAAGGAAGACGTCATCCGCTGTCTGACCCATCTTGAAAACAGCCGTGTTCTGGATGCCGACCGATATGAGCAGGCGGTATTGGAGCGCGAGGCGTCTTTCGCCACCTACACGATCGACGGCGTTGCCATGCCGCATGCGAAATCGGAGGGCGTCGGCGAGGCGTTCGTCGCCTTTGCCCGCCTCAAGACACCTGTTCCCTGGGGAACGGAATCCGGCGAAGATGCGCGCGTGGTGTTCCTGATTGGCGTGCCGCAGGCTGCTGACGGGGAGCAGAACAACAATCTGCACTTGAAGATTCTGGCGGCGCTCAGCAAGAAACTGATCCACGAATCATTTCGGCAAAAGCTCTCGGAGGCAGCCTCCGAGAAGGAAGTCTACCAGCTGCTACAAGAGATTGAGGAGGATTTCCGATGAAGATCGTAGGCATATCCGCCTGTACCGCAGGCATTGCGCATACCTATATGGCGCAGGAGGCGCTTGAGCAGGAGTGCAAAAAGCGCGGCATCGACTGCAAGATCGAGACGCAGGGCGGCATGGGCATCGACAATGAACTGTCCCAGGAGGAGATTGATGCTGCCGATGTCGTCATTCTCGCCGTTGCCGTCAGTGTCGAGATGTCCGAGCGGTTTGATTCCAAGCGCGCGGCAGGCAGAGTTCTCGATGTTACGCCCGGCGATGCCATTAAGAAAACGGCGGAGCTGATCGACCGCGCGGAAAGCATCGCGGCATCGAGTGCGCCTGAGGCTGTGCAAACGAAGAGCAGTGCCGCCCGTTCCGCGCGCTCTGCCTCGGAGGAAAAGACCAGCCTCGGCGCAGAGCTCTTCCGCTACTTCAACACCGGTATTTCATACTTCCTGCCGGTCATCATCGCGGGAGGAATGCTCTTCTCCTTTACGCTCATTACGGGTACGGTTGAGGACGGCCGCATCATCCCGAGCAGCCAGTTCTGGCAGAACGTATACGATCTCGGCATGGCCGGATTCTCAATGATGGTGCCTGTGCTGTGCGCCTACATCGCCTACGCCATCGGCAGCAAGGCGGCGATTGCCCCCGGCTTCATCCTCGGCCACGCCGCCAACACGCCCATGGGCGAGTCCCATATCGCCACCGGATTTCTCGGCGCGCTGCTCCTCGGCTTTCTCGTGGGCTACTTCGTCCGTTGGCTGAAGAAGTTCCCCGTTCCGGATGTTCTCCAGCCCATGATGCCGACCTTCCTCATTCCGCTCTTTACAACGCTCATTCTGGGCCTGTTCTACATCTATCTTCTGACCGTTCCGCTGAACGCCTTCGTACAGTTCATGATTCAGGTCATGTATCAGCTGAACGGCGCCGGTGCGATGGCGCTCGGCATCGGCATCGGCCTCTTGGCTGCGGCAGACTTCGGCGGTGCATGCAGCAAGGCCGCTACAGCATTTACCCTGGCACTCATGGCCGAGGGAATTCTCGGACCAAACGGCGTGTTCCGCATGTGCTGCGCCATCCCCCCGCTCGGCATGGGGCTCGCCGCATTCATCCTGCGCAGTCGATATGACGCGGCGGATCGCCAGCTCGGCATCTCCGCGCTCTTCCTCTCGTCTGCGGGCATCACGGAGGGGGCAATCCCCTTCGCCGGCAAGGACTTCCGCCGCACATGGATTGCCTGTGCGATCGGCACCTCCATCGCTGGAGCCGTCGGCATGCTGCACGGCATCACCTCCATCGTTGCCTTCGGCGGCGTCGTCGCCATCACCGGCGTCGTGGACGGAAAGCTCTGGTATGTGCTGGACATGCTGCTCGGTGCGGGCATCATCGTCTTGATCCTCTTCTTTACGAAGCCGAAACTTGAAGGAGCAAAAGAATAAAGCGTAAGACACAAAAAGAATCTCCCGAGACTTTACCGTCTCGGGAGATTCTTGTCGTTTCGGAGATTTTACTTCACGACTTCCCCGTGCCAGTCCTGGATACCGCCCATCTCGATGATGTTTGTGTAGCCCATCGCCGCAAGTTTCTGCGCCACCTGCTGGCTGCGCGCACCGCTCCGGCAGTAGACGAAGATCATCTGCCCCTTGTCCGGCAGCTCCTTTGGAGGTGTCGTGCCGATGGACTCATTCGGGACATTGACTGCATTCGGAAGGTGCCCGCCGGCATATTCCGCCGCCGTCCGCACATCCAGAATCAGATAGTCCTTCTCCTCCGTCATCATCTTTGCCGCCTCATCGGAGGAGACGCGCCGAAATGCCGCCATGGCCTGCTCCTTTCCATCCGCAGCCTGGGAGGGCTGCGCGCCGCCGCATCCAAAGATGCCGAGCGTTAAAACAGCAAACGTCAAAACCGTAAAAAACTTTAACATAAGAATGCCTCGCATATCAAAACAAAAATCACTTCACAAGCTCCCCGTTCCAGTCCTGCAGGCCGCCCATCTCAACGATGTTCTTATAGCCCATGTGCGCAAGCCGATTGGATACATTCATGCTGCGAACGCCCTTGGAACAGTAAACAAAGATCGTCTGATTCCGATCCGGCAGCTCCTTCGGCGGCACATCTCCGATACGTTCGATCGGGATGTTGATCGCATGCGGGATGTGCCCCTGCTCATACTCCTCCGGCGAGCGCACGTCGAGGATCAAATAGTCCTGCTCCTGCTTCATCAGCACCTGTGCCTCATCCGGCGTAATGCGCCGATACTTCGCCTGCTCCTTGCGGTCCTCCACGGAATTTTCGCCGCAGCCGATAAGCGCTGCCGCAGTCGTCAAAAGAAGCACCAGCGCCAGAAACTTCCTCATATATTTCCCCTCCAACAATTCACAGCATCCTATCGAAAGAGCACCATGATCGTCCCTCCGATCGCCGGCAGGGCAACAATCCAGAAGCGCAGCACAGGCAGCGGTGCGAGATGCGTGAGCTTCGCCCCGAAATATGAACCGACTGAGAGCCCAACGAGCGTCTGGATAAAGAGCTGAAGTTCAAGCTGTCCGTAAAGAATATAGCCGATCCCCCCGCTGACAGAGATCGGTACGATGATCATCATCGTTGTCCCGATTGCCTGCAGAAGCGGCACGCCGAACACGACCATCAGCGCAATCTGGATATATGCCGCGGATCCGATGCCGAACGCGCCCGAGAGGACGCCGCAGATGAAGCCGATCGGCAATCCGCAGAGATAGAGCCGCCGCCCGGTTAAGAGTTCCTCCCGCACAGGAATCTGCCGTCCCAGCCACTCCGCCCGATAGATGCGCAGATAGAGGAGGACCGCACTCGAGAGCAGCATAAATCCTGTAAAGAGGCTCAGATGCGGCGCCTCCATATGGTTTGAAATCACGGCGCCGATCAGCGCCCCGATCAGTCCGCCCATACCGAGAACGGCCCCCGTGAGAGGAACGACCTCATGCTCGCGATAGTGACTGACTGCGCCCGAAAGTGTGGTGAACGCCATGGATCCGAGCGCAACGGCGAGCGCCTGATGGATGGGAACGCCGAACCCGACGACGAGCAGCGTGATGATGACGCCGCTGCCGCCCGCCCCAACGAATCCGATGATCCCACCCATAAGGAGCATAGACAAAAAAAGCATCGCATTCCCCGCAGTTCTCCACAGGAAGCGCAGAAGAACTGTTCTTCCATAAATAACATAAAAGGAGCTGCCCTGCAGCTCCTATTTCATTGCGATGGTGACGCCTATGGGATTCGAACCCATGAACCCGCCGTGAGAGGGCGGTGTCTTAACCACTTGACGAAGGCGCCTTCTGGTGACGCCTATGGGATTCGAACCCATGAACCCGCCGTGAGAGGGCGGTGTCTTAACCACTTGACGAAGGCGCCACATATGTCAACAGGAGTTACTATATCATAGGGTCCCTAAAAAAGCAAGCGCTTTTTTCTCCGGCCGGGGCTTACGCCGAGAGCTGTTCAAGCGCCGAGCGAAGCCGTTCGAGCCCAGTCTCCCGTCCGAGAATCGCGAGGATTTCGGTCGCGCCGCCCGGCGTCACCTGCTGCCCTGCAGCTGCGACGCGCAGAATCCACATGACGGTCCCCTTCTTCCATCCTTCACGCTCGATGCACTCCTCGAGCAGCGCGTAGAGGAGATCGTTCTCCCACCGCTCCGCCGGAAGCGCTTCGAGAATCCCGATGAGTTCGGGCAGAAGTTCTCGTGCCGCAGCCGGGGTGACCTTGTTGCGCTTATTCTCGTAAAGGCGCGCATCAAAGGGCGGCGGCTCAATGAGGAATTCGATTGCCGGGCGCACGTCACCGAGCTTCTCCACACGCGTACGCAGGAGATGCGCAACCGCCGGCCACTGTTCCTCCAAACGTGCGGGCAATGCTCCGGCAAAGGGGCGCGCGGCCGCAGCGAACTCCTCGTCCGTCATCGCCTTGAAATACTCGCCGCTCATCCAGCCGAGCTTATCGTAGTCGAATACGGCCGGCGACTTCGACAGCCCCTCGAGCGAGAATGCCTCAATCAGCTCGTCCATCGAAAAGACTTCCTGATTCGTTGTCTTCGGACTCCAGCCGAGGAGCGCCACATAGTTCACAATCGCGGCGGCGGGATATCCCATTTTTACGAGATCGTCGAAGCTCGTCGCGCCGTGCCGCTTTGAGAGCTTGCTCGTCTTGCCCGTCGCATCGTCACGTCCCATGACAGGAGCCAGATGAACGAATACGGGCGGCGTCCAGCCGAAGGCCTCGTAGAGGAGCACGTGCTTCGGCGTCGAGGTGATGAACTCGGTTCCGCGGATGATGTGCGACACCTTCATCAGATGATCGTCGATCACGTTGGCAAAGTTATAGGTCGGCATGCCGTCGCGCTTGAGGAGCACCTGATCCTCGAGCTCCGCGTTCGGAATCGTGACATTGCCGTGGAGCACATCATAGAAGGTGGTCTCGCCGACGAGCGGCATCTTCTGACGAATCACGTACGCATCGCCTCGATCGAGATGCGCCTGTATTTCCTCCGGACTGAGTTCGCGGCACGTGCGCGGATAGCCGCCGAACGACTTCTCTCCGTCCGCAGGAGCTGCCTCTTCCGTATGATTGCAGAAGCAGCGGTAGGCGTGTCCGCTTTCGACGAGCTGCTCGGCATATTTTTTGTAGATCTCCATGCGTTCGCTCTGAACGTACGGCCCGTAATCTCCGCCGATGCCGTCGGGCCCTTCATCAGGAACAATCCCCGCCGCGTCGAGCGTGCGGCGAATGAACTCCACTGCATCCGCAACGTAGCGGCTGCGGTCGGTATCCTCAATGCGCAGGATGAACGTCCCGTCATTTGCACGCGCAAACAGCCAGGCATAGAGTGCCGTGCGCAGATTGCCGATGTGCATATAGCCCGTAGGACTGGGCGCGAAACGGGTACGAATCTCCGTGTTTATCAAGCTGTTTTCCCCCAAACTCCAATATCATCAGCCGCGCAGATAACTGCAGAGGGCGCGGAACATGATGAGAGAGCTCATCGCGCCCGGGTCCTCGACGCCGATGCTGCGCTCGCCGATGATGGCGGCTCGTCCGCGCCGCGCGGCGATCGTCTTCGTATACTCCGCCCCTGCGCGCCCGGCATCCAGTGCGTCCTCAAGGCATTCGCGCAGGCTCTTCCCATCCGCATTCTCCGAGCGAAAAGCATCGCGGATCGGGATCAGCGCATCGAGCATTGTCTTGTCGCCGTACTCGGCACGCCCGCGGCGCTGAATGGCCTCAATGCCGGCTGTGAAGAGTTTTTCAAAACTCGCCACGTCGAGCCGCGTCTTAGCGTTCACAGCCTCGCCGGCACGCACGAATGCAATACCGTAGAGAGGACCTGCAGCGCCGCCGACATTCTCGATGAACGCGCGCCCGATATGATGAAGCACATCCTGTACCGGCGCATCACCGGGCAGCTCCGCGAGCCTCTCCTGCGCAGCGGTGAATCCCCGCGCCATATTGAGTCCGTGGTCTCCATCCCCTGTCTTTGCGTCCAATGCCGTCAAATAATCTTTCTGCGCCATAATTGCGGCAATGACCGCATTCACCGCATCACGAACATTTGCCATCTCCGTCACACCAGCTTTCCAGTAAAAATTGGAACTTTCCATATTCTTATGCATATTATAACACGGGATTTTCCATAGGAAAAGAGGTAGGAATGTATTTCGATGTAGTTTTCGGAAAAAACAGATTTCATATCATTTCAACGATATTGTTGTTCCCGTATTTGTCAAGTCTTGCGGCTCACTTTTTTTTATGCTATCATGATTACAAGGAGGAGCGCCTTAGATGTGCGTATGCCTTAGCAATGTCTAACCTACAGATCTTTCAGGGAATCCGAATTGATTTCGGTGAACGCGATGCACCTCGGTGAACGCCGCAGCCGGACTTAGGGTACCCACCTGCTCTACGCAGGTATAGACATATAAGTCATACGGCATTTCAGACACCTCTCTTGAGGTCAGAGCGGAATTGTCCATGCGGCGGTTTTGTTCTGACCTTTTTGTATGCACTTAGCGCACACGACGGGAAGGATTTTTTCAAAAAGACACGAATAGATACAGATAGTATACATTGTTTACAGGGGAGAACGAGATGTCGGATCTGAATAAAACAAGCGAAGATGTATCCGCGGAGGATATGCCTGCAAAGCGCCGCGGCCGCCCGAGAAAACGCGTGCAGGAGACAGCGGCGGCGGAAGTCTCTGCAAAAAAACGCGGCCGCCCGAAAAAGAACGCATCTGCGCAGATGCAGAAGGCAGAACGGCACGATCGCCCTTCCGAACTCGTCTTTGCGCTTGACATTGGGACACGCAGCGTCATCGGCATCGTCGCCGAACAGCGAGACGGCATGCTCCATATCCTCGCTACCGAGCGCATGGAGCACAAGACGCGCGCGATGCTGGACGGGCAGATTCACGATGTGCCGCAGGTTGCCGCTGTCATCCGCGAGGTCAAGCGCCGTCTGACCGAACGCACGGGCACGCTGCATAGTGTCGCCGTGGCCGCTGCCGGGCGTGCGCTCTATACGATGACGGCAGAGGCCGAGCAGGATGTCACAGGCATCATCACACCCGCACAGCAGCGCGACCTCGACTTCGCAGGCGTGCAGGAAGCACAGCGCAGGCTCGCCCATTCCCACACCGTCGACGATCCGACGCGCTATTACTGCGTCGGATACAGCACGATCCGCTATACCCTCGACGGCAACGATCTCAAGACGCTCGTCGGACAGCGCGGACGCAAGGCACAGGCGACCGTCATTGCCACATTCCTCCCGCGGCAGGTCGTTGACTCCATGCAATCGGCTCTGCGCGAGGCCCATCTGGAGATGCAGGCACTCACGCTCGAACCGATCGCCGGCATCAACGTCCTCATCCCGCCGACGATGCGCCATCTGAATCTCGTCCTCGTGGATATCGGCGCGGGCACATCCGATGTTGCCATTACACGCGGCGGCTCCGTCATCGCCTACGGCATGGTGCCGATGGCGGGTGACGAGGTCACCGAGGCAATCTCGCGTGAATATCTGCTCGATTTCAACATCGCTGAGGATATCAAGCGCAAAACGGCCGACGGTCAGGACGTCTCCTTCACCGATATTCTCGGCATGAAGCTCTCGCTCACCGCCGAACAGGTCGTCGCCGCGATCAAGCCCGGCGTTGAAAATCTCGCGGACGCGATTGCAAAGCAGGTTCTCGAACTCAATGGCGAACCTCCGCAGGCCGTCATGCTCGTAGGCGGCGGGGCACTCACGCCGATGATTCCGGAGCTTGTTGCAGAGGCGCTTGACATTCCCGCAGGGCGTGTCGCTGTCCGTCAGCCGGAGGAAGTCGACGGCATCGCGGATCTTCCCCCGGAGCTGCATGCCCCCGATGCAGTGACCCCGCTCGGCATCCTCAAGATCGCTTCGATCAACACACTGCATTTTCTCGCCGTCTGGATCAACGACATCGAATACAGCCTGTTCAATTTCCGCGCGCTCAACGTTTCCGACGCCCTCCTCGCCGCGGGCATCAATCTGCGCAAATACAACGGGCGCCCCGGCATGGGTCTTGTCATCACGGTGAACGGAGAGCGGCGCAGTTTTCCGGGAACGATGGGTACGCTCGCGCAGATCACCGTTGACGGCAAAAGCGCAACCCTCGATACCCCCATCCACGACGACTGCCGCATTAAGCTTGTCGCGGGAGAAGACGGCCGCCAGCCTGAGATTCATCTGAGCGAAGTCATCGGCTCCACGGACAGCTATACGATTCTCCTCAACGGGGCAAAGACAGATGTTGCTGCAAGCATCCTCCTCAACGATGACACGCCAAGCGGCGATCCTGTCCTATGCGACGGCAATTCGATCGTCACGCACCCGGAACGCACGCTCGGCGAAATGCTCCATGCGATGAATCTCCCTCCTGCGGGGCGAGGCATCTCTTATACGCTGAACGGTGAAACGCGCCGCTTCTCCGCTCCCCCAAAGATCACACTGAACGGAGCAGCAGCATCCCTCTCGAGCGTGCTGCGTGAGGGTGATGCCGTCACGTATGAGGAGGCCGGCGCCCCGACGATCGAATCCATCCTTGATCTCTCCGTCGCCGGATCATATGCAGTCATCACATACGAGGGCAAGGAGCATCAGGTACCTGCCTCCGGCTTTGCACTCACAATCAACGGACGCGCAGCGTCGCCCGGCACCGTCGTCGAGGACGGCGCCGTCATTGCCTATCAAAAGGGAACGGGCAGTGCCAACGTCAGTGAAGCACTTCTCGCGGTCGGCTTCACGCCGCCGCCGGCAACCAGCCGCGTTTCTTTTGCGATCCTCGTCAATGGCGTCAAGGCCGACTTTACAAGCCCCATACGAACGGGAGACACTCTTGAGGTCATATTCACTCCATTGGGGAACCCAAGCACTGCGGCACCGACGCCGGATTCCAGCGCACCCGCAGCGAGCGAGATTCTCTCCGACATTGCTGCGCGCGCGGGGATTCTGCAGACAGAGACCGTATCCGCAACAGATGCGCAGGAGCAGGAAAAAGCCTCTGTGGCCGCCGAGACTCCCCCGCCCGTATCGTCCTCAAAGCAAAGCGGTACGATCCGTGTCGAGTCGCTGATGCGCTATGACTGAACCAATACAAAAAGAACTTCTGCATGAACATTTTGCTCATGCAGAAGTTCTTTTTATTTCCATTCAGGATTTTCCCGGAGGGACTTCCAACGATCGTGCAGCCAGAACCATTCCTCAGGATACTTTCGAATCCATTCCTCGATCCGCGTGTTGATCGTCTGCGTCACACGGCGCACATCGGCAGCGCGGTCATCGGTCTTTTCGACAAATATCCCGGGCTCCACCGTCAGGATGTGATGGCCGCTTGGCTCGCGATGCATGAAAACGGGGAAGATCGGCACTTCGCAGCGCCGTGCAATGGCAGCCGCGCCTGTAAAAGCATTCGTCTTCTGCCCGAAGAAGTCGACGATAACGCCGTCGCGCAGAGACGGATCTTGATCGCTGAGGAGTCCGATGATCCATCCCTCGCCGATCATGCGGAACATCTCGCGTACGCCCGTCCGATAGGTGACGTGCATGCCGACGAGCGCGCGGTACTCGTTGATGAAGCGATCCATCCCCGCCGAGCTCTGCCGCTTTGCAACGCCGACGAGAGGGAATCCCGCGCAGGCGAATGCGCCGCCCATGAGCTCCCAGTTGCCGCTGTGGGACGTGGCAAAGATCGCGCCCTTCCCCGCTGCGATGGCCGTGCGCACCTCGTCTGCGGCACCCTCGATCGTAACATAGTCGCTCATGCGCGGCTTCATGACCGGGAAGCGCAGGACCTCCATCAGCATGGGGCCGAACCGCAGGCTGCTCGCGCGCGCAATGCGATCCGCCTCGTCTTCCGATACACCGAGGCAGCGCATGACCTGCCCGCATGCAAGTGTCTTTCGCTTTGCAGGAATAAAATGCCACGCAAGCCGTGCAAGAAGCTCGCCCAATACCATGGCAGTCCCGTGCGGCAGCAGACAGATGATGCGGCTGAGCAGTTTCACGGCGTGATAGGAAAGCATCTCAGTCCTTCCCGCGCAGCTGTTCGAGTTCTCGTTCGAGGGATTTTACCTTTTTCGCCAGATCGGGCAGGCGCCGGATCGCAGCCTGTACGCGCAGCCATTCGGTATGGGGCTGAACGGGGAATCCCGCGCAGAAAACCCCCTCCGGCATATCGGCGATGATGCCGGAACGCGCAGCGTAGACCGAGTTCGCACCGATATTGATATGGCCGACCGTGCCGACCTGCCCGCCGAAGGTGACGTTGTGTCCGACCTTTGTCGAGCCGGAGATTCCGGTCTGGGCGACGATGAGGCAGTTTGCTCCGATGCTGCAGTTGTGCCCGATGTGCACGAGATTGTCGATCTTCGTCCCCTTGCCGATGACGGTCGCGCCGAGCGTTGCGCGGTCGATGCCGACATGTGCGCCGATCTCCACGTCGTCCTCAATGACGACGCCGCCGACCTGCGGGACCTTCGTATGCACGCCCGCTTCGGTCGTAAAGCCGAAGCCGTCTGCACCGATGACGGCGGAGCTGTGAATCGTGCAGCGCGCGCCGATGCGGCAGTGCTCGCGCACCGTCGCATTCGGATAGATAACGGTATGATCGCCGATCTCGCTGTATTGTCCGATATAGGCATGGGGATAAACGGTTACGCCCGCGCCGAGGACGGCATGGTCGTCGATATAGGCAAAGGGCAGGATCGTCACGCCCTCCCCGATCTGAACGTCACATCCGATATAAGCCTCATCGCTGACGCCGACGACATGCTCGATCGGCGGAGTAAAGCTCGTGAGGAGCTTTGCAAATGCCGCCTTCGGATCCTCGACAAAGATCACGGGGCAGGAAAAGCCCTCGGTTCCCTTTGGAAGAAGGAGTGCGCCCGCCTTTGCGCCCGCGCGCGCCGCATCGATATGCGGCGGCACGGCAAAGGCAAGATCATTCGCCCCCGCCTCGTCAAGGGAGGCGAGGCCGCGTATCATGCGCGTGCCGTCGCCATGGACCGTGCCGCCGACAAGCGCCGCGATCGCATTGACTGTCTTTTCCATGCTTCATGCTCCTTTTACTGGAGTTTCCCAATCACTTCGTCGGTGATGTCCAAGCCGCCCGAGAGTACGCTCGGATATCTGTCGGAGCTGTCCATCACGACGTCCAGCTTCTTATTCTTTACGACATCCTCTATGGCCGTGTTCAGCTTCTGCTCAAGCTGAATACTGTACATCTGATTGAGCCCCGCCATCTTGCGCTGCGTCTCTATCTGGAGCTGCTGCGACTCCTCCGCCGTCATCTTCGGATTCGCCGCGAACTTCGCCTGCGCTTCCTGCTGCGCCTCCGTGAGCTTGGCGTTCGCCTCATCGACCACAGCCTTCAGCTGGGGCGCCTCCTCCTGCACACGCTCACGGTCCAGCGTACCGACATGTACCTGACCGCAGCCCGCAGTCAATGCACTCGCCGCGAGAAGAACCGCTGCCGCTGCCTTACCGAAATAATTCATATGTATAAATCCTTTCACTGTGTCATCCTTTGATGCTCTGCATCTCATGCACCATCTCCGCCGTCACATCCGTCGCCGTATTTGCGATAAGCGGCGCAAAACGGCGTACAGCAAAGAGCTCGGCGGCGGGCAGAGACGCTCCCGCGCTCTCCTCCGGAGATGCAAGCACCAGAGAAAAGTGGTGCATGATCGCAAGTTTCGCCGCACGGCTGCGTACATCGCGCCAGATCTGCGCCTCGAGCGCATCCGCTTCATTGCGTACGGCTGCAAGACGCAGCGCACGCTTCGCAGCCGCAGAGTTCTCCTCGCGTTCTTTGAGGGCGCGCTCCATCTCGTCTGCATTGCGGCTTTGCGCTTCTTTCTGCAGGCGCTCTGCCTCTGCCTTCTGCGCGTCGATCGTCTCCTGCGCACGTCTCGTCCATGCTGCCTGCTGCGGCTCGATGCGTGCGGCGACGCGCGCGCGAATCTGCGCCTGCCACTCGCGATAGAGTGCCATCTGACGTGCTCCGCGTTCGCGCTTGAGTTCCTCGCGATCCCGTTCCCATACGGCGCGCTCGGCGGCAAGCTCCTCCTCTGAGACGCGCGGACCATGCATGGCACGCTGATTGTCGATCTTGAGGTTGATGTTCAGAATGGCGTTCAGATACTCGTCGTCGATTGCCTTTTTGCGTGCCTCATAGTCCGCCTCTGTCTGCTTGCGGTAGACCTCAGCCAGGCGCTTCCGCTCACGCTCGAGTTCGACGCGCGTCGAGATGACCGTCTGCGCGTTCTTCTGCCAAACGGAGTCATCAAACGGCGCAGCCTCCGCCTCCGGCGGCTTGATCTCAGGTGGTGCAGGCATATCCCGCACAAGCAGTGTCAGGCTGCGCTCCTCGGCACGCAGTTCCTGCAGCTGCGCATAGGACGGATGAGCCGCGAGAACCTCTTCGATGCGCATGGTTCCGATATCGCTGGGCTCTTCCGTTCCTTCATGCCGCGGCATGAAGAGGAACACAGCAAGGAGGAGCAAAAGGCAAGCGCCGCCCGCGAGGATCTCCCTGCGCCTCGTTTTCCAAAGCTCCGGCATGCGCCGCCCTCCCTTTATCTCCTGCTATAAAAATGTACCGAGCAGCGCGCTGCCCGGTACATATGCGCATCTCGTGCGATTATTTCCCCAACTGTTTGATGACATCCTGCGTGATGTCCTGACCACCGTAGACCACAGCGCCCTTCTCGATGACGACCGAGAGTCCCTTTTTCTCGGCAACGCTCTTAACCGCGTCCTGAATGCTCTTCTCAATCGGCTCCATCAGCTCTTCATTCTTCTGCTGGAGGCGCTGCATTGTCTGCTGATAGTAGTCCGACTTCTCCTGATCGTTCATGTTCGCAGACTTCGTCTCAAAATCCGACTGTGCTTCCTGCGAAGCCTTCTGCATCTCAGCATTCGCCGCCGCGAGCTGCGGATGCTGGCTGCCGACCTGACGATAGTCCACAACGCCGACGGAGGACGTCGCCGCCGAAGCGATGCCCGAACCGCTCTGCGTGAGCGCAAGCGCAACCACCGAGCCGACAAAGACCACGGCAATGAGGATGCTGATAATCTTAACCTGCTTCTGCTCAAGTTTGATCATGAATAAATACTCCTTTTCTGTCAAAACCATCGGCAATCAGCCGAACGGATTCATTATAGCAAAGTCGGGCGCGCAATTCAAGATTTCATCGATAAAATGAATCTGGTCCGCCTGCCCCGCATTACTTCACTGTGCGCTGCCCAACTGGCTTGCTCATGCTGATCTCCACCTCGACGAGCGCAAGCTGCGCCGCAGGGTTGTTCAGATGGTTCGCACGCGAGAATGTCGCATTAACAATCTTGTTTCCGCCGTCCTGCCAGCGGTAGGTATAGGAGTAAACGCCGTCCACGATGCTCTGTCCGACGAGCACGCCCTCCTGTCCGAAGATCGCCGCAACTTCGCCGACACTCATGCCCTTCTTCACCGCGGCAATACGCTCCTCAGTGACGACATCCTGTGCATCCTGAGGTCCCTGCAGGGCACCGGGCGCGGGCACGCGCTCCGCCGTCTTTCCTCCGCATCCTGCAATAAGCAACGATGATGCGGCAAATACCGCTGCGGCAATCCCCAATGCCTTGATCTTCATCATGATGACCGACCTTCTTTCTCCATACCGCCATGCAAACGATGGCTGACCTCTCCCAAATACGCCTTCATCATACACTATTCTCGGCGTTCATTCAACCACAGAGATGAAAAAGAACTGCGCCGCAGCCTCCTCACGGCATCGGCGCACGCCGGTAGACACGCAGCTTCGTCCGCCCCTCTTCCGGCATTGCCCCGAGCAGCTCCCACTCCTGCGCATCAAACTGCGCATCGAATGCATCGAACGCATGCCGCTCCACAACGAGATACACCGTACGATCCCGCGGCAGCTCATCCATCGGCAGGAACGGCATCACATTCTTGCTGCTCCAGCTCATCTCCTTCGGTGCGCGCGCGGCAATTTCCTCACGCGGCGCAAGCGCATACATCACGTGCCCCGTGTAGTAGGGAACGGTCGCCGTATAGTCGCCGTAACAAGCGAGGACATCATCGCTTCGCAGCACGGGCGAGAGAATCGCCGCCGCCTGCTTCCCGCTGAAATGTCCGTCGCGCTCGGAGTAATTCACTGCAGCGAACACCACAGCGAGGTAGAGGCCCGCACCGATGACCGCTCCCACGCGCAGAGTGCGCGGATAGTGCAGGAGCAGACGCGCCGTCAGGATTGCCGCTGGGAGGAATGCCGGAAAACTGTACGTCGGGTACTTTGTCGCCATGAACTGGAAGAACACGGGCACAACGACCGCCCAGACAAGCAGAAAGTGCGCGCGCACATCGATGACCGGCTGGAATCGCCACGCACGCCAGAGAGCAAGCGGCAGGGCAAAGCTCCACGGGAACATGCCGAGGAAATAGATGCCGAGATAAAAGTACCAGACATCCCACTTCGCATGCTCAGACACCGTTGCACGCAGAACGTTGTGGATGCCGAGAAAGGTATTCACAAAATCTGTGCCGTGCGTAAGATACATATAGACATACCACGGCGCGCAGACCGCAGCGAAGACAAGCAGCCCCGTCGGGATGCAGATGCGCCCCAGTGCGGAGAGATCACGCCGGAGCGCAAGGAACACGAGGATGATGAGCCCCGGCAGGAGCAGCCCGATCGGCCCCTTTGTCAGCACGGCCAGACCCGCACAGGCATAGGCGATGTAGAAATAACCGCTGCGCCGTTCATAGTAGCCGACGAAGAACGCACCGAGCGTCCCGCCGAAGAAAACGAAAAGGCTCATATCCGTGATGATGAGCTTTGCGAGGACCGCATAGAGCAGCCCCGTTCCGAGGATGATCGACGACCAGAATGCCGTCCGTTCATCGTAAATGCGCCGTGCGAAGGCATAGGTCAGGAGAAGGCCTCCCGCTGCAA
Source organism: Centipeda noxia ATCC 43541 (assembly GCF_000160555.1). Lineage (GTDB taxonomy): Bacteria > Bacillota > Negativicutes > Selenomonadales > Selenomonadaceae > Centipeda > Centipeda noxia. The sequence goes on from NZ_GG749278.1 coordinate 215,476, forward strand.
AAAGCGCGGGAAAAAAACGCGCGGCAAAATCCGTCACCCCGAATGCGGAAAACGCCGCAATCAGCTCCCAATAGAAGAAGATCGGCTTGTCGTACCAGTAGCCGCCGTAGATCTGCGGCGAGAGATAATCTCCCGCCGCGCACATCTCCTTCGCCGTCTGCGCATAGTTCACCTCAACGGGCGCCGTCACGGGGAGCTGCGCGTTCCCCCAAAAATAGAGCACCATCATAAAGAGGAGCAGCGCGCCTGTACTTATCCGCTCATTCATGAGTCTCCTCCCGATGTGCCGTGCGGCGATGATCCGAAGCAATGAGGTAGAGCGGCCGATTCTTTACCTCCTGCAGAATACGCGCAATGTACTCACCGCATATCCCGAGCATCATCATCTGCATTCCGCCGAAGAACAGGCTGCAAACGACGATGGTGGACCATCCCGGCACCGTCTGCCCGCTCAGTGTCTCAAACAGTACGTGGAGGAAAAGCAGCACCGCGAGCAGCGCCGATACAATGCCTACATAGAAAGCTGCACGCAGCGGCTGGACGGAATAGGCCAGAATCCCGTCCAGCGCAAACGAAATCATCTTGTGCAGAGAGAATTTAGAGTGCCCCGCATAGCGCTCCTGCGCCACGAACTCCACCACGGCCTTGCGAAACCCCATCGCGCCGACAATGCCGCGAATAAACCGCGCATGCTCACGATACCGGCGCAGAGCGAGCACCGCTTTGCGGTCCATCAGTCGAAAATCCGAACCGCCCTCCTGAATCTCCACATCTGCAAGCGCGTTGAGGAGACGATAGTAGTATTTCGACGTCAGCCGCTTAAAGAGAGAAACCCCCTCCGTCGTGAGGCGCACGGTCTGAACAATCTCGAAGCCCTCTTCCCACTTTTCGAGCAATGCCGGCAAAAGCTCCGGCGGGTGCTGCATATCGCCATCCATTGTAATGACCGCATCGCCGTCTGCGTGATCGATCCCGCAGGTCAGCGCCAGCTGATGTCCGAAGTTGCGCGCGAGAAAGATGGACTGAACATGAGGGTCAGACGCACCCAGCGCGCGCAGGATTTCTCGGCTGCGGTCGCGCGACCCGTCGTCGACGAAAAGGAGCTCATAGTCATAGGGCAGCTCCGCCATCACCGCAGTCACGCTCTGCACAAAATGCGCAATATTATCCTCTTCGTTATAAACCGGAACGACAATGGAAATCCGCTTCACGATGCCCGTCTCACTCCTCTCGCTAAAAATTCCCGATCAGCCGCAGCCACGCGTCATTTTTATCGACGAGGCCTGCAATGCTGAGGAAGTCATGCAGCTTGTAGCGCAGTTCCCACTCGCCTTGCCCTGTATCCATCCAATGCTCGTAACGCAGCAGCCAGCGCGGGTGGAACGTATAAACGCCCGCAACGGAGAAGCGATCCCCGTACCCATAGCGCAGTTCTCCCGTCAGGCGCGGAAGGAGTGCACGCGCATACCCGACCCGCCAGTCAAAATGCAGATCCTCGGGGGTAACATCCGCCTCTGCATAAAGCTCGTCGCGTGCGCTGAGCATCTGTCCCGCATGCAGTCGCACATGCAGATCCCGCCGCTCCCCATGGGAGCGCTCCGACGATCTGCCGATATCCAGCCATCCCGTGAGGCGCAGGCGATACCGCGTCGTATCGGTACGGCTCATCACAGGCATGCGCTCCCCTGGTGTAATCGTCACCCGCGAGGAGAGGTGGAGGCGCCGAAAATCTCGGCCCGCATCAAGGCGTTCGGCGAGCCGCTGCTCAAACGACAGACGATGGCGCGCGACAAAAGCAACAGGCACACCGACGAGATGATTCACCTCCGCCTCCATCACAGAGCGTCGCGTGAGCAGAGTGACATTTGGGATCGTGTCGGAACGCATCGAGAGATCCACTGTCCGCACAACAGGCAGACGCGGATAGACAATGAGGCGCACCGCTGCCGCAGGCGCCACATCGATATCATAGTCCGCACGGAACTCCGGCAGATGCTCCTCCATATACGATGTCAAGCGGCGTTTCAAGGCACCTGCCGCCCAGTCCGTCGCAGCGACGGGCAGACCAACGAGCGCATCAGAAAAGACACTCTCCGCCCCCGCAAGATCTGCACGGACGAGTTCCTCCACCTCGGGCGGCATCCCCTCAACCGTCGTCTCGACCGTCACACGCTGAATGGTATCTGCCCACGGTGCGAGATGGATCTCCACCTCTGCACGTGTGCCGGGGCGGATCGTAACCCCCGTCACGGTGTAGCCGACGAGCAGTCGATCAAAGACCGCACCGATGATCTCCGCTTCCTCCGATGCAGAGATATCCGACGTATGCCGCCCCTCCATGCGCTCCGCCGCAATCGCTGCCACGGTACGCTCCATGCGTTCGCGGACAATGGCGGGGATCGGCTGATCGCCCACGACAATAGCCGCAGTTTCCTCCACGCGGGAGGCCTCTGCGGCATATGCGGAGGCGGAAAGCCCCCATCCGATAAAAAGTGCAGCCAGAAAAAACGCCAGACGCATCGGGCGTGACAGGGAAATCCCCTGCCGCATCAGAACGTTCCGCCGACGCGGAAATGTACGCGTCCGCCCTGCGATCCCCGCCCGTAGTCAAGACGCAGCGGACCGATCGGCGTATTGAGGCCAAGTCCGATGCCGACGCTCCCGTGCATATTCTCAGGTTTAAATCCGGTATCCCACGCACCGCCGAAGTCGGTGAAGATCGCTCCCGTCACCTTGGAAACAATCGGGAAACGATATTCGAGAGAGGCCAGCGCCATGCGATTGCCGCGGAACTGATCCTCGCGGTAGCCGCGGATCGTATCCTGACCGCCGATGCGGAACTGGTTGTACTCGGAAATAGATCCCTTTCCGATGCCGTACTGTCCGCGCAGAACAAAGACCTGTGCGTGGCCCGCCTTGAAGTAATGCGTGTCGCTGATCGTATACTTCTGAAAAGAGAAGTCCCCGCCAAAGCCGGCAAACTCCGCCGAAAGCGCGGCGCGCGCCCCCGACATCGGCTCATAGACATTATCGCGCGTATCTGTCACATGTTCAAACGTCACGCTGCGCGTCGTTCCGAAATTCTTGCCGAGCCACGCAGCATTGAGGCTGCGGTCGCCTGCATTGCCTGTCTCCGTATGCTTGACATACCGATCCTTGCGGTTGCGGAGCGTGATGAAATTCGTCGAATACTCACTCATGGGCCGGCTGAGCGTGAACTCGCCGCCCGAGTATTTGCGCATAAACGACTCCTTGTGATTGCCGTTGGAATCGTAATCGTCATATTCATAGGTGCGGTTGTAGAGGCGGAGCGTTCCCGCCGTCTCCTTCTTGTCGAGCCACGGCCGGCGGTACATAAACGTATAGCCGCGCGCATCCGTATCGTCGCCGCTCATCTCATAGCTGAAGCTGATCGTGTCGCCCATCCCGCGGAAATTCGTGTCGCTGATGCTCACCATCCCGACCATTCCGTCCGCGCTCGAGTAGCCGGCACCAATGCCGAACGATCCCGTCCGCTTCTCCTTGACGTCAATCTCCATGATGACCGCATTCGGCTCCACACCCGGATTCATCTTGACATTGACGTCCTCGAAGAAACCGAGATTGTAGACACGCTGCATACCGCGGCGCGCCAGATTTGCATTGAAGGGCTCCCCCGGTTTCTGCCGCATCTCGCGCAGAATGACATGCTCCTTCGTCTTCTTGTTGCCCTTGACCTTATATCCTTCGAGCAGGCCCTCACTGATCTTGATCGTCAGTGTCCCGTCCTGCGCGATGTTGAGATCCGTGATCTTTGCGAGAATGTAGCCGTCCGCACGGTACTTCTCCTGAATCGCCTGCACATTCTCCTGCAGGACGCGCGAGTTGAGCAGCTCTCCGTTCTTGACCGTAACGAGCCCCATCAGCGTCTCTGTCGACTCGACCGTATTGCCCTCGATCTTGACTTCCTTCAGAAGCGGATTCTCGAGCACGTGATAGGTCAGCACGACGCCCTCGGGCACCTGTTCAAAGACCGGATACAGATCGTAGAAATACCCCGTCGCATAGATCGCATCGCGATCCTTCACGAGGCCCTCCTCCGTCACAGCATCCCCAACATGCATCGTAAGTGCTGCCCGTGCCGTAGGCTCTGTCGCTGCCGACGCACCGCTGAAATTGATCTCCACAATCGTCTTGCCCACCTGAGCGGCAAGATCATTGGAGATCGCATCCTCTGCGGGACGCTTCGCCGCCCATTCGGCAGCGCGCTGATCCGCGCCGGACGGCGTAGAACCAGTCAACACAGGAGCTCCTTCAGCGGGAGCTGCTGCAGCGTCTGCAGGCGCTGCAGGCGCATCACTCAGGACAGGGGCCGGCGCCGCCGTCCCTGCCATCTCTGCCGCCGTATTCGCTGCTGCGCTGTCCATCTCCTCCGCGGCAAAGCCATGCGGCAGTGCCGATGCAGATACCCCCACGCCGAGGGCGACGGCAAGTGCAAGTCTCTGATATCTGTTGCTGTTCAAAGGCGAAACCTCCTAGACGATATACGCTCATTGCATTGAGCTGTTTCAATCCACGCGTTCCCGCAGGAGCATGGATCGAATTCCTAAACTACTCTCTCAGTATCTTCCCGCCGACCTGCATCAACCGCTGCATATCGGCATTCGGCATACGCGCGGCAGCCTTGCTGCGCGCCGGCTGCTCAGGTTCATTTCGCAGCGCTGCGGGCGCGGCGGCCGCGGTCTCGGGTACCTGCGTCGAAGAAGAGGATGCCGCAGATGGCTCTCCTGTCTCCGCCGCAGATGGCTCGACCGGCGGCGGTGCAGGCGCAGCAGCAACCATCTCCGGCGCAGGCATCTCCGCGCGCTCCTGTGCGGCGCGCACAGGAAACGGTTGTGTCTCCTCCTGCGAAGAGGGCGATTCCCATGCGATCCATGCCCAAACAGCAGCCGCAGCGATCGGCGGCACAAGCCAACCCGCCCACCTGCGCATCCGTGCGCGGCGGTGCGCGGCAATACGCGCAAGTTCCGCACGAGCGAGCATAAGTTTCAGGTCGCCTGCGAGATCATCCTCTCCCGCGAGTGCATCTTCTGCACCCGTCAGCCACGCGCGCGCCGCGCGAATTGATTTTTGTCTCTCCCTGCGTTCCCTGTCCATCACCGTGCCTCCTCTCCGCACAGATACATTTGATTATACTACACTCCATAGGACGGATTCAAGAAGTCCCGGATAAAATGAAGTCCCAAAATGATTAAACCTTCCAATGTTGGATAAAACGTGAAAGCATTCCGCGCACGCGGCGAATGCCCCTCTGCTGCAGGCGATAGATATGGGCAGGCGTAACGCCGAGCGATTCCGCCATCGTCTGCGCCTGCGTGCCGCCGATGGTTACGCCCTCGAGTACGAGCCGCTCGCGCAAGGGCAGCCGCTCCATCACTGCACCAAGTAAGTCGACGAGCGCATGATGCTCCGCAAGCTCCGCAACCGAAGCCCGCTCATCAACGAGAAGTTCCTTCGCCGTCTCCTGCGCCTCGGTCTCCGCCTCAAGGCAGGGCAGATCAACGCTCCCCTCGCGCCGCAGAAAATCGAGAATACGGCCGCGTACCCGATGTACGGCATAGAGACTGAACGCCACGCCGCGCGTCGGGTCGTAACGCTCCACCGCCTCGATGAGCCCGATTGTCCCCTCCTGCACGGCATCCATCACGACGGGCATTGTACGGTAAGGCATAACTTCGCGGAATACCAGCGGCTGATATGCCTCGATGATGCGCCGGCGCGCGGACTCGTCGCCCTCCTCCTTATAAGCGCGCCAAAGCGCATGCTCTTCCTCCGGCGTGAGTTTCCGTACAGCGGAAAGTTTTGTCATGTACTCCGAAAACACAGGCTCACCTCCTCATTTTCATCAAGAACACCTGCTAGAACCGTATGCGCGCCTCGACGCCGATCAGCTGATCAGAGCCCTCGCGGTCATACGAGATGCCGAATTTATCGCTGAAATCATACTGAATGCCATAACGGTGCTTGTCCGACGCGCCGCCGAGCCCCTGCACATACCGCAGGAGCACACGGTCACCGATATACTTGCCCACCTCGACATTGTACTCGTTCTCATTTTTTCGAATCTCCTCATCGTTCTTCGTCTCGAAGAGCGCCCCGCTCCCGCTCGAGAGACGCAGCACGTCAAGATGCAGGAAATTCTTCACGGAATCCTCCACCTCAGAGAGGATGCTCATCTGAAGCCCGATGGACAGGATATCCGCCGCTGTCACGCTGCTCTCTCCATTCCGGTAGGTGCTGCGCAGCGTCAGCATGCGGATGATCTCCTCCTCCGACATCTCAGGTGATGAGGTCAGTCCGAGCTTCATGTGATCGAGCGGCCCCTGCAGGGACAGGAATACGCGCGTATTCGTAAGGCGCGCTTCCGCGTAGAAGCTGATCTCCGGCAGAAACGACTCCATCTGGTTGAATGTCGCCGTCCCCTCGCGGATCTTGAATACGGTCCGCAGATAGCTGACCGTGTCACCGCGCCGCACAGCGATCTGTCCCGTCGTCCTCGGGTGCCGCGTTGTTCCTCCGAAGTGCACATGCCCGGACGGGTGCATATCGTAGAGATTCGAGCTGAAAAAGCGCACATGACGGCCAACGTTCAAATCGACATCCAGAATGATGTTCGGCAGCTCGTCGTCCGTCTCAGGAATCGACGGAATGGAGATAAGGGCACGGTCAATATCAATATGACCCGCGAGCTTTGGCAGCTGCTCGCCCCAGTATTCATCCTCCGTCAGCGTCAGTGAGCCGGTCAAGGGTCCCTCGAAGAAGGAGGTTTTGAGATCGAGTGCATTCATCACAAGGGTAAAATCATATGCCGACGGCCGCATGCCGGCAAGACCCATGCGCCCCGTCAGCAAATAGCTGCCCGTGCCCATGCGTCCCGTACACTCACGCACGGCGATGGAATCGCCGAGCGCGTCGATCTGTATCCGCATATCCGTCAGCGGATGCTCGACACCCTTGAACTTCACCGCGCCGCCGGCAACGCGCAGCGAGCCCTCAAGGCGCGGTGCGGCAAGCGTGCCGTGCAGCTTCAGATTGCCCTCGGTACGCCCGAGCGCCCACTCTACGCTGTTGGAGAATACCGGCAGCAGGGACAGATCGGCGTTGTCAAGCACAAACGTCAAGTCGATCTGCTCATAGGAGCTCAGCGTTTCATCGCTCCGCGCCGTGAGCGCGCGCAGAGGCAGCGTGCCGCGGACACTCGCCATATATGCAGTCCCGTCGATGTATTTCGTCACCGTGAGCTGGTTCAGATAAATGACAGAACCGCGCAGCTGCGCCTCTCCCTCCAGCTGATCGAACGAAGAGCCGCGTATACCGCCGTTCTTTGCCGTGAGATGCACATCCACCTCGGGATTTTGCGTGCGGCCGCCGATATGCACGGTCGCCGACGCCGTTCCCGATACTTTTTCTTCCACTCCGGCAAATCCGGTAAAGATGCCGAGCGCGATATCTGACGCCTCAATGTCTACATTCGCAGTGCCGTTGAAGTCCGCTGTGCCCGAGGCGGAGAACGTACCGTTCTCCTGTCGTCCCGTCAGTGTACGCAGTGTCAGCACACGGTTCTGGAGAGCGACATCGAGCGCGACATCGCTGATCGGATAGGAGGCAAGCGCCCCCTCCTCGATGCGCCCCGTCAGCGCAATGGACGGATTTTCGCGCGTCCCTCCGAGCTGCATGTGACTCGTGATTTTTCCCTCAACGCGATCCTCCTTCTGATTTGCAAGCGCCAGCAGCGCCGCCACATCCATCTGCTCAATATCCAACGTGCCGCGCAGCGCCTCCGTCTGCATATCATAATGCAGACGCGCCGCAACGGAACCGTTCTCCCCTTGGCGGAATCCCGTCCGGTCCATCTCAATGATGCCGTTTTCATAGTGCACGAACCCGCGAATATCCCGCAGCTCCACGCCGTTCATCGTGATCGTATCGGCTCTGAGCTCGCCGCGGAAGATCGGATGCGAAATCACGCCGCCAACCTTTCCGTTAAAGACACCATGCCCGGAGACCTCGTAGGGGAGCTTGTGCTCCAAGCGCTTCATATCGAGATCGCGCACCTCAGCGTCGAGATCGAGCACGCCCTGCGCGCTGATCGTACCGTTCAGCACCATATCCACCATCGGCGAATAGATGTGGAACACCTGCAGGCGAATGATGCCGTTGTCGAGGAAGTAGTCACCGTCCATGCCCGAGAGCAGTGCGCCTGCATAGCTTCCGCGGTAGAAATGGACATAGCCCACCGCATGCGGATTGTCGAGCGTCCCCGTGAACTTGATGATGTTATCAATATTGCCCGTAATCGGCTGATCCGGGGCAACGAGTGCGGCCACGTCCTCCATGCGCGCGCCCATCGTATCAATCTGCAGATCGATGCGGCGCTCGCCGGTGAAACCGATCGTGCCGTTCACCAGCCAGACCTCGCGCCCATTCCGCTCCATCGAGAAATCATGGATGCCAACCCCCGAGAGCGACCCCTCCGCGCGAAAGAGCAGACTGTCAAACGGCTGATGCATCAGTTGTCCCTTTGTTGCCGAGACCTTGATATCCACGTGCGGATCGTTGATGTCGCCGTGCACCTCACCGCTGAAATCCGAACGCCCCGCAAAGCTGAGCCGCTCGTCAAGGCGGTTCAGCAGGGAGAGATCGACATGTCCGCCGTAAAAGCGCAGATCGAGCGCAGAACCGTTCGTAATACTTCCCTCAAGGCCGAGATCCGTATCGTTCGGGAGATTGAGGCTGAGGAAGTCGATGGTCAGATCGTTCCCCTTGCGCATAAAGGACGCGCTCGCGCGCCCACGGGGATATTGCGGTATGTTCCGTTCAGGATATCGGCACTGCCGTAGACCGTGAGCACGGCAGGATCCGCCCCCTGTCCCGCGATGCCGAGATCAGCGTGCAAGGCACCGTCCATCCCCTCGGGCAGCGGCGCATCCGCATCCGTGCGCAGACGCGCAAGCTGCACGCCGTCCGTCACGAGATGCGCCGTATAGGAGCGGTCTCCCGTATCAAAGATCCCCTCGCCCGAGATCGTCCCCCCGAACGCCTTCGCATTCAAATTCTCGAACGAGATCGCACCGCCTGCATAGGAAACATCCGCAGACGCATCCGTAAAGGAAGCGCCGTACGCAGCCCCCTCCGCCGCCGTCAGCTGACCCGCCGCCATGAGATCGGCAAGGGTCCCCGTCACATGAATATCAGCCGTTACAGCCCCCGTATAGGGACTTTCCTTGAGGATTTTATGCACGTCAAAATCTTTCGCACGCACCGTAAGATCGAGATAGGGCGCATCCGTATCCATCCGGATCGTCCCGTCAATGCGCGCCGTTTCGCCCTCCGCCTCGGCCGTCGCCGCAAGGAAAAGCTCACGCTCGCTGAAAGTCAGCGCCGCACTCTCGATCTGCGTCTGCGTTCCGTAGACATCCGCAGCCGCCGTTACGCCTGCGGCGCGCCCCTCTGCGGTAAACGTACCGTCCACCCAGCGCAGAGATGCGTTCACATGCGCCGCGTGAAGTTCCTGAACGCGTACGTCTTCGGAAATTGCCCCCGACGGGAGGAGGTCAAGCAGAGGTGTCAATTCGCTGTCATCCAGCATCAGCTGAAGCTCCCGCGTCCCTCCGACATTCTCGCCGCGCACACGAACAGGAACGCCGGCAAGCGCCGCCGTAAGGTCATAAGAGAGATCGCCGCGGTCGATATCCGCGGTGCCGGTGATATCAGTCAGTTCATAAGAGCGCGCTCCCGTCTCGATCTCCGCCGTCGCATCCGCGAGACGAATGTGTCCCTCGAACGTGCTCGGCTCGGTATCGTCTGCAGCAAGATCGTTGTAGTTCCACGAGCCGTCCGCACGCTGTACAATATGAGCATGTGCTCCCGTGAGCAGGACCTCATCAACGGATGTTTCAGGCGACAAAAGCAGCGAAAGCAGACGAAGCGTCACCCGTGCCTCGTCGGCACGGAGAACGACATCCGCCTGCTTATCATAGACCACAATATCATCAATTGTCAGTTCATGCAGAGAGCGGATCTCCACCGTACCGATGTGCACATCCGTCCCGAGCTTCTGCGCCGCAAAACGCTCTGCCATCCTGCCTGCCTCGGCCATGAATGCCTGGGCCCGCACGATGTGGATGATAGCCGCCGCGCAGATAAGTATTGCTGCGAGTGCCACAACACCGATATACGCCTTCCGTCTCATAGAACTCCCCTTGCAGGAGCACCCCTGCAACACGCCCTGTTACTTTCTCATATCCGTTTCGTAGGCGGCGTGTGCCGTCTGCACACGCTGCACCGCAGCAGCGGCTTCCTCTGCCGCCGGCGCCGGAGATGTCGCACGAACTTCCGCACCTTTCGGCGTCTCAAAGAGGGCGTCGTCATGCAGCTGTGCCGCCTCCCGCGCCGCACGGGCACGCTTGCCGTCCTCCTCCGCCGCACGATAGCGCACGGCATCGAGGTCGACCGGCACGCCCATCGCGTTGTCGAGGTGCGCCTTGCTCGTATTATAGTTGTAGAGCGCCGTCGAGTAATTCATGCGCGCCGTCGTCAGATTATCCGATGCCCGCATTACCTCCAGATTCGTGCCCACACCCGCATTATAGCGAACGCGCGCAATGTTGTAATCCTCCTCCGCCTGCTGCACGGCCTTTTCCGTCGTCTTTATATTCTGCTCTGCCGCGTGCAGATTCAGATATGCCGTATGGACATCAAGGCGGATCTTCTCATCCGTCTCTGCAAGAGTCTCCTCCGCCTTGCGCAGCGTTGCCCTTGCTGCCTTTACCTGTGCCGCCGTCACGCCGTTGTCAAAGATATTCCACGACGCACTGACGCCTGCGGCCCATTGGTTGCTGCTCGTATGGTCGTCCTTAAAAGCACGCTCGCCCGCGATGGAACGCGTTGCTGCCGCATTCACCGTCGGATGATAGCCGGCCTGGGCCGTCCGCACCCCCGCCTCTGCCTGCTTCACCGCATAGGCCGCCGCTGCGCCGTCCGCGCGGTAGAGCAGCCCGTAGGCCGTGCAGTCGGGAAGCGAGAGATCATACCCCGTATAGCGGAGCTCATCATTGATCTCAAGGCTCGTATCCGTCGGCAGGCCGATCACATTGTTCAGCGTCGCGACGGCAACCTCGTAGTTGTTCCGCGCCGTCGTCAGATTCTGCTGCGCGTTCGCAAGCTCAACCTCAGAGGCGAGCACATCCGCGCGCGCCACTGTCCCCACGCGGAACTGCGCGTTGACATCGGCGAGATGCGTCGTCAGCGTCGCCACCGTATCCTCGCGCACCTTGACCAGATTGCGTGCCTGGAGGATGTTGAAATAATCCGTCGTCGCCGTCAGGCGAATCGTCTGCTTTGTCTGTTCAAGCGCAAAGTCGGCAGCGTTCAGCCCATAGCGCGCCGCCTTGCGCTGTGCGTTCAGCGCGGCATTGTAGACCGGCATCGAAACCGTGCCTGTATTGCCGTAGTTATAGTCGTACTTGATCCCCGATGCACGCGCCTGAGCATACGCCTCGCCGCCGATACGGTTCGCCGACGTCTCCCACGTGAGCTTCGGACCCATCGAGCGGTTCGCCTGCGAAAGCGACGCGTGCGCAGCGTCCACATCCGTCAGTGCCTCCTTGATCGTGCGGTTGTTCTCGAGCGCCATCTGCACGCTCTGCGCGAGATTGATCTTCACCGTCTCCGCCGACACGGAACTCGTAAAAAGTCCGACCGCGGCGGTCAGTGCCAGTGCTCGTACAAGGTGTTTGGCAAAACGTCCCCTCTTGTTCAAATCCATTTCCTCCTCGTCCGTTTCAAGGATGCACCCGAACGGCGGGCTGCTCCAAAATAGCGACAGCACAATAAAACTGTATTGACAGGTTCTCTCATTGTACCAGTTGTTGCGGGGTTTTTCAAATAAATTTATCGTTAGCGGTCCTCTGTCCCTGACAAATGATGCGTGCAGCAGTGGATCCTTATTCCTGCTTTATCCGCCCCATTACGATTTCCAACAAGCAATCCGTCTGATCTGTCATAAATAGCGGTATATGTATACGTACCATAAAACGCCCTCCGTCCGACCATAATGATCAGACGAAAGGCGTTTTCATGTTCCTCGGCGAAATTAGCGCTTCATATTGATGAGTGTCTCGAGCATCTCGTCACCGACCGTAATCACCTTTGAATTCGACTGAAAACCACGCTGTGTGATAATCATATCGGAGAATTGGTCAGCAATATCGACATTTGACATCTCGAGTGCAGAAGGCGTAATCTTCGCCCCTGTACTCTCAACTGTCTGCGCTCGAACAACTTTTGAATTGGAATTATTCGATTCTTGGTAAAGGCTTCCCCCTATTTTGGTAAGTCCCGATGGATTGGAAAATTTGGCAACACCGATCTGGGCCTCCGCTCTGCGAACCCCGTTCGTATAAGTTCCCGTAATCACACCGGTGGAGTCAACGGATACGGACGCCAGACTTCCGCTCGCATATCCGTTTGCAGCAGCCTTGACCGTATCATAGCCGGCATATTGTGTCAGCGGTGATTCGTTATTGGCAAACTGAACTGTAATAGACTGCGGGGAGCTCACTGCATTACTGTGTGTTGCTGTAAAAGTTGCATTCTCAATACTATTGGCTGATACAGCTGGAGGAACAGCAGGTGGTGTCACAGGGCTGTCAGTATCGTGTGTCAAGTTTGGACTAGTGCCCCCGAGTACGCCCGCACGCAGTACACCGTTTTCATCAAAAGCAAGCGTTGCAGAAGAAAGCGTGTGGGTCGTCGTCGATCCACCTGTATTGCGTGCCGTAGGATTCCCAACTCTTGCAATCCATGTGCTGGCCCGCTTCGTAACAGAATTCCCATCCGCATCCTGATAGGTTACAGTTCTGGAATCAGCCTTCTCTAAAATAAGAAGCCCTTCATGCTTATTTCCCGACGAATCATAGTATCCGAAGGAGGTTACCTTCGGCATAGAGCGTCCGATCGTATACGTACCGGATGTGACCGTCTGTTTCGTCCCGTCACTCAATGAGAGCGTAACCGGCTGTGCCTGGCTTGCGGTAATATACATACCACTGGTTGTGCGGGCATGTGGTGTGGGCGGTGTTGTACGCGGATCAGAAAAACTATATCCCGTTATTATCGGCGTATTCGCATCCAAGTTCTCAGAATAGGAAACCGTATCCGTCTGCTCCGGGCCCATTATTCTCCCCGCATCTATGACAATGTTCTCTGCAGCACCCTCTGTAGATACTTTGCTGTTATTCGTCGTCTTATTCATCCAACCTTGCACATGAAGCCCGGAGCTCGGCAGGACATAGTTTCCCTTCGCATCAAACTCAAAGGCCCCATTGCGCGTGTAATAAGTCTGATCCCCACGTTTTACAACAAACAGGGCATTGCCCGTGAGGGCCAGATCCGTATTCTTGCCCGTGCTCTGTACAGAGCCGTCACTGAAAATGGTATCAATGCCGCCCACACTCACGCCAAGCCCGACCTGCTTTGGATTCGTACCGCCAATTGTCGTCCCCGGGCTTGCCGCTCCCGAGAGCGTTTGTGAAAGCATGTCCTCGAATGTAACACGGCCGGCTTTGAATCCCGTGGTGTTGACGTTGGCAATGTTGTTGCCGATAACATCCATACGCGTATTATGGCTCTTGAGTCCCGATACCCCCGAAAACAAAGAACGCATCATAATAAATCTCTCCCTCAAAAAATTATAGAATTGCGGCGCTGTCGATATTGGTAAAGATGTTTTCCTTCGCACTTGCCTCGTCGAGCGCTGTGATAACAGTGCGATTCTTCACGCTGACGACCATCGCAAGGCCCCGGCTCATATAGACGAGTGCATCGCGCACGCCCTTAGCCGCCATGCGGTCAACTGCATCGTCCAAGCGCGCAAGATCATCTGCCGTGAGACTGACACCGCGTTTTTCGATGCGCGCTTTTGCGTGCGCCGAGAATTTCGTGCGCCCGCCAACCTCGTCGAGCAGCGCTTGGAAAACATTCTTGGATAGAGACATTCCCTGTCCCCCGCCGACGCGTGCGCTTCCCTGCTCGGCGCCCCCATGTACAGCAGGATGTATCTCCATTCATTCACCCTCTATTTTATATAACATATTTTATAATATATTTTTACATACATTGTATCGTTAATTTTGTATTTTGTCTTAAATATTTTATATATGCTTATGTAATATATCTGTAATATACATGTTTTTTCTATTCTTATATACACTGCAAAAGAGGTGATATATATGAACACAAAACTGATGATTACAAAAAGAAAACGCGGAGAGGACGGGCATAAAATCCTATCCATCCGCGTAAGAGAAGATATTATCAAACGGCTCGACACGCTCGCCGATCAGACCGGACGCTCACGCAATGAACTCATCGGCCTCCTGCTCGACTTCGCCATCGAGAACAGCGAAGTCGTCTCCGAGAGATAATTCGTTCTTGCACCACGGTACTAAATGCGGTACTATTGGATGAGGAGGAGAGTGTTGTGAGCAAGTGGGAGAAACTGCTTAAACGAATTCGCCGCAATCCAAAAGCTGTGCGATTCAACGATGTGGCAAAAATTCTTGAAAGTATGGGCTATGAACAACGGCAGCCAAATCGCGGTTCAAGTCATTGGACATTTCGTAAACACGGCTGTATGCCGATCACGATACCGCGCCAAGAACCGTATGTGAAGGAAACCTATGTTAAAATCATCATAGATATGCTCGGTGAGGAAGAAGGTGTGTGAAATGAAAAAGGATTTACAGTACTATATGTCTCTGCCGTACCGCGAAGTCATCGAAGCCGATCCGAACGGCGGCTTTGTCGGTCATATTGCGGAACTGCCCGGATGCATCACACAGGCAGAAACAAAGAACACACTTCTGGATATGCTGGATGATGCAAAGCAATCGTGGCTCGAAGCGGCGCTTGCGGATGGTATCTCGATTCCGGAACCAGCACGTGAGGAGGATTACAGCGGTCGCTTTAATCTGCGGCTGCCAAAGAGTCTGCATAAGGATTTGGCGTTGACTGCTAAGATGGAAGGGGTCAGTCTGAACCAACTTGCGATGTGCCTCATCGCAGGCGGACTGAAAGCCTCTGGCGTAAAACAGTAAAGGAGGTCTCTCATGTACGAGCACATTAAACTCAGTATCGAGGGCGGCATTGCAACGATTACGATTGACCGTCAGTCCTCGAACAATGCCCTCAACGCGCAGATGTTCCGCGATCTGATCAGCACGGTGGAGCACTGTGATGCGGACGATGCGGTGAAGGTTGTCATCGTTACGGGCGCAGGCAAGAATTTTTCAGCGGGCGGCGACATCAAGGAGATGGCAACGTTCGAGTTCATCAGCTACGAGCTCTCGATGCTGACCGGTCAGGCGGCACTCTCTCTGCGCAAATGTTCAAAGCCCGTCATCGCGATGATCAATGGTGCGGCTGCAGGCGGCGGCTGCGGTATTGCGCTCGGTGCGGACTTCCGCATTATGACGGAGGAGAGTTATCTCCTCACGGCGTTCTCGAATGTCGCACTCCCCGGCGACACCGGCTGCATTTACAACCTCCATCAGATTGTAGGTCTTGCCAAGACGATTGAACTCATGGCATTCAGCAAGCCTATCTACGGCGAGGAGGCGGTTCGTCTGGGACTCGCGACGAGACTCGCGCCCGAGGGGAAGCTGCTTGAGGAGACAACTGCGTTCGCGGCAAAGCTCCTGCGCCGTCCGCTGGGTGCGATCGCGATGCAGAAGCAGCTCTACTATGAGGTCTTCTATCGCGACTATATGACATACAACCGCATTGAGGCGGAGAACCTCGCCAAGGCAGGCGCATCCGCCGATCACCGCGAGGCCGTGACTGCGTTCCTCGAAGGACGGAAGCCGCAGTTTAACCAATCCTGAAAATATTTTCCCGCACGCAAAAACCCCCGACACTTTTGAACCGTGTCGGGGGTTTTTCTATGCATTTGCAAAATTGCTTATCCGCGGACGATTTTCAGCGGTTTTCCCTCCATATAGCTTGCCGGATTGCCGCTCTCAAGCGCCTTTTTATAGACGCGCATCGCGTCTTCAAAGACATTGAGCGTCACGTTCAGATCTTCCTGCGTATGTGTATAGCAGGGGAAAATGCTCCAGCCGAGGAGCACGCCGCGCTTCGCGCACTCCTGCATAAAGATCGAGTTGTAAAGCCAGTCGCGCCGCCCCTCGTAGTCCGTATAGTCAAACTGCATACGGCACGGATAGCCCTTGAGATCGATGGGGACATCGATCTCCTGCGCCAGCTTGCGAAAGGCCCCCTGCAGATACGCCCCTTTCTCCCAGATGCTGCGGATCACCTGACCGGATGCAAGCAGCTGCATCTCAGCGATGGCCGCGGCGAGAGAGAGGCATTCCCCGCCGAACGTCGTGGAGATGAATACCTTCGGATCAACCGTCTCCATCACCTCGCGCCGCCCGGCAACAAAGGAGAGCGGCATGCCATTCGCCGTCGCTTTGCCGAAGGTGGAGAGGTCCGGCGTAACGCCGAAATATTCCTGTGCACCGCCGATGCTGAAGCGGAATCCGTTCACGACTTCGTCGATGACGAGCAGTGCACCGTTCGCATGACAGAGCTCCTTGAGCTGCGCAAGATAGCCTTCCTTGGGAATTTCGGTCAGTACCGCCTCGGTGATGACCGCGGCGACTTCCCCCTTGTGTTCATCAAACAGCCGCTGCACTTCATCCAGATCGCCATAGGCGAACGCATGCACATAGGCACGCGTCTCATCGAGGATACCGCCCTGGCGGACGCCCTCTGCCGCCGCCGTCCACTCATGCCAGCCATGATAGTTGCCGCGCAGGATATGCTTGCGCCCCGTAAAGGCACGCGCGATGCGAATCGCGGCCTCGGTTGCTTCCGATCCGGTCTTGAGGAAGCGCACCATGTCCGCGCTTGGAATATGCTTCACGCAAAGCCGTGCATATTCCACCTCCTCCGGCGCCATAAGGGAAAAGCCCATGCCGCGCTGCATCTGGCGAATCACAGCATCGTCAATGGGCTTGTAGCAATAGCCGAACAGCACGGGGCCGAGGCCCATATCATAGTCGATGTATTCGTTCTCGTCCACATCCCAAACGTGCGCATCCTGTCCGCGCTCGATGTAGATCGGAGAAACGCCCTGGACGTGCGTTTCCGGTCCCTTGCTGTACAGCTGACAGCCGGATAAGATGATCTCCTGCGCCTCCTTCCAAAGAGCATCCGACTGCTGAAGTGTTCTGTTTTGAATTTCTGCCATACTTCGTACTTCTTCCTAACTTACTTTTGTACTGCCGTTCCGCTGTAAAATCGACACCCTCCGCACGGATGCGGCAGGACTTAAAACTCCTGCCGCACGCCCGTGTAGAATGCGCGGTGCCTGCTGTCGTTCACGTCGTTCCACTCACCGAAAAGATACGTTCCGCCGCGCAGCTGATACTGTGCGCGCAGACGGAGGGTCACGTCATTCGGATCGTAGGCGTCAGCGGAGAACTTGAACTTTTCCCCCGCATAGGCGTCAAGTCCGATGCCGGCCGCGCCCGCCACGACGCCCGCACGCGCGCCGAACGATGTGCCGCGCGTACCGACCTGCGCGTTGAACTTGTCTCCGCCGCCGATGTCGTCAACGCCAAACGTTGCATACAGCCCCTTTGCCTCTCCGATGTCGAGGTTAAAGTTCGTCCGCCAGTCATCCGCTTTGCCGCTGTATATCGCGTCTACTTTCGGCGTCACCTTGATATTGCCGAGGCGTCCCATGAGACCGTTCGTCTTATCCGTCATTGTGCGTGCGTTGTGGATGAGCGCACGTGCATCCTCCTGCGTCTTCGGATCGCCGGCGACGGACTCGATTCCCTCGGCAATGCGTGCAATGCGCCCGGATGCCTCGGTGATATTCGCGAGTGTCTTTTTGAGGTTCTCCGCCGTCGCGGGGTCGGCGCCGACGGTCTCGAGGTTCGACACGATGCGCTCGACGCTCGCCGTTGTCTGTGCGAGGTTCGCAGCCATCGTGTTCATCTGTGCGAGCATCCCCTGCAGATTGCCGCGATTCTCCGCCGCCATCTGCTCAAGCGTTGCGGTCAGCCCGTCAAGATGCGCCGTCATATGCTCCATGTTGGACACGAGCTGCACCACCGATGTCTGGAATCCGGGCGCTCCTACGATGGAATTGATGGAGGTGAGCATCTCCTGGACGAGGATAATCATTTTATTCAGCTCGGTGAACATGGCATCCATGCCCATCTCGTCTGCGCCGTAGAGATAGTCACCGTTCCCATAGTAATCCGTCGCGGAGGACGGCGTGATGATGACGAATTTATCCCCCATGATGCCGGGCTGCGCGATGGTGACGGACGAGCCGCGCGGAATCTTCACGCCGTTCTGGATCACCATGGAGACGGTGACGCCTGTGCCGTCGCTCGCGATATCCTCTACGCGCCCGACGGGAACGCCCGCAAGGAGCACCTGGGCCTCGGGATTGAGCCCGATCGCGCGGCCAAAGCCGGCGTACAGCGTATAGTCATGGCTCCCGCTGAAACGCAGTCCGCCGAAGAACACAACAACCGCGATAAGGAGCGCTGCTCCCCCCAGCGTAAAGGCGCCGACCTTTGCCTCAGCACTCATGCTCCTGCCTCCCTTCGGTGATGCAGCGTACGGAAAAATGCCTGTACGCGCTCATCCACTATATTCTGAAAACGCTCGACGGTATCCACCGCTATCAGCTCTCCATCGTAAATCATGGCGATGCGGTCGGCGATGCGGCTCGCGCTGACCATATCATGCGTAACGACAACGGAGGTCACGTCAAGTTTCCTCTGCATGTCGATGATGAGCTCGTCGATCTTCGCCGTCATGATCGGATCGAGCCCCGAACTCGGTTCGTCATAGAAGATGATCTCCGGATCGGTCGCGATCGTCCGCGCGAGCCCGACGCGTTTTTTCATGCCGCCGGAGAGCTCCTGCGGCATCATCTCTTCCACGCCGGGGAGTCCGACAAGTTCCAGCTTTTCCGCGACGATGTGCCGGATCTCATCATCCCCCTTGTCCGTATGCTCACGCAGTCCGAACGCAACATTTTCGCCCACGCTCATCGAGTCAAAGAGCGCAGAGTACTGGAACACCATGCCCATGCGCAGGCGCACGCGGTCGAGCACATTCTCGCTCATCGCAGTGATGTTGTCGCCGCCGATATGGATCTCGCCCCCGCTGGGGCGGTCCAGTCCGATCATCAGACGCAGGAGCGTGGACTTGCCCGAGCCCGAGCCGCCGATGATGGCGATGGTCTCTCCCTTTTCGATCGTCAGGCTGATGTCCTTCAGCGCCACTTTTTCCCCGAAGCGCTTCGAGACATTTTTCAGTCGTATCATAGCGCCCCCTACCTAAAACAGGAAAAACGTCAAAACGGCGTTCAGGATAAAGATGACGATGATGGACGTGACGACAGTATGCATCGTTGCTTTGCCGACGCCCTCCGCGCCGCTCGGCGCGTTCAGCCCGTAGTGGCAGCCGAGAACGGCGATGACATTGCCGAAGAAGATCGCCTTGATGAGGCCGCCCGTCATATCGTAAATCAGCGCAAACTGCGTGATGGAGTTGGTAAAGGTATATGCGGAGATCCCCGAGTAGTACACCGCCGTGAGATAGCCGCCGAGAACACCGATCACGTCGCCGAACACGGTGAGGATCGGTACGACGACCATACACGCAAGCATGCGCGGCACGATGAGATAGTTGACGGGACTGACGGCCATGACGCGCAGCGCATCGATCTGCTCCGTGACCTTCATCGTCGAGACCTCGGCTGTAATCGCCGCGCCCACGCGCCCTGCACAGACAACGCCGACGAGAACGGGGCCGAGCTCGCGCCCGATGCCGATCGCAATGACTGCGCCGACCGTACTCTGCGCACCGTAGCGGATAAACTCATGCGCGATCTGGAGCGTCAGCACGACGCCGGTAAAGAGGAGCGTGAGCCCGACGATAAGGAGGGAGTCCGCGCCGAGATGTGCCATCTGATAGATGATGCTCCGCACGCGCAGACGGCGCGTAACCTGCCGGATCGTCTCCCCATAGAGTAGGGTAACACGCCCGATATTCGCCAAATGCGTGAGAACGAACGCCCCCACTGCCTCTAATATGCGCTGCACCGTCTTCCCTCCTCCCCCAGTTTTTATATATGCCTCGACCGCCGCAGGCAGCTGCCTTCCCTCGTCACTGCAGGGCCTGTACCCGGCAGCGGGCAGAAGCAATGCCCGATAGGGACGCTCAGCATCAGCGTCTGTACTGCTCCGCCTCTGCGCGGGCGAGTGCATCACAGCGCTCGTTGCGCGGATTTCCCGCATGGCCCTTCACCCAATGGAACTGCACATGCCGCTCTGCGAACGCTGCATCAAGCTGCATCCAGAGGTCCTGATTGAGCACGGGTTCGCCGTCCGCTTTTCTCCAACCGCGCTTTTTCCATGCGGGCAGCCAGAACTTCGTGAATGCATTCTTCAGATACTGACTGTCCGTATAGAGCGCGATGCGCGCACCTGCCGGCACGGATGTGACCGCCGTCAGCGCCGCAGTCAGCTCCATGCGGTTGTTCGTCGTCTCCGCCGCGCCGCCGCTCCGCTCCTCGACATCGCCTGTTGCAACCGTCTCAATGACGGCAGCCCAGCCGCCCGGCCCGCCCGGATTGCGCAGGCAGGAGCCGTCCGTGTGGATGATGTAATCCGCATCAAGCGGCCTCGATGTCTCTGCCGCAGCGCTCTTCTTCACGGTGCGCTCACCGGCCGCGGCAGTATTGTCTCCCCCCGCAAGCCAGGCGCGTGCCTCATCCTCTGTCATAAAGCCCTTGTAAACAGCGCCTTGAAAGCCCTGCACCTGCGCCGAGCAGTCTGCCCACGCCGTGAAGATGCCGTTCTTTCGCCCGTGCTTGACCGCATAATATTTCTTTGCCACAAATACGCCCTTTAGTACGAATAGCGATAGCCGATCGAGAGCCCCACGCCGTTGTACCCCGGATTTTTCGTCCGCTGTCCGTTCGACACATGGTGTCCGAGATACGCGATGCTGAGCGCGTTCCGATCATTGAAGTTGTAGGTCAGACGCGGCCCGACACGCCACATAAAGCCGTAGTTCCGCGTATGCGCGGGATGCACCTTGTTGTAGACGAGAACAGCGCCCGTCGCGTCGAAGGACGCCTCCCATTTCTTCCCGAGCGGTTTCGTCCAGCGTACCATATAGGCAGGTCCCGCGCCGACGGCGGACGAGTCGAGCTCGATGTCCGGCCGATCCTTCTCCGCCCACGAACCGACAGGCCGCGAGACCGTCACGCCCCAATGCAGCGACATGCCGTGCATCTCCTTGTACTGGCGGAATACGTGCAGATTGTAAAGATCAATATGCCGGCGCGCACCGCGCTGCTTCAGATAGTCCATCTGGATCTCCGCCTTGCGGTTCTTTTCCTCCGCGGAGCCCATGTGCATCTGCGTTTTCTGCGGCTCTTCCTTTGTCTGCGGCTCTTCCTTTGTCTGCGGCTGCTGCTGTACCGCAGCCGCATGTCCGCCCTCGCCGATACCGACGGTGTTTTCCGCCGCCTCGGTCACAACGGGTATCGAGAGTGCTCCCGCGAGCAGCAGAGCAGCAACATATCCTGTTTTCTTCGTCATCATAGTTACCTCCAGCGTGTAAAGAGTTCCGCCTCTATGCCGAGGCGGTCGAGTATCTTTCCCACCATCATGTTGACGAGATCGTCCAGCGTCTCCGGCCGATGATAAAAGCCCGGTGCGGCCGGCATCACAATCGCGCCCGCACGCGCCAGGCGCAGGAGATTTTCAAGGTGAATCTCGTGCATTGGCGTTTCCCTTGGCACGAGGAGGAGACTGCGCCCCTCCTTGAGTGTTACATCCGCCGCGCGCGTGAGAAGGTCGTCCGTAACCCCGTGCGCGATCGCCCCCGCCGTCTTCATTGAGCAGGGCAGAACGACCATCGCGTCTGTGCGGAACGATCCGCTCGCGAGTGCCGCACCCACATCCTCGTTCGGATAGAGGACTGTGACGCGGCGCGCGAGATCCTCCTCCGTGACGCCGCACTCATAGTCGAGTACCTGCCGCCCGCTTGCCGTCAGAACGGCATGCACCTCCATGCCCAGATCCCTGAGCACGTCAATGAGACGAACGGCGTAGCAGCTGCCGCTTGCGCCCGTGATTCCAACGATCAGCCGCTTCATCGGATGACCGTCACCCCGCCCATATAGGGCACGAGCGCTTTCGGCACCAGAACAGAGCCGTCCGCCTGCTGATTGTTCTCGAGGATCGCCGCCACCGTCCGTCCGACAGCGACGCCCGAACCGTTCAGCGTATGCAGGAAGGCAGGCTTTGCCCCGCGTTCCGGACGGTACTTGATATTCGCGCGGCGCGCCTGGTAGTCCGTACAGTTCGAGCAGGATGAGATCTCGCGGTATTTATTCTGTGCCGGCATCCATACCTCGAGGTCGTAAGTCTTCGCCGAGGTAAAGCTCATATCGCCCGTGCAAAGCTGAATGACGCGGTACGGGAGCTCGAGTATTTTGAGCACATCCTCGGCTGCCTCCACCATACGCTCGAGCTCGTCCCAGCTCGTCTCCGGCGTGACAAATTTGATCAGCTCTACTTTGTTGAACTGGTGCTGGCGAATGAGTCCGCGCGTATCGCGGCCCGCGCTGCCTGCCTCGGCACGAAAACACGCCGTATAGGATGTGTAGTATTCCGGCAGCTGCTCCGCCTCGAGGATCTCATCGCGGTGATAGTTCGTCGTCGGCACCTCCGCCGTCGGCACGAGGTAGTAGTCAAGGCCGTCGAGCTTGAACATATCTTCCGCAAATTTCGGCAGCTGCCCCGTGCCGATCATGCTGTCCTCATTCACGATGTAGGGCGCGAGCATCTCCGTATAGCCGTGCTTTTCCGCATGCAGATCCATCATGAAATTGATGCAGGCGCGCTCAAGGCGCGCGCCGAGGCCCTTGTAGAACATAAAGCGCGCGCCAGTCACCTTGGCCGCGCGCTCCGCATCGAGCACACCAAGTTTTTCCCCGATGTCCCAATGCGCCTGCGGCTCGAAATCAAACGTGCGCGGCGTGCCCCAGCGGCGCACCTCTGGGTTCTCCGTCTCGTCCGCACCGATCGGCACATCCGCCTTCGGCATATTCGGGATCTGGAGCAGGAGTTCACGCAGCTTCAGCTCCACATCGCGCAGATCCTCATCGAGCGCCGCGATCTCATCGCCGAGCTCGCGCATCTCCGCGACCGCTGCATCCGCACTCTCGCCCGCTTTCTTGCGCACGCCGATCTCTTTCGAGACCGCGTTGCGGCGTGCCTTCTTCTCCTCCACATCCTGCAGGATCGCGCGGCGGCGCTCATCGAGTTCCGTAAACGAGGAAAGGTCGAGCGCGTTGCAGCGGTTCTTCAGCATCGTACGCACCGCATCCAAGTTCTCGCGCACAAATTTCATATCCAACATCAGAAATCACTCCATCATGTAGATTTACTATGTGCCATGATAATACAAAGGCCGCCGTTTGTAAAGAAAAGTCCATTTCTTCATTCGCGTTTCACACATCTGTGGTAAAATACATATAAAAAGGAGAGCCTCTGAATGAAAATTCTACCGTGGGCGGAGAACTCCATCTTCCCCGTTCTCTGCAATACACTGCTTGCGTGGCGCAAATCTGCGCCCGACACGCGCGATCTGCCGTGGCGCGATGAGCCGACGCCCTATCATGTCTGGATCTCGGAGATCATGCTCCAGCAGACACGTGCCGCCGTCGTGCGCGCCTACTATCTCCGCTTCCTCGATGCCCTGCCGACGATCGCCGACCTCGCCGCATGCGATGACGATGCACTGATGAAACTCTGGCAGGGACTCGGCTATTACAGCCGCGCGCGCAATCTCAAACGCGCCGCCGAAACGATCGTCCGCGAACACAAGGGGCAGCTGCCCAGCGACTTCGATGCGCTGCTTGCCCTTCCCGGCATCGGCCGCTATACCGCGAGCGCCATCGCGTCCTTTGCCTACGGTCAGCCGCGCCCGGCCGTCGACGGCAACTTTCTGCGCGTCGCTGCGCGCGTCACGGCAAACGGTATCGATATCGCAAAGGACCCAAGCAAGCGCGCTCTCGAAGCGGCGCTCGCTCCCTCCTACCCGACGGGAAGAGATGCAGGATACCTCAACGAAGCCTTTATGGATCTTGGCGCGACGATCTGCCTTCCGAACGGCGCACCGCTCTGTCACACATGCCCGGCCGCCCGCCTCTGCCTTGCGCATGACCGCGGCACGGAGCAGGACTATCCCGTAAAAGCCGCGCTCAAAGCACGCCGCAAGGAAAGCCGAACCGTCCTCATACTCTCCTGCGGCGACCGCATCGCCATACGAAAAAGGCCTGCAAAGGGACTCCTCGCAGGCCTTTGGGAATATCCGAATATCGACGGGAAGCTGACAAAGCGCGCGGTGCGCGAACAGCTCACAGCCGAAGGCTTCCGCGTCCGCAGCATTATGCCGCTTCCTCCCGCGCGCCACATCTTCAGCCATATCGAATGGGAGCTCACCGGCTGGGCGGTCAGCGTCGCGGAGCGAAACGAATCTCCGCTGCTCGCGGCCGAGAGCGATGCAAATGCTCCGTCCGCCCTTCTCTGGGTACGCCGTGAAGAACTCGCCGCGGCGTACAGCATTCCCGCTGCATTCGGCTACTTTACGCCGCAGTGAAATATACGGCAAAATACAGAGATATATTTTCGCATGAAAACAGGTGCTGCGCCTCCCCTTCAGGAGAGACACAGCACCTGTTTTAACGCAATGCGTTTTTTATAATATATTACACAGCTTTTTCCATCTCACGCGCAGAGGTGCGCATGACGGTATTGAGGTCGGGCGCAGAAGCATCACTTGCGGCGCGCTCTTTCTCCCGACTCTTTTCGATGAGATTTTTCAGCATCTGCATATGCGGATGGCTCTCCAGCTCCGGCGTGAGCTTCCCCTGCAGCGCCGCCGCCATCTGCGGAGGCATGCCGTCGGGGAACATTTCCTCGAGCATGGAGCGCACTTCCTTGGGGATCATATCCTGCAGCGCAACATTCTCCTTGCGGAGCTTTACCGCGTCCTCCTGCGTGAGAGCATAGGCCTCGAGAAAACTCTGGATGAGATTGTCATGCCAGAATTCACCCGCGAGGGTCGAACGGAAGCCCGTCGCCGTGCGCATAACAAGGCCGTTCTCCTCCCATGCGGCGAGGAGTGGCGCAAGAGAGGAAAGGAGGTCGACGCCGTATTTCTTTTCGAAATAGGGCGCGTAGAAATAGCCGTGCTCGATCTGATCGCCGATCTCGCTGTGCATGCGGTGCGCATCCGCCTGCTCGCCCATGAACTGGAACGGCTTTGCTCCCTCCTCGACCATCTTTTCATACGCGGCGAGCGCACCGTGGTTGCGCCACATCACGTCCCCGACAAAGCCGCCCCCGCCCGAGCCGAAGGCAAGGACATCATTGCCGCGCTTTGCGAGGGTGTTATAGATGCTGCGCTCGCGGTGATCCGTTGCCCAGTGTGTAATATCAATACGCCGTGCCATCGGGTTTTCTGCAATAATCTCGACGCCGCGCCGGAAATATTCCGACTGCTCCTCCGTCGTCGGGAGGATCGGCAGATCGCCCGACTCGATGCGGCGCGCCAACTCGCTCGCAGGGAATACGTTGAGCTGGTAGAGATCACCGCCCGCAATTCCAATCTCGAACTGCGTGCGCACATCGTTCTCCCAGACCTCCATCGACTGATACGGCAAGCCGTAGATGAGGTCGGCAATGACGACGGCGCCCTGCCGCTCCACCATCCGACGGAGCGTTGCGATAACCGTCTCACGGTCGTCGATGCGTCCGATCGACTGGCGGACGCGCGTGTCAAAGGACTGCACGCCAAGCGAGAACCGGTTGACGCCCGCATGCATCGCCGCCTCCACCTTGCTCTCCGAAAGGTCGTGGATACGACCCTCGAGGGTGATCTCACAGTCGCTCGTGAGCGGCAGGCGTTCGCGTACCGCACGGACAAGGCGCACCAGATCAGCCTCACTGAGCGCCGTCGGGGTGCCGCCGCCAAAGAATACCGCCTGGAAGGGCGCGCCCATAACATAGGGCGTATCTGCCGCGGCATCCAGCTCCTCCAGGAGAACATCAACGTAATGATGCGCCGCCTCCTCCCGTGTGAAGTTTTGGAAAAATCCGCAGTAGCTGCATTTCTTATCGCAGAACGGGATGTGGATGTATACCGCACGCTCATCCGCGGGATCCGGCGCCGCTGCCATGTGCTCCTCCCAGATGCGCGCCTGCTCCGCCTTGTCCATGATCATGCGCTTGCCGCCCGCGCCGGGATGCACAACGCGCTTTTTCGTGAAGGCACAGCCAAGCGGGTTCTCCGACTTCGTTCCGAGCAGCCAGCCGCGCGCCTCTTCCGAGAGGGCGCCGATCTTATCCTGCAGCGTATTCATGCGAGCGCCTCCTTTGCAGCTGCGATCACCTTTGCAAAGTCTGCTGCATCCGGATGACTTTCCGCTGCCGCATAGCGCGCCGCACTCTCCGCGGTATAGGCGTGCACATTGTCCTTCGGCATGCTTTTGAACATTTCGATAAGCGCGGGATCAATCGCGCCCTGCACGAGAATCGCGCCGAGGATCTCATTCGACGGATCGAAGAGTGCGCGGATGTTCGCGATGCACTTTTCCGCATGCTCTGAGTCCGGCTCTGCGCCAAGGGTGCCATAGATGAATACGCGCCGTCCGCGCAGCGTCTCAATGTACTTCTTCGCCGCAGCGTCCGCTGTGCCTCGGTCAACCCACATGCCGACACAGAGATCGGCATTCTCCGGTACACCTGCCGTATCCTTTACGCTGCGGCAGGATGCGCCAAGTGCCTCCGCAAGATGCTCAGCGACTTTCTGCGTGTTCCCCGTACGCGAGGAATAGATCACAGCAATTTCGTTCTTCATAATAATATGCTCCTATATATCAATATGAATATATTCTCTTCTCGATTCACATATATAATATAACAGCTCTTCAAAAAAATCAAGTGTTTTCCATAAAAGTCATAAATAAAAATTATGAACTGCATTCAGTTTTCCAGACGGTATGCTTTTGCATAATATAGACAGATATTCTATATCAATTACATCTCTTTATTTTTCATGATATTGAGTTGGATTTTACTTCCTGCACATACTATTTTCCTTTTGTCAATTATAAATGAATATACAGGCTCTATGTTTCACTCCAATCTTTTATCAATAGTTATAAGTTATTCCATTTACAGATTGTTTTCATCGTGCAGGCGAGATATATGAGCGTGAAGATATTGACACCCATGATAAAATAATTATGGAATGCAGACACATTGATAGGAGGGTACCCTATGAAGAAAATCATTGCCGGTCTGTTCGCCGGCCTCATCCTTGCGGCCGGTGCACAGGCACTCGCATACGCCTGTGAGGACGGCGCATGCACTCTGCCGGAGCGTGAGGACAAGGCATACTGCTATGACAACAGCAGCGCTTACTGCTACGGCGACCGTGCACCACAGGCACGCGGCGGCGGCTGCGGCTGCTGACGCGAAGCGCTGAACGAACGAAAAAACGGTTCTATGTTGAAAGGTTGACACTTTCCAACATAGAACCGTTTTTTTATATTTACAATAATAAGCTCAGCGCTTCACCAATACGACGCTGCCCTTCATGATGGAGACAAGCTCCGTTTCCATGCCGATTTGATTGATATAATCCGCATATAAGCTGTCATCATCGGGGACCTTCCGCGCCGCAATACGCGCAATGCGTGCGCAGACCTCATAGGCATCGAGGGGCGCATCACGATAGGCAGCCTCAAACTGCTCCGGATTCAGCGAGGTCTCCAAGTCCTCCAAAATATAGATGCCGCCGCTCGGCAGCACATCGAACAGGGTAAACAACGCGAGGATCTGATGGCTGGTCATATGAGATGCATCGTCTATGATAATCTGAGGGCGTATATCTTTCAAACGCGAAACTGCATCCGTATTCGAAAGATCCGCCTGCAGAATATGAATCCGTTCATCCGCATATTGACTGCAGTGCTCCTCAATATCGACGCCGAAAATTTCTGCCTGCGGGAAATACTCCTGCCACATCCGAAGGCTTGCGCCCTTGAAAATGCCAAGTTCCAGCAGCCGCAGCGGGCGTGAGCGAAAGCGCTCCAAAAAGGACTCATACTTGCGGAGGTAATTGTGGATCATGCTGCACTTGTCCGTGCGGTATTTGATGCCGACAGCGTCAAGTCCCGAAGCATCGCGGAAATACCCTTGCGGCAAAGCCCCGTTCGGATTGATGCGTCTTTGGCTCCACGCATGGAGCAGGGAACTGCACGAGGTTTCGGCACGTCCCGCGCTGCGCGTAAAGACGGCGGCAGCAATCTCCCCGGCTGCGTCACTTGTCATCATCTCTAAACTGCATCCGGCAAACAACCTGGGAAGGTCATCCGCATCATAACGCCATACATCCTCATACGCATTGATCTCATGCCGTGCAGAGAGTTCCTGCGGAGTTCGTGCCGCCACAAAAATTTTCCCGCCCGGGCGGCACACCTCTTGGAGCTGTCGGACACCTTCGCAGATGTTGCGCGTCTTTTCCATCCCGCCGAGCACAATAATATAGCTATAGCGCGATGTGCCGACCGCCTGCTCTACATCCGTCAAATCGCAGAGCGAGTCCAGATCGTCCGAGTTAAAGAGCACAATATGGTCACATTTCGCAGCCCCTGCCTGCATGAGGCTTTCTTCCACGGCCTGTGCGTAAATCTTTCGCCAAAGTCCAACCCCGCCCATCGCACAGATGACCAGGCACTCTTTTCCTGCGATATCTTCCGGGGACAGTATGCCGCCGGACTGCAGTTTGATAAAAAAGATCTCTTCCGCTAAAAGTTTATCATAGGATTCCATCTGACATTCCCCACCACTTCTTTTGCCGCTGCTGTCCCAATTATTTTATCATCATATGTCCAAAATGCCAATCTCTCTCCTTATATCTGTTGCTGCGGAACAATGTGCCGAAAAACTGTGTGATCATGCAGGGTCTTTTCCGGATCAATGCAGCAGGATATATGCGCCTGACAGCGAATAGCAAAGAGAGAGAACTCTTTTGAATGCACAGTGAAACGGAGGCAGTGAGAAATGCCCGCACAGAAAAAAATCGCCCGGCAAACGTCCGCATCTCGATCAAAACCTCTCGCATGGTGGAAGAAGCTGGTGCTTGCGGTGTTCGGCACGTACATTGCAGCGAAGCTCTTCGGCATTCTCGTACCGGATAACGGCACCGCAGAATTTCCATCGCACACAGACCGGGATCGTCAGCAAAGCATACCGAACGGCCCGGCAGACGAATCCCCCGACGATACATGGGACCTCCCTGCGGATGACCGCTGCGAGGAGGAACACATCCATGAGAACGGCACGCCTCCCGGGTTTCATCTCTATGACGATTGGGATGACTGGGGGGAGGGCTACGACGACGACCATTTCAACTGATATAGAAGCAAAAACAGCTCATCCGTGCGGATGAGCTGTTTTCAGTACCGTATGTGATTTAGTTGAGCTTAAATGTCGCAACAGAGGCCTGCAGCTCATCTGCCATTTCAGAGAGCTTCTTGCTCGCCGAGGCGACCTCATGTACAGATGCGGTCTGCTCCTCGGTCGCAGCGGAGACGGTCTGCGTCTCATCTGCCAGGGAGGCCGCGACGCTCTCGATGCTGTGAACCGATTCGGTAATACGGCGGCTGCCTTCATTCGTCGCCGTAATCGCAGCGGTCGAGTACTCAATCTGCTTCATGAGCTCCGAGATCTGTGCAACGATCTCACGGAATGCGCTGCCCGCTTCGTTCACGGACGCCACGCTGTCAACGGTCATCGCCGTACCCGACTGCATGGAGACGACGGCCTCCTGCGTACGCTTCTGGATCTCGTTGATGATGGTCGTAATGTTCTCTGTCGCGCTGCCGGACTGTTCGGCAAGCTTGCGGACTTCCTCCGCAACGACCGCAAATCCGCGGCCGTGTTCTCCGGCACGTGCCGCCTCGATCGCGGCGTTGAGTGCGAGAAGGTTCGTCTGATCGGCGATACCGGAGATGGTATCGACGATCTCGCCGATCTGCTTTGACTGCTCGCCGAGCGCGCGGATAATGCTCTCGGTCTCCTTGACGGTCTGCTCGAGCTGGCTCATGTTGCCGACCGCATGCTCAACCTTGTCTGCGCCGACAGTTGCCGCGCTGTGCGCCGATTGCGACGCTTCCGTGATGCTCTTGGAGTTGTCGGACAGGATGGTGAGCTGACGGCCCATCTCTTCGACGACACGGATGGTATCCTGGACGGCTTCCTGTTGTTTTACCGTACCCTCTGCCACCTGCATGATCGAGTCTGCAACGAGGTTCGACGCCTGCGAGGTCTGCTCCGAGTTCTCCGTAAGCTGCTCGGATGCCGACGCCACGGACTCAGCGCTGTTCTTTGCGCCCCGCAGAACAGCAGAAAGGCGCTCGGTCATGTGGTTGAATGCCACTGCCATGCGGCCGATCTCATCGTTCGAATCGACAGCGAGCTTCTCGATCGTGAGATTCCCGCCTGCGATCTGCTCAGCAGCGCCGCCCATGCGAATGAGAGGCTCCGTTGCCTTGGCCGCGAGGAAGTACGCGAGCAGACCGGCACCTGCAACGAGAATGATGCCGAGGATAACAATGGGGATCGCCGCTTCAGCACCTGTGGAGATGACGTAGGAGCGCGGCGTCGCCGTCGCAATGACCCAGCCCGTGGTGGGGTTCTGCGCATAGCTCACATAGTACTGATTCCCGTCGAGGAGCTCGACCTCGGTTGTTCCCGACTTTCCTGAGAGTGCATCCTTGACAAAAGCAAATTCATTTTCATCTGTGCGGTCTTCTTCTTTCTCAACTTTTCGCCCGGAATGGGAAAGGAGTTTCCCCTGCCGGTCGATGATGAGGACGCTCGTATGATCATCGGCCGCCGACTTCACGAAGTCCGCCAGGACGCCGAGGTCATAGTCGCGCTGCGCCATGCCGATCGGCTGCTTCTGCGCGTTCAGTACGGGCACGGCAATGACGGAGATAAAACGCCCCGTCGCCTTGCTGATGACGACATCGGAGATGCTCTCCTTGCCCGCCATCGCATCCTTAAAATAGGCACGGGTTGACGTATTGACCGGCTCCTTGTGGTCGCTGCGCAGGAGCTGCTGCCCGTTCGTATCCGTGATAATAGTTGGATTGGAGTCCTTAAAAATCTCGTTTGTACGCACGAGCGAGCCGTCCATCTCCTCTGCCCCGACCGTCGGCTCCTGCAGATAGCGGATGGTCTCAGCGTTCACGGCGAGAGAGCGAATGCCGTTGCGGTTCTGCTCGAAAAGCCCCGTGATGTTGGAGTCGATCACGTTGACGCGCTGCTGGCTCACGAGCTCCAACTGTTCGATGCTTTTCTCCATCGTGCTGTAAAAATTGACACCAATGCTGATCAGCAGCGGAACAGCACTGATGAGGACGAGGATGGCAACCATCTTCGTCTTGACGCTTGCATTCTGAAACATCCCAACACCCCTTTTATTTAATAACCCCTACAATATTACACTTATATTATATCTATACTTTTATTAAATGTCACGCACTTTTATTTTGAAATATATTATTGTATATTACTGAATTATTGTATTTTTACAACATAATAGAGATTTATATTTTTGCTTTTCGCTTCCTTCGGATGATAAAAGCGGCACTGCCCGTCTTCTCTTCGCCGAATGACTTAATATGAAAGCATAGACGCCGATAATGTTATTAGGAAGAATCGTCCATGGATTGGAGATGACGGCATGAGCACGGTACATATTTCAAATAAGCTCTCGTTCCTGCACGGAGAAAATTCTGCGGCAGCGGGAAAATCTCCCGAGCGCAGACAGAATCCGGCAGCGGAAATTCTAGGCCATGCGGCCGAGGTCTATATCAGTGCAAAGGGAAAAGCCCTCAGCGAAAGCGACGATAGGGATGCGGATCTGACGCCTGCAGAGGCAGCTCTTGCGGCAAACGAGCGGGAACGTGCCGATAAGCATGCGAAGAAGGTGCAGGCGGAGGAGATCGAGAAACGCATCCGCACGGATACCGACCTCACGGACGAGGACAGGGCAAAGCTGCAAAAGCGTGCGGACGAACTGAAGCACGCAGGCATGACGGACGAGGACAAGCTGAGCGAACTCTATGCAAAGGCGAATGAACTTGAAAAGCGCGTGAAGGACGGCATCGTGACCGATCGGGAAATAGAGGAGCCGCTCAGCCTGTATCGTCAGCAGATCGGGCAGCTGAAAGGCACGATGCGGGAGAAATCCCTGCGCGATCTGAGGCTGCGCGGACAGGCCGTACAAGAGCGCGCCGACCGCGACGCGGAGATCACAAAGGCGCAGGAAAAGGAAACGGCAGAGCTTGAAGCGCTGCAGCCCGGCGATCTGTCCGCTCTTGCCGCGCTCAAAGAATACCAAAAAACCGCCGCCGGCAAGAAGAACGCCGATCGGAGCGGCATCGTCATCCCGACCAATAAGAACACGAACGACACATGAGCCGACTGCATCGCAAACGGCGGCAGCCCGCCGAGGAATAACCTCGGCGGGCTGCCGCCGTTTTTATTGATTTTCACACCGCCGGCTCAGATCAGAGCGGCCGGCTCATAGTCCTCGGGGAGGATGCGGCGGAGGAAGCGGCGCGTGCGGTCCTCGCGCGGCGCGGTAAAGATCCTGTGCGCGCTGCCCTCCTCGACAATAACGCCGTCCGACATAAAGATGACGTGCGTTGCAACATCCTGCGCAAACTTCATCTCATGGGTGACGACGATCATCGTCGTCCCCTCCTCGGCAAGCTGCTTCATCACCTGCAGCACCTCGCCGACGAGTTCAGGGTCAAGCGCAGAGGTCGGCTCATCAAAGAGGATGACGTCGGGCTTTGCCGCGATGGCACGCGCAATGCCGACGCGCTGCTGCTGCCCGCCCGAGAGCTGCGCGGGGTAGTAGTCGGCGCGGTTTTCCATGCCGACCTTGCGCAGCGCCTCCATCGCGGTCTCATGCGCCTGTGCTTTCGGGATGCCGCGCCCAACCGTGAGCCCGAGCGTTACATTCTCGAGCGCGGTCTTATTGGCAAAGAGGTTGTAGTTCTGAAAGACAAATCCCGTCTTCTTCCGCACATCCGCGACCGCCCGATGCGATGCCTCCGCAAGGGAAAGATGCACCCCGTGAAAATCCATCACGCCGCCGTCAGCGCGCTCGAGAAAGTTGAGGCAGCGCAGGAGCGTTGTCTTGCCGGAGCCGCTGGGCCCCAGGATGACGACGACGTCTCCCTTTTCGACGCTGAGGCTGACATCCTTCAGTACCTCCGTCTGCGCAAAACTCTTGCGTACATTTTGAACGTGCAGCAGCATATTCTCCCCTCCCAAAGCTCTAATTCTGACCGCGGAAAGCTCCGACGCGCCGCTCCGCTGCCGCAAAGAGCAGCTGAACGACGGTGCAGAGCACAAGATAGACAAGGAACACATCGAGATACGCCTCGATATAGTTGTAGCCGTAGGATGCGGCGACCTTTCCGACCGCCGTGATGTCCTTGACCGTCATGAGGAACGCGAGCGATGTTCCCTTGATGAGATTGACCGTAATGTTCGCGATGCTCGGCAGCGCCACGACGAGCGCCTGCGGGATAATAACGTGCAAATAGGTCTGCAGCTCGCTGAGCCCGCCCGCCAGTCCCGCCTCCAGCTGTCCCTTCGGGATGGCAAGGAGTGCCGAGCGGAACGCCTCCGTCAGGAGCGCGATCGTATTGATCGTAAAGATGAAGACGGCGTACCAGAAGGGATCGACCGCCTCAAACACATTGATCTCAAGCCCTATGTCCTTCACGAGCACGTTGAGCAGACTCGGCAGGAGGCTGTACAGCAAAAGAATCTGCAGAATCAGCGGCGTACCGCGGACAAACGAGACATAAAAGCGCGCGATGCTCCCGCCGACGCGATAGCCGCGTACGCGCAGAACGGCGAAATAAAACCCAACGGGCGCCGCAAAAATGAGTGCGAGCGCTGTCAGCGAGAGCGTGACGCCTGCTCCCTGCCATACAAGCAGGAAGGTCTCCTGCATAAAGTCAAGATCCAGCTCCAACGGCGTCCCCTCCTCTCAGCTGCGTTCCCCCGTGCTTTTCGGCAGACGCTGCGCGCAGACTCGTCCCTTTGTCCAGACGCTTCTCCAGCCAGTGAAAGACTTGTTCCAGGAGGAGCACCATCACCCAGTAGACGAGCATGCAGGCAAGATAGATCTCAATGCCGTACGCGCCAAAATTCTGCGCGATGATGAGATTTCCCTTGCCGATGAGATCAATCAGACCTATCGTATAGGCGAGCGATGCCTCCTTGAGCAGATTGATCGCCGCGTTGCCGAAGTTCGGCAGCGCAATGATCGCCGTCTGCCCCAGCATCACGTGGCGGAACGCCTGAAACGGCGTGAGTCCTGCGCTTACCGCGGCCTCATACTGTCCGCGCGGGACAGCGGAATACGCTGCACGAAACACCTCCGAGATGTATGCGCCAAAGAGCAGCGTAAACGTGATGATCGCAAAGACGGCCCGGTGCATCGCATTCATATCGTAGCCGAACATCGTATCCAGCAGTTTCGGCAAACCATAGAATACAATGAACAGCAGGACAATCGACGGTGTACAGCGCATGACATACACATAGCCGACAACAAGCCAGCGCAGGGGTGCCGGGCCGCCGAGATTCGCCCATGTGATCAGAGCGCCGAGCAGCGAGCCGAGTGCTATGCTGACGAAACCGACGAGCAGAGTCACATCGAGATAGGAAAGAAGATCCGGCATCACCTGTCCGATCATGCCAATGTCAAATGCCCGTGTGTCCACCCTTCGTCCCCCTCAATTCACAGCTTACTTCAGATAATCAGAGAGGCTCTCTCCAAAATATTTCTGCTCCAGCTCCGCGATCTTGCCCTCGGCGCGCAGTTCCTCGATCGCCTTGTCGTACTCATCCGCAAACGCCTGCTCCTTCTTGTTGAAAATCGGGTAGGTCGGAATGCCCTTGTAGCGGATATAGGTCAGCCTGTCGTTGAACTGATGATAGGGCGCATCCGCGTTCGCGATGTTGTTCTTGTAGCTCAGCTCAACCTCGAAATAACCGTCATACCGTCCCTCCAAGACCCAGCTGTATGCGTCCGCAACTTGGAACGACTCGGATGAGGTCAGCTGGATCTGGTTGTCGGGGTTCTCCTTATTATAGGTGTCAATGACCATGTAGCGCGCATCCTGCGGCGCGATCGGCACAAGCTTTCCGCTGAACTTCGCAAAGGACGGGAGATCCGTGATCTCACCCGCATTCTCCTTGCGGATCGCAAGGCCAATGACGCTGGCGCCGATGTTATTCTTCGGGAAGACATATTTCTTCTTGCGCGCGTCCGTGATCCAAATCCCCTTGGTACCGACCGTGTATTTCCCCGACTCGACGCCGATCAGCAGATCGTCGTCCGAGGTCGGTACAAACTGGAACTCGTACTGCGGCAGCTTCTTTGCCACTTCCTTCATCACAGCGACCTCAAAGCCGTCGGATTCCCCCTTCTCATTGACGAAGTCATAGGGCACATAGTAGTTCGTATGTGCGACGGTAATGACCTTCTTGCCGTCCGCAGACTTCGCGCCGCCGTCTGCACCGCTCTCCTTGCCGCAGCCGGCGAGTCCTGCAGCAAGTGCCGCTGCGATCAGTCCCGTAAGTGCCGCCTTGCCGATTTTCTTGAAATTCATCGTACTTCCTCCCTCTTAGGCCCCGCGCGCCGCGCTGCGCACCCACTCAAACCGCTGCCAGTCCGTATCCGAAGGTACGGTGCAGTCTGCACCGAGGATAACGCCGGTACGCCCCGCCGCCGCAAGAATGCGGCGCGTCTCCGCCTCGACCTCTGCGCGCGTGCCGCTGCAGAGGACATCATTCGGCAGATTGCCGAATCCGCCGAGCAGCGCATGCTGCGGGAAAATCTTCTTTCCCTCTTCGAGCGGAACGCCCTCGACAACCGCCGCCCAGTTGATCGTCTTCGCCTCGTAGTCCTTGTACCAGTCGAGCTCATTGCGATGCCCGAGATAGCCGCAGATGTGCAGAATGTTGTACGCACTCGCATGATTCGCCGCACGCAGGATCTCCTTCTCGCCCGGCGCAAACACTTCATCGTAAAGCGCACGATCCGCACTCCCCGCAAGGTTCTGAAGGCTGAAGTAGACGCCCGTCGCGCCGCCTTCTTTGATAATGCGCTCTGCGAGTTTTGCAATATCGGCGGAGATGACATCGAATGCGGCGCGCACCGCAGCCTTGTCCTCCTGGATCAGTTGGGCAAGGAATTTCTCATTCTCAGAGATTGTGCCCGGGCGGACGAACTTCAAAATCGTCCCCGCGCAAAAGAGGTTGTAGAACATGGCAATATCGCTGCCGTAACGCCGCGTGAGCTCCTTGGCATAGGCAACCTGGCGGACAAAATACGGATCGTCGTCCGAAAGCGGCTGTATCTTTGCAAGTTCCGCCGCCGTCGTCGCCTTTTGGATCGCGGGATTGCGATAGGCGAAAAAGCCGTCCGTCATGATCTTTACAAAATCCGGCTGGACCTCGTCAATGTAGCGAATCTCGCCCTCGAGCAGCTGCTTTTCGAGCTCCGGATGCGTGAACGCGTCCGCATGCGTCTCATCTTTGAGGAAGTGGAACCAAAAGCCCGACGGCACACGTTCCACCTCTTTGCGGTCCATTGCATTCAGAACCAGCTCTTTCTTCGATAGCGCCATAATGTTACTCCCTTTCGTAAAACATTGTTTGTATATAGGTTTTTACTTTATTGTTTCGTCATCATACAACAGATTAACATAGTTGTCAAGCAGGTTTTATATATTTTTTGATTGACAGAGTGTCCGCATGGCTATTATAATGTCATCAACCATATGATAGAAGCAATGCATCAGGGGAGGATATATTATGAAAGATTTCTCTGCAGAGGTACACGGCTGTCACCGCTACGATGCGACGGGGGCACTCAGCAGCCCCGTCTATCTGTCGGCGACGTTCCGCCATCCCGCATTCCGTCAGAGCACCGGCTATGACTACGGCCGCGTCGCGAATCCGACGCGCAGTGCTCTCGAGCAGGCAGTTGCGCTCCTCGAGGGCGGGGGGCGCGCATGGGCGCTCTCCTCGGGAATGGCCGCGATCAATCTTGTCTTTGCCCTCTGCAGTCCGGGCGACCACGCACTCCTGCCCGAGGATCTCTACGGCGGTACCGTACGCCTCGCAAATGATATATACAGCCGTTACGGCATCACCTTCGACTATGTCGATATGCGCGACACGGCGCTCGTCCGTGCGAAGATGCGCCGTGAGACGAAGGTCGTCCTCATCGAGACGCCCTCCAACCCGATGATGTTCATCACGGACATCCGTGCGCTTGCGGATATCGCCCACGAGTACAAGGCTCTGCTTGTCGCAGACAACACATTTCTCTCTCCGCATTTCCAAAAGCCGCTCGATCTCGGCGCAGATATCGTTGTCGAGAGCGGCACGAAGTATCTCTGCGGCCACAATGACGTGATCTGCGGCTTCCTTGCGGTAAAGGATGCAGAATCCGATCTCGCAAAGGAACTCGAACTGCTGGTCAAATCCGAGGGGCCGAATCTCTCCCCGATGGACTCCTGGCTGATGCTGCGCAGTCTCAAGACGCTGGGTGTCCGCATCGAGCGCCAGTCAGAGAGCGCTCTTACGATCGCAAAGTGGCTGCCCTCCCTGCCCGAGGTTACGGACGTCTACTATCCGGGTCTCTCCGATCATCCGGGCTTCGCTCTTCAGCAGAGCCAGAGCAAAGGATTCGGCGGCATGATCTCCTTTAAGGTGCAGACAGCCGCGATTGCGCAGAACGTCCTCGCACATCTGAAGCTCATCGCGTTCGCTGAGAGCCTCGGCGGCGTCGAGAGTCTCCTCACCTATCCCATCGTCCAGACCCATGCAGAGATGCCGCATGAGCTGATTGAGCGCACGGGGCTCGACGATCGCCTCCTGCGCCTGTCCGTCGGTCTTGAGGACGCGGACGATCTGAAGGACGATCTCGCGCAGGCACTGCACGCTGCCGCGCAGAAAGGATAACGATCATGCCTGCTAATTTTGACGAAATCATCGACCGCCGCAATACCTCGAGCATCAAATATGACTTTGCCGCCGAGCGCGGCTATCCGAAGGATGTTCTGCCCTTCTGGGTCGCCGATATGGACTTTCGCACGCCGGCCCCCGTCATCGAGGCGCTGAAGCAGCGTGCCGAGCACGGCATCTTCGGCTACACGCAGCCAAAGGACGATTACTTCACCGTCCTGCAGAACTGGTTCCGCACACGCCACGACTGGGAGGTGGAGCGGCGCGATCTCGTCATCACACCCGGCGTCGTCTTTGCCGTCGCAACGGCGATTCGCGCCTTTACAGAGCCGGGCGACGGTGTGCTGATCCAGCAGCCGGTCTACTATCCCTTTGCCAATATGATTCGGCAAAACAAACGTGTTCTCGCCGACAATCCCCTGCAGCTCACGGACGGCTGCTATACAATCGATCTCAGGGACTTTGAGCAGAAGATCCTCACGCACAAGGTCAAGCTCTTTATCCTGTGCAGCCCGCACAATCCCGTCGGGCGCGTCTGGCGTCGGTCGGAGCTTGAGCAGCTTGCCGCCGTCTGCCTGCGTCACAACGTTATTGTCATCGCAGATGAGATTCACGAGGAGTTCATACGCCCGGGCTTCCGGCACATCCCGTTCGCCTCGCTTTCCCCGGAGGCTGCAGCCGTCACCGTCACCTGCACCTCGCCGAGCAAGACCTTTAACCTCGCGGGGCTTCAGATCTCGAATATCTTCATTCGAAATGAAGATTTGCGCAGCCGTTTCAAAAAGGAGCTCAGCGCAACCGGATACGATGAGCCGAATACGCTCGGCCTTGCAGGCGCAAAGGCGGCATACGAGCACGGTGCCGCCTGGCTCTCGGAACTCCTCGCCTACGTGGAGGAAAACTATGCGCGCACGAAGGAATTCCTCGCGGAACACCTGCCGAAGGTAAAGATCATCGAGCCCGAGGGCACGTATCTCCTCTGGCTGGACTTTCGCGCCTGCGGACTTTCGGATGAAGACCTCAACGGGAAGATCATCCGCGAGGCGCATCTCTGGCTCGACGACGGTCCGATCTTCGGCGCAGGGGGCAGCGGCTTCCAGCGCATCAATATCGCCTGCCCCTGGGCGACGCTCGAAACGGGACTCAGAAACCTCGCGAATGCATTTCGCTGAGTATCTTCCTGCACAAAAGCGTCTCATCCGTATTGGATGAGACGCTTTCCTTTTGCCCGAAACGATGCGGCGCAGGAGCCGCACCATTTCAATTTTTTATTTATCCTGGAAGAGATCCGTCGAGAGATAGCGGTCGCCGCTGTCCGGGAGGAGGACGACGATCGTCTTGCCGGCAAAGTCCGGACGCTTGGCGAGCTCTGTCGCCGCTGCAAGCACCGCGCCGGAGGAAATGCCGACAAGCACGCCTTCGCGGCGCGCAAACTCTTTGCCGTAGGCAAAGGCATCCTCGTTCTTCACCTGGATGATCTCGTCGTAGACCTTCGTATCGAGCGTCGCCGGGACGAACCCCGCGCCGATGCCCTGAATCTTGTGCGGGCCCGGCTTGCCGCCCGAAAGCACAGGGGAGTCCGCCGGCTCCACAGCAACCACGTGAACAGAGGGCTTCTTGCCCTTGAGATAGTGACCGACACCCGAAACCGTACCGCCGGTACCGACGCCGGACACGAACGCATCCACACTGCCGTCCGTATCCGCCCAGATCTCCGGTCCCGTCGTACGCTCATGCACCGCCGGATTTGCAGGGTTCTCGAACTGCGAAGG
Organism: Centipeda noxia ATCC 43541; assembly: GCF_000160555.1. GTDB lineage: Bacteria > Bacillota > Negativicutes > Selenomonadales > Selenomonadaceae > Centipeda > Centipeda noxia. The sequence continues at coordinate 255,491 of NZ_GG749278.1, forward strand.
GATGAACGAGTTCGGGATCTCCTTATGCAGCTCCTCGGCGCGTGCGATCGCGCCCTTCATCCCCTGCGAACCGTCCGTCAGGACGATCTCCGCCCCATAGGCCTTGAGGAGGTTGCGGCGCTCCACGCTCATCGTCTCCGGCATCGTGAGAATCGCGCGGTAGCCGCGTGCCGCAGCGACGGAGGCAATGCCGATGCCCGTGTTGCCGCTCGTCGGCTCGATCAGCGTCGCCCCCGGCGCAATCTTGCCGTCCTTCTCCGCCTGCTCGATCATCGCGATCGCAATACGATCCTTGACCGATCCCGCCGGATTAAAATACTCGAGCTTCACGAGCAGATTTGCCCTGAGGCCGTGCGCCTTTGCAAAGGATTTTGCCGCGAGCAGCGGGGTCCCTCCAATGAGCTCCGTAATACTCTGATAAACATTCGCCATAATGCACTTCTCCTTTATTCCCCAGACAGCGATATAGTAAACATATCTAAGAAGTATGTTTGTATATTACTCCGTTTTTCCCATTCTGTCAAGACATGAAAGAAGAAAAAGCAGAAGCGTTACAGCTTCTGCTCGGAAAGTCTCTGTTCATGCGTGTCGACGAGGGCGGAGGAGTCTCGCTTCACGCTGAGCAGCATGTAGTAGACCGCCTCAATCACTGCCGTCATGCTGAGACGCGTCGAGGAAAAACTGAAGGTGCGGAAAAACATCCGCTCCTGCGACACGGCATGGAGCACACGATCGCTGACGCGCGCAATGGAGGAGTGCACCTGATTCGTCACGAGGACAATGTACGCTCCCCTGCCGCGCGCCGCCGAGACAATACGCATGAGGTCCTTGGTCTCTCCCGAGGCAGAGATCGCGAGAAGCACATCATCGGGCGTCGCCGTGTGCATCATCGCGAGCATGTTCTCCCACACAGGCGCGGAGATTGCCGTAAGACCGAGCTCGTTGAACTTGTAGGCGGCATCCATGGCCACGGGAATGGTGTTGCCCATCGCCGCGCAGAAAATGAACCGTGCCGCCCGGATCCGCTCGACCACGGAGCGAAATACGGCGGGATCGATCTCCGCGAGCGTCTGACGCAGCTCCTCCTGTTTGCTGGCGAAGATATTGCGCAAAGACACATCCATCCGCGCGCAGTCAAGTTCATTGGAACCGACAATAGGCGCCCCGTCCGAGGGTTTTGTCGCCATCTCCTTTGCCATGTTGATCTTCAGGTGGTGAAAGCCGTTGCAGCCGCATTTCTTGCAGAAGCGGACCACCGTTGCATCGCTCGTTCCGCACGCCGCAGCGAGATCTGAGACCGTCATGTCGACGACCTTCGCCTCGTTCTGCAGCACATAGTCCGCAAGGCGCTTCTCCGCGTCAAAGAGTACGGGATAGATCGAAAAAATTTTCTCCAAAATGCTTACTGGCTCAGACAAGGGTCTATTCCTTTCCCTCTCGGCTACACATAAATAGGCCTACGGTTCCCCAAGCAGGACACGCTCCGCCGCGGCGCACCAAAATCCTCCGTTGTCCGCAACAATCTCGCCAAGGCGCGCCGCATGCGGCAGCTGCGAGAGATCCGTCAGCGGGGAAAGCGGAAAATCCAGATGCGTATAGACCAGCTTCTTGCCGCCCGGAATATTCTTGAGATTCATCGTCGTCTCCGGCACGGCATTCAGTCCGAGGATATGCGAGACAATTTTCTCAACCCGAACGGTCTTATTCTCGATAAGAGCAACCGCTTCCTTCATATCCTCCGTGTTCCCGCCGCTCGTCCCGACGATGTGCGTCACGTTGTAGTGCACATCAAAGAAGTTGATCGGCGCACTGAACACGCTGTCCACCGGTCCCGCGAAGAAGTTCAGGCAGCCGTCAAGCGCCAGCATTGCGCTTGCCTGCGTTACCATATTTTCATCCGCTGCCATAACGAACACATCGTCAAAGCCCTTCCCATCTGCGGGCAGGAGTGCGCGCAGCTCTGCCGCGTAGTTCGGCGTGTCGCTCGTGTTGACATAGTGCAGGACAACGCCGTGTGCCGCGGCCTCCTCCACTGGATAAAGACGCCTCACATGATCGAGCTTCGCCTGCGTACGTCCAGTCACAACGAGGTGACGCGGACGCTCCGGTCCGTGGATCGCGAGATCAACGGCGAGGAAGCCCATCGGTCCCGTCGCGCCGAGGAGCGCCATCGCGCCGCCCTGCCGAATTCCCATAATATGCTCATGGCTGTACTGGTCCCGCAGGTGGTACTGCGCGCGAAAGGCGCCGACAATGCACGAAAGCGGCTCGACGAGGGAGCCTTCGAAATAGGAGTCTCCGTTGTAGGCGAGCAGGCTCCCGTTGTCCATCACCTGCCGATGAAAGATCCCGAACGTCGCGTCGCCGCCGATATGGGGGAAGGAATAGCCTGGAGCATAGGCGCGCACATCGCCGATATTCGGCTGGATGACGAATTTATCACCAACATGGTACTGTCCCTTCCACTCCGCGCCTACCGCGCGGATACGCCCGCAGAACTCATGCCCCACGATGATGGGGTGCTCTGCGATGTCGGACGGGACCTTGCGGTGCTCCGCGCCATTGAACACCGCCTTGAGCGTAGACATGCAGAGGCTGTCCGTAACGATCTCGGCCAGGATCTCATCCGGCTGAATCGGCGGCAGGTCGAACTCCTCCAGACGCAAGTCATTCTTTCCATACAGGCGAACCGCTCTCGTTTTCATAGAAGTCCTCCCTTTCCCCTCGAAAATCCTGCTCAGGCGAGAATACCGAGCCAAGCGCCGATGATTCCGACGGCAAAGAGCCCAAAGATCAGCGTGATGGGGTTGATGTTCTGCCGGAGCAGCTTGCACAGGAGCAGCGTCAGCCCGAGGCCGAGCATGCCGGGCATCAGCTGATCGAGAATGTTCTGCACCGTCGTCACGACCACCGTCCCGTCCGGGCTCATGATCTCCGAGACTACGACCGGGATGTCGATGTGCGTCCACTTGGCGATGAGCGCGCCCATGACGAACATGCCGAGGATGGTCGCGCCCTCCGTGATCTTCTGCAGCAGATTGCCGCCGAGATCGCGCACAACAAGATCGATGCCCTTGTTGTAGCCATAGACAACACCGAAATAGAGTGAGGCAAGGCGTACGATGTTGAACAACAGAAAGAAAATCACCGGGCCGAGCAGGCTGCCGCCGATGGCGAGACTCGCGCCGAGCGCCGCCGTGATTGGGCGGAGCGTTCCCCAGAACACGGGGTCGCCGACACCGCAGAGCGGTCCCATCAGACCAATCTTAATGCTGTTGATCGTGCCGTCCGATACGTCTGCGCCGTTTGCGCGTGCCTCCTCCATCGCCGCCGTAACGCCTAGGACAGGCCCTGCGCACGCGGGCGTCACATTGAAAAAGTTCAGATGGCGCTTGAGCGCCGCCGCCTGCTCCGCCTTGTCGTGATAGAGCCGCTTGATGGCCGGCACCATATCGAAGCAGAAGCCCAGTGCATGGATGCGTTCGAAATTAAACGATGCCTGCTGGAGATTCGAACGCATGAAGATCCAGAACAAATCCGATTTTGTCAGCTTCTTTTCCATGATTCCGCCCTCCTCAATCTTCCAGTTCATCGTCCGCAACGGATGCCGGCGCAGCAGCAACGGTCTGGGGCGCCGCAAAGCGCGGGTTCAGCTGCACGTAGATGATGGCGAGCACCGTGCCGATGACGCCGAACGCCACGAGGTTAAAGGACGTGAACGCTGCGACGACAAAGCCGAGATAGAGAAACGGGCGGAGGTACTTTCCGCCCATCATGTTGATGACCATCGCGTAACCGACGGCGACGACGAAGCCGCTCGCGACCTGAAGGCCGACCGTAATGGTCTTGGGAATCGCGTCGAGCATCGCCTGGATCCCTTCGGGGCTGGCGAATACCGCCACGAGGAACGCAGGAACCGCAACGCGCAGTGCCTGAACAGCGAGCGCGGAGACATGGCAGATGTCGATCATGCGGAAATTCGCATCCTCCGCATAGCGGTCCGCAGCATGCTGAAAGAACACGGTAACCGTACGCGCAATGACGGTGAGCACCTGTCCCGCGGCAGCCACGGGAAGTGCGATCGCGATGCCCGTACCGATGGACTGGCTGCCGACGATGACGAGAATCGTCGAGATGATGCTCGCGAGCGCCGAGTCCGGCGACTGTGCCGCGCCGATGTTCATCCAGCCGAGGGCGATGAATTCCAGCGTGCCGCCGAGGATGACGCCGGTCGTCACATCGCCGAGAATGATGCCGACGAGCGTGCAGGCGATGAGCGGCCGATGCGTCTGGAACGAATCCAGTACACTGCCCATGCCGACAACAGCGGCGATGATAACCAGCAGGAAAATTTGAACTCCCGTGATTTCCATAATATTCTACCTCCTCTGCACATCGATAACATTTTACAGCTTCGGCATAATGTCCACTTTGCTGTCCGTTGCAACGGGACGAATCTCGAGCTCGATGCCGCGTTCGTGAAGCGCGCGGAACGCTGCACGGTCCGAATCATCAACAGAAACCGCCTTCGTGATCTGCTGTTTTCCCTCGCGGAACGCCATGCCGCCGATGTTGACGCTCGTGATCGGAACGCCGCCCTCCACCATGCGGACGATGTCCTGCGGACAGATGAACAGGAAGAACACCGTCTCCTGCTCATATTTTGGATTGTTGTAGACGCGGATTGCCTTGTCAATGGAGACGACGTTCACCTTGATGCCCGGAGGCGCGACTTGCTTGAGCAGCTTCGTCCGAACCTCATCCGCCGCAACCTCGTCGCTGCAGATGATGATACGCCCCGCCCCCGCCTCATGCGCCCAGACGGTCGCGACCTGCCCATGAATCAGACGGTCGTCAATGCGTACCAGCTTGATGATCATAGAACACCCTCCTAAAAAGATAGAGCCACCCGATATGAAGTTCTTTTTAAATTATAAGGCGAAAATTATTTTTCTGTCAACAGCTTGTACAAAAAATAATTTTATCCCTGCGCAAAAAAACTGTCCATCGCTTCGGATGGACAGTCATTATCTTCTTAGGAGGCAAACCCGCTCGTCAGCCCTTCATCGTCGAGATCCTCCATATGCAGGCTCGCAATGCCGTCACGCGCCATATGTTTGATCTCGATCAGGAGATCGCGCATCGGAATCGATCCGTCAAGCTTGCGCCGGGAAGTCAGCAGATCGATGAGGAGCGGCAGATTGATGCCGGTGACGAGGCCGTAGTCGTCATGCGCGGCAACCAGTCGGCTCGCCTCGTTGAAGGGGCTGCCGCCAAAAAGATCGCAGAGGAAGAGCACGCCGTCTGCGCAGTCCAGCTCCGCAATCGCCTCCTCATAGCGCCGACGAATGACAGCAGTGTCTTCCCATATCTGAAAGGAGATCGCATACACGTTTCTCTGCACACCGCAGACCATCTCTGCGGCCCGCACGAATTCCTGCGGAAGATTTCCGTGCCCGCAGACGATAATACCGACCATAAAGGATGCCTCCCTGCTTTTGTTTCTTATGAAATACAAATCTATTATATCTTTTTCTTTTATTTTTTCAAGCGTTTTCAAATAATTTACTCATAAATCTACAGCAATAAAAAACCTCCGCATGTTATGCGGAGGAAAAGTCTCGACACATGCAGCGGATCAATTGCTACGTCGGTTGAAAATAAACTTTGACGCGCGTTCCCCGCTCGACAATATCGTTCGCATCGATGCTCTGCCGCACAGCGGCGCCTGTGCCCTCGCTCTCGAAAAACAGACCGCGCTGCTCGGCAAGACGTGCAGCCTCGCGCATGGAGAGTCCCGTGAAGTCGGGCACGAGTACCTTGCCCTCAGGCGGTACGGTGCCGGTTTCCGCGTGCTTTTCCCCGCTGCCTGCATGCGCGGGGGTGCTCTCCTGCTCCTCCGCCGCAAACGGATTGCTCGAGGGCTCGACATGCGCGTAGCGCAGGAGCTGGGAGAAGATGCGCGAGGCAACCGGCGCGGCGATCTGCCCGCCGTAGAAATTTCCGCCGTGCGGGTCGTCGATCATGACAAGCACGGTAAAAATCGGGTCCTCCACGGGGGCAAACCCACAGAACGAGGCGATGTAACGTCCCTCAAGATAGCCCGAGGTCTCGCGGCGGATCTTCTGCGCCGTGCCGGTCTTGCCCGCAATGCGGTAACCCTTGACCGCAGCCTTTGAACCGCCGCCAGCCGCAACCACCTGTTCCAAGAGGCCGATCAGCGTGCGGTCCACCGTGCGCTGGAGCGTTGTCCGGATCTCCTGCGGGCCGCGCTCTTCGTAGACCGATCCATCGGGATTTTTGATTGTGCGCACGATATACGGACGCATGAGCGTCCCTCCGTTGGCAATGGAGGACATCGCCGTCACGAGCTGCAGCGGCGTCACGGCAATACTCTGCCCGATGGCGGTCGTCGCGATATCGGAGTCGCGCATATCTTCGGCGTTGAAGAGGATGCCTTCCTCCTCGCCCGGCAGATCGATGCCCGTCAGCTCACCGAAGCCGAAAAGGCGCGTATAGTGCATGAGCTTTTCCGCGCCGAGCGAGAGCCCGACCTGCGCAAAGCCCGTATTGAGCGAGTTCTTCACGATATCTGTGAAGGTGACGGCACCATAGCTCTCGTTGTTCCAGTTCTGAATGCGGCGCCCGGACACCATGACGTAGCCGGGATCAACAAATACCTGATTCGGCGTGACAAGGCCCTCCTGCAGGGCCGCGCCGGCCACGATCGCCTTGAACGTCGAGCCGGGCTCGTAGATAAAGGAAACCGCGCGATTTTTCCAATTCTCCTGCGGGTAGTCCCAAAACCGGTTGGGGTTGTAGGAAGGGCGCGATGCCATGGCGAGGATCTCGCCCGTCTTGGGGTCCATGACGATCGCCGTGATCGAGGCCGGTGCGTTCTCCGCCATCGCACGGTCAAGCTCCTGCTCCACCATAAACTGGATCGTACTGTCGATGGTCAGTATCGCGGTCTTGCAGTAGTCGCCGCGATAGACGCGCCGCCCGAAGAAGATCGAGTCCAGGATCGGCCGCCGCTGCCCGTCAACCGTCAGCCGTTCCTCGCGCACCTCGCCTTTGAGCAGCGGATCGAGGGCCTGCTCTACCCCATCAAGGCCCTCGTCGTCCGTGCCGACAAAGCCGAGTACATTCGCCGCAAGCGCATCGTTCGGATAGTAGCGCTTTGCCTCATTCTGAAACCCGAGGCAGTCGCTGTATCCCTTCTCGCGAATAACGGCGCGCACCGCCTCATACTCCGAATGCTCAAGGCGGCGCTTGACCCAGACGAAGCCGCCGCCGAGCGCGATATCATCAAGGATATCCTGTTCTCTCAGCCCAATGAGCGGGGCGATATCGGCGGCGATCTCCTCCGGCGTATGCGCGTCGAAGACGTGATTTGGATCGACAAAGAGCGATTTCGTCATGCTGCTGACGGCGAGCTCCTTGCCGTTGCGGTCGAGGATTGCACCGCGCAGCGATTGGATGCGGAACTCATAACCGCTCTGATCGCGCACGCGCTGTGCGAGCGCATCCCCCTGAACGACCTGCAGATAGGCATAGCGGAACGTCAGTACAATGAGCAGGGTGAACATCAAGAGGGCGACGATGCCGATGCGGCCCTGAACAATCGATCGAACATTTTTCATCTGCGTTTGAACTGCCTCCGTTGTATCTTTCCTTACCGTGTCATCATACCATAAAAGGGTGTGAAAAAAAAAGGCTGGTGCAATGCACGGCATTGTACCAGCCTTTATTCAGATCAGCGAATCAGTGATGGTCTTCCCTTTTCGCCTCTTCGATCTCCTCACGCGTCACAACGCCCTGCGCAATGAGTTCCTCGACCCATGCGCCATGGTGATGTGCGGCGTACGATGCCTTGATCGTGCCGTCCGTCATGCCGTGCAGGGAGTCGGGGTTGACGCCCGCCGCGAGATAGATATGCCCGAGCGCAGCGGCAAAGCAGACCGCCGCCGCAATACTGTGGACGGGAATGGCATACGCTGTGATCGTTGCCGGCAGGATACTGTCGCCCATCCAGAGGATGAGACCGGAGACAACGATGACGACCGACAGCGCAAGCTGCAGGGCGATGTTCATCTTCTCGCCGCCGTTGTAGAACCCCTGCGGGGGCATGTGGGGATCTTTGCCCATCAGCTCGAGGGGGAATTTCTGCATGAATTCCATGTCCTTCTTGCCGAAGCTGAAGATCTCCTTCAACATGATGATGTAGCCCTTGCGCGCGATGATGAACCCGATGATCGGGGTCAGGATGAACATGACGCCGAACACACGGTGCGCATACATAAGCGTCTTATCGCCGAAGATGTTGTAAAGGAAGCGGAACGTGTCCGTGTAAAGCGGGAGTGCCGTGAGGAACAGCATGAAGAACGCAAATGCGTTGAGCCAGTGGCACATGGCAAACGCCTTTTCATGGCGCGGCACATATTTCTTGTTGATCAACATCGTGCTCACCCCTTCTCCTGTTCCTTCGCCGTGCTCTTACCCGATTTCATCATCTTGCTGAGCACCATAGCGCCAACGATACCGGCAGCAGCGCCGCCGATGGCGAGTTTCGTGAAGGCGCGGCCCGCCTTCCAGAGGTCGATTGAGAGCGGTGTAACGGGGTTCGCCGGGAGGCCGAACACCTCGGGCTTCTCCGGCAGGACATAGATCATGTGCGTGCCGCCGACGCCCGATGGGCTGTAGATGTTCGCATCGGGATGCGATGCGCGTGCAAGATCCACGCGTTCCGCCGCGAGCTGCTTCATCTCCTCCAGCGTGCCGAACTCAAGCGCATGCGCGGTACAGGTCTTGGCGCAGGCAGGCTTCAGCACCTCGCCCGTCGTCTCATAGCCATGCGCAATACGGTCATAGCAGAGATCGCATTTGTACGACTTATGCTTCACATCGTCGATCTTTGGAATGTGCCATGGGCAGTTGTGCTCGCAGTAGTGGCAGCCGACGCATTTGTCCTGATTGATGACGACGGTGCCGTTCTCGTTGCGGTCAATGGCGTTCTCCGGGCAGCCCTTCGCGCAGGCGGGGTCGCCGCAGTGGAAGCAGTTCTTCTTGAAAAAGTCCCAGTGGAACTTCCCCTTGTCGTCAACGCGCTCTTTCATCTCAATGAGCGTGTAGACGGTTGAGGTCAGATCTTTGTGCGACTGGTACTGCCCCTCGAAGGGCGTACTCATATCGGGCGGCAGATCATGCCACTGTTTGCAGGCAACCATGCAGCCGCGACACGCTGTGCAGCGCGTCATATCATGCAGCATTGCGATTTCCTGTGTCATGACGCTTTCTCCTCTCTTTTATCTGATGGTTCTATTCCAGAATCGGATTGCCCTTTTTCTGAAGTCCCTGTTCCTCCGCGAGGAGGTCGAGGTGCACCGTTGCCCAATCCTGCCGATAGATGAAGTCGCTCGTATCGTCGTCGACAGGACCTCGATAGGTCTTGATGTAGTGATGGCAGGCATCACAGACGTCAAGGCGCATGATATCGCTGCCTTCCGGCTCGAGCGTGTGCATCTTCTGGAGATCCGTGTTGCCGCAGTAGACACAGCCAACGCGCGTGTAGTGCCAGCGCGTGCCGCAGCCGCCGCAGACGAGGTCGCGTGCGCGCCCCTGACGGTACTTCCTGAGATCGGCGATGACGGGCTGCCGTCCGCAGACGGGACAGTAGTTCTCACTGAAACGCGGACGGTCGCGGTCGGGATTCCACATGTCGGGATCCTTCATCTCCGCAGGAACGAGCGCGGCAATGATGCGCCAGATCGTGCTGCGGATAAAGCCCTCGTTCAGGTCATAGCGCTGGCAGAGTGCTGCAAATGCCTCTTTGTCCTGTGTGAGCACGGCGATGATGAATTCTTCCTTTGCCGCCTTGCGCAGGGGCTTCAGTACGGCGAGATAGCCGCGCGCCGACTCCTGCATGAGGGGCGGAACGTCCGCCTCTGCAATCCGCGCAAAGACCTCCTCCTGCATCATGTAGACCGCGCGCACCATGCGGCGGCGGTAGGTCTCCTGCTGCAGGATCGGCAGCTTCTCCGCGATCGTCTTCGTGACGGCACGCGCGGGGAGCTGTATGGGCTCCGGCGTGCCGACCGCTGCGTCGACGAGGCGATGGACACGCTCGGTCTCGGCGAGGAACGGATGCTTCTTCAGGAAGCGCTTCATCGGATCGGTGTTCTTCGATTTCATAAAAAGGGGTTCTCCTCGTCTTTTCAGACGTTACTTGTTGTGAATGTTCGTTCTGCGGTCAGCCTCCATACGCGGCGCAGCCGCAGGGAACTCATACGCGTTCGACGTTCGCGAGGCAGGCCTTGAACTCCTGCTCCTGCACGTTCGGATCGAGTGCGTCGATGGTCAGATAGTTGCCGGAAGGGCCCGTCGAGAGCCCCTTGAAGCCCCAGTTGTAGGGCATCCAGATCATGTGCGTCTCCACGCCGTTGATCATGAGCGGCTGAGCACGCTTCGTGACCATCGCCTTGACCTCAATTGCGGCACGCGTCGTGCTGACACGGACACGGTCGCCGCCGCGCACGCCGATCTTCGCGGCAAGCTGCTCCGAGATCTCGACGAACGGCTCCTTGACCAGCTCGTTGAGGTACGGGATGTTGCGCGTGATCGTGCCCGAGCACCAGTGCTCCGTCAGGCTCGACGTGCAGAGCACGTACGGATACTGATCCGGCGTGCCGATCTTCTGCAGCTCGGGGACACGCGGATAGATGACGCAGGGGTTGAACTGCGCCTTCTGCCCCTCGTTCATCATGTTCTTCGTCGGGCTCTCAACCGGCTCATAGAACTCGGGCAGCGGGCCGTCTACGGGGACGTAGGAGTGATCGCGCGTCTCGCCGTTCTCCACGTCGCTGTACTCAGCGGCGAAGAGGCGGCCGATGCCCTCGCCGTTCATGCGGAACGGCTTCTGTCCGCCCGGAGTGTTGGGGCCCTGCGTGCGGTCGCCGACGTCAGGAACATCGTAGCCGTCCCACATTCCCTTTGCCTCATCCCACCAGACGAGCGCCTGATCGGGGCGAACAGGCTTTCCGTTCTCGTCACAGGACGCGCGGTTGTAGAGCATGTGAATGTTGTCGGGCCAGACCCATGCGTAGTTTGGGTAGATGCCCATGTTGCCGTTGTCTTCCTGTCCTCGGCGCTTCGCCATGTGGACACCGTCGCCGTAGATGCCCGTAAAGATCCACATGCCCGCCATCGTCGTGCCGTCGTCGCGGATCTCGCGGATGCCGCGCAGGAGATGTCCGTCCTTCAGGTCGTAGCCGTTGCACTCCTTCATGATGTTCTCGACATACGCCTCGCCGTTCGCCTCTGGATCGCCGTAGTTCCATGTGAGGAGCTTGATCGTGTTGTCCTTCGGGTCGGTCGAGTCCTTGTAGAGCTCCACGATGCGCTTCCAGAGCTTGTCGCAGATCCAGTAGTCCGGACGCGAGTCGTACGTGGGATCGGGGCCCTTCATGCGCCACTGGATCATGCGCATGGAGTTCGTCATCGTGCCGCAGCGCTCAAGGTAGGAGGCCGCCGGCATGAAGATGACCTCGGTCTGGATGTCGGCGGGGTTGTCGCCCGGACGCTCCCAGAACGCCGCTGTCTCGTTGACAAAGACATCCTGCACGATGAGGGTATTCAGATTCTTGAGCCCTTTGTTGACAACCGTGAGGTTCGCATTCGTCACCTGGGGGTTCTGCCCACAGACGTAGATGCACTTCATCTTCCCCTCGATCGCCTTCTCAAACATGACGTAGAGCGAATCGTTGTGCGTACCGTTGCGGATCGGCAGGGCGTTGAACAGATAGTCATTTCCTGCATTTGCCGCATCACCGAACCACGCCTTGAGGAGGTTCTTGAGGAACTTCGCACGGAACGTGCCGTTGTGGTGCGTCCACTTCGCGAGCGTATCGTCCGTATGCGTCGGATACGAGAGGTAGGCGGGATAGTACTGGAACATGATGCCGTAGTCCGTCGAGGACTGGACGTTCGGCTGCCCGCGCAGGGCGTCAATGCCGCCGCCCGAGACACCGATGTTGCCCATGAGCAGCTGGATGATCGTAAAGCAGCGGATGTTCTCCACGCCGATCGTGTGCTGCGTCATGCCGAGTGCGTACATCATCACCGTCGGCGTAATGCTCGAGAAGAGCTCCGCTGCCTTCTTGATGTCCGCAACGGGCATGCCCGTGATCGCCGAGGCCTTCTCGAACGTATAGCGCGAGAAATGCTTCGCGAGGCGGTCCATGACCGTGCCCGGCTCCGCCATCGACAGCGCCTTTACCGGCTTGCCGTTTGCGTCGACCTTGTAGCCCCACGTCGTCTTGTCATACGTGCGCGTCTTCTCGTTGTAGCCGGAGAAGATGCCCGCATCGAATTTGTAGTCGTCACGCAGCAGACAGTAGGCATTCGTATTGCGGCGCAGATAGTCGGCATCGTATTTCTTGTTCTGAATAATATAATTGATAAGTGCTCCAAGGAAAACGATATCGGTGCCAGGCCGCAGCTGGAAGAAGTGGTCGGCGACGCGCGAGGTGCGTGTATAGCGTACGTCCACGTGAACGATAGTGGCTCCGTTGTCCTTTGCCTCCATGACGCGTTTCATCGCGAGCGGATGGCATTCTGCGAGGTTCGACCCCTCGATCCAGATCAGCTTCGCCTTCTTGAGGTTGTACCACGAGCCTGTCATCGCGCCGCGCCCAAAGGCGGCGTTCAGCGCCGGCGGCGTCGTCGCATGACAGACGCGCGTCTGGTTGTCAATGAATACGACACCGAGTCCGCGTGCCATCTTGATAAGCTGGTAGCACTCCTCGTTGTTGACCTGCGAGCCGCCAATAAAGCCGATGGCATCCGTACGGTTGCTCATGAACTTGTAGCCGTTCGCCTCGTCCTGACCGACCCAATTCTCGTCACGCGCTTTCTTCATGGCACGTGCGGAGCGGTCGATGGCCTCCTCCCAGCTGATCTCCTCCCAATGGTCGCTGCCGGGTGCGCGATAGAGCGGGCACTTCGGCCGCAGTTCCGCGTTCGGGATGTGACCATAGCCGATGCCCTTCGGGCAGAGACCGCCGCGATTGACGGGATTGTCTGCCGCACCTTCGAGGTTGATCAGCTTGCCGTCCTTGACGTAGCCGATCGTTCCGCAGCCGCAGCCGCAGAAGTGGCAGACGGAGGTA
>NZ_GG749278.1:269622-279992 GCF_000160555.1 Centipeda noxia ATCC 43541
GTATCCAGCTGAAACCCGTGGCTGTCGCTCTTGATGACCGCCGTCCGCACACCGTGCGCGGCGAGGAGAGGAATCAGCCGCTCGATGAAGGTCGTCTTGCCCGTACCCGAAGCGGACGCGGCAATCGAGAGGATGGGGCGCGCACGCCCCTCGTTCGCCAGACGCCCGAGCGCAAGCCGGTAGGCGGCGGGCGTATTCACATTAAAGAAGAGCCCCGCGTCTGCCGTAAGCGGCAGTTCCCGCACGGAAAGATCCCGCAGGATAATGCCGAGCTTGCGGTCGCCGCACGCAATCGCTGCGGCGAAGACCGCGCCCGCATCACGGCGGTAGAGCGCCGCGAGCGGCTGCCAGTATCCGAGAAGAGTCGGGAGCACAACCTGCGTCTCTCCCGCTGCCTCCGGCAGGAGCTCACGCACGAGCGCGAAGTCATAGAAGGGCATATCGCCCGAGAGAACGAGCGACCACTCCGTCTTCGCCGCCGAAAGCCCCGCTGCGAGCGCCGCTGCAGGCCCCTGTGCGGGCGTCTCATCCGTGACGAGCACGGCACCGAACTCCTCGGCGAGCACCGTGAGATCGCTGCGCGCCTCCTCCGCCGCGAGCACAATGGCTGCAAAGCCCGCATCGCGCCCTCTGCGGAGCGTGCGTGCAAGGAGATTTTCCCCCGCGAGAGGCAGGAATCGTTTGTCCCGGCCCATGCGCGTGCTCCTGCCCCCCGCCGCAACGACGAGCGTCAGATCGGAGATGTTCATCGTGCGCACTCGCCCGTATCGCCGCGCAGAATCTCAACGCCGTGCTGCAGCTGCGGCAGGATGAACTCCAGACACTCGCGGACCGCCTTCTCGCTGCCCGGCAGATTGACGATCAGCGAGCGTTTCCGAATGCCCGCCGCTGCCCGCGTGAGCATGGCGCGCGGCGTAATCTGCATGGAGAGTGCCCGCATCGCCTCGGGAATGCCCGGCGTCTCGCGCTCGATCACGGCACGCGTCGCCTCCGGGGTCACATCGCGCACGGAGAATCCTGTGCCGCCCGTGGTGAGGATAAGCGCCACACCGCGGTCCGCCCAGAGCGTCATCTCGCGCATCAGCACTTCCTTCTCGTCAGGCACGATATTAAAGCCCGCGACGTGATAGCCTGCCTCCGCAAGCATTTCACGAATCGCGGCGCCGCTCTTATCCTCGCGCTCGCCCCGTGCTCCCTTGTCGCTCGCCGTGATCACGGCGGCATCGAGCGGTATCGGCTCCGTTGTGATCTCCATCGTATCGCCGACCGTCACCCATCCGCCGTGCAGCACGCGCGCAAAGACGCCCTCGCGCGGCATGATGCAGTCGCCGACCTGATGATAGATCTGACAGTGGCTGTGGCACTCCTTGCCGATCTGCGTGATCTCGAGAAATACATCTCCCACGTGCAGACGCGTCCCAAGAGGCAGCTCCTTGAACCGGAATCCCTCGGCTACGACATTCTCGCCGAACGCACCGAAGTCCACATCCGCACCGCGCGCACGGAAATCGTCGATCTCGCCGAGTCCGAGGAGGCTCACCTGCCGGTGCCAGTCTCCCGCATGGGCGTCGCCGTCAATGCCATGCTCCGTCATAAAGAATACGCGGTCCAGTGCGTGTTTCTGCGTGCCGCGCTTCTCGCTGATGCACAGTGCACGGATCTCTCCCATGTTAACCTCCTACCTGATACATTGCGCGCTGATCGCGCGTCTCGCTGTCCATCTCAAAATAATGTTCTGCAGGCTTCTTCCACACGGCATGCGCGATGCGCTCCCGCAGCTGCGCATCCGTCACGCCGCCGCGCAGGAGCGCACGCGTATCGAGCCCCGCATTGCTGTACAGGCAGAGTTTCAGGAACCCCTCTGCCGTCAGGCGCACGCGGTTGCAGGTATCGCAAAATTTATGCTCCATCGCGTCGATAAAGCCGAGTGTTCCTGCAAAGCCTGCGGGCCGCACATAGGCAGCCGGCCCCACGGGGACGGCGTTCCCATGCGTCGCCTCGCCCACGGGGAGCAGCGCACCGAACGCTTCCTTCAGATGCGCCCGCACCTCATCCATCGGCACCCCGCGGTAACCCTCCGTCCGCGCACAGCCGATCGGCATCAGCTCGATGAAACGCATCTTGATCGGATAGTCCCGCGCAATCGCCGCGAGCGCCGTGATCTCATCGTCGTTGACGCCCGCAATCGGCACGCAGTTCATCTTCACATCGAGCCGCGTCTCTCGTGTCAGGCGCTCCAGCGTTTCCATCACCGCACCGAAGAGCGGGCGCCGCGTGATCGAGAAAAACTTCCCGCCGTCAAGCGTATCGAGGCTGAGATTCACCGCGTCAAGCCCCGCATCAATCAGCTCATCGAGCATCGTGCCGAGCAGAACACCGTTCGTCGTGACGGCGACCGTCTCGATGCCCGGGGTCTCCTTCAGCCCGCGCACAAGCCGCGTGATATCGCGCCTGACAAGCGGCTCGCCGCCCGTCAGGCGCACCTTGCGGACGCCCATCTCTGCAAGTGCGCGCACATTGCGCAGAATCTCCTCGTAGCTGAGCACATCTGCATGCGCGAGCTTCTTCACCCCGTGTGCAGGCATGCAGTAACGGCACCGCAGATTGCAGCAGTCCGTCACGGAGATGCGCAGATATTCAATTTTACGCTGAAACTGATCCTGCATGATGCGCCTTCTTCTATCATTCAAACTCTGTATGCCGACAGCGCCGTGATGCCCACACAGGCATGTGCCGCGGAAACAGCCCCGCCGCTGTGCAGCATCAAAGCACTACAATATCGACCTCTGTCCCCGCCGGGAGGGGCTTCGTCCCCGCCGGCACATCCACAAACGCGTTGCAGCCCGCCGCGGAAAAAAGCGTGCCGGACTCGTGCTGATCCGGCAGCGAGACGCGCCCGTCCGCCTCGATCCGTGCACGCAGAAAGCGCCGTCCTGGGCAGTCCTTCGGGAACGCATCCGCAAGCACGGCACGCCGCCGAATCGGAAGCACCTCCGACCTCCCCGAAAGGCGCGCGAGCACCGGTCGCGCCATCAGCTCAAACGTCGCGTAGGCGGCGAACGGATTCCCCGAGAGGGCAATGCCGAGCATCGCACCGCGCGTGTAGGCAATCGCAGGCGCGCCCGGCTTCATGCAGACCCGCCAGAACAGGCGCTCCGCGCCGAGTGCGGGCACCACACCGTGCATGATGTCCTTCTTCCCGACAGATACGCCGCCCGAGGTCAGGAAGAGATCGACACGATCCGCATAGGAGGCAATCACTTCCGCTGCCCGCTCAACATCATCCGGTACGGAGCCGAGCACCGTGACCTCAGCGCCGAGCTCCTTCAGCCGGCCTGCAAGCAGATAGAGATTGCTGTTGTAAATTTTTCCCGGCTGCAGCGGCTCGCCCGGCTGCAGGAGTTCATCGCCTGTACTTGCCACCGCCGCGCGCACGCGGCGATAGACCGACACATCGCCATAGCCCTCGCTCGCGAGGACGGCGATATGCGCCGCGGTGATCACCTGCCCCTTTTGAATGAGCAGTGTCCCCTTCTTGATGTCCCCGCCCGCACAGCAGTAATTCTCATACGGCTCGGACGGAAAGGAAACATGGATCGCATCCCCGTCCTCGCGCACATCCTCCTGCCGCACAACGCAGTCGCAGCCCGCGGGAATTGCACCACCCGTCATAATGCGGACACATTCGCCCGCACCGACGGTTCCGGCAAAGAAATCACCCGCACACTCCTCGCCGATGACATGCAGGCGCACGGGATGCTCCGCCGAGGCAGCACGCGTGCTCACCGCCGCAAAGGTATAGCCGTCCAGCGGCGAACGGTCAAACGGAGGATTGTCAAAGCCCGCACGCACCTCCTCAGCCGCCGTGCGTCCCACGGCATCAAGCAGAGGAACGCGCTCCGTCTCCCGGACCGGCGCTGCATGAGCGAGCAGCAGATCAATCGCCTGCTCGAGTTCTATGTCCCGCATATGATCCCTCATTTCCCAAACGGACAGACAGGATAATGGCAGACCCTGCACTCCATGCAGAGCCCGCCGATGCCGAGACGGCGGATCTCCCGCCGCGTCCACTCGCTGCCCGCAATGACGCGCGGCAGGATGATGTCGAAGATCGTCGCCGGGGAGTACATGACGCAGCCCGGCAGCCCCATGATCGGTACCTGCCGTCCTCCCTGCTCATAGTAGGCGAGCAGGAACATCGCCCCCGGCAGCACCGGCGCCCCATAGGTCACAATGCGCGCCCCCGTCGCCTTGATCGCGGCGGGCGTGCGGTCGTCCGGGTCGACGCTCATACCGCCCGTGCAGAGCACCATATCCATGCCCAGATCGAGCAGTTCCGCAATCGCTGCGCGCGTATGCTCCGTCCCGTCGTCCGAGAGGCGATGCTCATCTACCTGCAGGCCGAATGCGCGCAGCTTCGCGTCCAGCACCGGCGTAAACGTATCCTTGATCCGCCCGTGAAAGACCTCAGAGCCGGTCGTCACGACGCCGACCTTCATTTTCTTGTACGGCAAAATCCGCAGCAAAGGCTGATCCCCGGCTGCGGCACGTACTTCTTCCATAATTTTCTTTTCAATGACGAGCGGAATCACGCGCATGCCCGCAAGCTTCATCCCCGCCTTGACCGGAAAGTGCTGCGCAATCGCCGCAATCATCACATCATCGATCTCATTGACGGCGTCGAACGCATCCTCGTTGATCTCAAACACGCCGTCTGCGGTTGCCGTCAGCTCGATCTTGCCCTCTTTGGGCGCACTCGCCGACATATGCTCGTTCTGACAGAGCTCCCGCAGGACCTCCGCCGCATCGTTCTCGTGCAGCATATCCTCGTCGTCTTCCCAGACGTAGATATGCTCCTTGCCAAGGCGCAGCAATACAGGGACATCCTCCGGGCGGATGATATCCCCCTTGCGGAACCGTGCGCCCTTGCGCTCACCGCGTACGATCTCCGTAATGTCATGGCAGAGAACCGTCCCTACCGCGTCCTGAACACGAACCTCCCGCATAATTTTCTCCCCGCTCCGCCGGTATTCCCCATCAACCGTTCAGAAGTGTTCCATACAATACACATTTATGTTAATTCGGATTTTTTCACTCCAAATTAATTTCTTTGTAAAAATCATTCTCATTTATATATTCTTTTTATAGATTATAGCATATAAAATAACTTTTCTCTATGACTTTTTGCACACAGAAGATATTTTTGTCTCCTTTTTCACTGCTGAAGATTCCGTTGATTTTCTAAACGTGTTGCGCTATGATTAAAACATTCGGAGGGAAAGGAGGAAGAAGGATGCCGAATCTGGGACTGACGCATTTCGACGCGGGAGGCGCCGCCGTCATGGTCGATGTCAGCGGGAAGGAGAAAACACACCGCGAAGCCGTTGCCAGCGGCCGTATCTATGTAAGCGAACCGGTTTATGATGCCATCGCAGGAGGCGCGGCGGCAAAGGGCGATGTGCTCGGTGTTGCGCGCATCGCGGGCATCATGGCGGCAAAACGCACATCGGACATGATTCCGCTCTGCCACCCTCTGCCGCTCGCAAAATGCACGCTCAACTTCGCGCTCGAGGAGGTGCCGCGCCGCGCCGTGCGTGCAGAGGCGGCCGTCAAGGTCACGGGCGAGACCGGCGTAGAGATGGAGGCACTGCATGCCGTGAGCACTGCGCTCCTCACCATCTACGATATGTGCAAGGCAATCGACAAGCGCATGGAGATCGGCGACATCCGTCTTGAACGCAAGTCCGGCGGCAAGAGCGGCACATTCGTCCGCTGAGTCATATTCCGAGCAAGGCGCATCTAAGGCAGACGCTATGAGCCCTTGCCTGACGGATTCCGTCACGGGGTATGCCGGGAAACGGGCATGCCTGCTTTTGTAAAGGAGTATATCACATGAAGATCAAAAATGCTTTAACAGCGGCGCTTGCCGCGATGGCCATGCTCACCGCAGGCTGCATCGGCGGCGGGAACTCAGCAAATAAGATGGACACGCCGAAGGAAGGTCTCGCTGAGCTGCAGGTCTCTGCGGCGGCGAGTCTTACCGACGCGATGAAGGAACTCGGCGGCATGTACGAGAAGGAGCACGGGAATACGAAGCTCGTCTTCAATTTCGGCAGCAGCGGCGCCCTCCAGCAGGCGATTGAGAACGGTGGCGCCGCCGACGTTTTCATCTCCGCCGCACAGAAGCAGATGAATGCGCTCGATGAAAAGAAGCTCCTCGCAGACGGCACGCGCGCCGATCTGCTCATCAATGAAGTGGTGCTCATCACGGCGAAGGACAGCAAGCTGAATCTCCCCGACTTCAAGGCAGTGCTCGACCCCGCAGTCGCGCACATCGCCCTCGGCGAGCCGAAGGGAGTACCCGTCGGACAGTACAGCGAGGAGGTCTTTACGAAGCTCGGCATCCTCGATCAGGTGAAGGAGCGCGCCGTCTACGGCTCCGATGTCCGGCAGGTACTTGCATGGGTTGAGACGGGCGATGCAGATGCAGGTGTTGTCTACGCGACGGATGCTGCCGTCTCGGACAAGGTAAAGGTCGCCGCCGTCGCTCCCGAGGATACGCATAAGCCCATCGTCTACCCTGCCGCCGTGCTCAAGGACGCAAAGAATATGAAGGAGGCCAAGGACTTCCTCGCCTTCCTCCAGACCGACACGGCAAAGAAGGTCTTTGAGAAATACGGCTTCAAAGTGAAGTAATGACAGACGAAACGTTATCTCCGCTCATTATCTCGCTCGAGGTTGCAGGACTCGCAACAGTGATCACATTTTTTCTCGGCATTGCGCTCGCCTACGGCGTGCTGCAGATCCGCAGCCGCCTCGCGGGCACGATTGCCGATGCGGTCATCACCCTCCCGCTCGTCCTGCCGCCGACCGTCGTCGGTTTCTTCCTCCTGCTCTTTCTCGGAAAGCGCAGCGCCATCGGGAGCGCCCTGCTCTCGATCGACCTGCCGCTTGTCTTTACCTGGCGCGCGGCGGTCGTCGCAGCGGTGATCGTGAGCCTCCCGCTCATGTACCGCACGGCGCGCGGCGCATTCGAGGCAATCGACCGGAACATGATCCACGCCGCACAGACGCTCAGCGTCAGCAACTGGCGCATCTTCTGGCGGATTATCCTGCCGAATGCGCGCCACGGCATCCTTGCGGGGCTCGTCCTCTCATTCGCCCGCGCACTCGGCGAGTTCGGCGCGACCATCATGTTTGCGGGCAATATCCCGGGGCGTACGCAGACCATGTCCACCGCCATTTACGCGGCGGTGCAGGCGAACGACTACGACCTCGCGTTTCGCTGGGCAGTCATCATCTCCCTGTTCTCGCTCTTTTTTATCGGGGCGATGAACCTCTATCTGAAACGGGAGGTGCGTGAATGAAGCTTGTCGTCAACATCGAAAAGCGTCTGCGCAGCTTTACGCTCGCGGCGAATTTCACGCTGACCGATACAACCCTCGCCCTCCTCGGCGCCTCGGGCAGCGGCAAGAGCATGACGCTCAAGTGCATCGCAGGCCTCGAACGTCCGGACCGCGGGCAGATCCTGCTGAACGGGCGCACGCTCTACGACAGTGAGAAGGGCATCAACCTCCCGCCGCAGGCGCGTGGGGTCGGCTATCTCTTCCAGAACTATGCCCTCTTCCCGAACATGACCGTACACGAGAATATCATCTTCGCGCTGGACGGAACGCGGGAGGAAAAGGAGCGCATCCTCGCCGAGAACGTCGCGCGCTTCTCTCTGGAAGGAATCGAAAATGCCTATCCTGCCCGCCTCTCGGGCGGCCAGCAGCAGCGTGCTGCCTTTGCGCGCATCCTCGCGCGAGGAGCAGACCTCCTGCTCCTCGACGAGCCGCTTTCCGCACTCGACACCCACCTGAAATGGCAGATCGAGACGGCACTGCGCGAGATTCTGTCCGCGCAGAATTTAGCGGCAATCCTCGTCACCCACGATCGTGACGAGGCATTCCGCATCGCGCAGGAGATTGCAGTGGTGGACAGGGGACGTCTCACGCCGCCCATAGACAAGCACGAATTGTTTCGGCGTCCCGGCACACGCGCCGCGACCATACTCACGGGCTGCAAGAACATCTCCGCCGCACGCCGCGCGGACGCAGAGCACGTCGAAGCGACGGACTGGGGCATCACGCTCCGCACCGCGGAAAGCACCTCGGACGTACAGCACATCGCCATTCGTGCGCACAGCCTGATGCCTGCACAGACGGACGGAGAGAACGTCTTTCCCGCACGTGTCACTGAGGTCATTGAGAGCACCTTTACCTACATCGTCATGCTCCGCTTCGCGGACGGTGCCGTTC
This sequence comes from Centipeda noxia ATCC 43541, assembly GCF_000160555.1. Lineage (GTDB taxonomy): Bacteria > Bacillota > Negativicutes > Selenomonadales > Selenomonadaceae > Centipeda > Centipeda noxia. The sequence continues at coordinate 277,923 of NZ_GG749278.1, forward strand.
CCATCCGCTGGGAAACGGATAAGGCCGTATGGAGATCGCTCCATGCGGCTGAGGGTGCCGTTCTGCATTTCCGCTTTCCCGCCGAGGAGCTGATGCTCCTCGCGGACTGACGATCTCGCATATGACTTGTGGTTCCTAAAAACAAAAACCGAACCGTGATGTTTTGTCACAGTTCGGTTTTTTCTATGCGCTTTGTGTGAGAATCCCCGCATCCATGCGCCGGCAGCAGTCCGCATAGTCTTTTGCCGCAGGCTCATGCGTCACTAGGAGGACGGCGGTCCCTTCGTCTGCCGCTGCGCGCAGGAGTGAGAGAACACTCCTCGTCGTCTCCTCGTCGAGGTCGCCCGTCGGCTCGTCCGCGAGCAGGATTTCGGGACGCATCACCAGCGCACGCGCAATCGTCACGCGCCGGAGTTCCCCGCCTGAGAGTTCCGCCGGATCCACGGTGCCGAGCTCCCGGATGCCGAGACATTCCATGAGCTCATCTGCACGGGCAGCGGCCTCGGTCTCTTCCCCCGCGAGGAGGGCGGGCAGGAGGATATTCTCGCGCACCGAGAGCCCGGAGAGCACCATCAGCTGCTGCGGCGCAATGCCGATGTGGCGCCTGCGCAGTTCCGCACGCTCCTCCTCGCTAAGGGCGTAGAGATCCGCATCATCCACGAGCACGCGACCCGTCACGGGCTTCATCAGTCCGCCGAGCATGTTAAGGAGTGTGCTCTTGCCGCTGCCCGAGCGTCCCGTCACCGCCGTGAGGGTCCCCGCAGCAAGATGCAGATCGGTCTCCTGCACCGCGATAAAGTATCCGTTCTTTGCACTGTACCGCAAAAAATCCTTGCTGATCTTCTCTGCACGCAGCTCCATTATCCGTCCTCCCGCAGCATCTCGCCCGGCTCCCCGGCACTCACACGCCGAATCGTCCACACCGCGGACAGAACGCCCGCAAGCACGGTCACCGCAAGCACACCCGCGCCGAGCAGCAAGACCGCAGAGAGATCCGGGAGGAGATAGGGGCGCGTCAGGCTCTCCTTCATCAGCCTCGCGAACGGGATGAGAACGACGGCTCCCGTAAGAATGCCTGCCGCACCTCCCGCTGCGGAGATGAGCGCACTTTCCGTCAGCATAGTGCGTATGAGCGTGGCACGCGGTGCTCCGACAATCCGCAGTATCGCAAATTCCCGCCGCCGCTCATGCGCCGCCATGCGAAATGCGATGCCGAGAATGAGTGCGGCAAACAGCCAGACGAGGCTAAGCAGGATGCCGATCACTCCCGTGATGCCGTCCAGCCCCTCCTCCACATGATGCACCATGCCATGCGCCGCCTTTGCCGAGAGCGCCGGATAGGTCTCATTGATCGCGGCTGCCATCCCCTCCGGTGTAAACCCCTCCGCCGTCCGAATCAGCACGGCGGAGACAGCAGCCTCGGGCGGAATGTCCTTGAAGTAGTCAAAGTCGAGCGCCGCCGCATTTGCCATCATCGTGCGCATCGTCTCCATATTCGTGTAGACCGCCGTATCCATCCCCGTGCCCGTCGGGCTCAGGCGCCCGACGACGCGGCAGGGGGTGTTGTAAAACGTCAGCATGGAATCCGCGGGGATGGAAATGCCGCTGCCGACCAAGATCTCGCCGAACCCCATCTCCGCATCACGGCTCTCCTGCATCCATGGGCGAATCGTGAAATCCGACGCAGGATCAAAGCCGATCAGCTGTACTGCGACTGAGCAGCAGCCCGCGTGTGCCGAGGCGAGAAAGAACTGCGGCGCTGCCTGCGCGACCCCCGTCATCCCGCGCAGGTCGTCCAAATAATGCGCCTCCATATAGAAATGTGCAGGCACCCCCTGCACGAGAACGCCCTCCAGCGCCCCCATCTCCGCCGCCTCGCGCGGCAGGACAATAACATCTGCCCCAAGTCGTTCCTGAAAGCGCGCCAGTCCATGCTGAAGGCTCAGCACAACGAGGGAGCCGCCAAAGAGAGCACACGCGAGAACCGCCGCCACAAGACCGAGCGCAGCGGCGCGCGTGGAGTGCGTCCGACAGCTGCGGACGGCGAGAAAACGCGGGAAAGAAGTCACG
>NZ_GG749278.1:280042-284809 GCF_000160555.1 Centipeda noxia ATCC 43541
CCGCGTCCCCCTTTCGATACACATAGATGTCGGCGGCGGCAAGCATGATGTCAAGCAGCGCAATGCTCGTCACTGCCGGTGCCGTAACCGTATGGCAGCGCATCTGATCCATCATGCACAGATCCATGAGATGCCCCGGCAGCAGGAGCGCAAGGAGAGACACGGGAATCATGGCAATCGCCAGCCCGCATTTGATGTGCGCGCGCGGGATGATCAGATGCAGCAGCGCCATCGCCGCAAGCACGGCGGCAACGCCCGCAATCGCCTCTCCCGTATGGTGACAAGGCATCCACGTCCCGTCCGGACGCGCCTCACACGGCGCAAAGACGGTCTGAATGCCGACAAAGAATATGAGATTCAGCACGAGCAGCAGCACGTCCGTGATGCCAAATCTGCGTTTTCCACGGTTCATAACAACAGCTCCTTTGATCGACGTATGCAAATCATTTCAAAATATAGTAACAAAATCGGAAATAATTTTCAATGACAAATGTCATGAAAATATAAAAGAGCCGCAGTACAAACTGCGGCTCTGCATTCACAAATGGCAGGGGTAGCTGGACTCGAACCAACGCATGCGGGATTCAGAATCCCGTGCCTTACCAACTTGGCGATACCCCTATGTCGCTCATTCGGCAACATGGGCAATTATAACGGATACAGCAATGCTTGTCAAGGAATTTTTTAAGCTGCATGAAGGAATCACGCCCTCTTGCGCATATCCTCCTGCGCTTCCTCCGCCGCCTCCTTCTCAAGCGCAAGCACCGCCTGCACGAGGATAGCGCACTCGAGGCGTTTCTTCTGGATCGCACAGCCGACCTCATACGGGTGCCGGATATCCCCGTGAAAGAGATCTGCGTTCGCGTGACAGCCGCCGCTGCAGTAGAACCGCGCCCAGCAGTCACGGCACAGAGGCTTGTTCAGCACATGTGAGTTGCGGAAATACGTCGGCAGCTCCGTATTCTCGACGCCCGTAAAGACGGAGCCGAGACGGTAGTTTTCGCGTCCGACGAACTGATGACACGGATAGAGATCGCCGTTCTCCGCGACGGCATAGTACTCGTGTCCCGCACCGCAGCCCGCCAGACGCTTTGCCACGCAGGGGCCGTGATTGAGATCCATATTGAAGTGGAAGAAGAAGAACCCCTTTCCCGCGCGCACGCGGCTGAGATACGTCTCCGTCAGGCGATCGTACTCGGCAAAGATGCGCGGCAGATCCTCCTCCGTAAAACCAAGCGGGCTGTCCTTCAGCACGACCGGCTCCATCGAAAGGATGTCAAACCCCGCCTCGTTCATCGCGAGCACATCCTTTGTAAAGTCCATGTTTTCGCGCGTATAGGTCCCGCGCAGGTAGTAGTCGTTCCCCCCGCGCGCCTCTACGAGCTTTCGGAAATTCCGCATGACGACATCATAGGTGCCGTTCCCGCGCGAATCTGGGCGCATCGCATCGTGAACCTCGCGCCGTCCATCTGAGGAGAGGACCACCGAAATATTGTTGTCGTTCAGCCACGCGATATTCTTGTCCGAGAGCAGCATGCCGTTCGTCGTCAGCGTCAGTTTGAACTCCTTGCCCGTCTCCTGCTCGCGTTTCCGAACATACGCCGTGACCTCCTTCACCGTGTGCAGATTCATCAGCGGCTCACCGCCGAAGAAGTCGATCTCGCAGTGCTTCCTCGGCCCGCATCCGTTCACGATAAAGTCCACCGCCGCGCACCCAACCTCAGGGCTCATAACGGCGCGATGGCCGCCGTAGCAGCCGCCGTCGCCGAAGCAGTATTTGCAGCGCAGATTGCAGTCCTGCGCTACCATCAGGCAGAGTGATTTGACGAGTCCGTGCGACTTGAACGTCGGCGGCACATTGATATCGGGGGCAAAGAGCGCTCCTGCCGCCATCAGCTCATGCAGTTCCCCGGCGGCCTCGCGCAGCTCCTCGGCGGGATAGCGCCCTGCAAGACGCGCAATCACAGCGTCATCGTTCGTACCGTCGAAATCATCCATCATATCATAAATCATCTCGTCGATGACATGGACTGCGCCGCTGTTGACATCAACGAGGATGTACATATCGTTCTGCTTGAACTTATGCGTTCGGACGTTCATTCTTTCTCCTTCGTAAACACTCTTGGAAATGCAGTAGTACGCCTAAACAACCCCTAGTGGAGCAAACGGGGAAAGTACATTCTGCCCCCTGCGGATTTCTTTCGTCCAAGCGAAGCGCGTTTAAGAAGTCCGCAGGTATTTAGGCAGATAAGTACACGACCGTTTGCACAGCGAAGGGTTGCGTGGCGTATGCAGGACAAAACACACAGAAAAAGCCCCTCTCGCAAGCGAGAAGGGCAGACGTTCCCCCGCCTTACTTTGCGCAGGGCTGATTGCCCACCGTGCAGGAAGTCTTGCAGGCGGACTGGCAGGATGCCTGGCATTCGCCGCAGCCGCCCGTGTAAAGCGTAGACTGCATCGTCGGCTTGTTGACCGTCTTGATGTGCTTCATAACTCATTCCTCCTCAATCGGTCATTGCTCCTTAATTCTATCGTATCAATCGTATTTATGCAAGATTTTTTTAGAGCTCCGTCCATTCGGCATCGGCGCGCTTGATATCCGCTCCGAGCGCGACCAGCTTTGCCACGAGATCGTCATAGCCGCGGTCAATGTGGTGGATATAGCCGACGCGCGTCTCGCCGTCCGCTGCCAGTCCCGCGAGCACCATCGCAGCGCCTGCACGCAGATCCGTTGCCCGCACGGCAGTGCCGAAAAGCGCCGCACCGCCCTCGACTGTCGCCGTCCGACCGTCCACGCGGATCTTGGCGCCCATGCGCAGGAGCTCATCCACATGCATAAAGCGGTTTTCAAAAACCGTCTCCGTGACAACGCTCGTCCCCTCTGCAACGGCCAGCATTGCCATAAACTGCGCCTGCATATCGGTTGGAAATCCGGGATAGGGCAGCGTTGTGAGGTCAATCGCCTGCATCGGCCCGTCCGCACGCACGCGAATGCCCTCGATATCCTCTTCGATCGTCGCGCCTGCCTCTTTGAGCTTTGCCACGACCGGCTTCAAATGTTCACTGATGGCGTTCTCGATGAATACATCGCCGCGTGTCATCGCTGCCGCGACCATATAGGTCCCCGCCTCGATACGGTCCGGAATGATCGTATAGTCCGCCGCACAAAGACTTGGTACACCGTCAATTTTGATGCGGTTGGTCCCCGCGCCGCGGATCTGCGCCCCCATCACATTAAGGAAGTTCGCAAGATCCACAATCTCCGGCTCAAGCGCAGGATTCTCCAAAATCGTCTGCCCTTCGGCACAGGATGCAGCCATCATGACGTTCTCCGTCGCGCCGACGCTTGGGAAATCGAAATAAATCAGTGCACCCTTCAGTCCATGTGGTGCGCGCGCATGGATCGCCCCCTGCGTGATCTCAATCTCGGCACCCAGAGCCTCAAATCCCTTGAGATGCAGATCGATGGGACGCGTCCCGATCGCGCAGCCTCCGGGCAGAGAGATCTCCGCCCGTCCCTCGCGCGCGAGGAGCGGCCCCATGATGAGAAAGGAGGCACGCATCTTTCGGACAAGCTCATATGGAGCACTGACGGTCGCAATCTTCGTCGCGTCGATATGCAGACGGTGGTGTGCCGCCTCATATTCTGCGCGAACCCCAAGCGATTGAAGGACTGCACAGATCGTATAGACATCTTCGAGCGCCGGTACATCCTCGAGCACAGTTACACCGCGGCTGCCGAGCAGGGCCGCCGCGATGATCGGCAGCACCGCATTCTTCGCCCCGCCGATCTTCACGCGTCCGCGCAGCGGATTCCCCCCATGAATGACCAGTTGTTCCATTCGCCCTCGTCCTCCTTGCGGCTCATCCCTCTACCTTGAGTGTTGCGTGTATGACATTCTCGATCACATACGGTGCAAAGAACTTCTCTTTCTCTTCCTTCTTCTTCGGATCGCCAAGCAAGGTCACACGCTTTTCCGGCGCCTGCTTTGCCGCGCGCTCCGATGCCTTGGCCGCCTCCCGCATACGCTTTTTCATTTCCTTATCCGAAGTCGGAGCAGGCGCCGCGCCGGGCGCGATGATAATCTCATTGTTCTGCCCCTTCTCCGCCAGTTCGCGGAGCTTATCCTCCGTTGTCTTGAAATGCTCCTCGTCGTCCGGGATCTCGAGGCCCGCCTGCGCGAGCAGCATCATCGGGTTCACGGGAACGAATCCGCCGCCGCGAATATCCAAATTCAGCGTTCCGGGCGGCTGCGTTTTCGGCACCCGATACGGAATGGAGAGCGTTTCCTCCGCCTTGCGATAGGGGTGAATCTTCGTTTGGAATGTCACCGTATCGCCCGGCTTTACCGTTGTCTTGTCCGGTGTCGCCGAAACTAGGAGTGCCGTCTGGCGCTCACCGTCCAGCTCCACATCCACGTCCACATCGACGATGTCGGATTCCTCCTCCGCATTCGTCACGATCGTATTCATCGCCTGCAGGAGCTCGGCAACGGCGACCTGTCCGACATCCGCCGTGCTGTAATACATATTGCGCCGTTCGAACACACCGCCCTCATATGCGTTCGTTCGAATCGCAAAGCGGATGCGCGCCGTACTGCTGCCAAGCGCATCCGACACGCGGCTCATCGCGGCATAGGTAATGCTGCCTGACAAAATCGGCAGAAAGTCCTCATCATAGGCAATCTGCGCGCCGAAAGTCTCCTCCGTGTTCAGCGCCTTATCTCTTACATGAATGCGCACAGGCACTGACGTTGGGAATGTCCC
>NZ_GG749278.1:284859-288368 GCF_000160555.1 Centipeda noxia ATCC 43541
GAGAATGCCTGCAACCCCCGTCTCACGGTCCTGGTTGACGCGTCCGATGATGCTGCCGATGTTCGCGATCTTCACGCCGTTGCTCTGGCCCGCAATCGTTCCGATCACATCCGCATCGGTCATAAAGTAGTTGACATTCCCCTTATGCATAAAAGAATGCCCAAACGCCACGATCTTCTTCCCGTCAACCGCTGTCACCGTCCCCGTCGCGCCAATGCTGAAATCGCCGTACACCAGCGCCACACCGACCGGCTGTCCGGCCGTGAGCGTCGCGTCGTAGCGTGTATGAATTTTCGTGTTCGCCCCAGAGGCCGCCAGCGGAAGAAAGGAGGTGTCCGCAGGCAGCTTATCCTGCAGATAGCGCAGCCCCGCCGCATTGAAGCCGCTCGTAAAGAAATACGCCTTCTCCTCCGGTTCTGCCGTATCTGTTTCCTTCTTTTCCGGAGGAACATCGGCATCCGAGGGAGTCTTATCGCCTGCGGCGGCTTCGTCCGCCGGTTTCTCTTCCACAGGCTCCTTCTTTTCCCCCTTGAGCGCCGCAATCATGTCGCGCCACTCCGCCTCGCGTTCCGCACGCGTCATCTTCGCAACTGCCTTCTCGCGCTCACGCAGCTGCTCTTTCTCCTTCGCCTTCTTGCGCTCCTCGACCGCCTTGACGACATCAACCGTATTTATGGTCGTTTGATTCTTCTTATCCGGCATCGTCCAGAGCGGCGTCATGTCCTCAATCGGCGTAATGAAGAATGTATAGGGACTGAGATCCTTCAGTCCTGCTGCAAGCGCACCGACAAGACGTCCGTCCACATAGACCGGACTGCCGCTCATCCCCTGCATAACGCCGCCGACATGCTCGATAAAGTCGCCGCTTGTCCGCGCCATAATCATGCGCTGAGAGCCTTTTCCGCCCTCCATCGCACCAAGGATTTCAACGGGGAACGTGCGGATCTCCCCCGATGTATCGAGTACCGTATACGCCGTTCCCTGCATGCCCGCCGTCACCTCGCTGTATGGGAGAATCGGCGGCATCGCATGGATTGCCGGCGCATGAAAATTTATTGCCAACGCAAAAAGAGACGCCGCTGCAAGGCGTTTCAAAGAATATCGCAAAATGTCACCTCAAAAAAATATGCTACAATAGAGTTTATCTGCCCTATTGTAGCACAGTCAAGAAATTTTCGCTAGTTTTTTCCGTCAGCTGAGGGAATGCTCCAACTCCTCGAGCGTCTGCTGCTTGCTCTCACGTCCGAGGAGAATCACCGTGCCCGAAATCAGTGCAAAGACCGCTGCGAACATCATAAAGATGCCGCTCATGGGGAACGCATTCGCGAGCATCACACCCACGAGCATCGGTGCAATCATGCCGCCGATCCGTCCAAAACCCGCTGCCCATCCGCTGCCGAGCGCGCGCATCGCCGTCGGGTACTGCTCCGGCGTGTAGGTGTAAATCACGCCCCATGCGCCAAGATTAAAGAAGCTCATCGCCGCGCCCCAGACGAGAAGCGGCGTGACATCGCCCGCATTGCCGAAGAAATAGCTGCACACGCCGCTCATCAAGAGGAACAGCCCGAGCGTATAACGCCGCCCGATCACATCCACCAGATATGCTGCCGCATAGTACCCCGGCAGCTGCGCCACCGTCATAATGAGCACATACTCAAACGTCTTCACAATTGCGAAGCCCTGTGAATACACGATTGACGGCAGCCACATAAAGATCCCATAGTAACTGAACACAATGCCGAACCACGCGAGCCAGAGCATCGTCGTACGGCGGCGCATCCCCTTCGCCCAAAGCGCTGCAAAGCCCGGCGTCTCCACGCGCTCCGCCTCCACCCTGCCCGGTGCAAGCTGATCAAGGAACGGACGCTCCGGCAGCTTCAACTGTCGCTCAATATCAGAGATGATGGCCTTTGCCTCATCCACACGTCCCTTCGAGAGGAGATAACGGATCGACTCCGGCATATGCAGCCGCAGGAGGAATACATAGAGTGCGGGCAGCGTACCGATGAGAAAGGCAGCCTGCCAGCCAAAGGCCGGAATCAGCAGATAGGCAATGCACGCTGCCGCGAGCCAACCGAGTCCCCAGAAGCTCTCAAGCAGAACGATGAAGCGCCCGCGCAGACGTGCCGGCGCATACTCGCTCATCAGCGTCGCCGCAACAGGCAGCTCTCCGCCCAAACCAAATCCTACAAGGAAGCGGAACACGAGCAAGGACTCATAACTCCACGCCACAGCACACAATCCCGTTGATATACTGTAAAGAAGCACGGTAATGGTGAACACCTGCTTGCGCCCAATACGGTCCGCAACCGTTCCCGCCAGGACTGCCCCCAGAGCCATACCGATCAGACCGATCGATCCGATCCATCCCGCCTGCGCCGGCGTGAGCCCCCACTCACGCGCCAGCACCGGCAGCACAAATGCAATCAGTCCCGTATCCATCGCATCAAATAGCCATCCCAGCCCCGTCACAGCCAACAGTTTGTACTGAAAGCGACCGAGCGGAAGCTGTTCTAAACGATCCAGCAACATAGTAAATACCCCCTTAAAGATACAGTCCGCAGCGTCAAATTTTTCATAATATAGACGCATGAATCACAAAAAGAAAAGGGGAAATATCCCCTGCAAGAAACAAATATCCGGCCAAAAACGCCCCATCCTATTCCGACAGCACTCTATTTGCGAAAGAAGTGCAGCGTCTGATAGACACTCTCCAAATCGCGCCCTGTATAGCGCAGGCCAATCTGCAGAACCAGAAGGAGGAGGTTAAACCGCCCAAAATAAGCGCGCGCACGTATTGCATAGTGCGGCTGTATACGCGCATAGACAGCAAATGCCCCCGCTGCCAGCAGCGGACCATCATTCCCCATCTCCTTGAAAATACTCTGCATGAAAATCAATAGATCACGCAAAATGCGCTTTTCCCGAGAAAGCCCCACGATGATGCCATCCTCAAAGTCGAGCAAGGTGACCTCTTGACCATCCCATACCATATCTTTCAGCGCAGGCCGCCCATGATGAATCCCAAGCGCATGCAGCGCCGCAAGATTCTCCGCCGCAGAAGAAAGTATGGTCTGCGCCGCCTGTACAGGAAGATCCGCATCTCCTAGTACGTCAATCAGATTGTCCCCGCAATCCGCCAGTGCAAGCCATTCGTCACCAGCGGCAAAAACCTCAGGCACACGAATCCCGCGCGCAGAGAGCCGCCGCAGACGTCCTGTCTCAAAGCGCAGCGCTCTCCTCCCATCTGGATCCGCACTGGGCTGTAAAATACCAAGTCCAAAGAAAAGGCATGCCCTGCGTGCAAAACGAAGCCAGGATACATTGCGCACCGGCTCTGCCTGCTTGACCCAAATCTTCTCTCCCGCATAAGAACAGGAAAAAATACGAACGCTTTTATGTTTCCAAATTTCCTTCTGTACAAACGCTTGTCTGCTCATCTGTATTCACCTCTGAGCCACAGCCATTTATAAAGGCAATAAAAGGAAAAAGACCCGTGATATTATCCA